>CALXMU010000001.1 GCA_944389555.1 uncultured Alphaproteobacteria bacterium
TCGACTTGCATGCCTAAGACCTGCCGCCAGCGTTCGTTCTGAGCCAGGATCAAACTCTCAAGTTTTAAAAAACCTGTAGTTAAGTCCCGTGCATACTAAACTAAGCTGACTTTAATCAGTTCGTCTTTACATATATATTCGCAAGACAAGTTTTAACGAGGTTCTACTATTGCAAACCTACTACCTGTCTAGGATATGCACTTTTGACTTAGTCAAAGTTTGGATATTTCCAAATTCAACTGTCTGCACATCCCTTCTTGAATTGATTCTTGATTTACATCAAAAATCTTTTTGATGAGCTGCTTTTATTCACAATGTTTGCGTATTTAACGAGAACCCTATTCTTATGGTCGTTCCGTTAACCGCAGAATTTCAGGGGTTGAGAGTGTTTTTGAAATATTCCCAACTTGAAAGCCCGCATAGTATGAGTCGAAAATCAGAAAAAGTCAAGCGTTTTTTAGAAAATAATTTTTATCTTTTTTAACAAAAAACAAAAAATGCCAGAATTCCGCCATTTTTGAAACAAAAAATTTTTTATCTTTTTTCTTTTATTCGTTTTTACACGATTCGAAAAGCCCCCTTTTTCGATTCGGGTGCCTTATAAAGCAAATGAAAAACCGCCGATTCGGCGGTTCGTAATCAACACAAAAAAACTAAAAACGATACATAAAACCTATTTTTACCATTGGGTAAAAGTTCAATTTATCTAATTCGCTCTGCGCATCTGCCAAAGCATCTCGCTTAGCCTGTTCAAATTCGGTTATTCCTGATAAATCCACCTCTTCCCAAGACATACCGTTCCATTTCTGCAAATTATCCGTCGGTAAGTCCAAGCCCAACTGTGCTGTTTTGCTGGTAAATACTACACCCGCATCCATATAAATCTTGAACCCGGCGATAATACCTAAATCAAACCCAGCACCCAAATAAGGACCGCGATAATTCCAATCTGCATTTGCTGTGCCGTGAACCTCATTACCAACATACTTATAATCTGTGCCATTCAAACTGAACGCAAATTCAGAATCTGGTAAACCGTCAACCTTACCTGTCAGATTGGCCGATAATTCTAAGTTACCGAAATAATAACCGCCCGTTACCCTTATTCCGCCCAAGAACCAAGTATTACCAAAAGGATAAAAATCTATCAAAGCGGCAAAATGTTTTGATTCAATAGATGCATCTTTAATTGAAATACCCTCTCCAATATCAATACCTTCATCGCCCATAACCGCGTCAATGCCAGAATTTATCATTGATTTCAGCGGAGCAGTTGTTCCAAAATCCGCACGAAACCCCAAACGCTTTAACCAAAACGAATCGAAGTTTTTATTTGCATAACCAATAAAACCATTTAAACCACTAGTTGCCGAAATCCCGACCCCAAGTTCTAAACCATGAGGAAATTTAATATCAGGATTTATCGGTTTGGTTTCTTCCATAGAAATTGGTTGGCTTTCAACAGCAGTATCCATTGTCTCTGCCGGCAAAGTTTCTGTTGTTTCTGCAAAAGCCGGCATTACCAGCATAGTCAACATAACAAAAATTGAAGTTTTTTTCATTTTTTCCCCCATAAGAAAAGGTTATTTTGATTTACATAAATTACTATAACAAAACAAAGAAAAAACTCTCAACAAAAAAACACTTAAATTTGTGTTCAAAAATGGCTTTTTTTGTGATATTATTCAAGATATGAAAAGTAGAATTCTTATTTTGTCATCTTTGCTATGTTTATGCGGGATGAATCCAGTCCTAGCGTCCGAATGCGACGGGGACGGTTGCTATTTTATAACTGAAACTTCAGAAACAGTTAGTTACCCAACTGTTTTAACTATGGGGCAAGTCCATAATGCACCAGAAGCTGTACGGTCGCAAATACCGCAATACATATATCCGGCACCAGAGCCTATGCGCGAAGTAAAGTTGTTATCAATAAAACCTGTACCAACAGATACTCGCCCACCAGTATGGGATGGAACTGCTGGCGAATATGACCCACGTGGTTACGACAAGACCGTTGATTGGCGTGACGGTGTACCTATCTGGGATGATTCTATTTCCAGTTATAAATACAAAGACTATACAGATTGGTTCTTGCAACCAATGCCAGAATTGTATATTCGCGAGGCAGATGCGCCAACGGATCCCGTTGCAACGGTCGTGGCAGAAAACCCGCTAAGAAAGGGGCAAATAAGCATAGTTGATTTGTATAAACAAAATATGGAAGATGCTGCCGCGACCCGCGCACGCGTTGAAGAATTATTAAATCCGAAAAAACCAAGCGAAAATTTATGGACTTCGGATAATGTAACCGTAGAAGAAGCCTGTAATGATTCAGGTGTAGAAACCGTAACAACGGAACAAAATGTTACAGTTGTTGATAATTCACCTGTTCAGCATATTACACTTCCTTCTCCGAAACCAGAATATGTGGCTCAAGACTTAACAAAATTAGTAACTGTAACATTTGGTCGCAGTGATGGATGCCCGTTTGAAACGGAAACGGAATGTGAAATATGGCGCAGGAAACCTATAATCCGCGAAACAGTTTCTCCACGCAGCCCAAAAATTCGGGCGGACAAAATGAACGAATTTATTAGTGCCGCTCGTTGCGATGAGGATATAACAGCGAACAATCCGTTGGCTGCACCATTGTTAGAACGTTATAAGATGCTTATGGGTTCTGCAAACGCTTGCTGTACAGACGGTATGGCATATGCATTAAAACAAGCAGGTGCCACAGATGGATTGGTATATAAATTCTTATCTGACGACGCTAACTTCTATGGTTTTGGGGCACGCTGCTTGATGATGACAGATACGGAACTAGATACGAAATATCCTAACACCGCGACCGCAGCGGTTGCGGCGGACGTTCGTAACGGTTGCCTATGCCGTGGTCGCCAATGGTTCTATGCGATGCTGGCACCGTTCCAGCAGGCATATAAAGAATTCCCAGAATTTGCAAATTATAAATTCAACTATACGTATACAGATGGGCTACAACGTGAAATTACAGTATCTGTAAACAACGACGTCCAGAACGTGTTAAAGCAGTTGGCTTTGTGCCCATAACACGGCACGGAGAGAGAACGTCTTCGGACGAAAAGGAAAAGCCAAGAAACGCCCCGACTCAACCCCGGGGCGTTTTTTATACTTGTAAACAACCTTTATTTTTAATTATTTAATTCGGTAAGAAAAAAAACGGCACCGAGTGGAATTATTCAAAGGGACAGAATAACTCGCCCCCTGCGGTAAAAAAACACCGCTAATGCGATGTTTTATTAACGAAACTGTTGATTATTTTGTTGCTGAGTTTTTTGAGTCAAATTACTTGTAGCATTACGAATCTGAACATTCAACGCATCTAAACACTTCTGAAACTCAGTTCTGCCTTTTATATTAGAAAAATTTGTACAATCAATTTTATCGCTCCCGTTAGTAACTGCTGTCAAAGAACTTGAGTCTAAACCTGCACCAGAAGCATTTTGACGAACTACCTCACAATCGTTAGCCAACTGCTTTCTAAGTTCGGTTGATATGTTTGTTCCGCTACTAGACATATTATAAATCAAATTATAATTATTTCGCAGACACGTAAAAACGCCTGATATCGTACTTTCATTATTACAATTACTTGTTCCTGCCAAATAAATATTTCTATCGGTGTAACTAGCAGAAGTACTCCCAGAAGAAGACGTACCAGTTGATGCACCTGCCGCTTCTAATTTGGCCGTTAAAATTTCACGTTCTAATTGCGTTTTTAAGCGTTTTAATGTTGCATCAAGATACTCGTACTGCTTATACATCTGTTGCATCATTACAGTAGATTTTAATGCGACAACGTCACGCATTATTTGCTTATTTGCTTCATTATCAGAATTCTCTGTAAGTCCAATGTTATAAACATGAGTGCTGCATAACGCTAATTCTGGGGTTATATAATCGTTATCACTTTCATTGCAACCGTTATCTGTCGCTGCACGTACAGGTGCAACAACGCATAACGCCACCAGCAGCATAACAGCAACTTTACGTTCTGCTTTTTGAACATTTGATAAAAATTTATTTTTCGTATTCATCACTCTTTATTTCGCATTTGTCAAACACTTAACAAAATTTTCACCTGTACCAGAACAATCACAACTGTTATTTTCTATATCCCATGTACCACCGTAAGTCAGACAATAAGTAAACCGTGTATTTATTTCATTTGCCTCGGCAGTATTCTGCCAATCTGTCAATGTAGCCTGTACCCCAAAAGGATCATTCTTTTGAATCCAAGAGAAGTACGAAGAATCATTACTTGTAGATGAATTCGTGCTTAATGTCACATTGCTAACATCTTTGGCGGTGTTTTCTTTATCGCTTACGCATTCTAACTTATTATAATCAAACGTCTCTGTTTCTGGGCCATGTTTGAAGCACTCACAAGATTTTTTCGAATCGTCCCAATAGTGCCATACACCAGATTTCGCATTACATAAACATTTTGCTAATTCTACACCCTTTACAGCGGAACACTGTTGATAATACCCCGCAACGGATTCACTATTCGTCTCTGCTATCAACGTACCTTCCGATGCTATTTTCTTCATCTCTGATTCAGTTACGCAAATTTTATCTGGTAAATCTTTTAAAGCCGCTATTTTCTGTAAATCACGGTACGTTTTTTCATTTAATTTACAATACGGCAAACCATCATTTTCGGGCGTTGTCGTGCCACCAAATATGCCATTTGAACCGTATGCAGATGGTGCATCCTGCTCTATGATTCTTTGTAAAGTTTCTATATCTATTGACGCCTGACCACGGCGATTACGAAATAAGGTTGAATTATCCAAAATCTCTGACGCACAACCTATACGAACCTGAACGCCGCCTTCGCCGGTTTCTGGATACAGCCAATTACGTTGAACCTCTGCCTCGTCTTCTAAAACTTTTATCAATTGACAACCGCCATCTGACATCGGTACAACCTGACCTATTTTACAATCTGCACCACCGGATACAACGCCACCGTTCGTTTCAACGGGCACAGATTTACCATCCGGACAATTCTTATCGTTATAATGCATTACTTGACCTTCTGCGCACAGATATTGCCCCCATGCATTACATGTGCCGTTCAGCATCATATAAATATCTGTAATATCAACACCGACAGATTGCGCCAAAATCAAGGCATCATAAACTTCATCTAAAACATCGTTATATGGGTCAAAGAACTCCATAGCCTTGTTCTTAAATGTAGAAACTCTTTTCGGTCCTGTACAATTACTGCCCGTAGAATTACATCCGGCATATGCAAACGCCGTATCCATTGCCGCCTTAGCCGATTTTAAAGCGACTTCCGCATTTTCAATTTTCGTTAAAATCTGTCCTGAAATCTGTTCACGAGCCAATAAATCAGCAGAAATTCCGGATGCCGCAGCTAATTGTTGAGCCGTAGTTAAACCAGATGTATTTGTTGAACTTGTCGTTGCCGCAGAAGTTGTCGTAGCACTACTTACACTTGAACTTGATTGCTGCGTTGGCATAGATGCAACTGTTGCCGCACTTGAAGCCGCCGCCGCATCCGCGATGGCCTGACTTGTAGCCTGCTGTTGTTGCGCTAGCGCTGCCTGAATTTGCGCCGCAGTATCTGCACTTTGTTGCTGCATTTGTTGTTGCATCTGTACCATTTGCTGCTGCATTTGAGCCATTTGTTGTGCACTTTGCTGTGCCGCCGCATTAGCCGCAGCAACCTGAGCGTCTGCCGCCGCCTGCTGCGCCGCAGCGTTAGAATCCGCCACCAATTGCGCAGAAATATATTCTATTAAATTGTCACCGTATTGCTTACATGAAGAATTTGACTCAACACAACCAGAAACTATCGGTCGGGCAATTTCCAATGACGCACACCCACCATTTGCACATTTCGGCTGCGCACACCGCAAAATCACTGCATTACAATTACCAAAATCTGCCGTGGGCGTTGTGGTTGTGGCACTATTTGCCCTTGGGTTCATATAACTGTTCCACATTGCATTATTAGTAGCCCCGGAATTACCATTAAACGCCGTCAAATTACTGCCAACAGTCGTAGCCACGGGCGCCGCCGCATAAGCGTTTACGCCACACAGTGCAAGCGCAACTAATAAAAATCTGGATATATTCTTCATATTCTCTCTTACCTGCAATTTTAACATAAAAATTACAAACAGAAAAGATAAAAATCAACAATATTACCCACAATAAACTTTAACCTTATTAAATATTGACAAAATATAATTTTAGTATAATATATTGAATATGATTATTGAAAAAGGCACGCTTTTATACGTATCCAAAGATGACCTTGATGAACAGGGGGTACTGCGCATACCAGAAGGAGTAACCGATATACTAGAAGGCGTAGGTTCTGCCATTCCTGGATTACGTAAAATATATTTTCCAGATTCTATGTCAAAGATAAACACACCGATATTCGAAGACAATTATAAGTTGGACAGCATTTACTTCGGCAAAAACATAAGTTTTATCAATTACGCTCCTTTCAAGCGCTGCCCAAATATAAAAACCATTCATATTCCAAACAAACGTTTTAGACTATTTCCATTATCTTTATTTGAAAATCTTAAAACCATAGTCGTAAACGATAAAAATCTTCAGATAGTCCAACACCTAAAAAAATATTCCGGTAAATATTATTACGAATCAAACGTTAGAAACATCGGTAATATAAGAATATCAAAGGTGCAAAAAGTAGACTTAACCACGTTCTATGACCCAAGCAGTAAAGTTTGTCTGAACGTGGGAGATAAAAAACAATACCGCTTTATAGAAGATACGTTATCTGAATCTATAAAAGCTTGCCGAAAGTATTTAATGTTGCAGGAATTTGACTATTATATGTGGAAATATAAAGCGACGCATAAATCTGATGAAAGAATTGACCAATATCAAACAATTTTACGAGACGCTATATCTAAATACATATCAAATAAAGATTTTACTTTTACCAAAGCAAATATTAGCAAAGTAAAACAGCATATACAGAAAATACCAATTTATATTAAATATATTAAAAAATATTCAGAGGAATATACATCTGCACAAAATTGCTTTGGGGAACTTTCCGACATAACAATTGATAACCTATTAAGAAAAATAAAACCTGTTAAACGCAGCGCTGTAAAACAATCTTGTACCAGATGGTTAAAAAAACATCCTGTTTCATCAGAAGAACTTACTTCCATCGCTTTGGCAGGTTATAAAAATCCTGGTGCTTTCCCATATTCTTGGATAAAAAAGATACCCGCAACAAAACGAGGAAGTGCAACTAAACAGCTGCATAAATTATTTAAGCAAACAACAACTCAATTATATACGCCAGACAATAATATGCTGCAACCGTATATAAATAAAGACATATTAAGAAATTTTGCAGAACAAATATCAAAAATAATTAAACAAGAAATTGAAATTCGTTATTTGGGTTCTGGAACATTTTCAAAAACATACACTTTACAAATCCCGGGCGATAAAAAATACGTATGGAAAATATACCATTGCGATACTAGCGAGGCCTCAATAAATTCATATTATCATGACACCGAATTACAGAATTCTTTTCTAATTGGCGGTAAAAAATATTTAGGTCAAAAGAAGTTTCGAAAAATATCTACAGCTGGCATCAGTAATCAACGCGGTCAAATATATTTGATATATCCTTATACAGAAGCGAAACCTATAAAAAACAAAATACACAGACCATTTGAAGCTTTGCGTAAATACTCTCTATTAGATAAAAACTGCGCTAACTTCCTTGGCAACACAATAATAGACCTTGGTGCACTACGTATAAATTATAGCAACTTGGGTCAATCAAAGCATATATCTAAAATAACAAATACTATATTGTATCACTCTAAAAACGAACTTGTATACGTTCTAAATAATTACACGTCTACTCAGATAAATGACGCATTAAATTTCATAAACGAACGAATATCTATAAACCACATTGAATTTAGCGCTATAAAAGCAAAAATAGAATTCTTGAAACAGAAAGCGAACATACGATAAAAAAACCGCCAATTGGCGGTTTTTTTTATTATTCCATACTTACGCTTAAAATGTCACCATATTGTCCTGCTTCATCGGTACCGATATAGCACTTTATATGCTTACCGACATTATTCATCCATTCTTCGTAAGCTGCCTTCTCAGCGGCACTTAAATTAGACGCTTGGATATCACGTGTTGCCTTATTTACTAACAACCCACCTGCAACACCCGTAACCACAGCCCCCAATGTTGGCGCCAACCACTGATTCTTCGCTTCAGATGAAGAATCTGTATTTTCACAAGCCGTCTTCAAAACGCCCAGTGCATTTATGGCCTGAGTTTTAGCGTTTCCTAACGCTTGAGTTTGAGATTCTGTCACAGATTTACCAGCGTTATTTACTGCGGTTTGTGCAGAAATCCATGCTGCCACCGAATTCTTCGCAGCGCTAATGGTGCTATCAGCCACCTTTTGTTTTTTGGCTTCTGATTCCAAAGATGTCATCCAACCAGAAACATTGCTTAAGCTTACTGAATTTGCATTACCAGTATTGATCTCTTTTTCTATAGCAGTTATAAATTTAACCGCCTTATTTTCATTATTTTTATTTTCATTCAACCCGGTGATACCGCCAAATACATTTCCCTTCTGGATGCCGCTGCCTAAATACGCACCGCCAACTATACCGCCAACACTGCCCAATAATGTCGTCCAGAACGCGGTTCTATTCTGACTTTCGCGTTGAGATGCAGTTGCTTCGTCTACAGCCGCATTTGCCAATTCTTCCAATGTATCTGCTGGTATCCAGCTGCCGCAAGTAAAGGTATCGCCAACCGCAAAGTATGCCGTTGCCCAATCCGCTCCGTTCATTGCTTTCTGAATATCCATGTCATCAGACTGTAACCTTACCTGAACGCTGCAGAAAGAACCATATAATTCATTACTTGGATTAAAGTCGCTACGTTCCAATCCCATTATACTATAATCGCTTGGTACGTTTTTGCCCTTTAACTTTACCCACATATATGTGCTGCCTGTATCATTAGCGCCCATTATGCCGCCGCTATTTGCTGCCAAGCACATATTCTGTTCTTCTGTCAGTTTCTTGTTGTATATAGCCTGAGCCTCTTTTTCCAGGTCATATACCAAATCACGGAACAATGTAGATGCCGCCTGCGTCTGCAGATATGTAGAATATGAAGTGTATACAGGTGTATCGTATACCTTTCCAGTTGCATCTACTGAATAGCAAACGCCTTGGCTGCCATCAGATGCCGTACACAATGGATTACCGCTATCATCAGTTGCTTGAACTTGATTTAGCGTAGCCGTAACCTGAGTCGCTGCACCAGCATCAATCCAACCTTCACGAACATTCGTCGCCGCACCCCATGAAGATGCACTATTTGAAGACTCTGCAATTTTCAATTTGTTCTGTTCAATGGCCAAATGTTCCTGACATACAGATGCATTTTTAACAGTATCCAAACACAACCCCAGAACAACAGTATAATCCAACACACCGCCCACTTTATTCATACTGGAATCAAACGAAGAATCGCCAGATTGGGTCAATGATGAATAAATATCAGTACGATTACGATAACAACTGCTGTAATCAGAACCGCACATAGAACGAACGCAACTTTTTGCGACCGCTTCGCACTGCGTGCGCATCTGAGCGATTGCCGCATCGCTATAACTTGTCGCCAAAGAAGCGTTCAATGCGGCAATTACACCGATTGGGTCACCGCTATTACTGCTGTACTTTGGGAACAAAGTATCAAATGCGTCATTATTTATATACGTATATGTATAACCACCAGTACTATCTGGATTTGCCGCGGCATACTTACAATACGGATCTGTATTTACGATATCAGAACATCCCGTTTTGATTTCTTCATAACTTACAGCATTATTGATAGTCTTATCAATTGTACCAAACACTTGTGAGTAACATGCGGCACCACTGCCACCACCACAAACACGCATGGCACAAGATTTTATTGTGTTCATACAATTAGATTTCGCTTCGCTATCAAATTGTTCTATCAATTCTGCAATACGAGCCTTCATTGAAGAATTCATACGAGACGCATATGCATCACCAAAAATATCTTCTTGATTCATTTCGTCGCTTAACTGAGAAGACGAAGGCATTGCACCATTACCCAAGAATGTTGCATAGCAATACTTATTTGAACCAATTGTATTCAAACAAGCGTTTTTAATATAAGACTGAACTGCTGAGCTGCTATTGGTGTCAACAGACGCTGTTATAGTCGCCGCATCAACTTCTGTTCCACTGTTTATAGCGTCAACCAGATCAATTGTGCTAACGGTTGATTCTTCGTTACATTTATATGGATTTGTTGCGCAAGCATTCAAAATACACTGGTCAACGACCTTGTAACAGGTAGATACAGCATTTACCGCCGCCAAGGCTGCACCTTCACTAATCATTATACCAACGCGACTATCAGCTGCTGGATTGCCGGTTACAGTTGCGGAACCAAACAGTTCTATTTTACCCTCACTCTGGCAGCGTGCTAATGTAGAATCACAGTATACCATTTGCTTTCTGAATTCTGTATTTGTCGTGCACAATTCAAAATCTGCACCGCATACATTGTCACGTTGTAAGCAAGTCGTATAACGACGCACGCAGTCACCGGTACTATACATATTTGAAATTGCGGCCCCCGTAATCATCTGTCCCAATACACTGCCGTCTGTTGGATATGTATAATCCGTAACTTCGCCGTATGAATTTTTAGACGCAACATTTGATAAAGATGTAGTCGAAGAAGTTCCAAATAATGCGTTTACACCAGATGCAGAACATTGCGCCAATGTACTTAAGCATAACGGCATTTTCCCATGGAATAAAACTTTCGTCGTACATTCTTCAAAATTAGCGCCACAGACATCAGTCCCCTTCAAGCAAGATGTATACGCATCAATGCATTCTGCATTATCCAACAAATTTGATGTTGAAGATGAAGAATTTGAACTGTTTATATACGCAGTCATTGTCGGCAATCTAGACGAAGCCGTTCCGACAATGCTGGGACGCGCAGTCAAAGCATACGCCGCAGGTACAACGCCACAAACGGCTAAGAAACCAATTGATTTTTTCAGAAAGTTCATTCGACTCACTCCATACTTATTACATTAAGTATAACATAAAATCAAAAACAGACAAAGGAAAAATACACGAATTTATAAACATTTGATAAAAAATTGGGGGATAAAACCCCATTTATTTTTTTTCATTACCCTATTTCATCTAATATTGCTTTTAAATCCGACATATCTTCTGGTAACCGAGCCTTAAAGTGCATCTTTTCACCTGTAACAGGGTGCTCAAAATCCAGAACTTCCGCATGCAACATCTGACCGTCATGATTTTTCAAAAAATCTAATAAATCTTGATTCTTTACGCTTGCCAATCTATTTGAAGCCCGCCCATATACAGGGTCACATAACACAGGAAAACCATGTGCCGATAAATGAACGCGAATTTGATGAGTACGCCCCGTTAATAAAGTACATCTAAATTCCGAAACCCCGGCCCGAGTCCAAACATCTGCAACAGAAACTTTTGTATAAGCCGGTTTCCCGCCAGTCTTCACCATTGTCATCTTCTGACGGTTTCGTGACGAACGTGCTATATTACCTGTAATATCCGCCCCATCCCAATTTGGTACCCCCCATACAAACGCAATATACTTTCGCGTCAAATCGTGCGCGGTAAAAATTTTTACCAAACCGCGAAATGCGGCATCAGATTTAGCAAATACCATTACGCCGCTGGTATCTTTATCCAATCTATGAACGACACCTGGACGCGTTTCACCACCCAGCGCAGATAAATTTGTGTGCCCTAAAATATTCTGCACAAGAGTACCCGTTTGATTACCTGCAGACGGATACATTACAACACCGCGCGGTTTGTTTATAACAATGATATCCTTATCCTCGTATAAAATATCTAAATCAAAATCTTTTGAAATATTTTCTGCGGCAACGTTGGTTTTTCTTTCCGGAATAATAACCTCTATTTTATCTCCGCGACGCAATTTATAAGAAAACTTTTCCGCATTTCCATTTACCGTGACATTAAAACGCTGAATTTCACTACGAGAAAAATCTGACATATTCACCGCCAGAAGTTTATCTAATCTACTGCCGGCCTCTGAATCAGACACAATAAAATCACGAACTTCTGACATACAAAACCTATTTATATTCAGACCAATCTGGACCTTTTTCACACTTTTCTAAATCTATGGTCAACTCGCGCCCAGAACTTTCAACTGGACAAATAAGTATTCCTGTACTTTCTGCTTGATCCGCTTCACGCGTAGCATTACGCCAAGTAAACTTTATTTCTTCTGGGGCATACAAACATGCAATTCTTAGTTCTCCCTCATGCTTATTATTAGGACCAACCCAAACACGCACCCCTTCACCTAAACCATAACAAGGGAACCCATCTAAATAATACAAAACTAAACCGCGACCAACTAACTTAGAAGACGGTATAAATTTTCCGCGATATTCAGAATATCTTAATCCAGTTAAACCTTCCCAGTCAGTACTGGTAGAAAAAATACTTATGCGAGGTTGACTTGGCGTCGGGTCACGACCAGGTTTTTGCCCCTGTGAATAACCGGGATTTTGAGTTGGTGTCGTGGCACCACCGTCTTCCGCGAACGCCCCCCCAAAAGATACACAAATAGCCACAAGAATGAATAAAAATCGTTTCATTTTATTTCCTCTGGTTTTCTATTTCAACGGCAATCTTTTCAACATTTTCAGTAGGTACAGACAATTTATGGTTAAATTTTACATCATTGCCAGCATCTAACAATGTCGCAGACGGTAAAAAACGTTGACGCGCAACAACATTACCTTTTGCATCATATGAAACGATTACCAAACCAGGGGCACCATAAATTTGCTCTGACCTATTCACAACACGCCCAGAAACCACGAAAAATTTTCGCCCATTTTCATCGGTATCTATTTGCACATCACTAATTTCTGCAATAACGGGTTTCTCACGAATTTCTTTGGCCTTATATTGATATAAAACAGCAACTGCAAAAACCAATGCCGCCAACAAAGCACATAATGCAGCTATAAAAACCAAGATAGAATTACGACGAGGCGGCCGCTGTACAGTCCATGTATGACCGCAAACCGCGCATTTCACAGGTCCATTAGGAGCCATATCTAACGAATATTCTGTTTTACAAAAATCACATACTGTTTTCATATTACGATTTATACCACATTTTATTCCAAATTCAACTGACTATATTTTGCTCTTACGGTTCTTTGTATTTCATTTATAGCATTCATATAATCTGATGCTGTCGCATTCTTATTTGATACGACAGTTTTAAATATACGTTCTGTTTCTGTATTTGTGGTTTTTTCTTCGTACACTGCCATCTGAGACATACGATTTAATTCTTGTAACGAAACGTCCATAAAACTAGCAACACCAGTTGCAGCATCCCAATAAAAGTTTGAATTAATTGAATCTTCTATTCTATCGTAAACGACTAAACGAGGCGTAATAGACCCGGCAAAACCAACCGTAACAAACATCGCGTCAATATTACCAGCATTCATATCTAAAGATTTATTTATATTTAATACAGCGGGGCCATCATCAGAATTAATGGATAAACTTGGTAACGTCATATTCGTCACCCATAAATCACCGGTTGTGAAACTAGTAAATTTCCCCACATCTGCTAATGATAAATTTTTGGTAACTTCCATTGTTCTTGAATCCGAAGACAAAGTTCCAGCAACAGTTGCATTTTGAACTTCAAAAACCTTATCCAAGGTAGTTCTGTTTTGAAAAACTACGTCTGTAGAAACAGTTTCCCCCAAGATTAAAGTCTCTGCAAATTCAGTATTAGCAGCGTTAAAAAATGTCGCATTTATTATATCATGCCCCCCCAGATTTAAACCCGACAGCATCGTCGCATCAGATTCACTATCCGTTGGAACTCTATATAAGTACAAAGCATTATCACGATTAACCGAAGTTGTTTCAACTAATCCATCAGTTACATTTAACCCCAAATCTATCGCATCAGTACGCCACGCACCGAAAGTACCATATGCACGATTACCTTCGATAAACCCCATAGAATCACCGCCCATTGCGACTATTTCACGCGTTCTCATAGGTGTTATTTCTTCCGATGAATATACTATTATCCCCTGAAGAGTGGCACGATCTTCTATATCGCTAGACTTCAAAACTCGTAATTGATATTGACCAGAAGCATCTGCCACCAAATCCGGATTTAAACCATATTCTTCCAAATCGGATAAATTTATACGAGTTATATTACGTCCAACAGTTGTAAGTAATTCTTCGCGATGATCAACTATATATCTTTCCAAGGAAGATTGTATGTCTTCCATTTGTTCGGTAATAGCCTTGTTTTCTGCCCGCTGAACAACGCTTTGCTGATATTTGAAAATGAAAGGCATTATTATTGCGGCCAATGCAACACTCATCAATAATTCTACTAACATAGAACCTTGCTGACTGACATCTTCTGCGTTAAAAATTTTATTCAAACGCCTCTTCATTGCGCATCCTTTGGCATCACAAATTCCCAATCTTCAGACATAATAGCAGAAAACTCTTTATCTGAAGGCATCGCCGGAACAGAACTTCGTGATAAATATAATTCATAAAACATCGGCGGTGTTAAAGAAGGGAAAACCCAATTACCTATTTTTAACGGCGCAGTAGTTGACATCAATAATTCGCCCGATATTGTAAGACCGAAATTTTCATAGAACACAATTTCTTCTGTTGATATGAATGAAGTATACACGGTATGAGCAACTATACCAGAGAAACCGCTTACTGTACGAGAATCATCAGATTTCAGCGTTAAAACGTTACCTATGTTTATAGAATTTAGAATAGTCGCTCTATCCGTAATAATCCGACCCGACGTGGTATACTTATTACCATTCAAACTATCTGCATATATATTTCTAAAACCAGAAATGTCACCGGTAACGCGCATAGAATTTAACCACGCATTTTCACCGTCTAAATTAGCACCAGATGAAAAATACAACGTATTTGCGACTAAATTATTAGTTTCTATGAACTGCCCAGAAACGTTTTTTATCTTTGCAGACTTTGCGCTTATTCCCCCGACATCATAGACTCGATTATTATTCATGTTCAAATCGCGTAACATCACATTAAGTTTTTCTTCGCCCGTCTCCGTACGATGTAGGTAACGCGTCTTATCATCGCCGTTTAAAGCACCTGATATTCTATATATTAAATTCCCCTCTTTGAAATCTGGCGCAGATACAGCCCACGTCCGACCATACGCAATTCCGTCGCTACCGACAACCGCCGCATCAGAACCTATATGCCTAGCAATCTTAGACGTCTGTAAATCCGTACCATCTATATCAAACGCCAGATACACATCTGTTATTGTTGCGCCATTTACAACGTACTTATCTATGAAACCTGATTCTGGGATTTCTGATATTTCATCTAGTTCTTCGTCTGATAGTTTTATCTGCGCAACATTTGGCCAGTCGTTCTGGTTCAAACGAACGAAATTCAAAACAGGATTACGCAATTCTATAATCTTGTTTGCCGCCGCTATATTACGCAAACTATCATTTGTATCGGAAATTTGGCTATATAATAAAGGCGTAGCCATGGCGACGATCGCCATTGCTAGTAAAACTTCTAGCATACTGGCACCACGTTCACAATCCGTAAAAAATCTATCTTTACATGCAGTCACTGCGCCCTTCCAATAAACACTGTTTTATATTTATTCTTTGTTCTAACCGCCGCCAGAAATAGTACTGACAAACGATGTACTGTGATAAAGACTTTGCATTATAACGACCATCTAATTTAGATATAACATCTCTACAACTTTGAATTTTTCCGTCATCCGAAGACGGATTACTGATTATAGCAAAACCATCATTACTAATTGTGCTTAATAAAACGTCGGGTAAAATAGAAGTACCAGCAGGTCTAATATCTAAAACCACCGCACCTGTTTCACCCTGATTCAAAGCATCTGAAGTCTGATCCCGCATGGTTATATTTGATGTAATAACTCTATTCGCCTCAATACCGCTACGAGAACTGTACTCTAAATCATCCGGGTCAATGTAAACGTCTTGCCCACGCGAAGCATCTATATAAGAATCTATATCTAAACGTTCTACACTAAAGTTTATATTTTGGCTTATGACATCACCGTTTACTTTCCAATCCAGCGGTCCGGAAAAACTATTTCTTCCGGCAGTCATTGCGAAGTCATATACGGCCGCCACATTTGACGTAAAATTACCGGTATCTCCGAACGCAGAAATTGTTCTAGCAGAAACATCACCTGCATATAAAGAACCCCGAGTCAAAGATAAGGCTGATTCACCAAGTGCGCTTTGAAACACTGCCCGTTCTGCCATCATAACGTCAATTGTGTTACGAACTTTTCTGCCGTCTTCAAGCCCATATATAGACAACATATTAAATTGACCGCTATCAAATTCGCCCCGTCGCGCAAATATTTCACCACCGTTATTAAAAGAAAAACCACCCATATCTAAATTAGTAAGAAAAGCATTATTATCTAAATTCTGTTCGTTTCTACGTACTACATCTGAATAAGCAGCGTCCAAAGCCAAACCAACCATAATAGTATCGCCGGAAACAGACGCATAATACCCTATACGACGAGCCAATTCTGCCAGTTCCACTGGCGACAAATTCCCTCCTGTCAGTTGCAAATACGCACTAACTGCCATAGGCGTTTTATTTATAACTAACGAAATATCTTGCCCAAGCGCTGTCCGCGGGATAAAACCAAGCGGCAAACCATATGATTCTAATAAATCGGCAAACGTATCACCAGAAACTACAGTTGTATTATAAGGCAAATCATTTGCACGTTCACGAACGAAAATTCTTGCTGCAGTTTGAGCAACCTCAACTTTTTGCGTAGAAGCATACATCTGAGAATCAACGTCACGAGCAGACAACCGCTGTGCAAAGAACGGTATGAACGAAAATATCAGCGTCAAGGCAAGTAACGCCTGTAATAAAAAATTTCCGTTTTGTTGGCGCAAATTAAACTTCCCTCCTACACGGGGAATATTAGCAAGTGAAAAAAAATATTGCAATCGCTTTTAAGATTCATTATTATTTAACATGTTGAATAAGCGATAGTGATAAAACACTATTAAACATTTCCTGAAACAAAAAAAACGAATATGCAAAACAAAAAAAATCAATCGTCTGTCGGGCTGATGATTCAGCGCTGTCACAAATGGCGTCAAAAAAGAAAGCAATATATGGACCAAGCACGTCAAACAACCGATGAAATTGAACGTGAACGTTTAATGCAAGCGGCTGAGCACTATGGTCGCATAGTTAATGCTGAACAAGGTAAAATAGACTCTTCTCGTGATCCAAAGGATAAAACGCCTGTAATTGAAGAAAACACTGACGTTGTTGACGCAATGGACTCTTCTGACGACGAAGATACTACTTTCCCAGATTTCATCACGAATGAAAAATAAAAAACTAGGTCGTAAAATCATACTTTACTGCTTGAAATTTTACTGTGTTTTGCTATGCTTGCCCCAAAGGAAGTTTAAGCAATGGATAGCAGTTACACAGTTTTAGCACGAAAATATCGCAGTCAAGATTTCAAATCCCTTATCGGTCAAGATGTATTAGTCAAAACATTGACAACGGCAATCAATACGGGTCGTATTGCACATGCTTACATTTTTACCGGTATTCGTGGTACGGGTAAAACAAGTACTGCTCGTATTTTAGCGAAGGCGCTTAATTGTTTATCGTCCGATGGACCAACTGCATCGCCATGCGGTGTATGTGAAAATTGTCGTGCCATTGCGGCGGGGCAACATATTGACGTCTTAGAAATTGACGCCGCATCACATACAGGCGTTGATAATATGCGCGACATATTAGATGCTGCCCAATATCGTCCGACAAACGGTCGTTATAAAGTTTATATAATTGACGAAGTCCATATGCTTTCTACCAGCGCATTTAATGCGTTACTAAAAACGTTAGAAGAACCACCAGCACACGTAATTTTTATATTGGCGACAACAGAAATTCGTAAAGTTCCAGTAACCATCTTATCTCGTTGCCAACGTTTCGATTTAGTTCGCGTACCAGTTGAAACATTAAAGCAACATTTTGCTTGGATTGCAGGGCAAGAAAAAATAGAACTAAGCGACGCAGCAAACGAACTTCTTGCACGTGCAGCGGACGGTTCTGTACGTGATGGACTATCTTTATTAGACCAGGCAATTGCGCAAACAGGTGGTCATGTTGACGAACAGGCTGTTTTAGACATGCTGAAACGTGCCGACCGTGGCGTTGTCGTAAACTTTATGGAAACTTTATTATCAGGCGACACATCCGCAGCGTTAAGTAAAGCAGATGAAATTTATACTAACGGTGCGGATTTAGCAATGTTGCTAAACGATATGATGGAATGGACACATTGGGCAACGCGTATGCACCCAGCAATTCACGCAGGGGAAGTTACTAATTCCCCGTATACGGCAGACCAGCGCGAACAAATTAAAAAGATTGATGCAAACGTATCACTAAATACTTTATCAAGAATATGGCAAGTTATGGTTGCTGCGGTACCAGAAATGCAAGCGTCCGGGAATCAAAAGCAATGTTTTGATATGCTAATTGTACGTTTAATGCACATTGCCGATATGCCATCTGTAACAGACATATTAAAAAATCAGCGTTCTGCGCAACCGCAAACAAAAAATCCAGAACCCAAAGAGCAAACGGTTCAAAAATCTAAATTGTCTGTTGAAACAGCAAATGATTTAGCAACGGCGCTACAAAGTTCAAAGGAAATATTATTATATTCTTATTACACAAGTAACATAGAAGTAATAGAAATATCAAATAATACTATAAAATATTTTGATAGACGTGGTGATGCAGACTTTGCGCATAAAATGGCGACTTGGTTAAACGAAAAAACAGGTCATATTTGGACTTTGGAGCGCATTCAAGAATCTCAGAACACACATACCATCACTGAACAAAAGAAAGAAGAATTAGAATCAGATCCAATGGTTGCTAGTGCTATGGATTTATTCGCCGACGCAGAAATTGTGGGTGTAAAATAATACGGAGAGAAAAATGATTCAAGAACGTGGTGCATCAATGATTGAAATTATCGGAGTACTTGCCATTGCCGGTCTTATGAGTGCCGCCGCAATAGGAATGTATAACGTAATAAGAAATAATCAAACGCGCAAAATAGCATCCGTTGAAATAGAACAAATTGCAAAAAAAACTAACTTATTGATGGGCATGCGCGGTGATTACACTGGTCTATCGGTGGATTACTTAGTATCGGCGGGCGCATTAAATAATACAAATGCACCGATTGGCGGAAACGATTGGTCTGTTACAGCGACAAACGGTGGAAAGGGTTATTCAATAAACCTAACGCAGTTAACTGAAGGCGAATGCCAATATTTTACATCGGCTCTTCCTAAATGGGCGACGCGTGTAACAGTAAATGGGATAGAAGTAACTTCTTCATCTAACTGCTTTTCTACAGATACAAATCAAATTTCTTTCATAGTAGAATAATGGTATAAATGAACCTAAAGAAATATATTATTTTATCGTTACTACTTTTAACAACGGCGTGCGTTCAATATCACAGCCCAGAACGGTCAACGTGGTCACAATACTTGCGTGGGGCAAGTTTTACAGACATGACAGAAACCGCAAGAATTGCCAAACGACCGGTATTTTTAGGTGCGGGTGGGACTCTTATAAGTTCTATAGATACATCAAACAAAATGGACTATGGCGACAAAGTTCAAAACGATACCGCCGTCAGCGTAAATTATATGACTAACTTAGAATACGAACTATACGATTCTTTGCGCAAACCTGGTATTTCCGTCCAACGCGCAGGTACAGATGTAGTCATAATCTTAGTACGAGACGCAATAATGGAATTAAATATTGCGGACATATCAGCAGACGGTGCTGATACTTTGAATATAATATCCAAGATATTAAAAAAATATGATGCCACATTCATGGAAATCGCCGGTTATACAGATGCAATGGCAGACAAACAAGCACAAGCATTGTCTTTAGACATGGCTCAACGAGTCGGGGTATTCTTTTCCCAACATGGGATAAGTACGGCACGTATGTTTATAGTTGGGCGCGGTGCGGCAAGACCTATTGCAGCCCAAGATGACATCGGGCGACTAACCAACAGACGTATAGAAATACGCTTAGTCCCCGCCAGATAAAGTGTAAAAAATAGTCTAACTTTCACTTTGAATTTTATATTTTTTGTTGTTATACTGCCAACATAACATAAAAAAGGATGGAAATCATGGCAAACAAAAAACCAGTCGACCCGGCTGTAAAGAAGTATGTAAAATTCGGTGTAATTGCTGCTGCTGTAATCGTAGTTGCGGCTCTTGGGGCTTGGGGAATTAGCGCTTTGCGCGGTAACGGCGCGACCGTCGAAGAAGCAATGGAAGTTGTGTCTACTGACGCGGCAAACGCTGCTGATTTACGTATTGCGGTAATTCGCATGGACGCAATTCAAACAGATGCTGCTGTGCTAAAAGATTTGGCAAAGCAACGCGAAACATATGAAAATAAACTACGTGACGAATTAGAAAAGAAACAAAAAGAACTAGAAGCGGAAAAAGCCGAAATAGAAAAATCTCAAGATGTTTTATCTCGTGACGCTTTGCAGCGCCGCATCGCAGATTATCAAAACCGCGTGACGGAATTGCAACGTAGTTTGACAGAACGCGCTCAAAGCATTGAAATTTCATTTCAAAAGGCTTTGAACGAAGTTCAGAACGAACACTTGAACCCAATCATTGAGGGTGTAATTGCGAAGAAAAACCTATCTATGGTATTGGACGGTCGTTTCACCCGTGTCGGTGCGAACGCATTGAACTTAGATATTACAGACGAAGTAATTTCTGCTTTGGATAAAAAAGTATCAAAAGTTAAAATGGATACTCCGCAAGGTTTCTAAAAAACAAAAATACCGCCTTTTCGGCGGTATTTTTTTAACTAATATTTACTTTCCTTTTGAATAAAAACGGGTATAATCGCGATATGTTAAACAAAATAAAAGGTTGGTTTATGCCGGCGGCCACCCAAACAACAGCCGGTCAGTTGGCCGAAAAATTCGGTCTTGAATTAAAAGGTAACCCAGACACAGTAGTGCGTGGGGTTGCCCCTATTGCTGACGCTCGTCCTGGTCAATTGGCTTTTTATTCAACAGAACAAAATAGTTCTGCGTTTAAAATATTGCCCATTGAAGTTTTGAAAAATACCCGCGCTAGCGTTATTTTAGTTCAACCAGAACAAGTAGAAAATGCACCAGCGGGGGCAACGTTACTAATTACGGAAACGCCACGTGGAAATATCGTAAAGATATTGGGTGAAATATATCGCGAACCACCACGCTTTGGAATCAATAAAAAATCTACTATTGAACGCGGTGTATTCTTTCGGCGTCGCAGCACAGTTTATGTTGGGCAATATGCAACCATAGAACGTGGTGCCGTAATAGAAGAAGATGTAAAAATTTATCCCGGGGCATATATTGGGCGCAACGTAACAATCGGACGTGGAACAATAATACAAACAGGGGCTCATATTGAGAATGCTACTATCGGTTCAGACTGCATAATACATTCTGGGGCAGTTATCGGCAAGGATGGTTTCGGTTATACCCGTCAAAATGGGCATAATGTTTTCATTCCGCACGTTGGTCGCGTTGTGATAGGCAACCGCGTATCAATTGGCGCCAATACCTGCATTGATCGTGGTGCCATGACAGATACCCGCATTGGTGACGGTACAAAAATTGATAATTTATGCCAGATTGCGCATGGCGTGGTTATTGGGTCTGAATGTTTCTTGGCCTCTGGCGTAGGATTGGCTGGCGGGACAGTCATCGGTGACAGGGCTTTATTAGCCGGTCAAGTCGGCATTGCAAATGGCGTGCACATAGGTAACGATGCCGAAGTCGGTGCACATAGCGGCGTTTTCAGAAATGTTCCAGACGGTCAGCGTCACATGGGTTATCCGGCTGGACCTGGTACAGAATTTATGCGTCATTATGCTTGGTTACGCAAAAACGCAAAAAATTAAACGTAGGAGAAAAATAAATGGTAGATGCAAAAGGTATAGAAAAAGTTATTCCACATCGTGGTCATATGCGATTAGTAGATGAAATACGCGAATACAACGAGACAAGTGGCGTTGGCATAAAGTACGTACGAGATGACGAATTCTGGTGTGCAGGCCATTTCCCTGGTAATCCTATTATGCCGGGTGTATTGATTATCGAAGCACTGGCTCAGACGGCTTGCTTTATTGCGATGTCTCAATTAGGTATAACCAACGGAAAAAATTTGGGTTATTTTACAACTATGGAAAAAATTAAATTTTCCCATATGGTAAAACCTGGTGACGTGTTGGAATTACACGTTGAATTGGTCATGTCCAAAATGCGTTTGTACAAATTCCACGGTATCGCTATGGTTAGCGGGAAAAAAGTATCAGAAGCAACATTTACAGCCATCATTGATGCTGGTGCACAAGACTAAAATTACACACAATAAAAAATCCCGCGGTCGCGGGATTTTTTATTGTCTTTGTTTTTTATTGCAATTCTGCAATCAGATTTTGAATTCTTGTCATGCTGGCATCGTCAACTAAGGCCGTCGCAATTGTGTACGCAGACTCTAAATCGCTACGTGCCGCATCCGCGTTTCCAATTGCCAAATTCAAAGCCGCAGATTTTTCAAAGTAGGACATTGCATTGCTAGACAGACTTTCACGTTCTGCCGTGCTTGTGGCACCTTGTATCTGTTCGGATATGACCCTAATTGCAGATGCATAATCATTTATAGCATCGGCATAATTTCCTAACTGAGTATACGCCTCTGCCCTTTCGGCATAAACAGCTGGACTTACCGAACCGTCTGGACGAGCCAACGAATTAGTATAGTCGGCAACCGCCCCTTCCCAATTTTTTAACCATAAATTCAACTGACCACGTTTAGCATATAAATCACGAGTCTGTAAAATAGGCGTCGGATTCGCAGTTTGAGCCGCCAGCGCATTGTTTATATCATTCAAAGCCGTTGAATAATCTTCTAAACGAATATTTAATAAAGCCCTATCATAATATGCAACCGCGTTTACTTGGTCAATTTCAATTGCGTTATTGAAATCCGTTAATGCGTTACGATAGTCTGCCGTTTGCATATATGCCTCACCACGCAAAATATACATATCCGCAGTAGCGTTACCTGCATCAATTGCCGTCGTTAAATCTGCAATCGCTTCTGCTATATTACCAGCAACTAATTTCGCTTTCGCGTTTTCGTAATAATCAGACGCTTGCAATAAAGCCTCTTCAGTAATTTCAACATTATTCACACCAGACATAGCGTTATCACACGTTCCCTGACTACGTCCCAGCGTATAAAAAGCCGCGGCAATAAAGAACAAAATTATGAACCAGTAAACATAAATTGATAAAGACCAAGGATGAAAGGCTTGCTTTGAATTTGCATTTTTTGAGGCAACGTTTATTGCACCTTTCTTTGAACTATTATTCTTGCTGGTAGTATTTTTTTTCATAATGAAACTCCCTCTTCCTTTTACTTGATTCTAGAGAGTTTTTAACAACGCGTCAACCGTTTTCTGTTCTATTTCACGTATTTCCCCAACAGATAGATTTCCCAATTTTATCGGACCGAAAGAAACGCGCTGCAACTTAATCACAGGGCAACCACACGAGCGTAAAACTATACGCACTTCGTTCTTTTTTCCTTCCGTTACACGAACGCGCAAAACATTATCTTTCATAACATCTATTACCATAGGTCTGTAAACTATACCATCAACAGTTACGCCGCTTCGTGCGCGATTTATACCTTGCTCATCTACCTTCAAAACTTTTGCCATATACTCCCGCGGTATGTGCGAAGAAGGCAACGTTAAACGACGCGCCAAATCACCGTCGTTTGTAAGTAATAGCAAACCAGTTGTTTTATAATCTAAACGACCGATGTACTTTAAGTTTTTATACTCATCGTCCAAACAATCATATATGGTACGTCTTCCTTCTGGATCGCGCCTTGTCGTCATAACGTTTATAGGTTTATGAAACGCATAAAGTTTCGTATTCTGCCGCACATTTATGTGTAGGCCGTCTACTGTAACTTTGTCGTTGTCTTCAACGAAAAAGACGGGTGTATTTATAACATTGCCGTTTACTGCAACCCGCCCGTTTGCAATCATATCCTCTGCCGCACGGCGCGAAGCAATGCCACTATCTGCAATAAATTTTGCTATACGAACGCTCATAACACAATCCAACTAATTGCAATTGCGGCTGCCAACTCTGCCCGCAATATAGTTTTACCTAAACTTATACCGATTGCTCCAGCCGCATCAAATGCCGCAAATTCTTTATCAGAAAAACCACCTTCTGGCCCGACAAAAATCGCTTTTACATCATGTACAACCGTTGTCAAATCAGCACCATACGCAGCGCGTTCATCGGCAAAAGCAATATCCGATAAGTTAATATCAATAAATTTTTTTACCGGTAAAATTTGTGGAACACTGTTACGTCCAGATTGTTCAGACGCCTCAACAACTATTTTTTGCATACGTTCCCAATTGATGTGTTGGGTAACAGTATGTTCTGTAATAACAGGTTGGAAAGTTTTCACACCTAACTGAGTCGCCATATTTAATAAATCATCAGTTCTTTTTATCGGCGAGAACATCAAGGTTAAATCATTTGAAGGGTCGACGTGTTTCGTCTGTTCACAGATAAAAATAAATTTTCCGTCATCAGTCAATTTAGCGTTGAATTCACGGCCGCCACCAAAACCAAGAAATTCACTCTGACGCATAACGTGACTTAAATAATGAGCAATATCTTTAACCGCCGGAATTTTTAATCCGGTTTCTATTTTTTCGCCAAGATATATACGCGGGATATTTTTCATAAACTTTTTTAATTCTGATTTATAATCTTGTAAAATTCTGATATAATCATAACACAATGGTCGAAAAGTTCAAGATTTTATCAGCCGGTGGCAAGTCAAAGGGCTTGAATATATTCAAGTCTAGCGCATACAAAGAACACCAACGAAAACCAATGGCTTCTTTATTTTGGTCTTTGCGTTGGGCAATTGGTATTTGGTTGGTATGCGCGCTTGCGTTCGCTTTATCTTTCTGGATAGAACATATCTGGCGTTATGGTTGGTCACCGGCAACTGCAAAATGGACCAGTCTATATTTCCACAACATGATATCAAGTGGTGGAATGTCTGTTATTGCGGAAATTCCGGCTTGGTTCGTACGTACTTTATTACGCACAGATATAGCCTGTCTGACACCTTTATTGCCTATAATCGCGTACTTTTTTATGGCCGACAGCACTTTGGTAAAAGAATTTAACCCATATGGAAACGATAAATTTGACGAAAAGTCATCCAATAAAGCAACCAAAGAAGACATTGAAAAAATGGGGCTGTTAAAAGGTTTTATGATGGTTTTGGGCTACTTTAAGAAAAAACCGTTGATGATGAATGAATGCTTGTCTGCCCTATGCGTTGCTCCTCCGGGGACCGGTAAAACGCAAGGTGTCGTTATACCAAGTATTCTTGAATGTAATGACGTTTCAATGATTATAAATGACCCTAAACCAGAATTGTATCAATGTACATCTGCATATCGGTCAACGGTTGGCCCTGTGTTTATTATGAACTGGGCTGGGCAAGATGATCCTGAACGCGGTATTTATTACCCTTCGTGGAATCCGCTGTCACCAGAACATGTGCCTTTTAACCAAGAACAGCGCGATTTGTATGTTGACTCTATTTGTAACGTTTTAGTTGCAGATAAAACTTCTTCATCTGCTGACCCACACTGGACTATATCTGGACGCGCCGGTTTGTCTGGTTTAATTCAGTTTATGATTTCAAAAGTTGAGCGCGCCAAAGCAGATGATTATTTTTATGCCCGCATAACATCAGGCACTTTTGACCAAGAAGATGCGGCTGTCTTGGGGGACTATTACTTGTCAATGATGAGTGACCCTAATGCCTATGCTGCATATGCATTATTGCAAAAAGGCGAATTAAATGCGATGAACTATGTTCATATCGGAACATGGGAACACATACCAGATGCATGGCGCGGACACGAAGCATCTTTGTCCATGATTTTAGACTGGATAAACGCCAGTCAAATAAACTTGGCTCAACAACAAGAAGAACGCCGTCGTCAGGGCGATCAAATGGTTATGATGGAAGATCCTATGCACGATTTGTTTATGAATGCTGTAGAAGAAGCACGTAGATACGCATACGCACATCGTGCTGTATTAGAATTGACCCAACTTGCAAACACACCAGATAAAGAACGTGGATCTATCATATCTACTATTATGGCGGGTTTGTCCATATTCCGTAACGCGGCTGTTCGCAATCGCACAAGTCATTCTGATTTCCACTTTGCAGATTTACGCGGATTACGCGACCCAAGAGACGGTAAGATAAAACCTGTTACTGTCTACTTATCTATTAACATGGTGGATGCAGAGGCATTAAACCCAATTACCGGTATATTTATTGAATTGATGACAAACTTTTTATTGGCAAACAAACCAGAACAAGATCATAACGGTGAAAAATTAGGACCTTATCCTGTATTATTCATATTGGACGAAATGCCGAAAATGCAAAAATTGCAAGCGGTTATTCAAGGCCCAGACCTTGGTCGCGGTCAGAAAGTATCATACTTAATAATCGGTCAGGACTTACACCAGATTCAAGAAAAGTACGGTGCCGACGCAGCGGCAACCATTATATCAACGACCGCGGCGAAAATCGTATTACGTCAAAACGACCCAGACACAGCAAGTAAATTCTCAGGAATGATGGGTTATAAAATGAAACTAAAAACTGTAAAGGGGGCAGACGGTAAAGACAAAGAGGAAAAAAGCGAAGAACTGTTGTATTCACCTATGGACATTATGAAATTAGACGACAAAAAACAGTTAGTTATATTCCAAGGTTGGTATCATAGACCAATTGAAGCAGATAAACAAATGGCTTTTGCTGATTCTCGTTTAGCGGGCTATATGGCTATGGGAGAATGCACGCCATTACCTGAATTCTTGATACCAGCGCATCATGAAGCGCTTGGTTATTCTGGCAATCCACGAATATACATTCCGCAAACAAAAGAAACGAAAGAATTAGAGCCCATAAAAAAATAACACCAGACAATCTGGTGTTATTTTTTAGAAGGTTAAACGCAACCCGACGGCCACAAACGGCGTTTCCGTCGTCATACCAAGCGACATCCAACCATCAACGTTTTCACTATACTTATACCTAAATGAAGCGATTACTGTATGGTCTAGATAATCATCAACATCTCGGTTCCAAACCCCTGTATCAGAGAATATATAAGTCAATGATACACTATAATTTAAGATATCATAACTAATACCGCTGCCAACCGCTAAACCATCTGATATAGGCCCTAGCGGATTTTCATCATAAATCAATCGTGCTGTCAGACCCCACATCCAACTATTATATTGCAGGTTGATTCCGCCAGACACTTGCGCACGCCAATCTGCATATACCCGTGGCGTATACGCGTCCGTACGATATCCGTCTGGATGAGACATAAAAGATGCACCAAACGCATATGCGGTTTTTACTTTTCCTGATGGCTGCCGAATTTTTAAGGCAGCGTCAACCGCGTAATCATAATCATCTGTTATACCAGAAATAGACAAACCGTACTGCGCTGTCCCGATGGGCATCGTAGCTAAATTTAATCGCAAAGCGCTGCGACCAGTTGTAATCGTCGTATCAGAAATTACTGGACCTGTCGGATGTATTTTCTTATAAAACAGCGGTTTATCGTTTACACGTAACCCGCCAACATCTGGCAAACCAACACCTAACTTACGCGCAATGGAATCTGTAAACCCAATCTCTGCGCGCCCATAGGTACTATTTTGCCAATAAGAAAAAGCCTCTCGCATAAATTTATCTTCATCAACGGCGGCCGCATCAATAGCATAAACCAAGCCTAACTTATTACCATCTGTAACCAAGTAATCCATTTCACCGCGAATCCGCCAATCGCCTATGAAATCCGGCGTTTCAAAATCGAGTTCTAAAACACCACCAGTAGCATAGCCATTAAGCTTTAAACCAAACCTACCGTTATCATATTCTAATGCGTTCGCAGAACCAGAAACTAATGCAACTGAAAAAAATAAAAATGCAGGAACTGAAATTCTCATATTCTTACGCTTCCTCGGCTTCTTTAAGTATTGCTTCACGTAATTTATTATACGCACGTTCTTCTATTTGGCGCACCCGCTCACGCGATATACCGTATTTCTGCGACAAAGATTCCAACGTTGCAACAGGGTCAGATAAACGGCGCGCCCGAAGTATTTCCCTATCGCGTTCGGGTAATTTTTCTAAATTCTTACGCAAAAGATCATACCCACGGCGTCTAAACTCTAATTGTTCCATATCATCTTCAACGCTGCTGCGTTCGTCCGGCATATTAGACAAAACATCTCTGGCATCATCATCGGAATGGGCCGGCGCATTCAAAGACACATCTCTTGCGGACAAACGCGTTGACATACGACGAACATCGTTTTCAGGTACTTTCAAATAATCTGCAATTTGCTTCGTCTGGTCGTCAGATAAATTACCGTCCATTATACCCAAAGCGCGTTTAGCCCTATTCAGATTAAAAAACACTCTTTTTTGATTTGCGGAAGTCCCTATTTTTACGATGGACCAATTATTCAAAATCGTCTCGTATATTTCCGCCTTTATCCAGAACATGGCATACGTAGAAAATCTAAAACCTTTTTCTGGGTCAAACTTCTGTAAAGCCTGCATCAACCCCATATTACCGCTGGCGATAAGTTCTGCAAAAGGGACGCCATAATTACGAAAATCATAAGCAACAGATACAACCATACGCAAATGGCTGGCCACAAGTTTTTCAGCAGCCTCTTTATCCTGGTCTTTTACCCACTTTTTTGCATATTCGTATTCTTCTTCGGCCGACAGAATCGGAAATTTTTGTATATTCTGAATATATTGAGCCAGGCTGGTTTCGTCGTTTACACCACGAGCCACAACCAAGCTTTGATTTTGTACTGCCGGTAAAGCGTTCTTGATTTGCTTTTTCATAACTTTTATAGTATAGCAATAAAATAAGATTTATCAAGCCACCATAATAGAGGAGATTTTTCAAATGGCATCCATCTTGGAAAGAAATAAAAAGTTAAAACCGACCAAAAAAACGCGCGAAGAATATGCCGAAGACGCCCTATATCGCGAAGTCTGGGAAGAAGTTAATAATGAAAAGACACAGGCATTCATTAAGAAATATTCCCGCTATATAATTGCTGGGGCTTTACTTATAATGATTATCGCAACTGCAGTTGTAATTGGTGTACGTACACATCGCGCACATAAAATTGCCATTGCTGAAAACTATGAATTAGCCGTACAAAAATTGGACGCAAATATGTTGGCTTCCGTTGCAGAGAATTCAAGCGGTGCAACATCTGATTTGGCTTTGTTTCAGGCATACCTATTAGATAACGATATAGAAAAACTGGAACAGTTGGCAAATGACGGGTATTCACGTGACTTCCGTGATTTAGCACGTCTGCACATAGTCGGTTTACGTGGCGATGAAATGACGGCCCAAGAAATAGAAAACTATTTGGCGCCATTAAACACGAAAAAATCGCCTTACTACTATACCGGTCGGTTAAAAGTAGCACAGAAATACTTATCCGAAGGCGACCGCAAAAATGCCAACAAGTGGTTGGACGTAATAATATCAGATAAAGATGCGCCGGCATCAATATCTGCCAGTGCCCAAGCGTTGAGATAAAAAATAGAAAGATACTAATATGCGTAAACTCATTGGAATGCTTTGTTGTCTTATGTTTATGTGCGGCTGCGCAGAACATGACCCCATATTACCCGGTGAGCGAACGCCTATTTTTAATTCTTCTAACATAAAAATATTAAACACAAGCGTTAAAAATCTTCCCGAAACCGCGACAGAATTATCTATAGAAAATTGTCCGTATACTCAAGACTCTTCTAATGTAATTCGTAATGGAGATAGAAAAATTTTTAGCGGTTTTCCGACAAATAATGCAGTTGCAAGCAAACAAACACCGGTTTGCAAAGACGGTTATGTTTATGCTGGGCTGACAACGGGAGAAGTTGTAAAAATAGCTCCTAAAAGCCGTAAAATAATGTGGATTGTAGACGTATTTCGCGCCAGCAATATGACAGGTGGCGCATCAATAGTAGATATAGTTGCCCCACTTATAATAAAAGACGGCGCCGTATTCGCTGGCGGATTAGGCGACGCGTTTTGTCGCATAAACTCAACATCAGGTGAAAAGAAATGGTGCATAGAAATAGGAACCGCCGTTCCATTCATAATAATTGACCAAACTGCGTTCGTTGTCGGTACCGATAATTACTTATACGCTGTACGTACCTCAGACGGTGCCGTTTATTGGCGCACAGAAATAAATACCCAGAAAGCACCAGAATATGAAAATAAAATAATAAAAATAGGAAAAGAAAAAATAAACGCAGAAACTGGTGAAATTATTTCTAAATAAAAAGCCCACAATTACGTGGGCTTTTTATTAAACTTACTGATTGTATTCTTCAAACGTCTTTATTTCCATATTCGGAAAATTTTGTTGTTCTGGTATATCACGTAAATATTGTCGATATGCTTTGTATCTTTCTTTTTCTTCTTCTGTAATTGGAAAGTCTGATATCATATATTTATCAGTCTGACGCAACAAATAATTTCTTTCATTACGTTTTACTTGCTTTAATTCGTCCTCCGTTGGCGTTTTCAAGGCTTCTAAACGGTACATCCCATTTCCCAGAGAAACGCTATACATTTTACCACCGTTTACATTATTCCATGACGCGAATTTAATGTGTTCTTCTTTGTTTATTATTTGACCAGATGTATACATTTTAAACCTCCTTATTGCGCAGCCATACCACAAACACGCCATGTCATACGCCTAAAATTCCTTGTTGCTTCATATGCTCCTAAATGTATTTGAAAACTTGTAGTGGTTAAAGCCTCAGCCATTATCATAAACCATACAATACCGGTAGAAAAACCTGTATTATTCATCCAGTTTACGCAATAATTAGAATCTGCCATTTCAATTGGTATACTTATAATTACTGTCGCATTACTATCACCAACAACAGATAAAGAACCAGACCAGACGCCGCCCTGCTCTACCCAACCAGACTTATATAATCTATACCAAGAATAATTATTCTCCGCACTTGGCAGCTGCATTTTTACTATCGCATCGGTTGTATCTTCTGGTCCAAACTTTATTGGAAAAGCATTTTCTTCTATTTCTTTGCTTAAATCAAACTCTACGCCCTCTAGCGCCATTTTTGTTGCATACGCAGACATGTTATGAGTATGATTTATTGGTGCAAAACCGCTTGTATCTGGTATCTCATCCTTTCGGGCTAATTCTCCGAAATCCCCAAGTTTTTCAATCTGTTCTTGTATGCTATCCAAAAATTGCAATCCATTTTGAATATTAGCGACATCACCATCTAATTCATATAAGTCTTTCAAATATTCTAATACGAAATTAAAATCCGCGTTAAGATTTTCTGGCTGTATCGGTAATGTCGGTTGATAGTCTATCACACGACTTAACGAAATCTTCCTCCATATACAAATCTCGGCACCAGATGCCGGAGCCTCGGAAAAAATCACGTTTCCGCCAGAATACATTCCATCGTGTTGCACATCTTCAGTTATATTTACATTAAATGAACCTGACGGTAATATTTCAGAGTTTACGGATACTATGACATCGGCAGACTTAAAAAAAGGGAAGACAAAATTAAACTCGGTCGTTTGTCCGTCCCCAGTATATTTAATTAAATACATCTATAATCCTTTTATTTTGAAATAAAAACCCATGCGTTAAAACGCATGGGTGATTAAAAAAAGAGTCCGCCGACGGCGGACTGAAACTTTTCTTTTATGTGATTTTAATTATATCACAAAATGTGATAAAAATCAAGTATACAATTACAATAAGCAAGCCAACGTTGCACTGGTATTTTTAAGCATGAACCAACCGATACGATAATCCGTAGAATAAACCGTTACCAAGAACAATGCTAATATAGCAATTACTATTATTACATTACTACGTTTACCGCGCATGCAGTAAAGCGCAATGTTATAGAACAAGAATAACACATATGCATCTACCAGCAGGCTAATTATCCACATTGATGTGCAATTAAACGCCAACGCATTCAGCACCAAGACAACTGGATAAATAAAGAATACAGAAGCAAGCCCCTTTATTGCAATTTCCCAATCGCGTTCACCGCCTGTTATTTCAGAAACCAACATCATCAGACCGCCGAATACGAATAACAAAGCAACTGCCAGAACGGGAACTATTATCAACGCTGTAAACACAGCCCCGATAGTAATGGTTGCCCCACCTAACAACTTTAATAACAATACTAAGCAGCCGCCAAGTAAACCATATATAAACGCCTTTAACATAGATTCTTCCATGTTACCGTCTGCAACAATTTTAGTAAAATAGCGTTTCGGGTTTATCAATAAATCTTTCAGACGCTTTAAGCCCTTTTTGATTTTCTTCATCATTTTTACCCCCAATTTGATTATTTATATTTTTGCTTTATAATAAAAAAAAAATCAATGGAAAAAGTTATGCTGAAACTAACAATTGCGGGTCGACCGAATACAGGAAAATCTACATTATTTAACGCCCTAACGGGAACGCGTGACGCGCTAGTTCACGACCGGCCAGGGGTTACACGCGACACAATTAGCGGCGTTTTACGGGAACGCAATTGGACTATTTTTGATACAGCCGGACTGGAAACCGCTAAATCTGGTATTGCGGCGGACTCTACAAATATGGCTTTAGAGGCAATCTCTTCTTCCGACGCGGTTTTATTTGTGGTTGATGGACGCGTTGGTTTAACTCCTGCCGACATTGAATGGGCACGCCTGGTTCGCAGAAAAACAAAAGCGCCTGTATTACTATTAGCAAACAAATCCGAATCCGGTAAACGTATGGCGGACGTCCACGAATTTTATAAACTGGGTTTTGGTGAACCTTTTCTAATTTCTGCAGAACATAAAACCGGTTTTGAACAAATATATGATTTTTTAGACAAAATCGCACCGGACGCGCAAAAAAGTGAAGCGGACAATGCCATACCGCAAAAATTAAAAATCGCTATTATGGGTCAACCAAACGTTGGTAAATCAACATTAGTAAATAAAGTACTGGGCGAAAAACGTCAAATCGTCATTGACGCCCCCGGTATTACGCGCGATACGATAAAAATACCAACTAAATTTTATGGGCGAGATATTGTTTTAATGGATACGGCGGGATTACGTCGTAAGGCAGGCGTTACAGACGATGTAGAAACATTATCTGCCTTAAAATCACTAGACGCGATTGAAAAAGCCGACGTTGTTATATTGGTCGTTGATGCAACTAAAAACATAGAAAATCAGGCTCTTGGCATTGCTGCACGCGTTTATGACGCAGGTAAGATTCTTTGCGTAGCGCTTAACAAATGGGATTTAGTTGAACCTGAACTTCGCGATGACAAGTTATTAAAACTAAAACATCAATTCACGAATTCGTTTCATCAGATAATAAAACCCATAATTTTGGCTATATCTGCAGAAACGGGTACCGGTGTTCAAAATATGTTTCGTCGTATATATGAGCAATGGGACATATCTAACTCAGATGCGCCGACAAGCCTGATCAATCGCATCATTGAAAAGTTGGTAGAAGCACGGCACCCCCCTATGTCTCGTTTGAAACGCCCAATGAAAATAAAGTTTGCTCGTCAAACCGGCAGACATCCTATGAAAATAACGATAAACGTTGGCGGCGCATCAGACATTCCAGAGTCGTATACAAGATATTTACGACGCGGGTTAGCAGAAGCACTACATTGGGAACACCTGCCCGTTGTTATAGAATACAAAAAAGACGAAAACCCTTTTGATGAAAAATAAAAAACACCGGCAAATACCGGTGTTTTTTTACAAAGTTAAATTATAACTTTGCACGAACCTCTTCTACTTCATAGCATTCAACGCGGTCACCTTCTTTCAGGTCGTTATATTTATCAAACGACATACCGAATTCGACCCCTGCGCCAGATACTTCTTTTACCTCATTCTTTTCACGACGTAACTCTCCGATTTTACCGTCGTAAATGACAACATTATTACGCAATAAGCGGACAAACGCATCTTTCTTTATAACACCCTCACTAACACGGCAACCGGCGACACGAATACCCTTACCAACCGTGAATAATGCGATTACATCAGCATAACCTATAAAGTTTTCCTTTCTTTCGGGTGCTAATTTACCAGACAGAATTTCTTTTATTTCATCCGTTATACGATATACAACGCTGTGATACCTAATATCCACCCCAGAAGCGCGCGCCATATCACGAACCATTGCGTCTGCACGAACATTAAAAGCAATTATTACCGCACCAGATGCCGCCGCCAAACGAATGTCTCCTTCGGTAATTTGTCCAACACCCGAAGAAAGAACCTCGACAGCAACTTTGTCTGTATTTATTTCTTTTAACATATCATTAATTGCTTCAACGCTGCCCTGAACGTCTGCCCGTAATACGATAGGCAATACTAACTTCTTGCTTTCATCACGTTTAGCAAACAATTCTTGTAAAGAAGAACGCTTAACAGCATTCGCTCTATCTTTTGCCTTTTGCGTACGATAGGCTGCGACTTCACGTGCCTGAGCCTCTGTTTCCATAACATGCAATTCATCACCTGCGCTTGGCACAGAATCCAACCCTAACACTACTGCTGGTTGTCCTGGTTTTACAGACTTTACACGCTCACCAGCAGAATTTATCAAACCACGTACACGACCAAACGTTTCACCTACGACAAAAACGTCACCGATAGCCAAAGTACCTTGACGCATCAATATCGTAGCAGTAGCCCCAAGACCGCGTTCCATCTTTGCTTCAACGACATAAGCAACCGCAGGCATATCTGGATCCGCCTTTAAGTCCATTATACCGGCTTGCAATAAAATGGCTTCTTCTAACTTCTCTAAACCTATATGCTTTGTCGCAGAAATTTCAACGCATTGAACATCGCCGCCTAAATCTTCAACCTGAACCTCTTGTTGTAATAAATCCGTCTTTACGCGTTGAGGGTCTGCATCAGGTAAATCAATTTTGTTTATTGCAACAATAAAAGGAACTTTTGCTGCCCGTATGTGATTTATCGCTTCTATCGTCTGGGGCATAATAGAATCATTAGCGGCAACAACTAACACAACAATATCTGCGATTTGAGCACCACGTGCACGCATTGCTGTAAACGTTTCATGTCCCGGCGTGTCCAAAAACGTTATCATCGCCCCGGATTTAGTCTTTACATCATACGCAGAAATGTGTTGAGTAATACCACCAGCTTCACGCGCTGCAACGTTTGCGTGACGAAACGCATCAAGCAACGATGTTTTACCATGGTCAACGTGCCCCACAACTGTTACAACAGGTGAACGAGGTTGTAAATGCGCAGGGTCTGGTTGACGTTCTAACTGATCAGCATAAGGTTTTACGTCTACGCGTTTTACTTTCGCCCCAAATTCACCGGCAATAAGTTCCGCCGTATCCGCATCAATTGACTGATTCTGAGAAACCATCATTCCCATTTCCATCAATTTCTTAATCACGTTACCAACTTTTTCTGCCATTGCCGCCGCTAAATCTTTAACTGTAATCGTATCCCCTAACGTGACAACGTGTTCCACTTTCTGCGGAGCTGTAAATATAGCGCGAGCCTTTTCACGAAAACGTTTCAAAGACGCCTCTGAACGACGACGGTTTGCACCACGCAAAGCAATTTCGTCATCGTCATCGTCACCACCTATAACAATATCATGTAGTGATATTTTCCCAGATTTTTTGAAATCTTTTTTAGAATTACCGAATTTTGACGAGCGCCCCATATCTAAATCTTCGTCATCACGGTTTTGCCGAGCCTTTGCTTGCGGTGCAGAATACTGCTTTTTCTGCCCGCCAGAATTTGTTTTTTCTGCGGGCATAACGGGCGCATCATCTACGATGCTTTCCCGTGCGGCCAATTGTTCTTTTACCTGTTCGTATTCACGGTTTTCACGAGCAATTTCTGCCTCTCGTGCAGCACGTTGCGCCGCTTCTTCCGCAGCACGTTTTTGACGCTCTTCTTCACGGGCACGCGCCGCTTCTAATACAGCACGCAATTTTTCGTCCGCAGCACTTTTCGGTGCAGCCGGCGTAATAGGTTCTTCACGCAACTCTTTACTGCCAGGTGCAACAACACGACGACGGCGTTCAACGAACACCGCGTCGCCTTTTTTGCTTTGAACCGCGTCTATTGTTACAGATTTTCCAAGTGTCAATGTCGCCATAAAACGTACTCCGTTAAATATTATTCTTCACCCTGAGTAATACCATAAGCCAATTCACGGGCCTTCATAATAACACGCCCAGCCAAACGTTGACTCATCGTGTCTTCACCTAAGATTTCAATCAATTCATCCGTAGATAAATCCGCCAAATCTTCCAAAGACTTTATTCCGGCCTTGCCCAATTGCATTATAATAGGACGTTTTATAAAATCAAACTCTAACAAATCGTCCTTCATACCCAATTTATGTCCTTCCTCTTTATATTGCTCTTCTTGACGAGTTAAATATGATTTAGCACGATTCTGCAATTCTGCCGCCAACTCAGCGTTAAAGCCTTCGATACCCTGTAATTCAGACGCATCAACAAAAGCAATTTCTTCAATCGTTCTAAAACCTTCGGTAATTAACAAGTGCGCCAACATTTCGTCTACGTCCAGTGCACTTATAAATAATTCTGTCTTTTCTTTGACTTCTTTTGCCCGACGTTCTTGTTCTTCGGCTTCGTTCATAACGTCAATGTTCCAGCCTGTCAATTGAGACGCTAAACGAACGTTCTGCCCACGACGACCAATTGCCAAAGATTGTTGGTCTTCGTTCACGACAACCGCTGCACTGCGTGTATCTTCATCAACAATGATTTTAGCAACTTTTGCAGGCTGCATGGCGTTTACGATGAATACAGCCGGGTCATCTGAATACAAAATCACGTCAATCTTTTCACCATGACATTCATTTATAACTGGCTGAATACGAGTTCCTTTTATACCAACCGTCATACCAACAGCGTCTATAGAAGGATCCTGCGTTTCAACCGCTATCTTCGCGTGGCTACCTGGAGCCCGAGCAACAGATTTAATTTTAATAATCCCTTCATAAATCTCTGGCACTTCTTGAACGAACAATTTTTCCATAAACATAGGATGTGTACGAGTCAAGAAAATCTGAGGTCCAGAATTAGAGCGCGCAACGTCCATAATTAAAGCGCGAACACGATCACCAACCGCCAAACGTTCACCTGGTATCAATTCTGTGCTTTTAATATACCCTTCGGCCTTGCCATTTATGTCAACGAACACGTTACCAAACTCAATACGTTTAACAACACCGCTGACGATATCACCAATATTATCTTTGAATTCTTCATATTGACGACCTTTTTCTGCGTCACGAACGCGTGCCGTCATAATTTGTTTCGCCGTCTGAAACGCCATACGACCAAATTCTGGTTCTGGTAACGGGTCTTCTACAACATCACCGACCTTAGGATCTTTTGCATATTTTTTTGCTTTTTCAATCGTTAACATCGTATTTGCGTCGTATTCATCACCCTTAGATTCAGGAGATTCAATGACCTCAAACAAACGCTTTACGTGAATTGCACCGTTTTTACGGTCAATTTCTGCCGTTATATTAAATTCTTCACCATATTTATGTTTCGCAATTTTCGCTATGGCGGCTTCTAATGAATCAATAACTATTTCACGGTCAATTTGCTTTTCCTGAGCCAACGAATCAATCGCCAGTAACAAATCTTGACGGGGCATAGAAACAAAAGACATCTGCGTTCTCCTTCTATTTGTTTTTTTATGTCTCTTTATCAAAAGAGCGGGGTTTTTCAACCCCGCCCTTAAAAAATCTTTTAAGAACATCAATATTATGTATTCCGAATCGAGTAAATGCAAGAAAATTCTGCAACTTATACCAATTTATACTTAATTACATATTAAATAAGATTTGACGCTATGGGTTTTGGGCTTTATACTTCGAAATATGAAAATAATAAACAGATATTTCGCGCGCCAATTGGTCGTTATATTTATTATGCTATTGCTGGTATTGACCGGCTTGGCGTGGATGTTGCAAATCATGTCCATGATGAAGTTTCTGTTAAATTATGGCGTGGACCTACTTAGTTTCATCGGTATGACTATGCTAATGATACCTTTCATCATATCAATCATCATACCGTTCGTAACATTCATAGCCATCATTTTCGTATATAACAAAATGATTTCGGATAACGAAGTAACCGTTATGGCTGCATCGGGTTTATCACCAAAACAACTGGCTCGCCCGGCTTTGAGCCTTGCTATTATATTGATGATATTACATTTCATATTAAATGTTTGGATAGTTCCTCAAAGTCAATCTTTATTCTATGCAACTCAATGGAATCTACGATATGGTTTAGCTCATTTGAAGTTGCAAGAATCCGCCTTTACAAAACTAGCCGATGGTTTGGTTGTATACGTAGACAAAGTTTCTGGTCATGATTTAAGCCAACTGATGCTATCTGATATGCGGGATGAGGCATCACCAGTAACAATATTTGCAGAAAAAGGTAAATTGGTCTCAACAGAACGTGGTCTATCTATCGTTATGTCAAATGGATCTCTGCAAACTAAGGGGGAAACTTTAACAACGGGTACTTTTGATACCTTTGATATGGATTTAAACGTAGAAGATAAAGACGGGGAAAATTCTTTCCGGGTACGTCGCGTACCAACGGGATTATTGCTACGTTCAGTTCTAGATTCTCCGTCAGAGAAACAGCATAAAATGGTATTAGCCGAATTAAGCACAAGATTTTTTGGTCCAATTATGAACTTAATACTTGCTGCTTTATGCGCAACCATTTTATTAAAGTCGTCGCTGCTGCGTCGTCGGGCAAGTCTTGCACCTGCTTTGGCAGTCGCAGCAATGGCGGTGGTAATGTCTTTATATATGTCAACTTCTAATATGATAAGCAGTTTGACAGAATTTATTTTATTGCTATTGGCGATATTGGTAACCTTAGGTGGAATATTACTAGTACTATTTAAAAAATGAAAAAACTTACCACTATTTTGATGTGCTCTTTTATTCCCGGTATCGCTTATGCCGTTGCTCTTGATACAGAAACACCAAAAACCATAACATCAGAAAAAATTGAATATAACGTAAAAACAGAAACCATTAAAACATCTGGTGAAACAGAAATAGTAAATCAAACAGGTCAAAGAATGACTTTGACAGATTCTTATATTTCACCAGACGGAGAAAGCCTTTCGGGAAATGATATAAAGTTATGGTTGGGCGACCATGTATACATTGAATCTGACAACATCGTTCGCGAAGGTGTTAAAACTATTGCATATGACTCTCTATTCACAGCCTGTCAAGATTGTGATCCATATGGAAACGCTTGGGAAATAACCGCTAAGAAAATAATACATAACGAAGATACACATATGCTGAGATTCTTTAACCCTGTATTATGGACTTATGATATTCCTGTTATGTGGTTACCTTTTTACCAAATGCCTGACCCAAGCGTAAAATATAAAACGGGTTTTTTAATGCCTGACTTTGAATCCACTAATAATATGGGAACACAGATAAACGTTCCGTTTTATATAAACTTTTCTGACACGCATGATTTAACTGTAACCGCATCATACCTGACGCAAGAAAATCCTTTATTCCAGATAGAACATCGTCTAAATATGGATCACTCTGAATATCGTACTCATGGCGCCTTTACCCGCAATAAAGACGGGGAAAATCGTTGGTACATATTTAACGATGATGTAATTCAGTTAGGTGAATATGCGCGGGCATCTGTTTTCTTAGAACGGGCATCGGATAAAACGTTCTTGCAGAAATATGGTTTCTATGATGATCAACCATATTTGGATTCTGGGGCAAAATTAGAGGTATTCGGTCAATCTAGTTATGTGGTTGCAGACGCCCATATATTCCAAGAACTTCGTCGTTCAACGGGAATTTATGCGGCTCCATCAGGTAACATATTGCCTAATATACGAGGAACATATCAAACTGCCCCTATATTCAAAGAAACATATCTTACTTTTGACGCGGACGTTTTAGGAATTTCTGGTGACGGGACTTCGTCACAACGTCTAATTGGTGACGCCAGAATAGTATCCCCATGGACGCTGTGGGGTGGAAATAGAATAACTGCCAGCGTATCTGCACGTTATGATGTTTATAATTTTTATAAATCTGAAATGATAGATACCTCTGAATTTTCTGGCTTAAAAGACAGATTTTTACCAAGTGGGTATGTAGAATGGGGCTTACCGTTATTCAAAACTACGTCTAATTGGACACAAGTTATAGAACCTAAAGCCAGATTTACTGTTATGCAAAAAACAGACGATGAACAATTTACGTTAAATAACGATTCTGCAGGTACGTTCTTATCTGATACAACGCTGTTTTCTGACAATCGCTTTGCAGGTTTAGACTTATGGGAAAACGGTACTTATGCTGACTATGGTGTGCGTTATTCTGCTTTTAATACGAAAGGTAAAACCTTTGAATTATTCTTAGGTCAAACGTATGATTTTTATGACCGTGCAGACACCAACCCAAATAGCGGATTTCACAACGGCGCATCTGATTACGTTGGAAGAATCAGTTACAATAATAATAAATGGTTAAATTTTGCAACCCGTTTCAGAATTGACCAAGAGAACTTTTCGCTACAACATTTAGAAACCTCTGCATATTTACGCAAAGGTAAGAACTTCATAAACATCGGTCACATATGGTCGCAACAATTCATTGATGAGTATACTGTTGGTGACGATATAAACGAAATAAATGCTGGGGTAGGTGTACAACTAAGTGAACGTTGGTCTGTACGTTTTAATGCGGTCTATAACGCAACGTACGATAGATTCCAGCGCCATACAGGTGGTATATTCTATACCCACCCCTGTTACTACTTATCTTTGCAATATCGTCGTGATAACGCGGTAAAATACGATTACGTAGGTAATACTACTTTCCAATTCAAATTCGGTATGAGCATCAACGGTCAAAAATATTAACGCAAAGGAAGGAATTATATGAGAAAACTATTTATGATTATAATATCTGCGGTTCTTGCATTTCCGGCACATGCGGCATCAGTCGTAGCGTCTGTAAACGGAACGCCCATAACAGATGCTGATATAACGGCTCGTACAACTTTAATGAATAAACAAGGCAATTCATCTACGAACAACCGTCGCGTGGCTTTACAAAACATTATAGATGACAGCGTAAAATTGGCTTACGCCCAAAACTTTAACGCCGTACCAGATGATGAAGCCGTTGAAAAAGAATTAAAGAAAATGAATTTAGGTACTTTGTCTGAAACGGAAAAGGCAATGGCCATGTCTGCTATGAGAGCCGAAATCGCTTGGCAGATAATAGTTGCCAGAACCATTCTTCCAACCGTTGACGTTACAGATGCTGATATTGCCGCAGAACGCGCAGAAATTGCTAAGGAACAAGGTTTGCCAATTGAAATGACACTTATACGTCTAGTTGATATACCTGCTGATGTGGCAACAAAACTTACGAAACCGAATAGTTGTGATGATGCTTTACAAATGGCTCGTAATTTAGGTGGAATGCCACAAAAGTTTACGGCTTTACAATATGAACTTGCCCCAGAAATTCGTGAACGCGTTGCAAATTTACCTAAACTTACTTGGTCTCCGGTCGTAGACCGCTCTGTATTACTGGTATGCGATACAAAAAAAACATCTGAGTATGGTAAGTTAGACGACATGATTGAACAGAATGCTTTATTCAAACAAGCAATGTTCATTGCAGATCAACAGCTAAAACAACTTCGTCGTAAAGCCGTAGTTGTAATAAACGATGATAGATATAAATTATGAAACCTGTGTTATTCAATTTTACAGACACCGAGTTAGTCGAATTTATGACAGAACTTGGGCAACCTAAATTTAGAGCAAATCAAGTAAAAGAATGGTTAAATCGTGGCGCCCCAAGTTTTAACGTCATGAAAAATCTGCCAGAAAATCTAAGGTACGATTTAGATGAACGGGCTCAGACCCTGCCCGTACGCATAGTAAAAAAATTAGAATCGTCAGACGGGCAAACGACTAAATTTTTATTGGAGCTGAATGACGCAGAACAAATAGAATGCGTTCTTATGCGTACAAGTTACGGAAATAGCGTTTGCGTCAGTTCTCAGGCCGGTTGCGCAATGGGATGTAAATTCTGTGCCAGTACTTTGTTAGGGTTAAAAAGAAACCTGACTGTAAATGAAATATATTCACAAATTCTGGTAGCGCAATGGGAATTACGGAACGACAAATTTTCCGATCGCCCAATTCGTCCAAACGGTGACGCCAATAATGATGATGTATCACATATAGTAATAATGGGAACGGGAGAGCCTTTACAAAACGTTGAAAACGTCATTGGTTTTATAGAAAAAGCAAATTCAGATATGGGAATAGGTTGGCGAAAAATAACCGTTTCTACGTGTGGCATTGTACCTGGTATAAAAGAATTAACAAAATGGGGGCGCCCAATAAACTTGGCAATATCATTGCATGCGCCAACAAACGAATTACGCAGTCAAATAATGCCGATAAATAACAAATATAAGTTAGAAGAAGTGCTTAATGCGGCATTTGAATTCTCAGACCTGCACAACCGTCAATTGATGATAGAATATATATTACTCGGCAAGAAAGCGCAAAACGGAGAAACAGAACTATTTAATTGCACATCAGAATATGCAGAAAAATTATCGTTATTGTTAAAAAACAAAAACTGTATGGTAAATCTAATACCTTGGAATGCCGTTGACGAACGCGATTTTGCCGCACCATCTGGAAATGCGGTACATAGATTTCAAGATACTTTGATTAAAAATGGTATTCATACCAGAATACGTCGTGAACGCGGTCAGGATATAGGGAGTGCCTGCGGTCAATTACGTCTAAATAATGCGAAGGGGAAAAAATGAAATTACGATATATAACTTGTTCTGATCCAAGAGAAAACGTTCCCGTAGAAGCGTTATTACGTTTATCACAACACGCATCCGTCGTGGAAATAGCCGTACAAGCGCATCCTTCTAAAATGTCTATCGGTATGCCACGTAATCAGTGGTTTAATAGACTTTTAAAAGAAACTTTATGTATGCCAAAGGCTCCTAACTTAGCCGTTCACGTAAACATGGAATGGTGTGATAATTTCTGTAAGGGAGTTATTGTCCCAGAAATAAAAGATTGGTTATTTCTAACCCGTACGGACGGCACACCTGTAATTCGTCGATGGCAAATAAATATTTATGGCAGTAAAACTAAAAATTTTTATGCGGAAGAAATTGCAAAATTATTGAACGAATTTCCAGATAATGAATTCATTTTCCAATACGGAAATTCAGAATATCACAGAATGAAAAATTTAGATAAGACAGGAGCTAAGTTCTCAATATTATACGACACATCTGGCGGAAAAGGGGAACTTGCAAAAACGTGGTCTTCACCGCTGTTTGAAAACCATTTTCAGGGTTATGCCGGTGGACTTTCTCCAGAAAACGTAACTGAAAACCTTGGAAAAATTGCGCGGGCTGCCGGCACCAGAACAGACATATGGATTGATGCAGAAGGCAAATTAAAAAATCCAAAGACTAAAATATTTGATATAAATAGAGCAAAACAATACATAAATGCCGCACTAAAATGGCAAAATTCTAAATAAAGAGAAAACAAATGAAAGAATTACGTTACATAACTTGCTCTGACATTAGAGAAAACATACCTGAAGACAAAATCATAGATTTATTACATCAATATCCAAAAGCAGAAATCGGTATTCAAGCGCATTGCCCTTGTATGAACGAAGGTATGCCACGAAACATTTGGTTAAATAAAATTTTAGACGAATCCGATTCTTTTTGCTATCCGTTAAATATAGCGATTCATGTAAATTATGATTGGTGTTCTGCTTTTTGTTTGGGTCAAATTCCGGAAGCATTAAGAAATATATTAAACAGAAAACACGAAGTAACTGGATTACCAATAGTAAAAAGGTGGCAATTAAATATCGGCGATGGAACAATTATTCCCAGTGCAAAGGCGGTATCAGAGATAATCAAATCTTACCCGTATCAAGAATTTATATTTCCTTATAACGACAACCCATATATTCAAGATTTTATAAACAGACTAGATAAAACGGGCGCTAAATTTTCTTTACTTTTTGACGCATCATACGGTGCAGGGATAAGCCCAGATTATTGGAAAGCGCCTATATACGAAAATCATTATCAAGGCTATGCGGGTGGCCTATCCCCAGAAAACGTTACCGAAAACCTTAAAAAAATCAATAATGTTACAGGAGCACGTAAAGATATATGGATTGATGCAGAAGGTAAACTAATGAAACCAGGGACCAGAATTTTTGATTTAGATCGCGCAAAAGCATATATAATGAACGCCCTAAAATGGCACCAAAACCAAAAATAAAAACCCGCAAATGCGGGTTTTTATTTACTTGTTAGGTATAATTTTTATTTCAACACGACGATTTTGTTGACGTCCCTCCGCCGTTGAGTTTGATGCTATCGGGTTAGATGAACCTAAACCCATAATTTCAAATCTAGACGCTTTTACACCCTGCCCTTGCAAATATGCCGCAACGGCATTTGCACGTTGTTGTGACAAAGTCTGATTATATTCTGCGCTACCCGTACTATCTGTATAGCCAAGAACCATCACAGTTGAGTTATCATATTTGTTTAATACTTTTGCAACAGAATTTAATGTAGCATAAAAACCTGCGTTTATATCTGAAGAATCAGTTTTAAACGTAATATTTCCCGGCATAATTAAACGAATGCTGTCTCCATCACGAACGACACTTACACCCGTAGAGGCTAATTCTTGACGTAATTCGGCTTCTTGTACATCCAAATAGTAACCGACGCCCGTACCAACGGCGGCACCAGCCAAACCACCAACCAATGCACCAGCGCCGCTATTTTTTGCAACTATTGCACCGGTTGCTGCACCTGTTGCAGCACCAATTGCGGTTCCCCATACCGCCTTTGACGTCTGCGCTTCACCCGTATAAGGGTTTACCGTTGCGCATGCGCTTAACATAGAAACTATCGCCATAATAGATAAAAGTTTTTTCATAAATTCTTCTCCTTTTTTACTTCGTAACATTATAAACATAATAAAAATAAACCGCAATTAAAGACAAGTTTTTTTAATTCTTATCAAGGTTGACAATATATTAAAATTTGTACTAGCATAAATATACACAAATATCTAATTTAAGGGTTATTACATGAAATTACGTTACATAACTTGCTCTGGTGCAAACGAAGAAACTTCCCATGAAAAATTGATAAATTTGGCAAAACTATCAGATTTAATAGAAATAGGTATCGTGGCTAATTCTAGTATAATGCGTAAGGGAACACCGCAAAATGAATGGTTTGAACAATTATTATCCTTAAACGAAATAAAAAACATAAATCTTGCATTGCATATAAACAGCGATTGGTGTACAGACTTTTGCAATGGGTCTATTGCCCCAGAATTAAAAAAATGGTTAAAAATTTATACATCAAATAAACAGCCTGTAATAAAACGTTGGCAATTTAATATCGGAAACGGTATGCGATTACAAGGTGTAAAAGATTTAGAAAGTATAATAAAAGATAATTCAGATAAAGAATTCATATTTTCATTTAATAAAAACCCCATAGTTGTAAATTACATGACAAAACTTTACAAAACAGGGGTTCCGTTTTCATTATTGTATGATTCTTCTTATGGGACAGGTCGCAACCCAAAATATTGGGAAGAACCTTATTTTGCGGGTCGCACCCATGGTTACGCCGGCGGTCTTTGTGGTGAAAACATCTATCAAAACCTAGATAAGATATCCAGTGTTGTACCATATCTATATGAAACTTGGGTTGATGCCGAGTACAAACTGAAAACTCCAGAAACAAATAAATTTGATGTATCTCTTGCAAAAAATTATGTTAACAATGCTATAAAATGGCAGCAACTACATACAAGATAAACCAATAAAAAACCACCCAACAGGGTGGTATTTTTCTTGGTGGATGTTGAGGGACTCAAACCCCCGACCCTCTCGGTGTAAACGAGATGCTCTAATCAACTGAGCTAAACATCCGAAACAGCGGGTAAATGATAAACCATTTTTTTTGATTTGTCCAGTTTTTTATTCTGGCATAGGCATACCTGCTGTGGCTTCGCCCATTACTTTGTCAATTAAATCATCTGCTTTGCTTTTTGCATCGTTATACGCCGCGGCAACCAAAGCCGCAACGCCACTTGCACCACGAGTCATAACATCTTCGCGTATTGTTATGTCCGCTAAATCATATTTACCGGTCATATCAATTATAACGGCACCGCTATCAGCAATCCCTTTTACATGCATAGATGCCAATTTTTCTTGAGCTGCTGTAACTTTGTTCTGTAAAGCGCTTGCTTGCGCCATCAAGGCTTCCATATCCATTTTGGGCTCCAACGGTTATAAATGCGCCCCTTTTGGGGGCGCTTTTATTATTATTTTTCGATTTCTTTACCTGTCTTCTGATCAATACCAACCATAGACATACGGGTCTTACCACGTTTGTCTGGGCCTAAGTATTTAACAAATACTTTATCGCCTTCTTTAATCTTGGTATCTTCAATCTTCGCGATTCTTTCACCGGTAATTTCAGAAATATGAACCATCGATTCAAAACCGTTTAAGATTTTTACGAACAAACCGAAATCTTTTACACCAGATACAACACCTGGATAGATGACACCGACTTCCGGTTCGGCAACGATGTCTTTTATGCGAGCCATTGCTGCATCAGCATCTTCTTTTGATGTCGCCATAATTTTTATCGTTCCATCATCATCCAAATCTATCTGAGTGTTTGTATCGCGAGTCAACGCTTGAATAACAGCACCTCCCTTACCTATAACATCACGAACTTTATCTGGGTTGATTTTCATTGTGTAAGCCTGCGGAGCAAATTCAGAAACATGCTTACGTGGGGCTTTGATAGCCTTTTCAATCTTCCCCAAAATGTGCATACGCCCATCTTTTGCCTGAGCCAGCGCATATTCCATAATCTCAAACGTTATTGATGTAATCTTAATATCCATCTGTAACGCAGTTATACCACGGTCTGTACCTGTTACCTTAAAGTCCATATCACCAAGATGATCTTCGTCACCTAAAATATCTGTTAAAATGGCGTAATCATCACCTTCTTTTATCAAGCCCATTGCGATACCTGCAACCGGACGCTTCAAAGGAACACCGCCGTCCATCATTGCCAATGTCGCACCGCAAGTAGTAGCCATAGATGAAGAACCATTAGATTCCAAAATATCAGACACAACGCGAATCACGTAATCAAATTCTTCACGGCTTGGCACCATTGGATGCAAAGCGCGCCATGCTAAATTACCGTGTCCAATTTCACGGCGACCAGGTGACTTCAAACCTTTGCATTCACCGACAGAATAACCCGGGAAATTATAATTTAAAATGAAGTCGCGTTCTTCTGCGCCATCCAAAGATTCAATAGGCAACGCATCCTTCCCGCCCCCAAGCGTCAAAGAAACTAACGCCTGAGTTTCACCACGAGTAAACAACGCAGAACCATGTGCGCGCGGCAGAATGCCTAATTCAATTTCAATCGGGCGAACTGTTTTATTATCACGACCGTCAATACGTGGTTTACCCGCCAATATGTTCCCGCGCATAATACGCGCTGTTAAATTTTCAACAATTTCATCTGCCCAAGATTCTAATGTAGATGTTGCGGTTACCGTTTCTGGGAACAATTCAGGTATACGTGCCTTTGCTTCGGCATGTATATTACCCAATGTTTCCAAGCGAACTAACTTTTCCTTAATCTGCAGCGCTGCCTCTATTTCACCGGCAAAAGATTCAAAATTCTGTTCCATAGCAACATATTCTGCTGATTTTTCTGGAACAGCCCAACGTTCTTTACCTGCTTTTTCGGCCAATTCGTTGATTGCCTTGATAACATCTTGTTGTGCATCGAAACCGAACTTAACGGCCCCCAAAGTGGTTGCTTCGTCTAATTCGCCAATTTCTGATTCAACCATCAATACGCCGTCTTTCGTTGCAGCGACAACTAAATCCATTTCTGAATCTTCCGTCATTTTCTTTGAAGGATTCAAAATATATTTACCGTCCATATATCCAACGCGCGCTGCACCAATAGGTCCCGCGAACGGCACACCAGATAATGCCAACGCAGCAGAAGCCGCAATCATAGACAAAATGTCCGGTTGATTTTTACGGTCATAAGAAAACACCTGAACGACAATCTGAACTTTGTTCTTAAAAGTTTCTGGGAATAACGGGCGAATAGGACGATCAATCAAACGAGCAATCAATGTTTCACCTGTTGAAGCCTTTCCTTCACGTCTATCGCGAGACCCTGGAATACGACCGGCAGAGGCAAATTTTTCTTGATAATCCACTGTCAAAGGGAAAAAGTCTTGACCTTCAACCGCTGCTTTTTCTGCGCACACAGTCGCCAAAACCATTGTTCCGCCCATTGTTGCCAAAACAGAACCATTAGCCTGTTTTGCCATACGACCTGTTTCTAAACGTAACACTTCGTCGCCATACGGTATTTCAACCGCCACGGGATTATTTAAGTGTGTCTTTTCGTCTTTGTTAAATAAACCAAATAACATATATTTCTCCATTTGTTAGTTAATAAACGCGAAGAAAAATCATTCGTTTTTGCATTCACTAAAAATGCAAGAATGAACAATTTCCCCTTCGCCCTGCTGATTATAAAAGATATTTAACCGTTTGCAAATAAAAATAAAGACCGGTAAGCACCGGTCTTTATTTATTTACGTAAACCTAATTTCTTAATCAGATCTTCGTATTCCGCCGAATTGCGCTTTTTAATATACGCTAATAATTTCTTGCGGCGATTTACCATCAATAACAGACCACGTTTTGAATGTTCATCTTTGTGATTATTCTTCATATGTTCTGTTAAATTGCGAATGCGTTCCGTTAAAACTGCAACTTGCGATGCAGCAGAACCACCATTATCTTTTTCAGTCGTTTTATACGCCTGAATCAGTTCGCTCTTTTTTTCTTTTGTAACGGACATTACTTTTTCCTTTTTTATATTAAATTGTTCGTTTTGGTCGCAAAACACCGTCCGTAACTATACCAATTCCAATAAAACAAGAACCGCTATATACACGACATAAACCGTCTTGCGCTCCCACATCGATAAACCCGCCATTTTTATACAATAAAGCTTGCTTATCTTTCAGATTCTGAACCGGAATGTCCCCCAGTCCAAAATCAACCGGTTTCAAGAATTCCTTGAAATCTGCCTTATTATTAAACAGATTTTCCAAAAAATCAAGTTGTACAGTATCTTTTATGTTAAAACCTATACTTTCTGTACGACGTATCATATCCACGGTCGCGTTTGTTCCGCATAAATTCGCTATATCGCGCGCAATAGCGCGAATATATGTTCCACGACTACACCTTACCATAAACGTCCAGTCGTCCCCTTTTATCTCTAATAGTTCTAGAGCTTCTATACGAACGTTACGTGAAGGCATAGCCTCTATTTTCTTGCCCCGACGCGCTAATTCATATGCACGTTTACCACCTATATGTACCGCACTATAAATTGGCGGTACTTGCTTTATATCTCCAACCAATGTCGGTAATACTGATAAGACTTCTTTTTCGTTTGGTATTATATTCGTTCTTGATATTTCTTTACCAGTTATGTCCAAGGTATCCGTTTCAAAACCAAACTGTAGCGAAAACAAATACTCTTTGACCCCAGGTCTGATTTCTTCCACAAAAGGAATCATTTTGGTTGCGTCACCAAGTGCTATCGGCAACACCCCTGAAGCCATAGGGTCCAAAGTACCAATATGACCGAAAGTTTTTACACCAAACATATGGGCAACACGCGCCCCAGCAGTTCTGCTAAACATTCCAGAAGGTTTATCTAATAAAATAAAACCAGACGAATATGACATGTTATCAGTATTAAACTCTTTTTTTACTTTTGTACAGGAAATATATCCTATATAATGATATAAAATACATAATTGGTCATCATAGGCAAAAATTATGAAGAATTTAATAATTATCGGCATTCCACGGGCAGGCAAAACAACATTAGCCAAATGCGTAGCACAAGAAATCGGAAAAAATGGCTATCCAGTATCTGTCGTATCTGCCGACGCAATACTTGGCGGTCTAACACAAATTCGCAAAAAAAGCTTTTTTTATACAGCCGTAGTTAGACCTTGTAAACATATATTACCTTTCATATCAACGGCTTATAAAATAAAGCTGATGAGTGATTTATATAAATTTGTTCCACGTTTTTTATCGGAACAATCTGAGGTTTTAACCGTCATATATGAAGATCCTTATTTATCTATTGATACAGCAAAACAAATTTTTAATAAGAAAAAATTCAAAATTGTTGCAATAGGTTATCCAAATGCAGATATAGATAAGAAAATCGCAGACATTAGAAAATTTGACGGCAACACACCCGCCAATCGCAAAAATGACGAAAAATTACATATTTTCGTTCAAACAATGATTAACAATAGCCGTAATCTGGCCGCAAAAGCAAAAAAACATAAAATACTTTTCATAGATACGTAAAATAACTACAACGCCGAAATAAAAAAATTTGCAAAAAGTGCCACGCAATTTTTATGCAACGCAGAAGCAAATTAACATTAGCGCCCCAGCCTTCTACGCAGTTTAGACTCTATTTTATTAACTGATTTTATAAATCTTACCCATTCTGTTTTATTAAACGGGCGTCTTGGCCAAACCTGATAAAAATTATTTAAGTTTATGACGGCGTTTGCCATACTTTCATTAAATGATATTTCTTTATATTCTCTATTTACTACCTTAGCGCTGCTTTTCTCTATAGTTTTATCCATTGGAACAGTTACAAACATCTTACCGGAATCGGTCTTTCTTAAATAAAGACCACACAAAAAAGCGCTAATCCATTTAATATCAGATTTATACAATTCTTCTTCAAAACGCACTTCGTATCGTACGCCCAACCGAAATATAGGCAATCCTGTAGATAATTTACTACGTTTATGTGAACGCATAAAATCAAAATCTTTTAAAAAATACCGCAAAGAATCAAAATTATAAAATTCACGATATGATGGTTTATAAAACGGGGTTTTGAATACAATTATTGGGCGTACATACATAGTTATTCCTTTCATCCGAATAAATTCAATTGTGTCTTCCCAGCGTTTGGTTCAGACACTTTTGCTTCTTTTCTCTCCCCTTTTTTATTTTCTGCTTTTTTCTCTACCGGTGCAATATCCGCGCATAACGTTTCATTATGAGACTCTAAACCAGACAAGACCTCTTCGGCACGTTCTACGACCGATTTCGGCATACCCGCCATCTTAGCAACTTGTATTCCATATGAACGATTGGCTACACCCGCAACTATCTTATGCATAAAGATTATTTCGTTGTTATGTTCGCGAACATCTATTGTTAAACACGATACATTTTGCAACTGCCCCTGATTGCAACCTACCAGTGCTGTCAATTCATGGTAATGCGTTGCGAAAAGAGTTCTTGGTTGTAACTTGTTCAAATATTCCAATACGGCCTGCGCAATGGCCATGCCATCGTATGTGGAAGTTCCGCGCCCTATTTCATCAAAAATTATAAAAGAGGCCTTCGTCGCCCGACTTAAAATATTTGCTGTTTCACTCATTTCCACCATAAATGTAGATTGACCTGCGGCAAGGTTATCCGACGCACCAACGCGACTAAATAGTTGATCACAAACGCCGATTGTTGCACGCACCGCAGGAACGAAAGAACCTAAATGAGCCAACACAACCAATAGTGCATTTTGCCGTAAATATGTAGATTTACCGGCCATATTCGGCCCCGTCAATAACGCAATAGATTTTACATTTAAGTTGCAATCGTTCTTAACAAAGTTATCGCCACGACTTCTTAACACAAAGTCAATAACAGGATGTCGACCGCCGACCACATCAAACGCGACATCATTTGTTATTTCGGGTCTTACCCAAGAATATTTATCAGCGACAACAGCCAATGAATACCATACATCTAGGTCTGCTAATAATTCTGCCGTTGCTAATAAATCATCAGAAACGTTGCGTATTTTTTCAATCAATCTAGATATTATTTCGGTTTCTATCGCGGCAGATTTCTCAGCCGCGCTTCGAACATCGTTATCTAAATCAATCAATCGTGCAGTGGTAAAGCGCATATTACCAGCCATGGTTTGTCGATGGATAAAACCAGATTCTGGTTTCATCAAAGATTCTGCTCTAGTACTTGGAACTTCTATAAAATACCCCAAAATATTATTATATTTTATTTTAAGATTATGTACGCCAGTTGCTGCGGCATACTCTGCCTGCATTCCAGCAATTGTTTCTTTTGCACCATGCGCCAAACCACGCATATTATCCAAAGTTACGTCAAACCCCATACGAATTACATCACCATCACGAAAGAACGTAGGTAATTCATCGCTTAAAGCAGAATTTAACTCTAACGCTAATTCGTCGTGAGTATTTATATTTGCAAACCGTACAGCCAAATCTGAGTCTAATCTAGTACCTAAAATTTTTGCATTTGGTAATTCAATTAAAAAATCTGCGATATGACGCATGTCTCTTGGAGTCCCGCGCCCAGACAACAATCTTGACAAACTACGCCCTACGTCTGGAACAGAAGATAACGTTGATGAAACAGTTCCCATAACATCAGTATTTATCATAAGATGCCCAATATGTCCCTGCCGACGCTTTATTTCGTCCACATCACCAGATAACGTACGTAAATACGCCCGTAATTTACGCGCGCCAGCCGCCGTTTTTGTATTGTCCAAAACATCTGTTAAGCATACCCCACCGTCATTTATAGGGGCGTCTATTTCTAAGCTTTTCCACGTTGCAGAATCTATCAACAATTGCCGACCGGATTTATATACATAAGGCGCACGAAAAGTAATTGATGCACCGCGTTGAGTATTAAATAAATATCCGGCCAATAATCTAATTGCACTATCAGAATCAGACGCAACTGCATCATCTGGTTTCACAGCAGCACCAAAAACGCTAGAAACAATTTTATCTATATCTGTACGATGATATAATTTTTCATATACCGGTGTGGTTTTAAAAACGTCACGTAAATGCATAATCGTTTCGTTTTCTGCCAATCCTTCCGGATATATTACTTCCGCAGGGTTTATGCGAACCAAATCATCCAGAACATCTGCAGTTTTCCCTATAAAAAACTCACCCGTAGAAATATCACAACCTGCAATATCAAATTGCCCGTCACTTGTTAAAACTACCGCAATCAAAAAATTAGAGTTCTTAGGCGTCAGTAAATTTTCATCTGTCAAAGTACCTGGAGTTAAAACACGAATTATTTTTCTATCTATAAATTTATGACCGCGAGCCTTTGCTTCCGCCGGTGTTTCCATCTGTTCTACTAATGCGACCCTAAAACCCGCACGAACAAGTCTGCCGAAATAATTATCCGCAGCATGCCACGGGATCCCACACATAGGGATATTTTCGCCGTCCGCGTCAGTTCCACGTTGCGTTAATACCAAACCTAAATTCTGACTTATTGTCTTTGCGTCTTCAAAAAAAGCCTCATAAAAATCCCCCAAACGAAACATCAACAACGCGTCAGGATTTTCTTCCTTCATATCAACGTATTGTTGCATAACTGGGGTCAACTTACTTTTATCTGCCACGGTAAATCCATTATGCTTGTGCAGGGGTAACTTTTAATGTTTCAATTTTCAATTCTGCTTCTTTTAACAATTGTTCGCAATAAGCCTTTAATTTTATTCCCTGCTCATACGCAGCAACAGAATCAGCCAACGGCAATTCACCGGATTCCATTTTTTTTACTAATTCCGTTAATTGTTTATAAGCTTCTTCAAAAGATAATTTTTTATCGTCCATAAATAAACCTTTTATTACAAACCAACCATACAAAAACAAACACAAAAAGGCAAAGATTTTTTGAACCAGACCGATAAAAAACCGCCAAACGGCGGTTTTTATTTTGCTGGCGCAATTATTATGGATTTCGTTCTTTCGTCTGGTTTTGACTTAGATTCCAACGTACCTTTATCGCCGACAATTTCCATTATTTTGGCAAATAATTCTGGTACAGCGTCTTTACCGCGTGCAAGAACCTTTTTAGAACCACGGGTCATGACGGCGATTTTTACTTTGTTGCCCTCACCCAAGAATTCAAAAACTTTTTTCATTTTAATGTTTAGGTCGTTTTCTTCAATAAACGGTTTAACCCAAACTTCTTTCATTTCAACGGTTTTCTGATTTTTACGAGCCTCCGAAGCGCGTTTCTTTTGCTCGTATTTGAACTTACCAAAATCCATTATTTTGGTTATTGTGATATCACCGTTAGTACTAATTTCAACCAAATCTAACCCTTCATCTGCGGCCATTTGCAAAGCCTGAGATGTCGGCATCATTCCCAGATTCTGTCCGGTTGAACTGATTACCTGAACGGATTTAGCAAAAATCCGATTATTTATGCGCGGGCCCGTATCCCGGCGATTATCTCGGTTAAATGACGTTTTAATTTTACGCTCCTTTTAAAGGTTATGACGCAATTATGATCTATTTATTAGTGCTTTTCAACAAATTTTGAACTTCCTGCAACGCGTTCCATGCGTCTCGTTTAGCTGCTGGTTTCAATATCAAATAATTAGGATGATAAATTGGCATAACAGTTACCCCAGACACCAAAGTTACCGCCATACCGTGACCACGAGGCAAAGAAACTTCCGCAATTTCTGCGGCGGATAAAGTTCCCAACGTTAAAATTAAATCTGGTTTTAACAATTCTAAAACGCGGTTTACGAACGGACGCGCCAAATCTAATTCATCGCGCGTCGGAGTACGACCACCAGGTGTACGCCAAAAAACCAACGGAACAATAGATACTACTTCCCTTCCCATACCGATTGCAGATAACATTTTGTCTAACAACTCTCCTGCGGCCCCTGATAAAATATGTCCGGTTGCGTCGTCTTCACCACCTGGCACATCAGTAACTATTACTAAACCATTAGGTTTCTGTGCGACATGCGGTAAAACCACGCGCGTCACTCCGGCACGCAAAGGATGATTAAACTCTGAAATCATACGACATAAAGCCCCCATATCCGCAGGTCGCGCAGCCATTGCGGCCGCCGTATCAATTGTTATTGCTTGCTGTGGCGCTATTGGTGGAACTATAGAAGTCTGAGTACGTCCCACATTATTGGTCGCATCTTGCGTAACTATTTTAGGATTTCTTTCTGAATCAGAAGAAACAAACGCGGCTTTCGCCACAGGTGCCAACGCCATTGGTATGTCTGTCAATTCCCATTTGACGCCAGACAAAACTAAATCCCTTAAATCATACTCGTTCATAACGCGTTTTTCCTTGCTTTTACAAACCTTTTATTCTAAAATAGAACACGAGCAACAGAAACTCAAGGGAGTATTTTCATGAAAATCAAAAACTTTGCTATGTTGGCTGGTGTTGCAGGTTTGTTGGCCGCTTGTGGTGGCTCTTCAATCGTAGAACCAGCTGATTTGAACGATCAACGTGTATTCTTCGCGTTCAATTCATCTGAAATTTCTGATGAAGCGCGTGATAACCTGTTGGGTCAATCTTTGTACATGAAGAATCATGGTGATGTAAAAATCCAAATTGCTGGTAACTGCGACGAACGCGGTTCCACAGAATACAACTTGGCATTGGGCGCACGTCGTGCAAACGCAGCCAAAGAAGTATTGGTAAAAGACGGTATTGATTCATCACGTATTTCCACAATTTCTTATGGTAAAGAACGTCCATTGGTCCAGGGTACTGGCGAAGAAGTTTGGAAATGGAATCGTAACGCCACAACAACAGTTAAATAATTATAATTTAATTGTAAAAAAACACCGGCAAATGTCGGTGTTTTTTATTCGTATTCTTTGATAATAAAATTAGTAAAAAATACCGGCGAAAGCCGGTTTATTTATTTTGTTAATTTATCAATTAGTTCTTGCATTTGAACGCGCGTTGCAAAAGATAATATTATCTGCCCTGCCCCGCCACGTCTTTCCTGCAGTTTTACTTTTACCCCCAATGCATCCGATATTTTAAATTCAATATCCCGAACGACTTTCGGATCCATAGTTTTAGCAACGTATGCGCGACTTGTCGTCTTACGCGCGGCGCCCTTTACTAATTTTTCTGCTTCAACCACAGACATCTTATTATTAACTATCTGTTTCGCTAATTCCGTTGGTTTTTCAGCTACAACCAGTAAACGAGCCTGTGACGCTGACAAATTCCCCTTCTCTACCATACTTTTGACATCTGCCGGTAAGGTATCTAAACGCATTGTATTTTTTATATAACTTTCCGACTTACCTATTAAACGTGCAACATCAGATAACTCATAACCACACTTATCCATAATGTTTTTATATGCGTTGCTTTCTTCTATAGGATTCAAATTCTCGCGTTGAACATTTTCAATCAACGCTATTTCCATCGCGCTTTCTGGTGTAATTTGTTTTACTAACGCAGGGATTTCTGTTAATCCAGCCAATTTGCTGGCACGAAAACGACGTTCACCAGCAACAATTTCATACATATAAGGCTTTCCAGAAACGGCGCGTAATAAAATAGGTTGCAAAACCCCCTTCTCTTTTATAGACGCGGCCAAATCTGCTAATTCATCTTCTGTAAATGTTTTACGCGGCTGGTCTGGATTAGCCCCAATCTGAGTTAACGGAATTTGCTTTACAACAACGCGCTCTGTTCCAGTTAAAATGGATATATCAGGTATAGCCCCCATTTCTTTATTCAAATCGGCCAAACCACGCCCTAGACCAAATTTAGACATAAATTATTCCCCCTGTAATTTCTGAACAACCTCTGTTGCGACACGCAAATAAGCCTGAGCCCCACTAGAATTAAAATCATAAAACAGTGCCGGTTTCCCATGACTTGGTGCCTCTGACACCCGTATATTGCGCGGTATCACAGTCTTAAAAACAGCATCACCAAACGTCTTTCTAACATCATCTTCGACTATACGCGTAATGCCGTAACGTTTATCGTACATTGTTAACAAAACCCCAAGTATCTCTAATTCAGGATTCCATTTGTTTTTTATTTCACCGATAGAACGCACCAAATGACTTATTCCTTCCAACGCATAAAATTCACATTGCAGCGGAATTATAACATTATTCGCTGTCGTTAAAGCGTTCAAAGTTAAAAAACCCATTGCCGGCGGACAATCTAACAAAATATAATCGTAATATTCATATAGCGGCATCAAAGCATCGCGCAAACGATACTCACGATTTTCCATATCTAACAAATCAACCTCTGCCCCGGACAACGCCATTGAAGAAGGCATAATATGCAACCCCGGTACAGCAGTAGACAAAACATTGTCGGCCGCGCTGGCGGTTCCCATTAAAACACCATAAACACTTTGTGGATGCGCAGCACGAACAAAACCCAACCCTGTACCGGCATTTCCCTGCGGATCTAAATCAACCAGTAAAACTTGTTTTTTTATTGTTGCCAACGACGCCGCAATGTTTATCGCCGTAGTAGTCTTGCCAACGCCGCCCTTTTGATTAGCAAATGCAATTATTTGTACCATATTATTATATCCTACATAAAATTATTCTTGGTTAAAGAATAGAATAAACCAAACGATTCGGTCAAGATAATAATATTTACAAAAATAAAAACGCACTAAAAACAATATATTATTGTTTGTTTCACATGAAACAAAAAGCAAAAAATTTATCGTCAAAAAGTCTTTTCGACTTTTAACACTATAAAATACACTATTTTCAATATGTTATTTTTTATTTCACATGAAACTACCGGCAATTTTTTATTATTATGATAGACCCGTCGCCGGTCTTTGACGGGTGTAATTCATAATCAAATTTATACTTATGTTGTGCTTCTTCTATTTCTGCCGGTATTTCCCGGCCTTTTAATAAATACATTGACCGATTGGTTTTGGCCACGTAATCCATAATTTTTATTAGCGGAGCAAATGCGCGTGCCGTAAAAACAATTTTCTGATTACGGGGTAGGGTGGATACATAATTTTCTACTCGCCCATGATAAATAGTCAGATTATCAAGTCCAAGTTCTTTCTTTACCGCTGTTAAAAAAGCAACTTTTTTACCAATCGATTCAACACAAACCACATTCCAGCCAAGAATAGCCAAAACAACACCTGGGAACCCTGCGCCGCTTCCTAGGTCAACTACATTTGCATCTTGTGGTAAATATTCGGCCAATTGAGCACTATCAGCAAAATGCCTTTGCTCTATATCGTTCAACGTACTTGGCGCAACTAAATTCATGCGTTTTGACCAATCGCGCAACAGTTCCGCGTATTTATTAAATTTTGCTTTATTATTCATAAAGATTATTGTAGCATAAATTCACTATGAAAAAAGTAGAAACATTATTTATTGGTGGGGCGTTGGTTGCTGTTATAGCAATCGCGACTGGTGCTTTTTGGTATGAACATTACTCGGCAAACGCCGGTAAAAATCATACGTATCCAGAATCTAAATACGGCGCTTTTTTGGCTGCGCAGCATGCAATTTATGTAAATGATTTTGAAAACGCGTCAAAATATTCTGCTAAATTGACGGATACAGACTATCCCATTGTTCAATCGACAAAGTTTTTATCCGACTTTTTAAGCGGTAAATTACCTGATGAAGTAGTGGTTTTAGAAGAAGAAAAAACTGCTGCGTCACGTTTAATTTATGACGCATATCTTGTTCAAAAAGATGATTGGAATTCTTTATATCAGCGGCACAAAAAAGATGATTCTGCACTTGCGGCGCCGTTACGAATTTGGGCTTCTGTTGCCAATGACAAAGAAAAAGATGCCTTAAAATTCGTGAAAGATTTACCAACAAATGAATCATGGCAAAACTTTGTCACTGGACAAATATATGCCGAAAGCGGCGATATTACCAAGGCTGCAGAGGCATTTGCAAAAGTTCGCGTAGATTTTATGAATATAAATGACTATTTGTACCTTATGTCTTTTTATCATCATAATAATCTAATGGATGCGGCTCATAAATTACATGATGATTTCACTGCGCGCCCGGGTGGCATGTATATGTTAGATTATGAAAACATACCAGATTGGTCAATGTTTTCTGGGCTAAAAAATGAATTGGCATTCAGTCTTGTTCAGACGGTATCGCACACTCAGATTATGATGTACTCTGATTTATCAATTTTGCTGCTTCGTTTTGCTCAGATAACCAGCCCCGATTTCGGTAAAAACAGTGATGCCATAAACTACTATTTAGGTCAGTTTTTCTATAACAATGTGGGCGATTACGAAAAATATTTTGGCAGCATATCAAAAGATAGCCCGTTTTATCTTTTCGCTGTACTACGTCAAGCCGAAAAAAGCGGTGATGTGAAAGTATTAGAAAATGCAATTAAAGAAAATCCTTTGTTTGTACCGGCCATCAATAAACTTATCGCATACAACGTTCAAAACGGTTCAAAACGCGCGGCTTTACGCGTTGTGAACATGACCCTAGAAGACGAGAATTTAACCGAATTAGGACGAGCGTTTTTCTTAAAGAGCAGGGCACACGTATATTATGTTTTTGACGAGTTGGATAAAGCGCAAGCAGACTTGCATGAAGCATCAAAAGATCTGCCATTAGACGGTGAAATTTTAGCGTTACAAGCAAAAATATGGGCAGCTCAGGGAAGAGAAATTGAAAATGCGTACGATTACGCGATGACTTTAGTAAAACAAGACCCTACAGATATTATTGCGTGGGATACATTGGCGCGCGTAATAACTGTACGAGAAGGAATAGAACCGGCTCTTGACGTACTTGTACGAGTCGGTGAAGTTTCTGCGTCTTGTTCTTCTTTATTTGAACAATTAGGTGACTTATACGTTGCCGCAGGGGACAAAAAATTAGCATATGATGCATATTTACGTGCTATTGAACTGTCTGATGACGGGTTGGTAGTTGTCCCAAAAATCCAAAAGAAATTAAGGGAAGTAAAATGAAAGTTGGTGTAATAGGAGCAGGGGCGTGGGGGACCGCGCTGGCTGTTATCTCCGCTCGCGGAGGCTCTGATGTTGTTTTATGGTCATATGATGGCAGTTTCAAAGAATTTGACGGCGTTGAAATGCCTGAAACAATTCAAATAACAAATGATATGAAGGAAATCGGGGAATGTGAAGCCTGGTTAATCGTAACACCAGCCGCGTATTTCCGTGAAACGTTACGTAAAGCGAAACTAGTATATAATGATCAGCCAATAATTATATGTACGAAGGGTGCTGAAAGTTCAACCGGTGATTTTATGTCAGAAATTATGGCAAGTGAACTGCCTGATGCGAAAGACTTTGGCGTACTATCTGGTCCACAATTTGCGGCAGAGGTTGCACGTGGCGTCCCGACCGGCAGTACTTTGGCTGGTAACGAAAAAGCAATAGAAACGGGTAGGGCGATATTAAATAAACTGCTTATCAACCCAAGCGATGACGTTATCGGGGCAGAGATTTGCGGAGTTGGTAAAAACGCTGTCGCGTTAATTTGCGGATATAACTCCATTGCTGCGGCCGGTGAAAATGAACGCGCCATGCTGTTTACACGCGCTTGGAATGAAGTTATGGGAATAGGGCTGAAAAGCGGCGCAAAAATGGCTACATTCTTAGATTTATGCGGAATAGGGGACTTGTTTTTATCCGCAACATCTGCAACAAGCCGTAACTTTGCTGGCGGAATGGCAATTGCTCGCGGCGAAGAACCTGCTGGCACAGTTGAGGGTATTTTCGCGCTGGCCGGTTTAATTCATCGCGCTAAAGAAACAAACGTTCCTACGCCCGTACTGATAGAAATGCAGAAAAAAATGAAACTTATATAAAAAATCCCGCAAAAGCGGGATTTTTTATTCGTAACGTAAACTATCAATAGGATTCAATTTTGCCGCTTTCATTGCCGGCATCACCCCAGAAGCAAGCCCGACAACCACTGCAACAGTAACAGATACAACCACCGGCCAAGCACTAAACGGTACATTATAACCTAAAACAAAGCGCCCAATTCCTTGCGATAAACCAACACCTAATATTAGCCCGGCCATAGACCCTATAAACGATATTAATATGGCTTCTGATAAAAATTGAACAATTATATGCCTTTCTCTGGCACCAATTGCTTTTCTTATGCCTATTTCACGCGTTCTTTCCGCAACCGATACCAACATCATATTCATAATACCAATGGAACCAACCAATAACGATACCGCAGCAATAGCAACTAACAATAGTGTCATATAACCAGTAACCGTATCCATTGCTTCCATAACTTGTTTCATGTCCATAATTTGAAAGTCGTCGGCTGTACCCTCTGCCAGTTTATGCCGTTCTCGCAATAAAGCAGTTATCTGTTCTATAACTAATGCATTATCAGCACCTTCGTGTAATTTTAATGTTATCATACTTACTGCGTCGGGGAACCGGCTACCTTGCAAACGTTTTTTCAACGTTGTTATCGGGATTATTATCATATCGTCCTGACTTCCCATTGCAGAATCGCCGCGCTCTTTTGTCATTCCAATTATAGTAAATGGGGTGTTTTGAACACGAATTATTTCGCCAACTGGATTTTCTGGCATCTGCAATTCTTCCGCCGTCTGCGGTCCAATTATAGCGTAAGTAGAACCATTTCGAACGGCAGATTGATTAAAGAATGTACCATATTCCATCTCAAGATTCTGAACCTGTTCATATCCAGGATATGCGCCCACCATAGATGTTGCCCAGTTCTGGTTACCATAAATAACCTGAGCCGCTGCATTTTGAACGGGGCTATATGATGCCACGTCCGGTAACTTACCTATAAATTCCGCGTCTTGAATGGTTAAGGTTTGACGATTACCGGTTCTTACACCGGCACTTTGAGCCGCACCAGCACGTATCATTATGGTATTCGTACCTAAAGAAGAAAATTGGTCACTAATCTGTTTTGAAACCGTTTCACCTACGGCGACCATTATCACAACAGCCATAACCCCGATAACAATGCCCAAAACCGTTAAAAAAGAACGAATTTTATTTCCGCTGATGGACAACCAAGATTCTTTAAAAATATCACTCAATGTCATTTTTATGCCTATTATTTGTTTATTAACTATTTTTGCAACACTCTTTCATCGCGCGGAACTTTACCGTCATAAGTTATTCTTCCGTCATAAATGTGAATTAAGCGATTAGAATACTTAGCGATTTCAAATTCATGCGTTATCATAACAATGGTAATGCCCATTTCTTCATTTAATTTCTTAAAAAATTGCAGAATGTCGTTACCCATTTTACTGTCCAAGGCACCCGTAGGTTCGTCTGCTAAAATCAATTTTGGGTTTCCCGCCAAGGCACGCGCAATTGCAACGCGCTGTTTCATACCACCGGATAGTTGTGTCGGCAGATAAGATTCAAACTTTTCTAACCCGACGCGCTTTAACATTTCGCGAGCACGGCTTATACGTTCCCCCATCGGCAAACCACGATACATCAAAGGCAACATAACATTATCCAACACACTGCGCTTGGATAATAAATTAAACTGCTGGAATACGAAACCTATATATTCATTTCTAACAATAGCTAATTCGTCCGAAGATAAATGAGTTACATCTTTACCATAAAGTTTATAAGTACCGCTTGTCGGTGTATCTAGCGCACCAATTATATTCATACATGTAGACTTTCCACTACCAGAGGGGCCCATAATAGATACAAATTCACCTTGGTTAACATCAAAAGTTATATCAAACAAAACCTGCTGCTCTCCACCCATTTCAACTGGGAAACTCTTGCAAATTTTGTTCATAGAAATAATATTTACGTCTGATTTTTTTCCACTGGCTTTTTTCATATTTCATTCTCTCTTTACCCGTAAAATTATATCATTTATGTTGAAAAAAATTACAAAAAAATAATGGGGCTTTCGCCCCATTGTTTTCATCTTTACATTGGAGGTCCCATCCGCATACTAGACGAACCAGACGATGTCATACCATATTTTCCAAATATCACTCTATCACCTTCTTGGATTTCATCCGATATGATTTCTGTTTCTGTTGCGGTTACCAAACCCTTTTGATAAGGAACCAATACAACCGTCGGTTGACCGTCAACCATACGTTGTATCGCCAAATGAGTACTTGGTGTTGCTTCCCCAGCGTCTTCTACAATTCCATCGAAATTACGCAAAATCAATGCAGAATTCTGAACTTTCCATATATCATTTCTTTCCGAAATCAAAATCGTGACGAAAGCCGTCATACCAGGTTTTAGACGCAAATCACTATTATCAACGTCAATCACAACCGTGTAAACAACAACGTTTGAAGTAACGGTAGGTGATAAACGTACCTGACGCACAGAACCTTCAAAAGTCTGCGTTGGATATGCATCAACGGTAAAGGTTACTTTCTGCCCCTCTGTAATCATACCAATATCCGCCTCAGATACCGCTGTTTCTATCTGCATTTTCGAAAGATCTTCCGCAATTTCAAACAAATCTGGCGTTTGGAAAGATGCAGCAACTGTTTGCCCGACGTCTACCTGACGTGAAATTACAGTACCGTCAACTGGTGAAGTAATCGTTGCATAACCCAAATTTGTAACGGCTCTATCATACTGAGACTGCATCTTATTTACAGACTGTTCTGCTTGTTCATACGTAGTCTGAGACTGCTCCAACTCAGCCCTAGAAATAAATCCTGCATCAAACAACGTCTTATTACGTTCATATTCACTTTTAGCATAATTGCGTTGAGATTCTGCACTTACTAATGATGCATACGCCTCATCAACCGATGCTTGTAAAACAGACGGTTCTATTTCCAATAAAATATCGCCTTTCTTTACCTTAGAATTATAGTCGACATATATTGCTTCAATAGTACCACTTACTTGAGAACCAACGTTGATCGTATTCAAAGGTTGAATTTCACCTGTTGCCGTAACAACTTGACTTAAATTACCGCGGCTAATCGTTGCAGTTGCGAAACCCATGCCTTGCTTATTACTATTGCCGCCCATAAAATAAAAGACGCCACCAACGATAAGTAATAAAAGAATAATCCACCATTTACGGCGCTTTATCCAAGCCCACAAACCACTTTTTCTCTTTTTTTCTTCGTTATTCATCTACTTCTCCCTCCATTAAACCGTCTTTTATATCACCTATAGCCAATGCCAGCGCAGCACGTTTGGTAAATAAATCGTATTTTGCGGCATTGTTTTGTTTGTGCGCATCTGCTAAATCAGCCAATGCCGTTTGCCAATCTAGCATTGTTGCTTTACCAACTTTATACATACCAGCAGTAACGTTTTCTGACTCTTTTGCAGAAGTCAACAACGTCTCAGTCTGTTTCAAAACCATCTGAGCTGTTTTATAGTTCTGATATGCTGTAAAGACATCCAACATCGCATTATCGGTTGTTAAACGTTCTTGCTCTTTGGCTTTTTCATAATTTGCTTGTGCCGCACGTACGTTATACATGTTTGAAAACCCAGCAAATATCGGCATAGAAGCCCTTATTCCTATACTACCGCTCCATTCATCCTGACCGGCATTAAATACGTCAGATGGAATATTATTCCACGATAAACTACCGCTAGCAGAAATGCTTGGTAAATTAGATAAAAAAGCGCTGTTTCTGCGATGCCAAGCTGCATCTTTATTTGCAGAAGCACGCAATAAATCTGGACGCTTTTCACGAGCCTGAGCAATTAAATCATCAATATTTTTATTTTCTGATTCAGCACCAAAATCTGATGGCATATCCGCAATTTTTATTTCTTGATCCGCAGGAAATGATAATTTTGCTAATAAATTACCTTTAGCTATTTCCCTATTATTTTTTGCTCTTTCTAAATCTAAAATACTACTAGATAAAGTAACGTCAGCTTTTAGTACATCTGCCTTTGCTACGGCGCCTGCTTTAAATTTTGTATCTGCTGTATTCTTTGCCGTTTGCGACACGTCTTTTACCGCCTGAGCAGTAATAACGTCCGCGTCCGCATTCAATAACGCATAATACGCCCCTATAATTCCATATACATAATTCTGTACAGATTCACTATAATCAAAACCTGTCGCACGCCAAGTATCTATCAATTGGTTAACATCTGATAACCTTTTACCAAAGTCAAAGATTAAATATGACGCTGAAATGGACGCCCCGTAAGACCAATCAGACCATTCTTTGTTACGATAAGGCAGGCTTGCAGAACCAGATGCACTGACACTTGGCAAATATTGCGCATAACCCGCATTTTTATTAAACCTTGCAGATTCCAATGACAAGTATGCCGAAGCGGTTTCCGGATTTCTGCACAGTCCCAATTCAATCACTTCTTGTAATGTCAATTCATCATCTGGAACGGTTTCCATAGTAAGGCAATTATCTTCGGCAGCGAATACGCACGTCGGCAAAAAGCATAATACAAATAGAAACTTTTTCATTATCCTCTCATTCCCTTATAAATATATTATATATTACAATTTTTCTGTTGAATTACAATTTTTTTTTGCTTAGTATAATAACACAATTTTAAGGCCTGGTGGCAGAGTGGTTATGCAGAGGACTGCAAATCCTTGTATGCCGGTTCGATTCCGACCCAGGCCTCCAAATTCAATCGCCCGCATTGCGGGTTTTGTTTTGTTCGTTGTTTTTTATCGGCAATAGTTGTATCATCGGGCTATGATTGAAACGGTTACTTTATTTAATTTTCGTAATCATGCTTCATGCAGAATAAAAACGCATGGGCGACATAACGTCATAATCATCGGTCCTAATGGAGCCGGTAAAACAGCTGTACTTGAAGCAGTGTCTATGCTTTCTGGCGACCGCGGATTACGCGGTGCACCTATGACAGACATTGCGCGATTTAACGGAGATGGGGGCTTTTCTGTTACAGCAGAATTAAACGATGATACGGAACTTTCTGTATATTTTATAAATAACGAAACAAACCGCCGTGCCCGCATAGATGGCGACAGTGCGCCACTTAGTGAACTTGGCTGTCACATCAGTGCAATATGGTTAACGCCGAAAGAAGATAGGTTATTCGTTGATTCTGCATCTGAAAGAAGAGCTTTTTTTGACAGGCTAACAGCAAGTTTTGATAACGCTCATGCTGGGCGGGTCGCTCGTTTTTCAAAATTATTATCTGAACGAGCTTTTGCCATTAAAAATGGTTGTGACGCTTATTGGTTAAATGCGCTAGATTCTCAAATTGCTGGTACCGCGGTTGCAGTATCAGCTGCCCGCATACAATATTCTGGTGAATTAAATTATTTCCTAACCGATTGTGCGATAACTGTATCAGGGCAAGTAGAACAAATGCTGATAGACGGTTTATCAACCGGTGAAACAGAACGCCAATATTTATCTTATCTTCAAAATAATAGAGAATTGGTCGGAGATAAAATGGTTTTAGACGGTCCGCATAAATCTGATTTTGGTGTTTTTAATAAAAAATTAAATCTCCCGGCAGCACTGACAAGCACAGGTCAACAAAAAACTGTATTACTAGATTTAATCTTAGCACATGCAAAACTGATACACGCAAAAACTAACCGCAGACCTTTAATACTTTTAGACGAGGCAGCAGCACACCTAGACAGCGAAGCTCGCGGTCGCTTATTTAGTGAATTAGGTAAAGCAGAAGCTCAAGTTTGGGCAACTGGTTTAGATGCAAACGTGTTTTCTGACATACCTGATGCTGTATTTGTTACTTGCAAGGACGGTGAAATAAATAATATACTGGTTCCAGGAATTAAAAATGGGTAAAATAGACTATCAAACATTATTAGACAATGCATTAAAGTCCGTTGTTAAAGAAGCGCTTGTACACGCGCAAGTGAACGGGTTAGGGGATGGAACTCACTTTTATATAACGTTTAAGACTCGTGCCCCTGGTGTTGTATTACCAGACTTTCTTCGTATACGCTATCCAGACATAATGACTATTGTTTTACAATATTCATATAATAATTTACATGTTTCAGATAAAGAATTCGGTGTTCAATTAACGTTTGACGGTCGTCCATTTTTTATACGAGTCCCTTTTTCTGCGCTGGTAGAATTCAAAGACCCTTCTGTTGATTTCATGTTATCTTTCCATCCCAAAGGTAACGCAGCAGCAGATAACGACATGGAACTACCGTTGGACGAAAAACCTGGCAGTGTACCAGACAAGGGTAGGGTTGTGTCTTTAGACGAATTTAGAAAAAAAAGAAATCAATAAAAAAACCGGCTTTGCCGGTTTTTTAATACATAGTCTGCAATATATGCTTGTTTTTATCCAGACTTGATAGCATCTTGCCAGAACCACACGCAACACACGCTAACGGGTTATCCACCAAGAATGCCGGCAAACCTGTTGCAGCGCGTATAGCAGCATCTAAACCGCGTAACAGCGACCCGCCACCTGTCATGGCAATACCTAAATCAGCAATATCTGCTGATAATTCTGGCGGTGTTAACTCCAAAGCTTGACGTACAGTATTTATAATTTTACCAACCGTTTGTGACAAAGCCATGGCAACCTGAGTCTCTGTAATAACTGTTTCGCGAGGTGTACCAGATAACAAATCGCGACCCTTTATTTTCATAGTAAGTTCATTTGCTTTATCTTTTGGAACGATTGCGGTACCGATGCGCTTTTTTATTTCTTCTGCGGTATTTTCACCAATCAATAGATTTTTGTTCTTACGCACAAAGTCAATTATATCCAAATCCATCTGATCACCGGCAGTACGAACGGCATTAGAATATACTATTCCGCCCAAAGACATAACAGCAACTTCTGTGGTACCACCCCCAATATCTAAAACCATTGAACCAACTGGTTTCTCAACCGGTAAGCCTGCACCAATAGCCGCCGCAGTTGATTCTTCAACTATATATACTTTCCTGGCACCGGCCGCATCTGCCGCTTCTTGAATAGCACGACGTTCCACCTGCGTTGCGCAAGAAGGCACGCAAATAATAATTAACGGTGCAGCCAGCGGATTTTTATGATGAACCTTGCGGATGAAATATTTAATCATCTCTTCTGCCACTTCAAAATCAGCGATAACGCCGTCTCTTAAAGGACGAACCGCTGTAATCGTACCGGGCGTACGACCGAACATCTGTTTCGCCTCGGTTCCCACAGCTAATATTTCCTTACGCCCCAAAAGGCGATTTTCTGCAACCGCCACAACAGACGGTTCATTTAATACGATGCCGCGCCCTTTGACATATATAAGCGTGTTCGCAGTACCCAGGTCAATGGCCATATCGGCAGAAAAGAATTTCATCAGCCAGTTGTACATATTTTTCCCCTAATGTAATGATTTTTTTGCACTATAAAACCTGACAAGCAAAAAATCAAGCATACATACATTAAATTTGTGTTTTTTATTTGCTTATCCATATATTGTGGTATTATATGAGAGTTATGAGAAATACCATAAAAAAGCATAAAAATTTTTTAATGGACGATAATGACTTAAACGCTCGTTGCGGAATGTTTTTCGTTCGCGCAAGACCTGCGCGTATTGTCGAAGACCCTCAGTATGGGTTGATAGTTACGAAAAAATTATTCAAACTCGCCGTAGATAGAAATAAAGCGAAACGTTTATTACGTGACTGGATTCGTTTTAACGAGAAATATATGAGTAACGATTTAGACTATATATTCATCGCACGTAATGGGATATTACAATCGTCACGAGAAGATGGGCGTAACGCGATGCGAAAAGCATTAAATTATATAAAAAAATTAAATGCCGAAAAATCAGAAAACTAATTTAGTATTTCGCGTCGTTCGACGTGCTGCCATCGGTTTGGTTAGAATATACCAATCATGTATATCGCCAATAATTGGCGGTCGTGCCGCCTGCCGTTTTACCCCGACTTGCAGTGAATATACGGCTCAAGCGATTGATAAATATGGTGTTTTTCGTGGAACAATGCTTGGAATACGCAGAATTCTGCGCTGCAGACCAGGTGGAGGTTTTGGGTACGACCCTGTCCCTTGACAACCGTTTCGATTGTGGTAAAATTCCAGGCACATTGGGTGCTTTGTTACGCACCTGCACAAGATTATATATAAAAGGATAAAAAATGTCTTTTCGTGCAACCGTTGAATCTATGTCAAAAATCATGGATGAAATGGGTATTACTGAATTAGATTTAGAACGTCAATTCTTATTTGGGGTATATCGTAAACATATTCATCTGTCAAAGCAGCAGGGGACAACAGCTGTTGCGATGCCGAATTTCCCGGTATCTTCGGAATCAAAAAATACGAACAGTGAACCTGCAGATACAGAAACCGCTATAAATGGTTATGCATTAAAATCTCCGATGGTTGGCGTAGCATATCTGGCACCAGAACCAGGTGCTAAACCATTCACGACAATTGGAGCTCAGATTAAAGCCGGTGATACGGTAGCTTTGATAGAAGCCATGAAAACATTCAACCCGATTAAGTCGGATAAAGATGGCGTTGTAAAAGAAATTTTAGTTTCTGACGGGCAAGCCGTTGAATTTGATCAACCTATAATTGTTATTGAATAATCAACGAATAAAAAATGTCACAGATAAAAAAAGTTTTAATTGCCAATCGCGGCGAAATAGCGTTGCGAATAATTCGCGCGTGTCGCGATATGGGAATTCGCACAGTTGCAGTGTATTCAACAGTTGACAGAAGTGCCATGCACGTGCAATTGGCCGACGAATCCGTTTGTATAGGGCCGGGACCCTCCAAAGATTCTTACTTAAACGAATCAGCAATTCTGACTGCTGCATTGTTAACTAATGCCGACGCCATTCACCCGGGTTACGGTTTCTTATCAGAACGTGCAGATTTCGCACAGAAAGTAGAACAACATGGACTTATCTGGATTGGACCATCTGCTGCCATGATTGAAAAGATGGGCGATAAAGTAAATGCTAAACAAACTGCTATAAAATGTGGATTACCAGTAGTACCGGGTTCAGACGGTGCAGTTGAATCATTAGAAGACGCACTTAGTTGGGCAGAGAAAATTGGTTACCCAGTTATGTTAAAAGCAGCAGCTGGTGGTGGCGGTCGCGGCATTCGTCCAGTTATGTCACCAGAACAAATGCCAGAGGCTTTCCAGATGACTAAAAACGAGGCCAAATCCGGTTTCGGTGACGATACTTTGTATATGGAAAAATTATTGATGCATCCGCGTCATATAGAATTCCAAGTATTGGGTGACAAACACGGTAACGTCGTTATATTTGGAGAACGCGATTGCTCTTTACAAAGAAAGAATCAAAAAGTCATGGAAGAATGTCCAGCAGCAATACTTACCCAGAAACAGCGCGATGATATGATTGAAATCTGTAAAAATGCTGCTAAAAAGATGGGGTATGTAAACGCTGGTACCTTTGAATTTATGTTTGAAGATGGGAAATTCTACTTCCTTGAAATGAATACCCGTTTACAAGTAGAACACCCTGTAACTGAGATGGTTTATGGCGTGGATTTGGTTCGCGAACAAATTCGTATCGCAGCCGGTGAAAAATTGGGTTATACACAATCCAACGTTGTTCCACACGGCCATGCAATTGAATTCCGTATAAACGCAGAAGACCCGGAAAATTTCATTCCTAATCCTGGGAAAATCACATTATATGCCCCTTCTGGTGGCATGGGCGTTCGTGTTGATAGCGCCGTATATACAGGTTATACTATACCGCCAACATATGATTCAATGATTGCAAAATTGATAGTTCATGCTACAAGCAGACCTGCGTGTATAATGAGGGCAGGGCGTGCGTTAGATGAGTTTGTTATTGAAGGTGTGAAAACCACTATACCGTTGCAACAAAAGTTATTAAAAAACCGTGATGTAAAAACATTAAACTTTGATAACCATTGGTTGGAAACTTATTTAGCATCTGAACGAGAAAAGTCAGAAAGAAAGAAAGAAAAAGAATCAGAAACTTCAGAAGAATGAACAAATAACCGCGCAAATGCGCGGTTTATTCTTTTTTAATATTGCAATCTGATTTTTCTTTGATATAATCGTTGGGCTTTGGGTGGTTAGCTCAGCTGGTTAGAGCGTTACGTTGACATCGTAAAGGTCGTTGGTTCGAGTCCAATACCACCCACCAGATTTAAATAGAATAAAACAAATGCGAATGTACAACTAATCTTAGATAAAAAATTCTGACGGGATTCCTGGGCGCCCCGTTGGGCGCCCGTATTATTAAATTAAAAGGTTTAATTATGACGAACGACAACAAAAAACAAAAATATTTAATTACATCCGCACTGCCTTATGTAAACGGTGAATTACACTTGGGGCACTTAATTGGATGCTGGCTGCCGTCTGATATATACGCTCGCTTTTGTCGCGCACGCGGACGTGACGTCTTATATATTTGCGGTGCAGACGAACACGGTACCCCTGTTGTTGTAGGTGCGATGAAAGAAAACATGAAACCTTTTGATTATTCCAGCAAATATTATGAAAAGCATTTACGCGCAGTAAAAGATTTTAATCTGTCATTTGACCTTTACGGACGTACTCATACGGAATTACAAGAAAAACTGATACATGAGTTATTCCTGCGTCTGGACAAAGAGGGTTTGATTGAAGAACGTGAAACATTACAACCATTCTCGGTCGATGATAATATGTTCTTAGCCGACCGCCAATTGGAAGGTACGTGTCCAAAATGTGGATATGACAAAGCCCGTGGTGACCAATGTGATAAATGCGGTGCAACATATGAAGCAACGGAACTTTTAAATCCGCGCAGCAATATATCTGGCGGCACTAATATAGAAATGCGCCCAACTAAAAATTTGTTCTTCTTAGCGTCAAAAGTAGAAGGAAAATGGAAAAAATGGTTGGAAACACACGCACCAAAATGGTCAAAGACGGCATCAGCAATTGCAAAAGGCTGGTCAAAAGAAGGCCTGCAAGATACATCTATTACACGTGATTTATCTTGGGGAATTCCTGTAAATAAACCAGGTTATGAAAATAAGGTTTTCTATGTTTGGTTTGATGCGCCTTGGGGTTACGTTTCTATTTCACAGGCAGCAAATCAAGACTGGGAATCTTGGTGGAAAAACCCAGATTGTCATTACGCCCAATTTATGGGGAAAGATAACGTAAAATTCCATGCGGTATTTTTCCCAGAACAACAATTGGCTATGAATGATAATTGGAAGACTGTTGATATGTTAAAGTCAATGAACTTTCTAAACTTTGAAGGCGGTAAATTCTCTAAATCTGAAAATCGCGGTGTATTTTTAGACCAGGCTATTGAAATTGCACCAGCAGACACATGGCGGTACGCTTTGATTGCTTCTGCTCCTGAAACAGACGACACTGATTTTACGTTTTCACGTTTTGCAGATACTGTAAACAAAGACCTGAATGGTATGTTGGGAAACTTTGTTTCACGCGTTTGCAAACTGACAGAAAAAAACTTTGGTTTAAGCGTTCCTAATGCTGGCGCGGCAGATGACACTTTAATCGCGCAGATAAACGAAAAATTAAAAGAACTGACCGATGCTTTGGATGCTTGCGAATTCCGCACAGCCATTGTTGCCTTACGTTCTCTGTATGCAATTGGTAATGAATATATGACAGTCAAAGAACCATGGGCATTGGTAAAACGCGGCGAAATTGATGCGGCAGCAGCGGTGTTAAATCAATGTTTTCAATTGATTGACTTGTACGCTCGCGCGTCTGCACCTTTTATCCCAAATGCCGCAGAGAAAATCCGCAACATTTTTACCGCTAATTTAGATTTATCTTGGCCCGAAACATATGAACCACGCATTAAAGACGGTACAGAATTTACCGTTCCAGAAAATCTGTTCACTCGCATAGATGATGAAACAGTTACAACATTGACAGAGAAGTATGCGCCAAAGGTTGACGACAATACCCCGAAACCGATAACAGCAAAAATTATCGCGATAAAAGACCATCCAACACGTGAAAATTTACATATCTTAACGGTTGATGACGGAACAAATCACGACTTACAAATCGTATGTGGTGCACCAAACGTTAGAGTAGGTATGGTTGGCGTATTAGCTCCTGTTGGCTGTATGCTGCCTGGGGCAAAAAAACCTATTTCTCAAAGAACAGTTGCAGGCACAGAATCTTTTGGTATGATGTGCAGTGCCGCTGAACTTAAACAGGGTGATACGGCGGATAAAATTATAGAATTAGATGATGATATGGAATTAGGTAAAATAATTTAAAAGGTAAAAAATGTTAATTCATGAAAAAATTAAAATTGTTGTTTTAGATAATAATGTACCAGTATTTGCAGGAAAATTTCCTTGTGCAGATTGTCGCTCTGCTATGCAGTGCAAATCTACAGATAATTGTAAATTATTTAATTATATAAAAGGAAGACTTCCAGATAGTCACATTGATGAAACAAACGTCATAACAATACCTACAAATGATTATAATCGTGCGATTACACTTGTTAAACGTGCGATTAAGTTACGCAAACATCGGGTCAGATAAACATGAAACTTGTTCTGATGTCGTGCTGTGCCCCATGTAGTGCAGGAGCAATTAAACAACTAGCCACCGGGGAAATACCCGAAGTAGAAGATTTTATCGTATTATTTTTTAATCCGAATATTTTCCCGGTCGCCGAATATGATAAACGACTTTCCGAACAAATAAAATATTGTGAAAAACTTGGCGTAAAATACGCAATTGGTGAATACAATCATTCTTTATGGCTTGATGCTGTACGCGGTTTAGAACAGGAACTAGAACGCGGTAAACGTTGCAGTAAATGCTTTCAATTTCGTTTTGATTATGCGAAAAAATGGGCCTTAGAACACGGTTTTGATGCGGTGACTTCTGTATTCGGTGTATCAAAACATAAAGACCAGTCACAGGTTGATTGCGCCGGTGAAAAAGCCTTAGGAATAAAATATATCCCAATAAAATGGGACGAGGCTTTAAGGCAAAAAATTGGGCACGAATCTAACTTTTATAGACAGAATTATTGCGGTTGCGAATTTTCCATTCGGAAAAAAATAACTACACCTACCGAAAAAACATCAAACCCGATACCTATTAGATAATATTTGCGATTGCGTCTTTTCAATTCTATAATGAACTCAATTCAAAGGAGTTTATATGTCATCTATACTTGTTTTCCCAGGTCAAGGCTCGCAAGCAGTCGGTATGGGGAAAGACCTATATGAAAACAACCCCGAAGCACGCGCGGTATTTGAAGAAGTTGACGAAGCGTTAAATCAAAAATTATCAAATATTATTTTTAATGGTCCGATGGAAGACCTGACGCTTACAACAAACGTTCAACCGGCAATTATGGCTGTGTCTATTGCTATGTTGCGTGCATCTGGTATTCAACTAACGCAATATGTTGCGGGGCATAGTCTTGGTGAATATACAGCATTATGTGCGGCGGGTGCGCTATCCGTTGCCGATACTGCTAGGTTATTACGTTTGCGTGGCGACGCGATGCAGCGTGCAGTTCCTGTTGGTGAAGGTTTAACTGCCGTTATACTTGGTCTAGACATTGAAAAAGTTCGCGAAATTTGTGCGCAGACAGACTGCGATGTTGCAAATGATAACTCGCCAGGGCAGGTAGTTATATCTGGTGCGAAAGAAGTTGTAGAAGCAACGATGGCACTGGCAAAAGATTCTGGTGCAAAACGCGCAATGCCTTTGGCTTTATCAGTTCCTGTCCACTGCCGTATACAAGCACCGGCCGCAGAAGAAATGCGCGCAGCATTAGAAAACATAGAAATAAAAACACCTAAATCGATTCTTATTTCTAATAAAACAGCGTCCCCAATGTCTGATCCTGCAGAAATAAAAGAAGCATTAGTTTATCAAATTACTCATGGCGTACATTGGAGAGAATCCGTATTAAAAATGCATGAACTTGGCATAACAGAAACTATTGAGGTCGGACCGGGAAGCGTTTTAACGGGGCTGACACCAAGAATTTGTCCTGATATGACAGCAAAAAAATTGGAGATATAAAATGTTTGATTTAACAGGTAAAGTTGCTTTGATTACGGGCGCAACCGGCGGTATCGGTGGCGCAATCGCTAAAAAAATGAAAGAAGCCGGTGCAACTGTCGTTGTATCTGGGCGAAGCATTGAAAAATTAGACGCTCAATTTGATAATTCTTATATCAAAATTCCAATTGATTTAGCGTCTGATACTGGCGCAATAGAATTAGTTGAATCGACGATAAATACTGCCGGTAAAATTGATATTGTCGTAAATAATGCAGGTATAACAAAAGATACGTTGTTGATGCGTATGACAGACGAACAATTTGAAGACGTTATAAATACTAATTTACGTTCATGCTTTAAAATGTGCCGTGCGGTAATTATGCCGATGATGAAAAATCGTTTTGGCCGTATTATAAATATGGCGTCTATCATCGGTGCAATTGGCGGTCCTGGTCAGGCAAACTATGCTGCTTCAAAGGGCGGTATGATTGCAATGACAAAATCAATCGCAGCCGAAGTTGGTTCTCGTGGAATTACTGCAAATTGTATAGCACCGGGTTTTATTAAAACGCCTATGACAGACGTTTTATCTGATGAATTAAAGAAATCTTATTTGGCGCAAATACCAGCCGGTCGTTTCGGTGAACCAGAAGATATTGCAAATGCTTGCGTATTCTTGGCGTCGGAAGAAGCATCTTACATCAACGGTCAGGTGTTACACATCAATGGTGGTATGGGACGTTTTTAATTAAACATGACAGAATTTGACGTAATTGTTATCGGTGGTGGTCATGCTGGTGTAGAGGCTGCGACGGCGGCCGCACGTCGTGGTGCGCGTACTTTACTTCTTACCCAACGCGAAGAAGATTTAGGAGCCGTGTCTTGTAACCCAAGTATTGGTGGACCGGGTAAATCTCAAATGGTTGCAGAAATTGACGCGTTGGGCGGCGTAATGGGTGCTGCGGCTGATGCTGCTGGCATTCACTTTCGTACATTAAATGCGTCACACGGAGCCGCCACACAAGCTTTGCGTGCCCAAATAGACCGAGCTTTATATCATAAAGAAATCGTAAAAATTTTAGATGATTATAATAATCTAACCGTACAGTTTGAAACTGTAAAAAGTTTAAACCTTGATAAAAAAATTGTAAATGATACTTATTCAGCCCGCGCAATTGTTTTAACAACTGGTACTTTTTTACAAGGTTTGGTTACACGGGGAAATGAAAAGATCCCATCTGGTCGAATCACAGATGATGGAAAATATCAAGAACCAGATAAACACATTTCTGATGTATTAAAAAATGCGGGCTTTAATTTAATGCGATTAAAAACCGGTACACCGGCAAGAATTGATAAAACCTCTATTGATTTTTCGGTCTGTGAATTACAACCAGGTGACCACCCACATGATTGGTTTTCTGAACCAAATCAAAATAATAATTATGACGCTGTGTGTTATATTACTCATACTACTCAGCGTACTCACGATATAATTCGTGAAAACATTTCAAAAGCGCCGATGTACAACGGCGACATTCGTGGTACGGGACCAAGATATTGTCCTTCTTTAGAAGATAAGGTTATGCGATTTCCGGAACATTTAACTCACCACGTGTTTCTGGAACCAGAAGGCTTAAACAGCGATTTGATTTATCCGAACGGTATATCAACAAGTTTTGGCGCAGACATACAAAATATATGGATTCGTACTATACCAGGATTAGAAAACGCAAAAATTGTACGTTATGGCTATGCCATAGAATATGATGCAATTGATGCACGAGCATTACGCGAAACGCTTGAATCAAAAGATATACCAGGTTTATTCTTTGCTGGCCAAATAAATGGGACTTCTGGTTACGAAGAAGCCGCTGCACAAGGTATAGTTGCCGGTGCTAATGCGGCCGCCTTCGCACTAAAATTAGATACATTAAATCTGGATAGAACAAATTCTATGATAGGCGTTTTGATTGATGATATAACAACACTTGGTGTTGATGAACCGTATCGTATGTTTACATCTCGCGCCGAGTACAGATTATCGTTACGCAGTGATAACGCAATTGTTCGTTTAGGTAAGATCGGCACAAAACTTGGTTTAATATCCGAAGAACAATATGAAAAAAAATATACACGCAAAGAGTCTATTATTAAAGAAAACGATAAATTTTATGCTGGTTATATCCAGCGCAACGAAAGAGAAATTGCCGCATACAAGCGAGATGCAGAATTAAAAATACCGGCAAATTTTGAATATAAAAGCCTGCCAGGTTTGACAAATGAACTAGTTGAAAAACTAACGGCGACAAGGCCGGAAAATATAGCGGACTTATCACGAATTCCAGGGATGACGCCTGCCGGAATAATGGTTGTTTTGCGTAAAATTAAATGTGGAAATTCGTAGAAACATATATTATGATAAATGTTGCATGCCGGTTTAGCTCAGCTGGTAGAGCATCTCATTCGTAATGAGGGGGTCGTAGGTTCAAGTCCTATAACCGGCACCATAGGTTTAATTATGAAAAAGGCAATGATAATTATTATAAAATAATTCGGCACCGCGCTTCTGCACGTGGCTGGGGCGCATAGGCGCCCGTTTTTTATAATGTTAAGGAGTACATAATATGGCATACCCAAAAACAGACCCAAAGGCTAATTTCCCAGAACTGGAACATCAGGTCTTGGAATTCTGGCGTAAAGACGATACGTTTCATAAATCTTTACAAAAGACTAAATTAGGACATCCTTTTTCGTTCTATGACGGACCACCGTTTGGTAACGGTTTACCTCACTGGGGTCATTTGGGGGTTTCCGCAATTAAAGATATGGTTGGACGCTACCAAACCATGCGCGGAAAGCATGTTGTTCGTGAATTGGGTTGGGATTGCCATGGGCTGCCTGCTGAAAACTCGGTTGAAAAGAGGCAAGGTAAACAGGCTAAAGATATCGTGGCAGAGCAGGGCATTGACGCATTCTGTGATATGTGCCGCACCGACGTTTTAACATATACAAAAGAATGGGAAAAATTTATTGAACGTATAGGACGTTGGGTCGACGTAGGTGACGGGTATGGTTATAAAACCATGGATAAAAATTACATGGAATCCATGTTGTGGACTCTGAAATCTTTATATGAAAAAGGGTTATTATATAAAGATTATAGCGTTAATCCTTTTGACTGGGTAAACGGAACTGTCGTTTCTAATTCAGAGGCCTCCCAAGATTATCGTGATGTTGTTGACGATGCCGTAACAGTTTGGTTTGAATTAGAAAACGGTGACCGCGTATTAGCTTGGACCACAACGCCTTGGACCTTACCTGCTAACAGTGCATTGGCAGTAAACCCAAACATGAAATATCTGCGAATGAAGGATGCTGACGGCGCCGTTTATATTATCGCAGCCACACGCTTAAAGGCATACGAAAAACAATTTGCAGACGCTGAAAAAATCGGCGAAGTAAGCGGTAAAGATTTAGCCGGTATGCACTATAAACCTCTATTTAATTATTATGAAAATACATCTGACTTATTATACCAAGTAATCCCGGCAGAATATGTTTCAGATGAAGATGGTACTGGCATCGTTCATATTGCACCTGCATACGGCGCTGATGACTTTTGGGCCGCAAAAAACATAGACCAAAAGTTCCCAGTTCTTTTAAACGTTGATAACTATGGCAATTTTACCAGTGACGTTACAGACTGGGCGGGTGAAAATATTTTTGAAGCAAACCCAAAAATAATTCAACATTTACGTGATAATGGTCATTTGATAAAAAAAGAACAATATAAGCACAGTTATCCGTATAGCGACCGCAGTAAAGAAAAGTTAATCTATCGTGCGACAGATTCTTGGTATATTAATGTACCAAAAATTCGCGATATGTTAATTGCTAATAACAAAAAAGTAAATTGGACATCTGCTGGTGAACGTTTCCGTACTTGGATTGAAGGCGCACGCCCTTGGTCAATTTCCAGAAACCGTTTCTGGGGTACTCCTCTGCCTATATGGGAAAAAGATGGCGAATATAAAGTATTTGGTTCTATCAAAGAACTTGAAGATTTCTTTGGGGTAAAGGTTGAAGACCTACATAGACCAACATTAGATAAACTTACTAAAAACGGCTGGCATCGTATAACAGATGTTTTAGATTGTTGGGTTGAATCTGGTTCTATGCCTTGGGCATCTTTACACTACCCATTTGAAAACAAAGATAAATTTGAAGCCACTTTCCCGGCAGATTATATCATTGAAGGACAAGATCAAACACGTGGCTGGTTCTATTCTTTAATGGTTCTAGCAACAGCTTTGTTTAACAAACCTGCCTTTAAGACAGTTTCTGCAAATGGTATGGTGGTTGATGAAAATAAAAAGAAATTTTCTAAATCATTAAAGAATTTCGTTAATCCAGAAGAACAAATTGAACAATTTGGTGCAGACGCAATTCGCTTGTTTATTCAAGGTTCTAACTTTATGAAGGCAGAACCTGTTCCCGTTGATAAAGAAGGTAAAGTTTTCACAGAACCCACAAAGACAATTCTGACCCCTTTGTGGAACGCGTATCACTTCTTTACTTTATATGCAAACGCAGGGAACATAACCGCACGCGATACTGTTGTTTCTAAAAACTCATTGGATAAATATATTATCGCGGAATTAAATGAACTGATATCAGTTGTCGGTAATGCTTTGGATGAATATAAACCAGATGCTGCTATCAAAGAATTCATACGTTTCTTAGATATATTAAACAACTGGTACATTCGTCGCAGCCGCGAACGTTTCTGGGACGAAGATCAAGATGCCTTTGATACTTTGTACTATGTTCTAACAAATATATGTCGTACATTGGCACCGTTTGCACCTTTTATAAGTGATTATATTTATAGAAACCTAACCGGTGCAGAAAGCGTACATTTGCAATCTTTCCCAGACGCCCAAGAATATGACCATAAAATTGTAGAAGACATGCGTCGTGTACAATTAATCGTATCTGTTGGTAAGCAACTGCGTGAACAATACAAATTAAGAAATCGTCTGCCTCTTGCAAAAATGACTGTTGCCGGAACAGACTTAACAGAATATGCAAACATAATTCGTGATGAATTAAATGTTAAAAGCATAGAATTTACAAATGATATATCTGCAGTTGCAGATTCTTTCGTGTATCTAATTACACCTAAAATTGGTGCACGCTTAGGTGGGGCTTTAAAAGAAATCATACCAGCCGTGAAACAGGGAAACTATGAAATATCTGATGATAAATTAAACGTTGCTTCTTATTCTTTAAACTCTGATGAATTTGAAAAACGTTTAACAATAAAAGAGGGTATAACAGGTGCTGCGCTACCAGACAATACGGCTGTAGTAGTTTTGAACACAGAAATAAATTCTGAACTTGTTGCAGAAGGTCTTGCCAACGATGCATTACGTTTTATTCAAGACACAAGAAAAACTATCGGATTAGACGTATCTGATCGTATAAATATGGAATACAGTGCCGACCCTGCTTTAGCAAATGCGATTGAACAGCACCGCAACCGTATTATGAATGAAGCACTTATAAAAAATCTATCACAAAGTGTTTCAGGTGATTATAATACAGAAATAGAAGGGTATAAATTGGCCATATCTATTACAAAAGCATAAAAATAAAGGAGATTATTATGCGTAAATTTATAACTTGGTGTACATGGGTTATATGTATAGCAGTTGTATTTTGTGCAGGTTTTTATATCGGTACATTAGATACACACGCGAATAAAATAAAAGTATCGTCACAGTGCGCTGGTATCGGAGTAGAAAAAACATTTTCTGCTAATTACGAACGCGTCGGGGACGAAGTTATAAAAGACGAAAAAACAAATGTCGAAAAATATACGACAAGATGTTTATGTTTTGCTTCTAACGCTGACCATAAAGACATTTGGGTAGACACAGTAGAAATATCTGGTGATTCGGAAGAATCTGTACGTGATACTTGTAACGCAGATTGTCAAAAAATTTGTGAAACTAGATTAGAAAACTTTACATTTCTAGAATAAAATGGCTTTGACACCCGACGTATATTTTAAGTACGTTCCTAGCGTAATTGATATGAGTATACGCAGCGAACTGTATCATACCAATGAATTTACTTTTGCCGTAGCGGTTATTTTATCTGCTCAGGCGACAGATAAAAAAGTAAATGAAGTAACCCCAGAATTATTTCGCATTGCCGCGTCACCGGCACAGATGTTAGCGTTGGGCGAAGACGAATTAAAAAAACATATACGCGTTTTATCTTTCTTCAATAATAAAGCTAAAAGTATAATCGGTCTTTCTGCGGCTTTAATGGACGAAGAAAATAATTCTGACGCCAACTATAAATTCCCGATAAAATATCATAATCGCGATGCTTTGATGAAGTTACCGGGAATAGGGCAGAAAACGGCAAACGTTATAATGAACGTCTTATGGAACGCACCAAATATAGGTGTTGACACACATGTATTTCGTAATTCTCATCGTTATGGGTGGGTTGGCGCAGATGCAAATACACCTGAAAAAGTTGAAGAGCAATTATTAAAAATAATTCCTAAAAAATATCACCTAATCGTAAACCATGTCATGGTTTTACATGGAAGGTATATTTGTAAAGCTTTACGCCCGCAATGCGATAAATGCCCAGTTGCAAAATGGTGTAACGCGTCAGACAGAACCATATAAAAAAGCCGGTTTTTACCGGCTTTTTTTATTTGTCGCGTATTTTCGCGTTACACTTTTTCTCAACATTCACTATAACCGCATTCTGCAATTTCAGCAAATCATCATCAGACATATTTTCTGTCGGTGTAATCGTTATAGTAAACGCGATTGATTTCTTACCGTCACCCATATCAAACGCATCAAAAACTGTGGTGTCTGTAATATGAGAATCGGTTGAAGCAGCAGAAGAAACCAATTTTTCCGCCGGGAAATCTGCATCTACTATAAACGCGAAATCACGTGTAATCGGTTGAAAATCGCTGATTACTGGTTCCTTACATTTTTTTGACGTTGGTAAATTTTCTACATCATCTATTATTGCTATCATTACAGGCGTTTTTATTTTCAAAGTCTTTGCAACAGATGGATGTAATTCTCCAAATTCCGCTATTTTCTTTTTACCCTGACAAACTGCACCATATCTAAACGGATGTGCCCAAAGTGGCGCATTTTCAGCGTTTACCGTAAATTTTTGACCATGCATCAATGCAACTATGTCCGACTTTACATCATATATATCACGTACTCGATTTCTATGCATCCAATGCTTTGGTGACGTATTTCCTGTGCGGGCTATACATATTTGAGTGTGCTGCTGTCCCGGCATATCGCCATCAAAAACAGTACTTAATTCAAACATATCTAAATCGGAATAACCACGTTTTTCATTTTCAGAAATAAAACTTAACATGGTACCAAGCAAACTATTTCTTGCCGTATCCATATTATTTATAATCGGATTTGATATTTTTATTATTGGTTTGTCTGATAAAATAGATTCTATTTTTGAATCGCCGAAACCATAAGATTTCGCTTCATTTAATCCGCGTGCCGCCAACTCTTTTTTTAACTCTATATAAAAATCTTTGTGCGGTGCCGAATCAGATGCCTGATGTTTGGCAACTTTTGCAATGTTTTCATATCCGTATATTCTTACCAACTCTGATACAATATTTTCGGGTATTTCAATATCTACACGCGAAGACGTCGGTATTATTATCCAATCTTCTTCTTTACCAGAAACATTGAAACCTAATTTTTCTAATATTTCACGTTGCTTATTCGCCGGAATGTCTATTCCCGTCTTACGCAAAAACAACTTAGGCGAATATTTTATTTTTCGCGTTTCTTCAGGTATTTCACCACCGATACCAGTTCCTACTATTTTCCCACCACATACTTCCATTATAATTTTTGCGGCTTTTGCCAACGCATAACCCGTAATCGTCGGATCTATACCTCGTTCATATCTATATGAAGAATCCGTAGAAACCCCTATACGTTTTGACGTCTTACGAACAGAAACCGAATTAAAATAAGCACTTTCTAAAATTATATTCTTCGTGTTATCTGTAGTCATACCGCGCGCGCCACCTATTACACCGGCCAACGCAAGTATTCCTTTTTCATCCGCAATTACAATATCCGTATCCAAAAGTTCATGTTCATTACCGAATAAATCTGTGAACTTTTCACCATTCTTGGCGTTGCGAACTGTTATGTCGCCCTTTATTTCATCAGCGTCAAAACAATGCATAGGTTGCGCCATATCATAACAAATATAGTTTGTTGTATCTATTGGTGCGTTTTTAGGATTTATACCAATTGCCGTAAGACGCGATTTTATAACGCTTGAACTTGGTGCAATATTTATATCGTGTATTTCACAAAACTGATAAACAGGGCATTTATCTGTTTCTATTTTTACTTTTCTTTCGCCTTTAACTTGTTTTAAAACTTCGTCTTTTTCTGTAACATATTCCCCTAAACCCGCCGCAGATAAATCACGTGCAATTCCTCGTACGGCTAAATAATCCGGACGATTTGGTGTAATTCCGGCATCAAAAACGGTTTCCATATTTGTCACGGGCGTGCCTATTTCAGTATTTTCTGGCAACTCAATTATTCCGCTATGATCATCGTTTATTCCCAATTCACGACCGCTACACATCATACCGTCAGATAATACACCGCGTAACTTACCGCTTTGAATTTCATGACCTTCTATCACGCAACCAGGTTTTGCCAACGCAGATATTAAACCGACCCGTGCATTAGGAGCACCACATACAACTTGACGCAAATTCCCGCTGCCGTCATCTACTTTTAATACGTGTAAATGATCGCTGTTTTCATGTGGTACGCATTCGACAATCTTTGCGGCCACAGGTGCAATAGGTTCAATTAAGTCTTCTACCTCAAGCCCGATACGCGTCAAAGTATCTGCCACATGAGACGCATCAGCATCCGTTCTTAAATAATCTTTTAACCAATCATAAGTCCATTTCATTTTACGCCTCGTTATATTTTAGAAACCGGCACTTTTTAACCAACGGATATCACCGTCATAAAGTTTTCTTAAATCGTTTAACCCATACTTTAACATCGCAAGTCTGTCCCAACCAAAACCGAAAGCAAATCCTTGATATTCGTCTGGGTTAATACCGCAATTACGCAGAACGTTCGGATGAACCATACCAGCCCCCATCAATTCCAACCATTTATCACCATGCCACTTCATATCTATTTCTATACTTGGTTCCGTAAAAGGAAAGTATGATGGTCGAATACGCAATTCAACTTTATCCATTTCAAAGAATCTTTTTAAAAATTCTTGAACGTCACCAATTAAATCAGACATCGTAACATCTTTATCTATATACAAACCTTCTATTTGATGGAACATCGGTCCATGCGTTGCATCCATTTCTTTACGATACGTGGCACCGATACCGAACATTTTTATCGGTGCACCAACTTTTTCCATACTACGTATCTGTATGGCAGACGTCTGAGTACGCATTACATTGCCGTTATCCAAAAAGAACGTATCTTGCATATCACGAGCAGGATGATATTCCGGTGTGTTTAGTGCAGTAAAGTTATGCCAATCATCTTCAATCTCTGGTCCAGTCCACATTTCATAACCAAAAGATTCCAATATACCCGCAATATCCACTAAAGAACGCGTTATAGGATGCAAGGTTCCCACATTTTCCGGTTCCCCGTTCAAAGATACATCTAATTTTTGCTTTTGCAGGCCTGCCATCAAAACAGCGTTTTCTATTTCTAATTGACGAGTTTTAAACAATTCGCGTAATTCAGCGTTTTCACGGTTTAACGCCGCCCTTGCATCATTATCAAGATTTTTCATCTCTTTTAATCGTGCGGTCATCGTACCATTTTTACCGAACGTTGCCGTATACAACGCCTGTAATTCTTCAAGAGTATTTATGTTTTTTATCTGTTCTTGCATGACTTTTACCTTAAATTAAAACAAAAAGCCGTCATAAGACGGCTTTATAATACAAAATAAATCACCTACCGCCAAGGCTTATTTAGCATCAGCAGAAGTAAATCGTTTTGCAGTTTCAACCAATTTAGCGAAGTTTGCATCACCAGCATAGGCCATTTCAGCCAAAACTTTGCGATCCAATGCAACACCAGCCTTTTTCAGACCGTTCATAAACTGGCTGTATGTCATACCATTACTGCGAACAGCGGCATTGATACGAACAATCCACAAACCACGAAATTCACGTTTTTTAACGCGACGATCGCGATATGCATACTGTCCCGCTTTTTCTGTTTTTTCACGTGCAGCACGATATGTCGTGCTATGACGCCCCAAATAACCTTTGGCACGTGCTAATATTTTATTATGCTTTTGTTTTACGGTGGTTCCGCGTTTAACTCTTGCCATAAATCTACCCCCTTAAATTATTTCAAACCATATGGGGCCAAGATTTTTGCCTGACCGACCATGTTATCATTTAAGTACTGTGGTTTTGACCCAGCGTTATTTGCACGCTTAGATTTGTGACGCAACAGTTTCTTATGGGCGTTTCTGGCAACACGGATTTTACCGGTCGCTGTCATAGATGCGCGCTTTTTCAAGTACGACTTCGTTTTCAATTTTGGCATTTTTCACCTCTTTTAGTTCACCTGATGGCAATGCCATTGCCATTTCGGTCTTATATAACACGGGCTATATTTTGGCATAATTAAATGAAAAATCAAGTTTTTATTGAATATCTGTATTTTAGCGTCTAAACTTATCCCCGATGAACCAGAATAAAATATCTTCACGGTTACGTACAATCATAAAATCTGCCTGTGCAGCGGCAGTTTTACCGGTACTTTTTATATACATAATGATTGCAAAACCAGATTATACCATTATGAACGGTCTGGCTCATATCGTTTTACCGGTCGCAAACTGGGTTGGTGACGTCATCACTTGGCCTGTACGTGCCGTCGGTTCGACAATAGATAATATTCGTGAACTATCAAAATTACGTACAGAAAACGAGGAATTACGCGTTCGTTTAGATGACGCTTTGCGGAATAAGAATTTATGTGAAGTCGCAATGGCGGAAAATCAAAAACTATCTCGTGAACTTGATATCGTCCAAAACCAACCCAAAGATTCTGTTGTTGCAGATGTTACATACGATAATACAGCTTTTCACCACAGTACTTTTTTAATAAACAAAGGTGTAAAAAACGGTTTATCTGAAGGTATGGTCGTCGTATCTTCTGAAGGTATGTTGGTTGGTATAATAACTGATGTCGCACCATATTTTTCTCGTGTACGGTCTTTAATAGACTCTAATACAAATATTGCGGTACGCATTGCTGGGTCAGAAGTCTATGGTTTCCTACAAGGTAACGGTTCTGCAACACCAACTATGGGATTTTTTAGCGACCCTGAATTTCAACCTTCTGAAGGAATAAAATTAGTAACAAGTAATATAAGCGGTGTCTTACCAAATGGTATTTTAGTCGGCGAGATGATGAATGATACAGATGTTAAAGTTACGCAACCGAAAACATTGTCCCGCGTAATCGTATTAAAATTTGATACGCAAAATGAATATAAATAATGAAAGAAAAAATTATAACTTTTTTACGTGATGCGTTCCCTTTCGTCGCCGTAATTCTTTTATGGCGTCTTTCTGTTGCGTTCTGGAATCCTGCTGGGATATTAGCAATTATTCCTATTTTTTATTGTTCTTTCGTTAAACCTGCACCTTGGTTCGCGCCTTTTGCAGTTTTATTTTGTTTTTTAATCGATTATCGCTTTGATACAACGTTTTATTGGACAATTATGTATTGCCTATTCTATGCAATAAATGGTTTCCAAAGCTTTTTTGACTTAACAAGAGTTGATAAAAACGCTGTAAATATATTTATGATATTTTTTGGTACATCAACATTTATATTATCTTTGTTTCATTTAAACTTTGATAATATTGTACGAGCAATATGGTTGTTTGCTTGGGTATCCACGCTTTACGTTCCGATAACATCTCTTATTAAAAAGGTATACGATGATAGATAAAGAAGTTGCACGCCTTTTTGATAGACGAAGCGCATTATTTTTAACTGCCGGTGCAGTTTTAACGTCTGCTCTTGTACTCCGTATGCTACAAATGCAATTATTTGACTATCGCGAATATACAAAAAAAAGCGAAAATAATTCTTTCAGAATACAGATAAATATGCCGGAAAGAGGAAAAATACTATCTGCTAGCGGTACACCTATATCAAGGGATACTCAAACATATAGAATTTATATAGTTCCAGAAGAAACTAAATATTTAGAAGACACGATTTCCACCGTAGCAAAAGAATTAAAATTAAAACAAAAACGCGTGGATAAAATATACAAACAAATAAAAAAGCAAGCACCTTTCCAACCTGTTCTTATAAGTGAAAATTCAAATTGGGAAGAATTAGCTAAATTACAGGCAAAAAATATTCCTGGTCTTCACGTAAGAAATGGTTTTACTCGTGTATACGAAATGGGGCCCGCAGGTGCGCAAATATTCGGATATGTTGGTGCGCCAAGTGAACCTGTACCAAATGCCCCTTTTATGACGACTGGTATTACTGGACTTGAAAAAAGATATAACGAAAAGCTTACAGGGACACCCGGACAAACTGTTATGATTACTAATGCAGTTGGTAGAGTTACAGGTGAAGATAAATCTCAATTCCGTTCAGCGATTACCGGGCAAAATTTACCGACCACAATAAATGATGCAGCACAGCGCGCAATGTACGATGCATTGATGGAACATAGAGCAGGGTGCGGTGTAGCATTAGATATTGAAACAGGTGATATTTTAGCAATGGTATCTACGCCAAGTTTTGACCCGAATATGTTTGGCGCAGATGACGGTGAAGAATATATAGATTCACTACGAAACGATTATATGAAACCTTTTATGAATAAATCAATTGAAGGTTTATATCCACCTGGATCCACGTTCAAAATAGTTGTTGCGCTTGCTGCATTAGAATCTGGTGCAATAACAGCAAATGAAAAAATATTCTGTCCAGGTTACTGGGATTATGGAGACAGAAGATACCATTGCTGGGAAGAAGAAGGACATGGTTGGGTGAATTTAGCAGATGCCTTAAAGCATTCTTGCGACATATATTTTTATCAATTGGCTTTGCGTATCGGTATAGACTCAATTAAAGAAATGGCTATTAAACTAGGGTTTACGCAAAAATATATGGACGGTATATTATCCAGAGAAATGCCGGGCGTTATTCCAGATAGGTATTGGAAAGAAGAAGCAATTGGATATAAATGGGTGCACGGAGACACTATTATTTCTGGTATTGGGCAGGGTTTTACTTTAGCTAATTGTCTACAACTAGCAATCATGATGGCACGCACAGTATCTAATAAGGTCGTTATGCCACGTTTAATTTTAACAGATGAAAAACCGCAATTTGCAAACCTTGGGTTACAGAAAAAAAATATAGCATCCGTTATGAAAGGTTTAGAACAAGTTACGAGAACTGGTGGTACAGCGGCAGGTAGCGCCATAAATATAAATGGGGCTCGTATGGCAGGTAAAACAGGTACATCTCAGGTACGAAGTATTTCAAGAGCGGAACGTGCAAGCGGCGTTTTAACAAACGAACAATTAAAGTGGAATATGCGTAATCATGGTTTATTCGTTGGTTATGCACCTACAAATAAGCCCAGATATGCTGTATGCGCAATAACAGAACACTCTGGTGGCAGCGGTCCCGCAGCAAGAACAGTTGCCGCAACAATGCGGGCTTTATTAAAAGAAAAGAAATAACAATGGCACGACAAACAAGAGTTTCTAATGCAAGCATGATGAGTTTTCCAGAAAAACTAAGTCGTTTTTCATGGTCTATGTTTATTCCGATGTGCTTAATTTTAGCAATTTCTATTGTCGTATTATATTCTGCTGGTGGCGGTTCTTGGCAACCATTTGCTTTCTCTCAACTAATCAAAATTATATTAGGTTTCGGTGTGTTTTTCTTTGCCGCTTTTACCAATATAAAAACTTGGATAAAGTCTGCATATGTAATTTATATTATCGCTCTTATAATGATTGTATTAGTAACTTTCGTCGGTCATACAGGTATGGGCGCTCAACGATGGTTAAATCTTGGTTTCTTTCATGTGCAACCATCTGAACTGATAAAAATTGCTTTGGTTTTAGCGCTGGCTCGTTATTTTGCCTGGATGAATTCCGTGGAACTTACTCAAATAAAAAACTATGCTGTTCCAGCTGCGATGTTATTGATACCGTTTTTGCTAATTGTCGCACAACCAGATTTAGGTACAGCTTTATCTTTAGGTATGATTACAGTCGGAATGTTCTATATTGTCGGCGCCCAAAAAAAATGGTTTGTAATAGCAATTATTCTAGGGTTAATGGCAGCTCCACTTGTTTGGTACGGTGGCTTACACGATTATCAACGCGATAGAATCATTACATTTATAAATCCTGACCATGACGCGCAGGGTGCAGGTTATCAAATAAACCAAGCAAAAATTGCTTTTGGTTCTGGTGGAATGCTTGGTAAAGGTTATATGGCAGGAACGCAATCTCAGCAATCGTTTCTACCTGAAAAGCAAACTGATTTTATATTTACCATGCTTGGCGAAGAATTCGGTTTTATCGGGGCTTTCGCGCTGCTAATGTTATATACAATTATAATATTAGTATTATTCTGGTGCGCAAAAACTTGTCGAAATAGATTTGGACAATTAGTCTGCTTTGGTTTTATGTTGAACTTTTTCATTTATTATTTTATAAATATCTCTATGGTTCTGGGGTTAATGCCGACAGTCGGTGTACCGTTGCCCTTGATGTCTTTTGGTGGCAGCAGTTTACTTTCACTGATGTTCGGATTTGGTTTATGTCAGAACGCACATATTCATAAAGATCAACAATTATCTGCCAAAGGAAGTTAAAGATTATGAATTTATTGATAGTCGAATCACCTTCGAAAGCAAAAACAATAGAAAAGTACTTAGGTGCAGGTTGGCGCGTAATCGCATCTGTTGGTCACGTTCGTGACCTTGTTCCTGAAAACGGTAGTGTTGACCCAGAGCATGACTTTGCGATGCAATGGCAAATTATGCCGGGAAAAGAAAAAAATATAAAACAAATTATAGATGAATTAAAAAAAGCAGATGCAGTATATCTTGCATCCGACCCTGATAGAGAAGGGGAAGCCATTGCTTGGCATATTCTTGATATATTAAAAAGTAAAAAAGCCTTAGAAGGTAAAAAAGTCTATCGTGTTGCTTTCCATGAAATTACTAAAAAAGCTGTAATGGAAGCAATTCAGCATCCACGCGAAATAGATAAAGACTTAGTAGATGCATATCTTGTTCGTCGTGCATTAGATTACCTTATCGGTTTTAGTATATCACCTCTTTTATGGCGCAGAAACCTTGGACGCAGCGCAGGTCGCGTACAATCTGTTGCTGTTAAATTAGTTGTTGACCGTGAACGTGAAATAGAATCTTTTAAACCTATTGAATATTGGTCTTTATCAGCCAACTGTAGTATAAATTCGTCAAATTTTAACGCACAATTATCAAACGTTGACGGTAAAAAAATAGAAAAAATGACTATCGAAAACCGTACGCAGATAGATGAAATTCTTGAAAAAATCGGTACCCCCGAAATAAACTCAACCGTAATAACAATAGATAAAAAGAAAACATCTCGACGTGCGGCTGCACCTTTTACGACAAGTACTTTACAACAAGAGGCGGCAAGAAAGTTATATTTTTCTTCTAAACGCACAATGTCTACCGCACAAAAGTTGTACGAACAAGGTTTAATTACATATATGCGTACTGATGCAACTAATTTATCTGCTGATGCGGTAAATGAAATTAGAAGTTATATATCAAAAAATTACGGTGATATTTTTGTTCCAAAAATTCCGAACGTTTATGTAACAAAATCAAAAAACGCACAAGAAGCGCATGAAGCCATACGTCCGACACATTTTGATTCAAATTCTACCAATCTAACTGGTGACGAAGCAAAACTATATGATTTAATCTGGAAAAGAACTATTGCATGTCAAATGACGAACGCAGAATTTGATAGCGTTTCTGCCGATATAGAAACAGATAACAAACATGCGATATTTCACGCAGTTGGTACGACGCGTACTTTTGACGGATTTATGAAAGTTTATATAGAAGATAAAGATGATGCCGATGACAATAGTGAAACGAAATTACCACCTTTATCAGTCGGAGATAAAATAAAAATCAAAGAACTTATACCTGAACAACATTTTACGCAACCACCTGCACGTTATACAGAAGCGTCTCTTGTAAAAAAACTTGAAGAACTTGGAATAGGTCGTCCTTCTACTTATGCAACAATTATGTCCACTATAGTTGATAGAAAATATGTTGAACAAGATAAACAACGACGCTTTCATCCAACACCAGGTGGATGGGTAATTTCTGCATACTTATCAAAATATTTTGATGAACTTGTTGATGTAAACTTTACTGCAAAAACAGAAGATACATTAGACGATGTTTCAAACGGTAAAAAAGATAAATTGAGTGCTTTACGAAATTTCTGGACCCCGACTTCCGCAATGATAGATAGTGCTAAAGGCGTTAAAACAACAGAAATAATAAACGCAATAAATGATATTATGCACCAACATTTATTTACCGATGGTAATGATAAATGTCCTAAATGTGGCGGAAAACTTGGGATAAAATTATCTAAATACGGTGCTTTTATCGGCTGTGAAAATTATCCGAATTGCGATTACACAAAAAGATTAACTGATTTAGATAATGAAAAAACTTCCGAAGAAAAACCAGAAAAAAAACAACCTATAAATATTGATTTAGGTGATGGTATATCTTTCCGTGTAGGTAGGTTTGGTCCCTATGTTACAGACGGTAAAAAGAACGTGCCTGCAAAACAATACAACGAAGAAACTATATCATTAGACATTGCAAAAAATTTATTAGAAAACGGTACAAAAAAAGCAGAACCTGTAAACCTTGGTGATAATCCTGCGACAGGTAAACCTATATTTTATTATTCAACTGGACGTTATGGAGCATATATATCATCAAATCGGGTAAACGTATCTGTAAAAGAACAACCTGATTTAGAAACTGCGATTGACTTAATAAATAATAAGAAGCCAACTACTCGTTTTAAAAGGACAACAAAAAAATAATGGGAAAGTATGACAGAAATTTTACCGACGAATTACGCGAGCGACTGTCAATTGTTGATGTGGTTGGAAGGCGAGTTCCATTGGTAAAAAAAGGTCAAAATTATTGGGGTTGTTGCCCTTTTCATAATGAAAAAACACCAAGTTTTTCTGTAAATGAAGATAAAGGTTTTTATCATTGTTTTGGTTGCGGTGAACATGGCGATATAATTTCGTTTATAATGAAATCAGAAAACGTTGATTTCAAAACAGCAATAACAGAACTTGCTGCACAAGCAGGATTAAAAATGCCTGATTATAAACCCAAACCTGCTGCCCAAGTTGAACGTGAAGAATCTTATTATCAAATTATGGAAACTGCGTGCGATATATATCAAAAAAAATTATATGAACCAGAAGGTAATATTGCTTTAAATTATATAAGAAACCGTGGTTTTACAGACGATATGATAAAAAAATATCGTATTGGATATGCACCTAAAAATAATATTATCGCAAACAAATTCATAAATGCTAAACAAGATAATTTACTATCAACCGGTATGTGCAGACGCGGTGAATATGGTATGTATGATTTCTTCCGTGATAAATTGATGTTTCCTATATTTAATGCGCATGGACAGATAGTTGCTTTTTCTGGTCGCTCATTAGACGGCAGTGAACCCAAATATATAAATACAAGCGACACAGAATTATTCCATAAAAGAAAAACTATTTTTGGTTTTAATTTTGCACGAGATGCTATTCACCGCGCTAATCGTAGTATAGTTGTCGAAGGGCAAATAGACGCAATTCAAATGCAATGTCACGGTTTTCCAGAAACCGTTGCTCCGCTTGGTACTGCTTTAACAGAAGATCATATAGCAATATTATGTAAAGCAAATAGAAATATCGTTTTTTGTTTTGACGGTGATGCAGCAGGTCAAAAAGCAGCCGCACGCGCATGTGATATAGTAATGCAATTTTTACGTGATACATCAGAAGTTAAATTTGCTTTTGTTTCTGGTGGTAAAGATCCAGATGAAATATTAAAAACTGCTGGTGAATCGGCTATGCATAAAATAATTGATGACGCGATACCATTAGTTGATTTTTTATGGAATATTACGAATAGTGGTTTTAATGTATCTACACCCGGCGGAAGAAGCCAAGCAGAAAAATTCTTAAAACAAAAACTTGATAAAATTACCGATATTGATTTACGTTCAGAATATGAACATGAATATAATTCTAGAAAATTTAATCAATGGCATAAATGGAAGAAAACGTCACAAAACTCAATAAAAATTGAATTGCCACAAATTGACGATATAACAAAAAACACCGTTATTTTTATAGTGAATAACTATCCTGAAATTGCAGAAAGATATGGGGATTTTCTTGCCAACCTTGATATAGATTTTGATTCAAATGTACCAGAAATGGTAATGGATGAAAAAGCAGCAGAAAAATATATAGTTTCTCTAAAATTACAAAAATATATAGAACGTTTACAAAAAGAAAAAAAAGATTTAACAACAAAACTTTTATCTGGTGAAGACACTAAAAAAGAACTTGTTGAAATAGAAGAAAAGATAAATGATGCGCAACAAAAAATGGATACCTTAATATCAATATAAAAAAGCCGGTAAAAACCGGCTTAATTTTCTAAAAAACAGAGCATAATCTCTTTTAGATTTCTCTAAATTGTAGGCGTTCCCAAAAAATTATTTTTTATGTACGCCTCGTTATTTATTATGACACGCCCAAATTAAAAAAAATTTAATAAAATGTGTCAATTATTAAATAAAAAGTGACATATATCACCTTCTTGCATTATATATTCTTTTCCTACTAGACGCATTTTACCGGCCTCTTTAACAGCAACTTCGCCGCCAAGTTCTATAAAATCCGAAGGTGAAATAATTTCTGCACGTATAAAACCCTTTTCAAAATCAGTATGTATCTTACCAGCGGCTTGCGGAGTAGTCATACCTTTTGTTATGGTCCAAGCATGCGCTTCTTTGGGACCAACAGTATAAAAAGTTTGTAAACCAAGTGTTGAATACCCAGTACGAATTACCTGATCTAAACCAGATTCTTTTAAACCTAAATCTTCAAGAAACATTTTTCGTTCTTCAAGATCTACTATTTGAGCTATTTCCATTTCTATCTTAGATGAAATAACTAAAACCGCAGCAGTTTTACCATATTTATCGCGAACAGCGTCAGAAAATTTATTACCAGTTGCAGCAGATGCCTCATCAACGTTACACACATAAATAACTGGTTTCGCCGTCAATAAATTAAATGGTGATGCATCTACACCAGATGAACGAGCAGGTATACCGCGCGCCAACCCCTCACGAATTTTTTTTGCGTCTTCTAACTGTTTGATAGCAACCTTGTCCAGACCATGAGCCTTCTTTTCAAGATTTTTCATCTGTTTATCAATACTTTCTATGTCCGCCAACATCAATTCTGTTTCAATAGTATCAATATCAGATAATGGGTCTATACGACCATTTACATGGACAATATCATCGTTCTCAAAACATCTAACGACATGTATTATCGCATCAGTTGATAAAATATTACCTAAAAATTTATTTCCTAACCCTTCGCCGGCAGATGCCCCTTTAACCAAACCAGCTATATCAACTATTTCTAATTGTGTCGGTATTATTTTCTGAGATTTTGCAACATCTGCTAATTTATGTAAAGTCGCATCTGGTACGACAACGCGACCAGTATTCGGTTCTATCGTACAAAAAGGATAATTCTGTGCGTCCGCCGCCGCGCTTTGTGTCAATGCATTAAAAAGTGTTGATTTACCAACATTTGGTAATCCGACAATTCCACAATTGAATCCCATATTTATTTCCTTTATAATGCTGATAATATGTCATACATGTGGGACGAATTCAATATAAAAACCTTTCCTGCGGAAACAGTTGTTTTCCGTGACGGTGTTTTTTGTCCTGAATTATCAACTATCCAAGGAACTGACTTTTATCATGAATATGACAAACCAATACATATAATATATATCGGTGAAATTACCGGTAATAACCGGTTAGATATAAATATTTTTACAAATAATCAAAAAATATTTTTAAGCGCGAAAATAAAAAATAAAAAGCCGGCTTTTTTAAACATTTTTATAAAAAATTCCGGAAAAAAATCTGAATTTCGTGGAAAGGTATTATTAGAAAATTCAAACACATTAAATTTTGATTGTACGGGTGAACATGAAAATTCAGAAAATATGATTTTATTAAAAACTAAATTACTAGCACATAAAAATTCTATATCGAAACTTTCCGGTGTCGCGGTAATAAACAAAAATTGTAAAAATGTGACCTCTGATATAAGTTTTTCTGCATTAGCAGAAAAAACAGCACGTATAGAATTTTCTCCTTCACAACGTATATCGTCTGTACCAAAAACAGCAGACCATAGCGCCTCAATTTATCAACCTACTATACAACAAATAGAATACCTACGCGAAACTGGTTTGTCTGGCGCAGAGGTAAAAGATGTATTACATGAAGCTTTTATAAATGATTTTTCTTTATTTTGATAAACTTTTAGAATTCAAATTTCTTTTCAAAATATTCTTTCCTTTAATAATAATTTTTTCTTTTCCAAGTCTAAATTTATCAATTCCGTTCTTATTTGAATATTTTTCTTTTAATTTATCAACTTTCTCATAAAAACGTTCTATTCTATCTTTGTAATAAGCAATCCAACGACGACTAAATCTGGCAACAGACTCTTCTTTACGAGCCGGAATATATGAAATTTCTTTCATACATTTTTCCCAATCATCTTTCGTGGCGTTTTTTTTAACATAAGTTATATATTTTTTTATTATATCCACTTGTTCCTTACCGCGACTTTTATCTATCTTTCCTCCAGATGCTAAAAATACCTCTATACCATTTAAATTAGCGTACATTTCGTCTTCAACCATTGTGTACCCAATCCATTTCATTTTTTGTATAACTTCATTATCTTTATCAGAATCTGGTAAGGTACGAATATACGACCTGGCGCGTTCCGTTGTTGTATATTTTCTATTTTTAATTTTTCTTTTAAAAAAATCTAATCCAGGAAAAGACCATTTATAATGTCCCGCCGCAAGTTCTTTACTTTTACGATATGCATGCGTCAATTCATGTGTAAGTATTTCCGCCATCATACTTCTATCAACGGTTACAGTATTACCGTCAACTCTAACCGGCATATTTATGTTTAATTCTAACTTTAACTTACCGTTTTTTAAAGAATTACCATTTATAAAAAAAGCGTCTGCAAATTCTTGCGCCTTTCCATCATCATATTGTTCCGGTTTCAACCTATAAAAACAAAAGAATACGCGCGAAACATCATCTCTTATAAAATCTGGCGCCAAAGCAGATACATCAGTAGAAGGTATTCTATATACCGTTTCATCCTGAGGATTTTCTTCTTTCATATATTTATCTATATACTTATCTATAATTGATAATATTTCTTTAGATTTCATTTTGACCAATCTATTTTAGATATAAAATAAAAAACCCCATCTTAGGGGTTAAAAATTATTATTTTTTTCTGAAACCCTGTTTTGCCTTTAACTTAGGATTATTAGGGTCAATCAATATAACCTGCTTACCACGACGAATTTGTTTTACATTACCGCGTTTTTTCCAGGCTTTTAATGAACTTAAAAATTTCATCTCTAAATCCTTTGTTGTGTGGTCATTATAAACACTTTTTGTTAAAAATCAAATAATATATTAAATATTTGTTGTTTTTATTGGCTCTGTTTATTTTGCTGAAAACAATTTTTAACTAATTATTAACAAGTTTTCAACAAATTTTTGTTAGATTTCCGCGGTTTTTTGTAAAAATGTTTATAACTCATGTTAAATAATAAACAGTTGAAAAGTACGGATGTTTTTAACATTTTTAACAAAATTTTTAAAATACTTTTTATACTTGTTGAAAATTGTTGAAATTGTTATAATTCTAGCAATAGGTGGGAGTAAAAATCCAAAAATGAAGCAACAAGTATTAAAAGCATTGGCAAATCCGGCGCGAATATTTTACGTGCCTTACTCGCTTGCGGTAATAAATTTTGCGGTACAATTCATTGTTTTTATTATAGTTTTTGTTTTGGGGTTGATGGTGCAAGGCTCAGATGTAAAGGTCGAACCTATTTACTTTTTGGTGTCCGTTTGCGTTGTTCACATGATTTTGGCTTTTTATTCTAAAAAAGAACCTCAATTAGGGCAGATTATATCTGCAAAAATTCAATTATTTAAACAAAAGGTTCCAAGAAGGTTGGCGGCGTAAGAAATGAATGGATTTTTTGAACACTTTGCTGGCGGAGAATTCCCTTTAACGGCTACGATTCTTGTTATGGCCGTGGTTTTCTTATTTATTATACTTATGATGTATCTACCGGTTTTGACGCGTAAAATTTTTCCAAAATTTGGTTATACTCGTTATTCTCAATATTTACCTTTCAAAACGGTCTATACTGATAATTCTATGACTTTGTCTGACGGTAGCATTATTAGGGTATATAGAATATCTGGTGTTCAAACAAGTATGCAAGATGATGAACAAAGGGCAAAGTTTTTAGACTTGCGGTCTCAATTATTTAATCAGATTAAAGACCCTAATGTAGTATTACGTTTTTATACAATTCGTGATGCCGTCGGTGAAAATACTAATTATGAGTTTGATCAGCCTGTTTTACAGAAAATTTATGATAAGTGGAAATCTCAGGGATTAAAGATTTTTACTAATAATTATTACGTTGTTCTTTCTGTTGGTGGTGCTAATGCAAGAGATAAATTAAATCAATATGGAAATTACATAGAATCTATACTTGCTGCGTATAAACCTAAGTTATTACGTAATGATTCTTCTGATAATATGGCCAAATTTTTTGGACGTATTTTATCACCAATTACTAAACCTGCACCAATGGTTTGTAATCAAGATATATCAAACGTTGTTACTGTTGATGATGTTGAGTTTATAAATAACGGATTGATAAAATATATCGGTGACGGAAGACAATCTTTTGCTGCTGCTATTTCGTTTAAAATTTCTCCAGATTATTTGGATGAGGATTTCTTTAATTCTGTTTATACAATACAAACAGAAATGATTTGTATGAACGCTTTCAAGATTATGGGGGCCGCTGATATAGAATCTACGTTACGTCAGCGTCGCGCAACCGCGGACGAAAAAGAAGTTTCTACATCAGAACAAATATCTGTTGCAGAAACAGCAATGGATGAAAATATTTCAGGTAACCAAAGTTTAGTAAATTATTATCCTTTGTTTTTAATTTTTGCGGCAAGCGTTGAAGAACTTGAAAAACATATAGATGAATTTAATAAAATTGCTGCGTCTTTCGGTGTTTCACCGATTGTAGAATCTTTTGCTTCAAAAGTATCATGGTTTGCACAAATACCAGGTTTTGACGTATTTCCACGTAGTTTCAAAATGCTGTCTCGTACTGCTGCGGTAAGTATACCTATGTCAAGTACACCACGCGGTGTTTCAAATTGTGATTGGGGTCCTGGACCGCTAGTAATTTTCCCTACAGCGCAAGGAACACCGTATCAATTTCAATTTCATGTATCAGATAAACCTGCAGCTGTTGCACATACTTTAACTATCGGACCAACAGGTGGCGGTAAGACGACTTTATTTAGTTTCTTGATAGCGCAATCCTTACGGCATAAGAAATTAAAAGCATTTTTCTTTGATAGAAATAAAGGCGCAGAAATATTTACTTTATCTGTCGGTGGTAAGTATATAACTATGCAGGGTAAAGATAATAAAAACAAAGAAGAAAATTCTTTTGAAACACATTTAAATCCATTAAAAATGCCGGATACAGCTGCTAATCGTGCTTTCTTGCGACGTTGGTTTGCTATGATTTCTGGTCAGGAAGATGCTAATTCTGCAGATGAAATAGCACGTGCTGTTTCTGTGAATTTTGATTATCTGAATCAAAATGATAGGTTGTTAAAGAATTTATGGGAAAGTTGTTTTTCTTCGTCTGGTAATATGCGCGCCGCATTAAAAAAATGGGTTGATCCATTGCAATACGGTGATATATTTAATGAAAGCTCTGATACGTTAGATTTAAACGCTCGTTTAACTACTTTTGATTTCACGGATATTTTACAAGACGAAACTTTGGCACCAGCAGTAATCTCTTATATTTTACATAGAATAAACAATATTACTGTATCTGGTGGAAATCCGTCTTTGATTATGATTGATGAAACTGCACCTATGTTGGAAAATAAGATGTTCCGTGATAATTTCATTGCGGGATTACAAGAAGGACGTAAAAATAGACAGGCTTATATGGTTGCTTTCCAACGTGCGAATGTTTTAGATAAACTTGGAATAGGTGATGTCGTTCGCGGTCAAGCACAAACTGTTTTATTCTTCCGTAACCCTGCTGCAGATACTTCGGATTATCAATATTGGAACTTAAATCCTCTTGAAATGGCGTTTATACAAGGTAAAGCGTATCCTAACTTAAAAAGAGCGGTTTTATTATCAAGACCCGTTACAGGTGAATCTGTGATATTAAATACAGAATTAGGAGGACTTGGAAATTTATTGCGTTTGTTCGAATCTGGACGTTCTTCGGTTTTATTAGCAGAAGAATTATATGCTCAATACGGTAATAATTTCGTTACTGAGTATTTGAAAAAGCAGGGAGCAGGTGATTTATAAAAAATGGATTTAAAGAAATATTTTTGTTCTTTTTTTATTTTATTATTTTCACCGGCTTTTGCCTATGATGATTGTTTGCCTTATAAATTTACACCAAAAGTTGTTTTAGACATTCCTGTATGGACAAAAGAAGTTGTTCAACCGTTAAGATTTATGGATTTATTTCATGGTAATGTTAGCGCGACTATGGTTGATAATTATGACATAGTTGCCGATATAACTAATATAGAAGATGGTTATTGTGTATCTTTGAAATCTATTTATGCAACTGTTGGATATAGTAACTTTTTAGTACAGATAGATATAAGAAACAAACCAGAAACATGTTCGTATAATGCAGTTTTAGCGCATGAAGATGAGCATATTAGGGCGTATCTTTCTGTAATAGATGACTATAAAAAAGAATTACAAGATTCAATATATAGTGCTGCAGATTCTATCACTCCGATATTTGTACGTAGTCGTGATGATATAGATGCAGCGATAAATGAATTAAACGCAGAATTACAGGCGCATCCAGATTTAATTTTGGTAAAGCAGAAAATAAAAGCCGCCGAAGAAATTCGCAATAAACGTATAGATCAGAATAATACTGGTGAATCATTAAGAAAATGTTTTGAATAATAAAGGTCATATGATGAAAAAAATAATATTTTTTATTTTCGGTTTACTTTTAGCCGCATGCGGTGAAAACGTAAACATAGAAGGTAAATGGGTAGAACCTGTACCTGGTATGCCAGAAATACAGCAGGGTTTTAATTTAGAGCAGGGAGGTAAAGCTGAATCAATAAACATGGCGACTTTGCAGTATTATGCGTGGGAAGTTAAAGATAATACATTGATATTATCTGGTAAAAGTATAGGTAATCATCAGACGATTGAGTTTACAGAAGAATATGAAATCGCAAGTGTTGATGACGATAAGTTAGTATTAAAGAACGGTGATTATGTTCGTGAATTTGTAAAATGTATGGATTGTGAGTAAATAAAAACCGCCATATTTAATGGCGGTTTAAAAATCTGGTTGCGGAGTGTGGATTTGAACCACAGACCTTCAGGTTATGAGCCAGTTTTTTACCAGGTTGATTAAATTTGTTTTATATTCATTTAATTGAATAAAGTGCTTGATTTCTGCGATTTTTTAGATATTGTGTATTTATATAGATTTATTGATTTTTATTTTTATGGTAGCCCCAAGGTAGCCCTGTATGAATAAATCAATAAAAAGGATGATAGATGACAGATTTGAAAAAATTTACAATATCTTACCTTGATGGTTTAAAGAGTGCAGAAAAGGGCAAACGTTACAGTGTTTATGATAGTATATGTCCGCAATTAGGTTTGCGTGTCACTGATAGCGGTAGTAAATCATTTTTTGTCATGAAAAAAATGCCAGGCACAATGAAAGTTGTTCGTATAACTTTGGGAAAGTATCCAGTTATGACTATATCGCAAGCACGGGATGCTGCCATGGAAGCCACAAGATATATTTCACAGGGAATAAATCCAAATGATGATAAAAGGCGTTTCAGAGAGCAAGCGACGTTGGGTGAATTGTATAAAGATTTTATGGAACGTTATTCTAAGAAAGAGAAAAAATCTTGGAAATATGATGAACGTGAAATAGTAAAGTTTTATGGTGATTGGTTTAATCGTAAAATATCCAGTATTACCAAACAGCAGATACAGAAAAGGCATGAAGATATAAGATCTAATCATGGTTTATACCAAGCCAACAGATGTTTAGAGCGTTTGCGTGCTATGTACAATAAAGCTATAGAGTGGGGTTGGGATGGCTTAAACCCTACTAATGGCATAAAAAAGTATAAAGAGATAAAACGTGATAGATTTTTGTTGGCTAGTGAGGCTAAAGCTTTTTTTAGTTCTTTGGATGCGGAAGAGAATACGGTTGCTAGAAATTATTTTTATATGGCGTTGTTTACCGGTGCACGTAAGACAAATGTTCTTGAAATGCGCTGGGATCAAATAGATCTAAAAAACGCTATATGGCGTATTCCTGATACAAAAAATGGCGAACCTGTTATTGTACCCCTGATACCTGCAGCAGTTGAATTGCTAAAGCGAATACCAAAAGATTCTGAATGGGTGTTTCCTAATCCACGGTCGACCAGTGGACATTTTGAAGACCCTAAAAAGCCATGGGCAAGAATTCTTGAACGTGCTGGGATAACAGATTTAAGAATTCATGACATAAGACGTACACTGGGTTCATGGCAGGCTTTGACTGGTGCAAGTCTTCCGATAATAGGTAAGTCGTTAGGGCATAAATCTACAGAAGCGACTCAGATATATGCACGGTTAAGCAATGACCCTGTCCGTGACAGTATGACGAAGGCAGTAACGGAATTAATGGGGCAAAAGTAGTCTATTCTTGTGGGGTGGTCCCCCTAGTAAAAAGCGTTAGTTGTTGAAGTTCGAATAAATTTGATTTTTTTATTGAGTTTTTTCGTATCTTATTTATGAGAATGTGTAATTTACATTTTCCTAATCTTTCTCCACAACCGCACGGGCATATTTTTTTATTTGCCAATCTTTTTTTTGTACAGATTAGATTTAAGATTTTTAAGACTTGTTCATTTGTTTTTACATTAAAAATATTTTTGTAGTCTTCTAATATTCCCTCATATCCATGTGTTAATTCACCAAAAACGAATTTTTCTATGGATATGGAATATAAAAACGGGTCAACACAATTTTTTATAAAACCCTTTATCGTAGGTTCTTTTGCTATTTCAGATAAAATTCTTATTCTTGATCCCAAGCATAAATTATCTTTGCCTATATTATACCAATTTATATGGTGATCTCCGTCACGCGGTATTCTACCAGCGGTTTCGATTACTGTTGGTATTTCATAAGGAAAATTATGTGGAACTTCAATTTTTAAGTCATAAAAATCATTTATGTAATGCTGTCCTGATTTGATTGCAATAAGATTGTATTTGCCGGTTAGTGTTAAACACGTATCGGTTTCTTTCATTATTTTCATGCCTGGATTTTCAAGCAAAAATTCTCGTAGTCCAATTTTATCCCATTTTTTTAGCATCTGTGCGGCCTTATTTGAACGTTATCTAAGTTTGTAGGTTTTTTTAGGTTTTGATTTACGAAATGTTTCGGTGTTAAATTATTTTCATCAATTGTTACGCCAAATTTATTTTTGGCTTCTTTTAATATAGTGTCGCTATTTAGGTTGTTAATGATTAAATCAAAGTCAATTTGTGCCATATATAGCCATCTTTCAAATTCTTTTTTTAATTCTTTGTTTTGTTCCCATTTATCTGCGAAGTTTTCTTCGGGAATAGTTGGGTTTTTTACTTTATAATTTGATTCTTGCAATATTTTTTCCATACGATTTAAAATGCCAATAATAGCTTCGTTTATTGTATTTTCTCCTTGGTAGGCTTTAGCTGCTAATGTCGTTATGATAATAGAAATTGGCTTTAATGACTGATTGTCGTTTTTGTACATAATATCCCTGTGTCGTTTTAATAGTTGTACGCAGCGTTGTAAAATAGTTTTTTGTAAAAAAGTTGGTACAGGTTTACAATCTTCATTTAATATTAAACTCTGTTGAAAGTTTTTTTGCTTTTTCATGCGGCCTTCAAACCATTGCGCATATCCTTCTGGGTTACTTATATTCCAATTTAGTGAAATATTATTATAATCCTTGTTTCTGTCGTCGGTTATATTGTATGCAAATTTTACCAAGTTGTTTGCGTCTGTTGTAGGTATGTCGTTACGTAATAGGCTTTCTGTAAGCAATTTGTTTGTGTCTTCGAGTGTCGGAATTCCTGGCACAATGTCCATATAAAAATTAGGTTTTCCTCTGTACTGTAATCTTATACAACGATGTTTTTGTTCTAAAGGTTCTATAATTCCGTTTATATCACGGTATTTTTCAATTTGTTTTTGTACTAATTCTTTTAATTGTTTTTGGCTTATGTGTAGGATATCAATGTTCTTTTTTAGTTTGCAAGTTAGATCTAAATCATATGGTTCTTCTGGATTTAATGGTTTTATGGCTGTTCCTAATCTGAAAGAGCCTTGAGGAAAAATTTCTGGTTCATAACTTTTTATTTCAGATTGAAGAGCCAAAAATGAACCTAAAGATTCATATCTTTCTGTGGCAATATCATATTCTGTTTTTGTTAGTTCAATTTTTTCTAGTATCAAATTTAAGATGTTAGACATTTTATTTTCCTATTGTAATTGTTTTGTGAAATCCTAAGTTGTTTTTTCTGTTTCTGTCAAAAATTATTAAGCCTAAGTCTGCTTTTGGCATCCATACGCGGCCAAATTCAATAGCTGTTGAAATTGGCATGGCTGGAAAAACGTTTATCTTTTGGTTTGTGCCGTGTACTCGCTTTATTTCACGCAACACTTCTTTGATTTTTTCTTTGAAAGCATCTAGGTGTTTTTTGCTTTTTATACAATCGTTATTTGGTTCTTTTATTGTTAATGTCCAAATAGCAACATTTTCGCCGATTGTTTTTTTTATATCTTCATCAGATATTGAGTCGCTTAGTGAAATTTTAAGTGCTATTCCTGTCCCTGTGTTTTTTGGGGGAATTATTTTGAAATCTAAATTATTTTCATCTTGTAACCAATTCCATGTTTTAGGTGTTCGGTGTAGCTGAAATATTTCAGCATTCGGTTTGTCTGTTAGTAGTTGGCCAAGTTTTATCAAGATAGGAATTGGGGCGATTGCGAATATTGATAGATTTTTTATATCGCCGTCTTTTTCTATTCTAGGAAGCAATTTTTGATAAAAACTTTTTTCAAGTGAACGTTCTGTGATATTCCAAAAATCGGTTTCGCTATCGTTTTCTGAAAGCCCCTGTATTCCAAGTTCTATTGTTGGTTGTTGGCTTGGAAAATATCCGTTGTTCATGACTGCTTCGTAAGCCATGTTTTCAATAACAGGGGTTCTTGTATTGTTTATGTCAAAAACACATGTAACAATGTTACTGTATTTGTCTTTTGTAAAACCTGTTAGGTATTCGATTCTATTTTCGTGTTCTTTTTTTATTTTTTTTAGACAATCTTCAGAATATCTTTTTCTGTTACGGTCTATTTCTCTGTGGCAAGTTGGGCATAGTAATAGAATGTTGTTTATATCTTTTGTTAGTTCTTGTGATCGTAATCTGTCGCCACGCACCCAATCTGGGCTATTGGCAACGTTATGTGCTTTGTCTGCGATAGGATATTCAAACGCCTTGTCGAAAGTGTCTCTATAAAGAATTCTGTTGCACCTTTCACATCGACCGCCTGCTTTCACCCAAAGAATAAAAGTTGACTGAGATGGTAGAACTGAACGGATGTGTTTTGTTTTGGTATAATTGCTTTTTTTATTTGTGTCCATTATAAAATCCCCTTTTTGCGCAATCATATCCATTAAACAAACTGATTGACGCGATTCGCGGGATTTTGTATAATTAGGACTGGCTAGGGTACCTAATTATTGGATATCCCGTGGGAATTCGCTCTTTTTTGCGGATTCCCTCTATTTATTTTTTTGTTGTTCGTTACATTTTTTACCCTTCATTAAGGTTTATCGTACAATAATGAAACTGTTTGTCAATATATTTTATGAATAAAAATAGATTTTTTTGATAAAATATGATAATGTAATATATAAATACAAATTGTATACAAAAATATATACTTGACTATTTTATATTTTGTACTATATATTTTTGATATAAAGTGGTTTAAATACGAGGATTGAGATGAGTAATATTTTTGATATTTGTAATTTGGACGATGTTCCAAAAAGCATAAAAGAAGGTTTGAAACGTGATCATTTTGGGGATGAAATAATCCAATTATTTAAAATAGCAAATCGGCCACTGACTGTAAATGAAGTGTATATAGCGCATTTTAGGATGTTTTCATCAAGTATGAATTCTGATGGTGAATATAAAATAAAAGAAAATACGAAACCGAAAACAAAACGTCAAATAATGTTGAAACTCTACAATATGAGCAAAGAAAAAGACGCTATGATAGAGGCTATTGATCGTGGGGTTTATAAATTAAAAAAAAATGAGCCGAATTTGTTTGATTTGTAAATTTATATTATCTTCGTATTTTATAATTAATAGCGTAAATATTGCATTTGCAAAATAGAAACTAATCAGTTAAAATTAATATGAATCCAATGGGAATTGGGTTCGGGACTGTTGCAAGTCCGTCTTGTTCGGTGTGACCTACAATAGGGGCATCGTTAGTGTGATGTCTTTCCTGTAGTTTTGCATCGTTATTTATCCCTGACTCTTATGCAAGTCGGGGAGCTGTTTGTTATACAACAGGGGTAACCCGAAGACAGCAGAATCAATAACAAGATGATTTGCAAACTCCCCGACCGCCATTCCTTTGGCGGTTTACGTTTTTAGGTTAAAAGGGGAAATATGAGAAAATTTTTAATAACTGTATTGGTATTATTTCTTGTTAATTTTATATTGGCATATTTTTTCATGTTGGGTTTCAATATAGTTGGAAGAGATTCTTACGGTGCTATAGCAAGTGGTATTACCGGTAGTGTTTTTGGAGGAATGCTTGTGATTCTTTGGCCGTATTTGATATTTTACAAGCTGTTTACCTGGAAAAAGTTCGTTGTTATTTCGTTAGTATTATTCGCAAATGTTTTTGGCTGGATAAATATAATACTTCCTAACACTATGGAAGTTGCACCAAAAACGTCTAATTTTTTATTGCTTTGGTGGGTAGTTATTACGCCATTGATACTTTTGATATTGGCTATCTTCAAATACCCGGAGTGGTTTGAAATAAAAAAAGATAATACTGATAAGAAAATAGGAAAAACAGATGGATAGATTTTATGATTTATTTTTTATGAGTTTAATAGTAATTGCGCTGTTAGCAGTATTGTGCTGGCCAGCGCTTATAAAGGTACCAATGCGCTGGTTGTATAAAGCAATTATTAAAACTATAAGATTTTTTATACCCAAAAATCTTGGTATTAAAAGGCTGTGTTTGGTTATATCCATATTGTCTGTTTGTTGTGTTCTTTTTGTTGCAGATAAGTTTGTTTTAGCACTATGTTTGTTAGCGTTTGTTTTGCCCTTTATAGCAGCAAAAACCGTTGAATATATCATCGCTGGGTTTAATGAAAGCAAAAGGTAGAGTTTTTATGTTAGGATTTTCTTTATTGTTATTTTTGTTAGTTGGTAATGAAGCTTTTGCGTCTTCTGTTTTATCAAATGTTCCTGATGGAACACTGTTCCATTCTACACAAGCGCCTAAATCTGAGCCGATTGTTGAATTAAATGATCCTGTTGGACATCCTGATTCTGTTGTTATTGATTCTACACAAAGGGAATGGCAGCAGTTTGAAGGAGGTTTGCCTGGAGAAAGGGTAAATGCAAATATTCGTACTGTAGGTGATGATGCAAATGGGTTTTATTTAGAAAGCAAAAGTCGTTTTTACCCAGTTGCTGAATATAAAATAGACAAACCGTGCTTGCCAGAAGTTACTAATGTCGTAACTGATTCTCCAGATCCAGAAAAAATAGCGTCTCAGATTGCGGAACATTATCAAGGCATAAATGTAGACAATTTTATTGGATATGATCATATTCCAGAATATTCAGGTGCTCCTTGGTTGCAAAGTTTTTTTGGTGGAATGAGTACAGTTTTATTCTGATAAACGGTCTATAAACGTTTTTCTCATTTTCTCACCTTTATATATTGTGAGAAAATGAGAATTGGTCGTGTTATATTTCAATTTCTTTGTAAGTTTCTTTTTCTTGTGCAGCTTCTTTTGCGATTTTATCAGGTTTCTTGATTCCTGCATCGTTCAGAATTCTGTATATTGTTGCTGGCGAAATATCTATAATTTTAGATATTTCTTTTACGCTTTTACCTTCATATAGCAAGTCCATTATAGGTTTCACCTTTTCTTCTGTTTCTTCCATAGGTGTGTCTTGTAAAACCCATGATGATGAAATTATTTTTCCTGTGTCATTATCTTGTTCTGAAATAAGACGTGCCGCAAATGATGCAACAGATTTACCAGCTACACTTCTGCTTTTTGTGTATCTGGCAATTATTGCTGCGCCATTTTTGGGGTTATGACCTTGTGGAGTTTTTAATAGCAAAGATGTATCTAGCAGTGTTTCTATTGCAGACGATCCTCGGCCGCCACGTTCGATATCTTTACCTGTATGATGAACCCACATTACAGAACGGTCTTTGTGTCTTTGTTTTAAAGACCATTTGTTAAACTTTTGCCAACTTGCAGCAGAGTTTTCGTCTTGGCACTCATATAGAGTGAATACATTATCTACTATTATTAAATCTACATGACCAAGTTTCGTGATGGCTTGCTCTAATACATCCCAATCATTTTCGTTGTAGAAGTTTATCATAGGGTTATCGCCTTGAAAATCTGATCCAAAAATAAAAAGATTATCTCTGTTGACTTTCTTTCCTTCTTTTTCAAAACCTGCGATTAGTTGATTCATTCTATCCTGTAGTGTTTTTCCATTCATTTCCCCGTCTATGTATAGAACTCTACGTGGTTTATCAGCTTTAAAACCGAGGAAATTAAATCCTGATGCGGTTGCAATAGCTGCCGCCATTGCAAAATAACTTTTACCTACACCACGTGCAGCAGATACAAGAGAAATCCCTTTTTGTGGTATTAGTGGGTACAATAGCCACTCTATCTCTGGTATATCCATTTTTAGTAGGGTATCAGCTGAAAAAATGTTAGGTGTGTAGTCAATCTGTTGTGTAATAATGTCTTCTGTTTTCATGATAGTACTCCTTGAAGTTGATTTTTTACAGTGTCAATACCGTATCTTACGTGAATGTCATTAAAGTCGGATACACCCCTTATGTTCGGTGGCAGTATCACTTTTAACCTGTGTTGTTTTGCCGCAGATGTTGCTGATTCTTTTCCGACATTTACTTCTTTTTCCCAGTCGTTATCAGCAGCTATAATGATATTTGCGCTGGGATATTTTTTACTTATTGCATCTACAACAGGTTCAATATTTCCAGCATTCATTGCAGCGATTGTGTATAAACCAGTTGCTTGATATATTGTGGCGGCTGTGGCAAAACCCTCGCAAACAATGATAGTTGGTGTTAAATCTCCTATTGGGTGAAAACAACCCTTGGTTCTTCCGCCATTTAGAAAGTATTTCTTACCATTGGAAGATATAGTTTGCCATGACCATATCTTGCCGTTAGTATCATATAAAGGTATTACTAAATTATCCGTTGGTGCATCGTATTTTGCAGACAATGGTAAAATATGTTTCTTTTTCAAATATTCATGTGCCTTAGGTGCATCAAAAAGAGAGGGTGTTCTTTTTGTTACATTGTCAGAAATGTGAATTTGCTCGATTTTTTGTGCGTTTTTAAAGTGTTGTTGTTCGGTATGTATTTTTTCTTTGATTTCCTGTAGTTGTTGTGAAGTGACAGTTTTAGCGTTTTTAGGAAATGCAAAAGCACGCGTGTTTTGTGACCAGTCGCCAAAAATATATCCTTCGCCTACTGGAAAAAGCCAATAACGTTTGTTCTTTCCCCATCTGGTAAAACCGTCAAAGTTTACACATGGAGGGTAAGGAATGTTATTCTCTGTTAGGGCTGTATATAAAAAATCCATTATTCTACCTCTTTGTTATGGGTGTTATCGTGTTGTTGGCGCTTCAGGTAATTCATTATTTCGGTAGTGTCATATAAAACACGTCTTCCGACCTTTACCCATTTAAATGGGCTAGTTCCGTTTATACGCCAAGTTGCCAATGTGTTCGGTTTGATTTTCAGTAAGTTAGATAGCTCGACCGTTGTTAGGTAGTTATTCATATTTAACCTCCTTTGGTTGAGCGCAATGTAGGGGAGAAAAAGAATTTTGTCTTGGATAAAGCGGTTTAACCCACTTGGGGTAAACCCATAAAAAAGATTGAATTTCTGGGAAAAATAAGGATAAAAAAGATTTGTGTTTTAAATAGGGGTTAACCCTTTTTCCAACCACCTTTTTGTGATTCTGGTTTACGAATCATGGTAGCAATTTTGGTTGCCATTGATTTGGATTTGGGTAATCCTCGCAATTCCATTTCTTTTTCAATTTCTGCAACTAAAAACTCTTTTTTACCTTGATTAGTATCTGATATGTGTTCCTGTTTTATAATTTTTTTAGCTATTTCAAGGTAGGGGGTAGTATATTCGTCATTCGCTGTTTTGATTGGATGTTTTGGAGGAAAACCGTCTTTTAGATTTTCTATTAATACTTCTACTTCTGTAAAAATTGGCATACCAAGTTCGCCTGCATAGTAGAAATCATCTTCATAGGTTATAGAATTGGTACTGTATTCGATTATAGATGGTGGAGCTATTGTAACTGATGTACGTTTTCCGCTTCTGCTGTTGATTCCAGTAGCGTGTATAGCACCAATTTTTATGGCTTCTAGTAATGTCTCTGTAGCAGGTTCTAATTCATCACTTCTTTTAAGCCATTCTTCTGTTGTAAGTTTTTCACCGCGAAAAGCAATCCATACAACGGCTTCCTGAAGGGAACAATAGGTTCGTTTCATATTAAAAATCCTTGTTTCTGTTGTTATTCAGTTTATTTGATATGGACGTGTTTGCAATAAAATAATAGTTCTTGGAGTAGCCCCTGGGTAGCCCCAGAATAAAAGTGATAAAATTAGGGAAAGCTAAAGTAATAAAAAATCCGCAGAATACTGCGGAAAATCTTGGTTGCGGAGTGTGGATTTGAACCACAGACCTTCAGGTTATGAGCCTGACGAGCTACCGGGCTGCTCTACTCCGCGACGAACGGCATTAATTATATACCTTTTTTGTCAATTTGTCAAATGTTTTTGTTCATCTAATTCTTGACTCTTTTCCTAACTGCCTTGAAATGTGATTTTTTTACTGCTAAAATCCTAAAAAATTAAAGGTAAAGAGTTTTAATTATGTATCAGACGTTTAGAAAATTGTGGAAAGCTTTTTGGGAACCTATTTTACGTTTATCATTCTTTCAATGGGTATTAGCAGGAATGATGGCTGTCTGTATTTGGTTCGTTTATTTTACGTGCAGAAAAAAAATTACTAACTGGGAAATATTTAAGAAATATCGTAGAAAACCAGCTATTTTTATATTCTGGCACGGACGTAGTATGATGTTGTCGCCTATCGTTTGTCTCGGGGGAATGAGAGCCTATGCCGTTGCAAGTCGACATAAAGATGGACGTATGATGGCAAAATTACAACGGCTATTCGGTCTAAAATCAATTTATGGCAGCACATCAGAAGGAGGTATTTCTGTTTTACGTGAAGGTGTTCGCGTCTTACGACGTGGTGACCATTCTATGTGTTTGTCACCAGATGGACCTGGGGGACCTTCTTTACGCGTTCAAGATGGGGCTTTGTATTTTGCAAAAATGACTGGGGCACCTATCATACCTGTATGTTATTCTTGTTCTCATTCTTGGTTTCAAGATAGATGGGATAGGTATTTAGTCGCGTTACCTTTTTCTAAAATTACATGTAAACTAGCAGAACCTATATTTATTGATTCTAAAATTAGCGCGGAAGATTTTGAAAAAGTACGTAAAAACATTGAAGATATTATGGTTCAACAGGTTCGTGAGATGGACGGTGAATTTAATCTTTTCCAAGTAGAACAAGATTTAACTTCATCAGAATTTAAGAAAAAACGTCGTGAAGAACGAGAGGCTAAAAAAGCCGCTAAAAAGTTAAAATAAGGTATGATATGAAAACACCGTGGTGGTTTTTACATAAAACTCCGTTGGCATTTTTATTATTGCCTATCTCGTGGGTTTATTATTTTTTTGCTCGAGTAGTATATTTATTTAGAAAAATTGGTGCGTATAAATCTCGTAGAAAAATAATTTGTATCGGAAATATTATGGCTGGTGGCGTCGGTAAAACCCCAATCGTACGTGCTATTGCAGAATTTCTTGATGCGCCCGTTGTTATGAGAGGGTATAAAAAAAGTGCAAAAACTGGCAATATCGGTGATGAAGCAGCAATGTTGGCGCGTACAGGGTTACAAGTTCATGTCGGTGATAGAAAAAGTAATATCGTATTATTAAATAAACAAACCAAAGATTCTTCACCGATAGTTATGGATGATGGTTTTCAAAATCCTAAAATAGTGAAAGATATTTCCATTTTGGTTTTTGATCAAGGGTTAGGTTACGGAAATGGTTTTTTATTACCAGCGGGACCTTTGCGTGAACCTCGTCGTGCTGTTCGTCGCGCTGACGCAATCATAATAGTTAAAAATAAAAAACCTAAAAAACGTTTCAAATTACCAGAAGAATTACCTGTTTTTTATGCGACTAGTAAAACATTTTCTCCGTATGATGAAGATGAAAAACTATATGCTTTTGCAGGTATAGGTTATCCTAAAAAATTTTTTAATTCTTTGAATAATGTGGTAGGTAAAAAATCTTTCCCTGATCATTATCAATATACAGATAAAGATTTAGAAAAGTTATTTGAAGCAGCAAATAAAAAAGGCGCTAAACTTATCACTACGGAAAAAGATTGGATAAGGTTACCAGAAGAATTACGTAGTGATATAAAATATGCTCGTTTAGATATGATTATTGATAATCAGTTTTGGAACTGGTTAGAGGAGAAATTAAAATGCCAACGCTAAAAAAAGAAGTAAGAATAAAAGGCAAGGGAATTCATTCTGGTTTGCCTGTAAATATGCTTATAAAACCGTCTGATAAACCGGGGATATTTTTTCATCGTGTTGATATTGCAAATAGTGATTTAATGCCCGCTTTATATAGTAACGTAGGCGATACAAAGATGCGTAATACCACAATCGGTAATATAAAATCTGCACACGTTCAAACGGTTGAACATTTAATGGCGGCTTTGTTTATGGCTGGTGTGGATAGCGCGGTTATTGAAATAGATGGTCCAGAAACACCGATATTAGACGGAAGTGCCGCACAATTTTATGATTCTTTTATCAAAACTGGTGTAACAGAAGGTAAGATAAAAAAAATAATAGTTAAGCGTCCTGTAATTGCTTATGCTGCAGAATTACGTAAAAAATTAAGCGTTTTTACACGTATAAAATGGTGGATTATAAATACACTATCTGGGCGTAAAAGTAATGGTTATGTAAAACTTGAACCAAATGAAGATGGCTTAGAAATAACTGCGACTCTTATTTACCCAGAAAAAATAATAGGAAATCAAACGTATTCTTATAAATTTAATAATGATAAAAAATCAGTAGAAGACTTCGTTAAAAACGTTGCACGTGCGCGCACTTTTGGAAAATATTCTGAATGGGAATATTTGAAATCGCATGGAATGGCACGCGGTGCAGATGAAACAAATGTCATCGCGTTAAACGATAAGGGTGACGATACTTTGAATAAAACTATCTGGCCAGACGAGTTTGTTCGTCATAAAATAATAGATGCAATTGGTGATATGTATACAAGCGGTGGAATCGTTTTTGGAAAATTAGAGTCTTTTAAGGGAAGTCATGCATTAAATAATCTTGTGCTTAAAAAGTTATTTAGTGATAAGGCAAATTATGATATAATTGAATAAAATGATTATAATAAGGTGATTGATATGAAAAAAACTTTTGCTTTTTGTTCTTTGTTAATGGCTTTGGCAGCTTGCGGTGGAATGATTAAACCTGAAAACGGTAGTCAATATTTAACTCAACTGGATGCAGAACCTATTGGTTGTACATTCTTATATAAAATTGAATCAGAAGTTTCTGTTTATGACGCAGACGATGCGCGTGTTTATTTGGAAAATAGAATTGCTGATCAGGCGCGTAGCGGTAATGCATATTGGATAACAAGTCAACGTACTCGTCCGAACGAGTGGGTAATATTTGGTCCTGAACGTTCGTTTGTTCTGGTTGCGAACGTTTATGATTGTCCGCACCCGAATAATGTTCGTACCGCAAAAGATGGCGGCAGCAGCATAACTGCAACACCGATTGTTGTGGAACATCAAATAAATTGTACAGAAAATATGTATGGTGGTCAGGGTGGCTGCTGATTAAAGCGAAAAAACAAAAGATACCCGCTGTAATTATTATGGCGGGTTTCTTTTTGTAATCTGTGTTTGCCAAAGATAGTTTTTTTATGTTATAATTACTTGAAATAACAGAGAGAGAAATTGCCAAGTCAAGTTATAACAGTTGATAGAAAAAAATATGCGGTTGGTTTGTTTTGGCAGCCGACTGGTGCTGGTTATGTTGCGCGTGCTTATGCGCGTTTGTTAGCGCGCAGCGTGGATAAAAAATTAAACTTATATACGGAATATCGCGCAATGGTTGGGCTGGGCGCAAAAAAATTTGGTCATCGCGTTGGTATGGACAGCGCTGCCGCAGCAGTTACAGATGCGTTAGGGGAATATACTTCTTTCTTGGCTGTGTTTTCTGCGGATGCAAATTTTTATTTAGTTGCTGTTCGTAATGGGGTTATTTTAGAAGATAAGTTATTTGAACGTGAAGAAGAGGCTCGCGCAGAGTATTATAAATTATCAGAAATACCAGATTGGGGGGCTTTGTTTGCACCAGGGGCTTGGGGAATGCCTCGTGCGGTTGAACGTAATTTATCTGATTTAATTATGCGCGGAACAAAAGTGACACGTGCAATTTTACATCCTATTAGCAGGCTTGGGGCAGGTATAACTTCTGCAATATTGATGGTTGCTTTCGGTATCGCAATAGCGTGGTTCTTTCGGGTGCCCTTAGAGCAAATGATAACACCTCAACCAGAATTATCTCAAGTTTCTCCGGAAGTCGCGGCAGAGTATGAGCGGCAATTGGAAGAAAAAAACAAAGAATTAGATGCTCAGTTTGAAATACAACGTGCACCGCAACCAGAACCAATAAAATTACCGTATGAATATTTACCTAACCCAGAAAAAAGGGCGGAAGTGTGCTTTCAAGCAATCGCGTTTTTAATGCAACCTATTACAGGTTGGAACCAGGTTTCTGCAGAATGCGGTGAATCTTATGCAAGTGCAGTTTTTAATAGAGATTTTGGTACGTTAGATGATTTTTATATGATTGCCACAGAATTGATGCCTGGGTCTTTTGTTCAAAAAGAAACAGATAACTCTTTATACGTTCGTGCAAAGTTACCAACTGTACCAATACAAGCGTCTTTAGATGAGCGCGATGTAGAAACTGTTACGCGTGCTGTTCTTACGGCGTTTCAATATGCTAACGTAAGTGCGGACGTTCAGATGGTTGTAGATACGTTAACTAACGGTGTGGATACAGTAAATCTTGATGTGGTTGAAATAGCCGTACAGTCAAAATTAAATCCTATGCAATTTATGAAGATATTTGAAGATTTTGGTGGGGTGTATATGACGCGTTGCGCGTGGGATGCATCTGCACGTGTTTGGAACTATGAGGTGATAATCTATGCTAAATAAAAAGACTATATTATCGGTATGTTTATTTTCAATGCTGATATTTGTGCCCATGTACGCAAACGCTGAAGGTTCGCAAGTTGCTGCGACGGAAGAAGACATTGCGACAGAAATGGACGCTATTTCCGCTGATGCGGTTGCGGCATATGATGCGACTGGCTCATTGTTCCAACAGATTGTTGATTTGGAACAAGAAAAAGTTCTGATGGAATTAGAAAAAGAACGTGCTCAACTTGATTTAGAATTAGATAAGTTAGCCGCAGAAAAAATTAAACTTCACATGGAAATAGATGAGTTGTCTGGTCGTGCAGAACAGCAGCAGCAAGAATTAGAAAACGCACAGGCAAAATTAGAAGCCGAAGCCGCTAAACTAGAACGTGAAAAAGAGGCGTTAGAAGCACAAACTGAGGAATTAGCATCACGTGCAGCGGCAACAACAAAATCATCTTATTCAACTTCTACAACGTCTAAAGAAAGTGGAGAAGTAAATTTTGATGATATGTATAGGTTGGTAAACGTTATCGGTGTTGGGTCTCAATTACAGGCTAAAATAGAAAATTTAAGTACAGGTCAAACCAAAACAGTTAGTGTAGGTAAAATGGTTGATGGTTATGTGGTTCAGTCAATATCTTTGGATGACGGAGTTGTCTTTTATAATGGTCAAGAAACTCAGACGCTGAATATTACGAAATCTAAATAAGGCGTATGTAAATGAACGAAGCGGAAAACGATATCTTAAATAATGTACCTGTTGCTAGTAAACCATCTATACCGGCTGGTTTAGAAAATGCAGATAATAAAGATATTGTAGATTATTTGTTTTCTAATGGTAATCGTTTATTGACAGCAACTGGTGCAGAACAAGAACTTCCTAAAGATACACAAAGTTTGATTGCGTATTTTTCCGGTGGTGAAATAATTATATCTCGTACGCATCGTTATGATGGTAGGGTTTTAGCGTTTTTAGATTTGCTTAAAAAGCGCGCAAGACCGATGCGGGTGCCTTTTTATTCTGATTTGGGTTTAGTGTCTAGTATTTATAAAGCCTATGAAGGAAGACTTGGTGGTGTTGCTCGTTCACGCCAGGATTATGATAATCAGATGCAAAAGGACTTTGTCGATATTATAGCAAAGGCTGCGGCACAAAAAGTTTCTGATATTCATATAGAAGTTGCAGATCAAACGACAATATATTTCCGTATTGACGGTAGCATGCAACCCGTTTTGGAATATAATTCTGGGTGGGGTGAATCTTTTGTTAGAGCTGCGTTCGCTTCTTCTGATATGTCTAATGCCAACTATGCGCAAAACGAATATCAGTCGGCACAGAAAGATGGACGTACGCCTTTACGCGGGACAAAAGATTTGTATCTGCCACGCGGCATATTAAGTATTCGTATGCAGTTTAACCCGATTGCCTTTGGCAGCAGATACGTGGTTATGCGTTTGCTATATGATAACCCATCAGAAGGTCTGAAAACAGAACAAGAGTTCGGTGAATATGAACAAAAATTATTGATGCGATTGCGTTCTTTCCCAACGGGTTTGGTAATTGTTGCTGGTCCTACAAGTTCTGGTAAGTCAACGACGTTGGTAAGAAATATGTCTTTGATGCTGAAAGAGCACCATTACGAAATAAATATGATAACGGTAGAAGACCCTGTTGAACAAAAGATTTTTGGTGCTCATCAGATGCCCGTTGTAAATACTTCTAATGAAGAACAGCGTGAAGAAAAATATACAGAAGCATTGGCGTCCGCGTTACGAAGTGACCCAGATACGTTAATGGTTGGTGAGATACGTACTTTGGCTGCGGCTCAGTTGACTGTGCGTGGTGCTTTGTCGGGGCATAACGTTTGGACGACTTTGCACGCTAATTCGGCTATGTCCGCTTTGACCCGTTTATTAGATTTAGGAATAGAAGCGTTTAAGTTAAAAGAAGAAACTTTAATGCGCGGTCTGATATCAATGAGGTTGTTTAAAAAACTTTGCCCGTATTGTCGCGAAAGATTGATAGACCACCCAGAAGCTCCTGAATATAATCGTGTATTAGAAACATTTGGTGAACTTGGGTTGCGTCAAGTATATATTCGTGGGGCAGGGTGTGAAGAATGTAAAGGTACAGGAACGCTTGGGCGTATTAAAGCCGGAGAAATAATAATTACTAACAGTGAGTTTTTACGTATGGCTTTATCCGGTAATACAGATGGGGCATATAAATATTGGTTGGAAGAAATGGATGGCCGCACGTTGAAAGAAGCCGCTACATCGTTAATGCTGCAGGGGATAATCGGTGTAGATGAACTTGAACGTTGGGTTGGGTTACTAGACAGACCGGGGGTATATTGATATGACAACCAAACTGGATCTGTGGTATGCGAAACTTGTTTTCCGGTTAAATACAGAAAAACGTATGACTACGGCTAGAAAATTAGCCTCGTTGCTGAGAAATGATTTTACTTTAATGGATGCGCTGGGGCGTTTAGAAATGATAGAATCGCACGGTGGTGCGAAACCAAACGAACCTTTTGCAATCGTTATGCGAGAGTGGCAGAAAAATCTAGAAAGAGGTATGAGTTTTTCTGATGCTACGCGTGGATGGGTTCCACCAGAAGAAACGCTTTTGGTTACATCTGGTAATTTATCTGATTTAGTAGTGGCACTGGAAAATGTTAGTCGTGTGGTTGACGGAACTCAGCGTATAAAAAGAGCCATGCTTAGCGCCATTGCTTATCCTTTGTTTTTATTATTACTGACTTTCGGTATCATTATGTTGGTGGGTATTTATTTGGTTCCACCATTGGCAGAAATTGCTGGTGATAATATGATTTGGCGTGGAATGGCGGCTTCTTTAATTTGGTTGTCAGAATTTTCTGTTAAATATTGGTTCGTTTTTCTGTTTGGGTTTATTGCACTGGTATCAATTATTTGGTTTACGTTGCCTAACTGGTCTGGGCGTTTGCGTGCTTTTTTTGATAAATTACCGCCATGGAATGTGTATAAAATTCAGATGTCTGTCGGTTGGTTGATGAGTTTATCTTCTATGGTAGCTGCTGGAATTACTATACCAGATGCAATGCGTATGTTAGCAGATACTTCAAATAAATATTTACGTAACATTTTAGAAGAAACCTTACATTACATTGCAAACGGTGATAACTTAGGTAACGCATTAAGGAATACAGAACGTGATTTTCCTAATAAAGAAATAATAGGTGATTTGGCTATTTATGCGGATATGAATAATTTTGACGAAAACCTTTCTCGCGTTGCAAATGATTATCTAGAAGAATCTGTTAGGAAAATAGAAACGATATCAAACGCGATGAATAGCATAGGTATATTACTTGTATCGGCAATTATTGCTTGGGTTGTTCTAGGTACTTTCCAAATGCAGGACCAGATTACAAATGCGTTGACATAAAAAACGCCCGAGTGGGCGTTTTTTTATACCATAAAAGGTAGGTTTTCTAAAGTACCTTCTGCTACGCGTACATTAACATCCAGCAGCATAAATATCGTATCAGATGTATGAGATATATTTTTGTTAAATATTTCTGTTGATAATAAGTGACTTGTATTTACAGATAATTTGGTTATTAAATGGTCGTCATCTAATAATGTGTAAATAGGTCCTATATCTCGTGGTGTGTTTTCGCCTATTTCATGTTCATTTTGCGGGCAACGTAAGCCATCTAATATAGTTTTTACTCTATTATCAATATCACTGTGAGGCAGTCCAACAATTTCTGGGTGCATCATTTGAATGTCTATTTCTGCCAATAGTTTTAGGTTTGGTGTAATGATTGGGTTCCAGTCAATGCCACCAACGTGTCTTGTTGTAATGGGGCTTTTTGTTGCCGAAGGCATCATATATTTTGTCATATTATCCCATGGTTGGTGCTCTAATAATTTCTTTAATTGCGGGTGAAATTGCATACGTATATCTGATATATGCTGAGAGCGCTTTTTAGGATTGATTAAAATATCACCAAAGTATAATAGTTTAAATCTCATTTTTACCTTCCTTGGGTTACATTTTTTGCCGATTTTTCGGGATTTTTTCTGATTTTAACTCGGTGTAAAAACATCCCCTTTTTCCTTGATAATTATAGCATAAATTGCTATGTTTACATAGAAAAAAGAAAGGAATATAAATGGCTGTTACAAACGAATATACAGGTGATTCTATTAAAGTTCTAAAGGGGCTGGAAGCGGTTAAAAAGCGTCCTGGTATGTATATCGGTGACGTGGGTGAAGGCGGCTCTGGTTTACACCATATGATTTATGAGGTTGTAAATAACTCTATTGACGAAGCGATGGCTGGTTATGCTGACACGGTTTACGTTTCTTTGAACGCTGACGGCAGCGCAACCATTAGGGATAATGGGCGTGGTATGCCTTTTGATATAAACCACGAAACAGGGCGTAGCGCTTTGGAATTGATTATGTGTGAATTACATGCAGGTGGTAAGTTTGATAACGAAGGAAACGGTGCTTATAAAGTTTCTGGTGGTTTGCATGGTGTAGGTGTTTCTGTTGTAAATGCTTTGTCTAAATGGTTGGAAGTTCGTGTCTGGCGCGGTGATAAAGAAGCACGCATGTCTTTTGCCGACGGGGTGCCAACTTGTGATTTGACCATTACAGAAAATAAAACGCACCACGAACATGGTACTGAGGTGACTTTTTTACCGTCTGCTGAAACGTTTACAGGAACAGAATTTAATTTTGACACGTTAGAGACGTGGTTAAGAGAGCAATCTTACTTGAATGCGAATGTACGTATTATTTTAGAAGATTTACGCGGTGCAGAAAAAAAGACTCGGGAATTCCATTCTGTTGACGGTTTGAAAGGTTTTGCTACGTATTTGGACAAATCTAAAGAGTTATTGAATCGCGAACCAATTCAGATGATAAAGCAGATAGATGATACATATATAGAAATAGTTCTGCAATGGACTACTGCGTATACAGAAACATCTTTATGTTTTACCAATAATATTCCAAACCGTGATGGTGGAACGCATTTGGCAGGTTTTCGTGCTGGGTTAACGCGCGCAATAAATAAATATATAGGTGAAAAACTTACGAAGAAAGACATCAATTTATCTGGTGAAGATTTTCGTGAGGGTTTGACAAGTATTATAAGTGTGAAAATTCCAGACCCTAAATTTGGTTCTCAGACGAAAGACAAGTTAGTATCAAGTGAAGTTCGTCCTTTAGTAGAAAATACAGTAAATGAGTTATTATATGAATATTTGGACGAAAACCCCACAATTGCAAAATTAATAGTAGATAAAATTATAGAGGCCGCAACTGCACGTGAGGCGGCGCGTAAAGCGCGTGAATTATCGCGTAAAAAGACAGGGCCTGAGTTAGGTGGTTTACCAGGTAAACTGGCAAATTGTAGTGAACGCGATCCCGAAAAATGTGAATTATTCATAGTTGAGGGAGACTCGGCTGGTGGTACGGCGAAACAGGGTCGTGACCGTAAAACGCAAGCAATATTGCCACTACGCGGTAAGATTTTGAACGTAGAACGTGTACGTTTTGATAAAATGTTAGGATCGGATACAATTGGCGCCTTGATTACGACAATGGGGGCAGGTATTGGTAAAGACGATTTTGACATTGAAAAAATGCGCTATCATAAAGTTATAATTATGACCGATGCTGATGTCGACGGGCAGCATATTCAAACTTTGTTGATGACGTTCTTTTATCGTTATATGCCAGAGGCTATAGAGCGTGGTTATATTTATGTTGCTAAACCTCCTCTATATGGAGTAACGCGCGGTAAACAGCAGCTTTATTTACAAAATGAACGTGAAATGGATGATTATTTAATGGATCAATTGGCAACAGACGGATTGATAGAACTTTCGTCTGGTGAGCAAATATCTGGGGCTGATCTGAAACGCTTATTGACATTGGTCTTAAATATGAAGAATACTTTGCAACCATTAAATCATATCATGCCATTGCGTTTCGTAGAAGCATTGGCGTTGAATGGCGTTTTTGATAATGAAAACGCAGAAAACTTTAAAAAAGCAGAGCAAATGTTGGATGCTGAGGAGTTAGAATTTGAACGTGGCTGGCATGTATCTGCGGATATATCTTCGATAACAATTACTCGGACTTTGCGTAGCGTAACAGAAACTCACGTTTTGCCGAGAGAAAAAATATCTGGACCTGAAATACGCGCGTGGTTACGCTTAGATGGTAGAGATGAATTGATTTCAACATTCTCTAAACCAGTTGTGTTGCGCGTAAAATCAAAATCTCAAAAGATTTGGGGTGCATTAAATTTACTAGATACTGCTTTTGAATACGCAAAGACAGGTTTGAAGATACAACGTTATAAAGGTCTTGGTGAAATGAATGCGGAACAATTGTGGGAAACTACGATGGATCCAAATCATCGTTCTTTATTCCAAGTAAAGGTTAATGATGCATCTCAGGCAGATGAAGTTGTTTCTATGTTGATGGGTGATGTGGTAGAACCAAGACGTGACTTTATTGTTGAAAATGCGCTGGAAGCAAATCTGGACGTGTAAATGACGTTTTCTGCGAAATGGTTTTTTGATTTAGATTTTCGTCTGCGCGAATTAGGTTTGGATTCTGACGCGCAGACGTTTGATGAAATAAAACAAAATTTATCTTGTCATAAAAAATTTACTCCCGACGAATTTGCCTCACAGGTTATTTACGTTATTTTGGCCGGTGGGTTTTCGCAAAAAACAGCAAAAAAAATACATGAAAAAATCATGAATTTTATAGTTGATAATACATTTAATTATAATGACTTATTGACGATATTTAATAATAAAAATAAAGTTAAAGCAATTTGTGAAGTTTGGCAAAATCGGCAATGTTTTTGTAGTGGGTATTATGAATTAGATGATTTAGAATCAAAGATAAATTATTTACAGCGCTTGCCTCATATTGGTAAAATTACCGCAAATCATTTAGCAAGAAATCTTGGTGAAGATATTGTTAAATATGATATCTGGATTCAACGTTTGGGGGTGTTGTATTCTGGAAATAACTCGTTGTCAGAAAAAATAAATAACGGTAAATTATCTAGCGAGGTAAAACACGTATGTGATGACATGTTTTCTCATTTAGCAAAAGAAACAGGTTTACCGCGTGGTTATATAGATGTTGTTTTATGGAAGGCGTGCCAAAACGGATTGATAAAGTTATGAATGTAAAAATAGAACAAACTTGGAAGGATGCATTAGCAGAAGAGTTTGATAAAGATTATTTTATCAAATTGACTGATTTTGTACGTTCGGAATATTTGTCTGGTAAAGCCATATATCCGGCACCAGCTAATATATTTAATGCTTTTAACTTATGTCCGTTGGATAAGGTAAAAGTCGTGATAATAGGGCAGGATCCTTATCATGAACCGGGACAGGCGCACGGTTTATGTTTTTCTGTATTGCCCCCGACTCCGATACCGCCGTCGTTAGTAAATATATATAAAGAAATTCAAAATGATTTAGGGCATCCATCTGTGACCCATGGTGATTTAACAAGTTGGGCAGAGCAGGGGGTATTATTATTAAACGCCACTCTTACCGTACGTGCGCATGCCGCTGCGTCTCATGCTGGTAAGGGGTGGGAGCAGTTTACAGATGCTGTTATAAGAGCTGTTTCTTCGCGTGAAAATATTGTTTATATGTTGTGGGGGGCATACGCGCAGAGAAAAGCAGAATTCGTTAATCCAGATAAAAATTTGATATTAAAAAGCGTTCATCCTTCTCCGTTATCTGCTAGTCGAGGTTTTTTCGGGAATCATCATTTTTCCCGGGCGAATCAATATTTAATGGAACACGGTCAAAAACCGATAGAATGGTAAAAAACACCGGCGTTTGCCGGTGTTTTTTTAAAAACTGTAAGTAACGCCAAGACCGTAAAAGGCATAGGAATAATTTGCTTGGGCAGTATTTGCGTTTGAAAAGTGCTGCATAAATACTTCTATTCCCCAATTATCTGTAATTCTATATCCGCCAATTAGTTTGAATTGAAATAACAATTTCGCGCCAAGTCTTTCATTTTGTTGCGCTTGTAATCCCATACCTATACCTGTTGAAAAATACCAATTTTCACCATGTGCGATAGCTATATCTTCAGATAAAAATATCATCGGTATAGTATATTTATCCCAATCCCAACCATATTTTTGACCAAAACCTAGCGTTTGACTGATGTTTATAGATTGCCGTGCAGGAACCTTAAAAAATGTTGTGGGTTGAGAGTACTGAAAATGGGTAAGATAAAAGGGAACCAGTTGTGTTGGTGGCGGAATAAGAAAACCACTGTTTACACCTTGGCCAATGTTTAGTGCAATTTGGTTTTTATGGTTGCCCATAAAAGGGTTATCACTCGCCGCAAAAGCAGATGTGTAGCAAAATAATATACCTAAAAATAGCGCGATTTTTTTCATATGTTTAATATATATAAAATGAATCTAACTTTCAATAGTAATTTATTAAAAAACATAATGATTTTGTTATAAGAATAAATTCTTTGTTATTGTTTCTCTTGCATTTAAGAATTTCTTTGATATAATGCGGGGCATTGGCGGGATAGCTCAGCTGGTTAGAGCAGTGGAATCATAATCCACGTGTCGGGGGTTCAAGTCCCTCTCCCGCTACCAGAATAAAGAAGCGTCTATCATGGACGCTTTATCTTTTTGTTTAGAAAGCATCACCGACTTTATCATATCGTTTATGAATACAGCCGATAGCTGTTTTATGAACACCGGCGGTTATGTCGTAGTATATAAATCTTCCGTCGCGACGTGATTTTACGAAATCGTCATCAGATAATTTTTTTAAGTATTGAGAAACTTTGATTTGTGAAATTCCTGTACCTTCAACTATTTTTGAAACGCATGATTCGCCTTGATAGGTAAGATATTCCAGTATTCTCATTTTATCATAATTGGCAAAAAGTTTGATTCTGTTTGCCGCCATGGTCGTGTAATCGGTTGGTAATATTTCTCGATAGTTAGAACGTAGAAATTTTAACTGATCCGTCATATGTCCAAATAATTTTCGTAGGCATACGAATATACTAGCTGGGTATTCTTCACATATTTCGTAATATATGAATATTCCGCGTCTGTGTGTTTTAACGAGATTGGCTTCACGCATTTTTCGTAGCGATTGTGAAACAATCATTTGTTCTGCGTTTACCCCATGAGAAATTGCAGATACAGATGACATTCCATTTACGTCCAGAAATTCAAGAATTCTTAATCTTAAAGGATGGGCTATATAAGTAAGGCCGCGTACAGCTCTTTCCATTACATTTTTTGGTAATGTACGCGTTATTTTTACGTTAGGCAATACGTGCTCAGGCATTTTGACCTCTTATTTGTTTTTATGTTTTTAATATAACAGGATTTTTTTATTTGGTAAATAATAATTTGACTTTCTTATAGATATAATTTATCATATATATGAATTTTTATATATCGGAAGGGCTTAAAAATGAGAAAGTTTTTTAAAAATATACCGTTTTTATCTTTGCTTTTTTTACCATCAATATCAATGGCTAATCCCGCATGTGCCGTATGTACTGTTGCAATAGGGGCGTCGCTTGAAATTGCAAGAAGGCTGGGGGTACCAGATTCTGTTGTTGGTTTATGGGCAGGTGCTTTATTAACGTTGTTGGGTTATTGGACGATAAAGTTTTTTGATAAAAAAGGTTGGCGTTTTTGGGGACGTAATGCTTTGCTGATAGCTGTTTCGGTTGCAATGATAGGTTTTATTTATTTAGGTGAAGTTCATTATAGTCCAATTTGGATTTGCGGTTTCTTGTATATAGACCCTGTTTTATTTGGGGCTTTATTAGGGATGATTTTATTCATTTTAGTCGAAAAATTATACGACTGGATGAAAAAGAAAAATGGGGGACGTGCTCATTTCCCGTTTGAGAAAGTTGTGTTACCGGTAGTTGTGTTGGCTTTAGTCAGTTGGTGGTTATGTGTATGCAGTTTTTAGGGAGGAAGATATGGAAAAAATAAAAAACGTTAAAGAATTTGTTGAGAAATTAGATAACGCAAAGAAAGTGAATCCGAAAGATTTGTCATCTGACCAGGATTTAACTATAGGTATTATGAATTTAATATCGATAGAAGAGCATTTGATGTTTTCTGGTGCAAAGACAGGTAAAAAAGAATTTTATAATTTGATAAATGAAGTGCGTGAACAGCGCAAACAAATGATGCAAAAGATAATACCGTCGTATGAAGGAGAGGTTTGGTGTATTTCTAAGCATTTATTGGCTTCGTCTATGCGCTTGTTTGAAGTTGGTACAAAGGCTTTGGCGGCTGGGAATAAAAAAGATGCTTATGATTTATTTGACAGGTCTTATGGTTTGTATTGTATGTTTTGGGGATTAAATATGGGGATGTTGAACGGTGGTACAGATATGAAGTGGGTTAAAACATCTTCTAAAACGAAAGAAACACGGCAAAGTTTACCTGAAATAGATGAAATGAAGCAGCCGCAAGAAGGTAAAATGTCTCGATTAAAGAATTGGGTAAAAAACGCTGTAAATTGCTGTATAGAATAATTTGGTGACGAAATCCCGCGAAAAGGCGGGATTTTTATTCTTGATTTTTCGTCTAAAGCCCTTATAATTGGCGGGTAATAGTGCCCTAATAGTCTAGTGGTAAAACACGTCCTTGGTAAGGACGAGTCGCAAGTCCGATTCTTGCTTAGGGCACCAGGTTTGTATGGGCGCGTCTGCGCAGATGTGACTGACAACCACGGAGCAGATTAAACCTAAGTAAAGTTATAAATCAGGGTGGCACCGCGCAATTTATTTGCGCCCCTGAATTGAATCTTTTCGGGTGCCGAAATCTTTCCTCTTTCGACCCCAGAATAATAAAAAGGGACCAATATGTTATCTTTAAAATCTAAGTACAGAACTCATACTTGTGGGGAACTGAATAAGAAAAACGTCGGCGAAGTCGTTACTTTGTCAGGCTGGGTACATCGTAAACGTGACCATGGGGCATTGCTTTTCGTTGATCTGCGCGATAATTACGGAATTACTCAATGCGTTTTTGACGGTGGAAATGAGGTTTTGGAAAAAGTTCGACCAGAATCAGTAATTAAAATTACAGGTACTGTCGTTGCTCGTGACGATGCTGCTGTTAACGATAAAATACCAACCGGTGAAATAGAAGTTAAAGCTGATGCTTGGGAAATTCTTACGAATTCAGATGTTTTGCCTTTCCAAGTTTTCGGTGACGATGATTCTGTGTCTGAAGATTTGCGTTTGAAATATAGATATCTTGATTTACGCCGTGAGTCTTTACATCGTAATATCTTGATGCGTAACAAAATGATTAAATTTATTCGCGATAGAATGTGGGAAATGGGTTTCTCTGAATTCCAGACTCCTATTTTAACTGCCTCTAGCCCAGAAGGAGCACGTGACTTTATCGTGCCGTCTCGTTATCATCATGGTATGTTTTATGCTTTACCGCAGGCGCCACAGCAGTTTAAGCAGTTAATACAAATTTCCGGTTTTGATAGATATTTCCAAATTGCACCCTGTTTCCGCGATGAAGATTTGCGCGCAGATAGATTGTTAGAATTCTATCAATTAGATTTGGAAATGTCTTTTGTTGATTTGCCTGATATTCAAGCGGTAGGTAATACGTTAATGCCGGCAATCATTAAAGAGTTTGTACCAGACGCAAAAATATGTCCGGAAATTCCTCATATACCTTTTGATGAAGCGATGTTGAAATACGGAAGTGATAAACCAGATTTAAGAAACCCGATTATCATTTCTGATGTAACAGAGATTTTCCGCGGTTCCGATTTCGGTATTTTTGCAAACGCTATAGAGCAGGGGGCTGTAGTTCGCGCAATACCTGCACCAAATAGTGCGGACAAACCGCGCTCTTGGTTTGATAAGCTAGGAGATTATGCCGTTAAAGAACTTGGGCTTGGTGGTTTAGGTTATATTGTATTTGCCGATGAGGCAAAAGGACCGGTTGCAAAGAAGTTAGATGCAGAGCGCATCGCAAAGTTGCGTGAAATATCCGGGAATAATTCTTCGTTGTTCTTTTTTTGCGATAAAGAAGAAGTTGCAGCTAAAGCGGCCGGTAAATTACGTAATAAATTAGGCGAAGATTTGGGTTTAATTGATCCGAAAGAATTTCGTCTTTGCTGGATTGAATCGTTCCCGTTCTTTGAGGAAGACGAAGAATCTCCGACAGGTTTAAAATTTACGCACAATCCATTCTCTTTCCCGATGGCAACGTTAGAGGAATTGAAAACGAAAGATCCTTTATCCATTAAAGCCGCGCAATTTGATATGGTATTAAATGGAGCAGAAATCTGCAGTGGAGGTTTACGTAATTATAATCCAGAAATTATGTTACGTTGCTTTGAAATAACAGGTTACGATGAAGAAATCGTAAAGCAGAAATTTGGCGGTATGTATACAGCGTTTCAATATGGTGCTCCACCGCACGGCGGTTGCGCATTTGGTTTGGATAGATTGGTTCAGATTATGTTGAATGAACCTAATTTACGTGAAGTTGTTATTTTCCCAACTAATCAGCGCGGGCAAGATTTAATGATGGGAAGCCCAAGTGAAGTTACGGAAAAGCAATTACGTGAAGTTCATATCCAAGTTCGTAAGAAAGGATAAAATTGTTCTATGTGCATAAAAATAAGGCAACATACAGTTGCCTTATTTTTTTGTGTGAAATCAAACCTATTAAAAATACTTTTTTAGTCATATATAATCCGATGATAAAAATGAGGCGGGAATGAATTCTGATATTGATAAGTTGGCGAATCTTTTGGGGCTTAGTTCTTATCAAAGAAATGTTTTGAAAGCGAACCCTGATATTTATAAGTTATCTGGTTTAATAAAAAGGGGAAGAGCTTTATACGCCCCACGTAATATAACATCACATAAAATTTTGAATTTCTTATACGTTTTGTTTTTAGGTAAAAGTGCTGATTTGATAGGTAAAGATAAAATGTTGGTTCGTGATTCTCGAGGAATAGAGTTTTGTGCAGGCGGTTTTTATAGCGCCCCTATCGGGCGCCGTTATAGATATTATGCCGATGATGATGGTAATATAATTACACGTGAAACATTCATCAGAGAAACGTATCGAAAATAATTCCTTTTTTTAGAATTTATTATGAGTACTTACAAAATCTCTCATAAATGTCGGATCAAAGTTTTTCATTATTTCTGATAATGAGTACTTTCTAGAATTATCCGGGTTTATTGTCAATTCTATCGGTGCCGGAATAGGGGAAGTACCGCGTAAAACTAAATCAAAAGATGCGCTCATCATACCGTCTGTTATTGATAATTCTCCTGTTCCGTCTGTATGGCGCAGGCTTAAAGAAATCGGCTTCGTTGTTGTGAAGTTGCCGTTATCATATTTTCCTATGACTCGCATATTTTTTATCCGAGATTCTCCTTCTTCTAATGCATAAGACAAAGCGTATTCCGCATTAAATGTTGTTATTGTTTCCGCGGCGGCAAAGAAATCGTCTACACCAATTCCGACAAGGTAACCACCTTCAAATGTTAAATCTAAGTCTCCGGTCATATTATATTCTAAATCGTGTGCAATATTACCAGATGTATTCATTAGAATTTCGGCCGTAATCATCGTGTCGCGTATATTTAACGGCATTTTTGAAGAAAGTAATGTACCGTCAATTATAAAACGATTTAACTGTGCAAATATATCGTACTTACTTCCGTTGCGCTTAAATGTAGCAAGTAAATTTCCACGGTCATTATCTGTGATAGAAAAAGTTTGTATGTTAGGTTTTAATGAATATACAAACTTTTTAAACATTGTTCCGTTATACATAATTGCATCTGCAGAAAGCGATATATTTACTGGCAATAAAAATGGTATGGTTATTGGTGCGGCAGTTAAGTAACCAAGTTCTTCATAATTATCCAAGTAATTTTGATTTATAAAAGAATCAATATTTAATACATCTGTGTGTAGAGTTATGTTTTTACCGCTGACGCTTCCTGTAAAAGTGTGTCCTGCCAGTTGTATTTGTAGATTAGATACGTTCTCACCTTTATATGTACCTGATACTGTATATTCTAAGTCATTAAAAGCTTGTAAATCTATATCGGGAAACCATTCTTTGGCGTTGTTGCCAGATATATAAAAATAGGTTTTTGTTAAATATAATTCCCATTGCTTTGATTTCGGAACAAAGTGCATCATGTCGCCGTCCCAAGAGAAATCGCCAACGGAGTTTTGCATAAATTTTGGTATCTGTTTCAAATTCGGGTCTAGCCAAGTTAAGGACTTCCCATAAGCAAATTTATATGTTGGGATAATTTTTTCACCGTCTATATCGTAAGTACCGGCAATATCTGCAAATTCAAAGTCTATGTGACCACGGGGGGCAAGTTTTAATAATTTTTTTATAATATCACTTCTTTCTGGCATAGTTTTTTTTGAATAAATAAGTAAGTCAAATTTTTCTGGTGATACGGATATTGCGCCCACGTAATCATCGTAGGAAAATTTCGTACATCTCCACGTTTGTGGCGTACCGTAAAAAGTACATGTCGCTGGGACGCCATCATAAGGCATGGTTATAAGCAAATCTTGCGCACCATCGGCGTCTATTTTACCACCAGTTATGGCAATATCATCTGCAACAATATTTGTAATATTTAGCGCGTCTTTGGTGCCTGTTGCGTTTATTTTTAAATGTTCAAATACCCGTTCACCAAATTTTAATGCACCGTGAAAATCTAAATCAAATTTAGTTTGATAGAAAATTCTTGATGGCTCTGTTAAAAAAGATAGGTCGTAAGTTATATTATTACCATAAAGTTGAACAGTCTTTTCGCCATTCGGCATTATAGTTATATTACCCCTTATGTTACCCATATCTATATTTTCAAATTTCCAACCACGACCACCATCCCAATCAAAATTCATTGTTAAATCTATCGTACGGTCAATACGAGGTTCAGAAAAACCAAACCAGTTATTTATGTTATCTGTTTCCATGGATATTTGACCGCGAGCCGCACCATCTGCAAATAATCGACCTGATATTTCTAATTTATCGTTTTGATTTCTTACATAAAACTCATCGTTTTCAAAATCAACATCATATTTATGGTTATTAGTGCGTATAACACCGATTAAATGATTATCATAAAGAGTAGCATTTATTATTTCGAATTCTCGATTCCTAAAATTTACGTTGGAATTATGTACTTCAACAGGAGCGTTAAATCCCTGCGGAATTAAACTGTTTATAGAAACATCTGCGTTATATATTGAAACTTTCCCGGTAAGCTTTGCCGATTCCAAATTAAATATGCTTGTAATTGGGATGCTGAACATAATTGAACCGATGGTTCCTTGTTTTATTGATATATCATTTGCGACTATGGTAGCACGCCCTAATAGGCTAAAATGTATATCCCCGTTTATTTTTGCGGTAATACCAGTTTGTTCAGTTATTGCTTGTTCTATCTTAGGTTTCAGGTGATTTAATGTAATCATCGGAGGAATTAAAACAATCCCCATCACTAAGACGCCTAGTGTTGCTATTATAGACCAAAATATTCTGCGCTTATATCTAGGTTTTAGTGCCATTCTCTCTTTCCTTGTATTTTGATTATAATGAATTATATTATAACTTGTGAATAAAAAAATATTTGATCTTCAAAGCGATTATAAACCTATGGGCGACCAACCGCAGGCAATATCAGAATTAGTTGCGGGCGTCAATGATGGTCGGCGTAGTCAGGTTTTACTAGGCGTTACCGGTTCAGGAAAGACCTTTACTATGGCCAACGTCATCGCAAAGTTAGGGCGACCGGCAATGATTATGGCTCCTAATAAAATCCTTGCTGCTCAGTTGTATACAGAAATGAAATCTTTTTTCCCGAATAATCACGTGGAATATTTCGTTTCTTATTATGATTATTATCAACCAGAAGCATATCTGCCAACAACTGATACTTATATAGATAAAGATGCTTCCATAAATGAACAATTAGACCGTATGCGCCACAGTGCAACACGTGCAATGCTGGAAGAAAGAGATGTTGTTGTTGTTTCTTCTGTTTCGTCTATTTATGGTATGGGGTCACCAGAGCAATATTCTGGTATGAAATTAGTTTTGCATTCAGGTGATAAAATCAGTATTTCTGACGTGATGCACGCGCTGGTAGATATTCAGTATAAACGTAATGATATGTCTTTTGAGCGCGGTTGTTTTCGCGTTCGTGGTGATACGTTAGATTTGTTCCCGTCACATTCTCAAGACAGAGGATGGAAGTTATCTTTCTGGGGTGATGAAATAGAAGAAATTTGGGAATTTGATACTTTAACGGGGGCAAAGTTAAGAAAATTAGACAGAATTGCTGTATATCCTAATACCCACTATGCGACGCCTATGCCGTCAATATTACAAGCAATTGGTCAAATTCGTGAAGATTTAAAAGAAGGGTTAGAATATTTTCACGAAAATATGAAATATATAGAAGAACAGCGATTGCGCGAACGGGTTAATTTTGATATCGAGATGATGGAATCTACCGGTACATGCCGTGGTATTGAAAATTATTCCAGGTATTTATCTGGTCGTGCACCGGGGCAACCGCCACCAACATTATTTGAATATTTACCAAAAGACGCGATTTTATTTATAGACGAAAGTCACGTTACCGTACCACAGATAGGTGCAATGTCTCGTGGGGATAGGGCACGAAAAGAAACTTTGTCGCAGTATGGCTTTCGTTTGCCCGCCTGTATTGATAACAGACCTTTAACGTTTGAGGAGTGGGATAATTTACGACCGCAAACAATATTTGTTTCTGCAACGCCAGCTGAATGGGAGTTAAATCAATCAGGGGGAATTGTTTCAGAACAAGTAATTAGACCTACTGGTTTATTGGACCCAGAATGTGAAGTTCGTCCGACTACTCATCAGGTCGACGATTTATTGGATGAGGTAAAAAAAGTCAAAGGACGAGTTCTTGTTACAACTTTGACTAAAAAAATGGCCGAACAGCTGACGGATTATTTCGTAGAAAATGGGGTAAAAGCAAGATATTTACATAGTGATATTGAAACACTGGAACGTATAGAATTATTACGTGATTTGCGTCTTGGGAAATTTGATGTATTAGTTGGTATAAATTTATTAAGAGAGGGACTGGATGTTCCAGAGTGTGAACTAGTTGCAATTATGGATGCGGATAAAGAAGGTTTTTTACGTTCTACACGGTCTTTAATTCAGACGATCGGCAGAGCCGCAAGAAATGCGAACGGTCATGTAATATTGTATGCAGATACAGTTACAGATTCTATGCGGGCTGCGCTGGGTGAAACTGCACGTCGCCGTGAAAAGCAAATGGCGTATAATAAAGAGCATAATATAATACCGAAAACAGTTACCAAAGCGGTATTTAATGAAGTTACGGATAAGCAAGAAAAAACTGATAAAAAGCGTAGGTTCGTTTATACTACTGATGGGGTTATGGATGCGGAAACATTGCGTAAAGAAATAAAAAAACTTACTAAACAAATGCGTGATGCAGCAGAAAACTTGGAGTTTGAAAAGGCCGCAGAATTACGAGACGCGGTTCACAAAATGGAAGACGATTTATTATTGTTGGAGTAGGTAATATGCAAAAAGTATATGAGTTAAAAAATATAGATGAAACAAGAAAATGGGCGCGTGAATTTGCAAAAACATTAAAAGCACCTTGCGTCATTGCTTTGCACGGTGACCTTGGTATGGGAAAGTCAGAAATTGCTCGTACCATAATTCAAACTTTGCGCGGAAGCGATACGGTGGTACCTAGTCCTACTTTTACAATAGTTCAAAACTATGACGGAATATCTCATTTTGATTTGTATAGAATAGAAGATAAATCGGAACTTGTTGAAATTGGTTTACCTTATGCAATACAGAATGACATAACTTTGATAGAATGGCCGGATATCGCGTCTGATATATTACCATCAGATACTATACATATATATTTATCTGGTGATGGTGATATGCGAACGTTAAAAATAATTTAAGTTATTTTTCGCTTTTTTGTTTTAATAAACTTTGTACGGCCAATGGAAAATCAGAACTTTTTGCAAGATAAGAACCGCTAACTAATAAATCTGCTCCTGCTTTCCAACATTTTTGCGCGGTTTCAGCGTTTATTCCGCCGTCAACAGAAATAAGATATTTTAAACCATACTTTTTTCTGGTCGCAACAAGTGCAGATATTTTTCTTAGACAGTTGTCGTCAAATTCTTGACCTGCTGCCCCTGGCGCAACAGCCATAATCATTATTTCATCAATTTCTCGAATTATTGGTTTTAATATTTCAATAGACGAGTCGGGATTTAAAGCAACGCCGGCCCGTCTTCCGGCGGCATGTATGGTACGTATTGCTGCACGTACACCTGAAGTGTTTGTAGAAACAATAATTGTATTTGCACCGGCTTGTATGGCATCTGTTGCCCATACGTCAGGACTTTCTGTCATCAGATGAACATGTAGATGAGCAGGTGTGTGCGCGCGTATATATTTTAATTCTGAAATACTTCCACGAATATTTTCTACGTATAATCCATCCATTATGTCTACATGAATCATTGATATTCCACCAGCCCTGAACGTGGAATATGTCGCAGCATTTTTCATATCAAAACATAAAGTACTTGGCATAATAGGTACGAATTGAATTTTCTGTTTTTTCTTTCGCGGTTTGAATATAGACGTAATACGTGTATAGATATTATTTAATTTTGCACTGCGCGCTTCATATGCTTTGCGATGATTTGATTCCGCATTCCATATATATTCTGATAACGCTTGAACGGATGCCTGACGAGTAGCATTTTTAACGGGAATACCAAATAGGTTTTCAATAAAATCCGTCATAGCCTCCATTTCTGCGCCACCACCAGATATTATTATCTGGTTCAGTGTCGTATGCTTGAAAGGGGTTGCGCAGGCTTCTTTGATTCTTTCACATACATCAATTATGTTCGGTACAATTATATTATTTATGTCGGCGCGTGAAAAGTCGTACGCTGTATCTGCAGGGGTAAATCTGTCCATTTCTTTGGGCATTAAACCACCTACATTTTTCTTTATTCTTTCCGCTTCGTCAAAAGTAATATTTAATTTTTCTGCGATATCGTTCGTTACGTCTGTACCGCCAAAAGGAATTTTCTGAAAGAATATAGGTCCGTTGTCAAGCCATATAGAAACGCTAGTAAATTGTGCGCCGAAATCTATATACATTTCGGCTTGTTTCTTTTTATGGTGCATGGCGTTTTGTAAGAACTGCGGATCATAAAAAGAATACGGCTGAATGTGCGCTGCATGTAAAGTTGAGGTCATTTCAGACATGGAGTCTGTTGAATAAAAAATTGCTCCAAATATAGCCGTTAAACCGGTATCTGTGTATCCGATTGGTGTATATAATTTAGGTATATTCGGCGTTTCATACCTTAGCGGAATAATATGTATCGGGTAATAACCATCAGGCGGCGTAATCTGAGAAATCATTGAGGCCACATCAGATTGGTTGATTTTATGTTCTCCGCGCCATTTTTTTGCTTTCGGGCTAATTTTGAATATTGCCGAACCAAAATTACCTGTTATATATGCACTATCAAAACTATCACCGATTTGATGTTCTAATTCGTCTATAACTGATTTTAAAGCGAATACAGTATCGAAACTATCAATTTCATACATTGCAGATTTTGCAATATGCCCAGAACGTATACGATGGGCTATACCACGTACACCACTAGTACCAATGTCTAAGCACAAAAAAGACGAATCTGCCAGGTTCATTTCAAAAGTTTATTTTACTAGTATTCTTGCATCATCACGCATATCAATTACGTTGATATCTTTTGATAATATTTTATGGTTCTTGTCCAGAATCATTAAACTTGCGATGGCAGCAGACGGATCTTTTTCTGGTAACATGACTGTAATACCATCTGTTGTGTAAAGGTTCCATCTTCTGTCTTCAATGTATTCTAGGTAATCTAACTTTTCAACAAGATTGTGCGCCGTATTAGTTATTTCGGTTATATCGTTTGGCACGTTACCACGAAATACTACAGTATTTTTGTTTCTTTCTTCCGTTGGTTTGTTTACAATTGTACCGTCTGCGGATAATGGGTAATATAAGGTCCCATCTGTCCATTGAGCAACGGCTTGATATAACTGAACGTGTATAGAAATGTTACCAGAAGGCAAGCGTCGTGTCGCCGCCTTTTTTACACCAGGTGTTGAAGTTATTCTAGCGTTTATAGTTTCAAGTGTTTCACCATATGCACGAGTTCCCGGTGCAATCGCAGCCGCGGCAGCAACAGGAGTTAAATCTTTATTTGGAATGTCTGCAGATATAGTTAAACTTCTTATATAAGATAAATTACTGCGACCTGTGCAGACCATAATTACGCGCGTCGCAAAATATACGGATAGAATAATTGCGACGACGAAATATAACCAAAACCATATTGAACGTTTCATGCACTAAATTATATCACAAAAACATCGCGTTGGAAAGAGCAGGCTAAAAATTAACTGGCTCGTAACAAATAACCGCGTCTGAACATACACTTACGGTATGCACCAACTGATTTTGATGTGGTATTACGCGGTACTGATAATAAAGCACGTTGCCCCACATCTTTATATTCATTTGATTGAAAAGTTACCCACAAACCGTCCCAATCCGGCATAAGGCTGCTTTGGTTAGGCGAAAGAAGTTTTGCAATTCTAGAGCGTGGCATATATGACGGTTCTTTTATCCCAAGACATGTTTTATGGTCGCGGACAAATTGTTCCATAGTAACGGACTCGTTTTCCCAGTTCAAAACAGTTGCATCATCTATACTGCCACGATTAACAGAAGCGCAAGCGGATAATATCAATGCAAAAACAATATATTTAATTCTCATATTTTGTATTATAATTTAATTGCCTTAGGGGGGCAATAGTTTTTATAATAGAGTAAAAGAGAATATAGGAAATAGTATGGCGATAACAGTTCAAAATTTCATTAAACTGGCAAATCTATATAACCAAATGACTATGGTTATGTCGGCAATTTGCGTGCAAAAAGGCGGAATTGCAATAGAAAATTATGTGGGTCGTTTCTTTTTGGCAGATGTGTTAGAATATGTTTATGAATATGGTCGTCGGTTGATGGATGCTGATAAAAATAGTGTGCCCGCCGATGTGGCTGCGGTTATAAAACGATTTGGTGAACAGTATGAACGTGTTAAAGGTTTAACAACGCCGACGCAGAAACCTATTTATGAGATGACGTTAGAAGAATTTGAGCGTGTTATGAACATTTGAGTTTGAAATAAGGGGACAAAATGAAAATTATCAGATATTTTTGTGGATTTTTATTTTTGATGATTGGTGCTGGATTGTTTTTAGGATGTGCACAACAGTCTCAAGAAGACGTCCCGCAATATGATACGATAAACGTCGTTGAAAATTTTGTTATAGATGAAAATTCGGTTCCTATTTTCCCGAAAAAAGCGGCACTTACAACAGATACTGCGCAAAGGTTTTCTATAGAATTACCGAAACGTTGTCAGGTAAATTGGGATAATCAAACAATCGTTTCCGTCGTACCAGAAGAACCGATTGAAATGGTACGTTTAGGGACGGGTGATGAATTACCAGAATTAAAAGTAACTGATTATGAATTTGAACAACTGACGGTTAAAGAAACGTTGGATAAATTATTAGATGGTACGGACATTTCTGTTATAGAAGACGGAGAATTAACAGAAACCATATCCGGTTCAATTACGTCTGGGAATTTGTCGGATAGTATTGAATTGATTGCTAAAATGGGACGAGCGTATTATTCTTATGATGCAACATTCGGCGAGATTCATCTAGATCATCGTGCTAAGTGGATGATAAAGATGCCTAAAAACGAAAGTATAATTATGGCGTTACTAGATGCTATGCACGGTGCAGATGTTAGAAATTTGCTGGTTGATTGGCAGGATAAGACTCTTGTGTTTGAAGGGAACTATCAAACAGAACGAGAGGTTGCAAAAATTATCTCTGATATAGCATCTAAAAAATATATGATTGCTTGGGATATAGATGTATATCGTGTATATCCGCGTACAGACAACCCTATTATATGGATGAATTTGTTGCCGGCGTTTGGCTCTAACAATGTGAAAATGTCCATTCCTGGTGTAGTGGGGCGGGCGCTTGTGGTAAGTCCAGAAATAAATACAAAGACGTTGCAAGAATTTTTATATCAGCAATCAAATGTTGTGTTGATATCTCAGGGAACATTTGTAATTCCAAATGGGTGGCAGTCTAGATTTGATATAGGGCAATGCAGTAAGGAAGATAGACTAGAAACAGATTTAGTCATCGGGGCTACTGGTAAATATGGTGATTATGGTGGTAAGAATAAAATTGATGCAAAAATAGTATTACGCACAAGCAATGGCGAATTGTCTTCGTTTAATATACCATCTGACGTCGGTGATAATTATGTTATAATTGGTATACCGACACATTCGTTTGTAACAACGCCTGAAACTTTGATAAGTCCGTTTGCAGAATTAGTTGTGTTTATGTCACCAAGAATAATATCTATTGTTGACGCGGCTAAATTACCAGCAGGTTCTGATGTCCCATTGGTAGGGGATGCGTTACGTGATTTCTTAGGTTCTGGTATGTAGGGGATTGTATATGTTTTCAAAACTAGAAAAGAAAATTGCTTTTAGATATTTGGCCGTGAAAAGACGGGGATTTGGTTCTGTGGTTTCTTGGGTTTCTCTTATAGGTATAACCTTAGGCGTTGCGACGCTTATAGTGGTTATGTCTGTTATGGGGGGATTTCATGATACGTTGTTGTCTCGTATTGTTGGTATGAATGGGCATGTCGTTGTTTATTATCAAGACGGGGCAATCAAAGATTACGACTTTTTAATTGAAAAGATGAAGCAAAACAAGGTTGTCGCAGAAAATGCCGTTGGTATTGTTCCTATTGCAGAAGGGCAGGTTATGGCAATGGCAAATGGTAATAATACCGGCGCGATGATACGTGGAATTCGTATGGAAGATTTAGCGGCAAAGGCTGTAACAGGGACAAAAATTTATGGTAAACAGTTAGACAAAATTAAAGATGGTGAGTTAGTAGCGGGCGCTTCTTTAGCTCGGACGCTTGGTGTTACTATGGGTGATGAAATATCTTTGGCGTCGGCAAATAATGCGACACCAACACCATTTGGTTCTATGCCGAGAATAATGTCTTACCCCGTTATGTCTTCTTTTTTCATGGGAATGTACGAGTATGATTCTGGATATATATTTATGCCATTAGAAACCGCGCAGAAATACTTAAACATTTCTGATTCTGTAACGCATATAGATTTGTTTTTGAAAGATCCGGAAGACACTGAAGAAGTTCGCGATGCATTGACGAGATTATTGCCCGACGGTTTTGTTGTTCGGGATTGGAGGGATTTAAATAGAGGTTTCGTTGGGGCTTTACAGGTCGAATCAAACGTTATGTTTTTAATTCTAATGCTGATAGTAATCGTGGCTGCATTTAATATTGTGTCTAGTTTGGTTATGTTGGTAAAAGATAAATCAAAAGATATCGCTGTATTGCGGACTTTCGGTGTGTCACGTCGATCTATGATGAAAATATTTATTTTGTCTGGTACCAGTATTGGTGTATTAGGCGCTTTCTTTGGTACTGTTTTCGGTGTTCTGATTGCTATATATATAGAACCCATACGTCAATTCTTTCAGTGGGCAACAGGCAGAGATTTGTTTCCGGCAGAATTATATTATTTGTCTGAATTGCCGTCTAAATTGGTTCCAAGTACAGTTGTCGGAATAGCGTGTTTAGCTATATTATTAGCTTTTTTGGCAACTTTATATCCTGCGTGGAAAGCGGCAAGTACAGACCCAGTAGAGGTATTGCGTAATGAATAAAGGGAAAAAGTAAATGGCAAATATATTAAATTCTTTATCAAAAGTTTCCCGTGGTGACGTTGTGTTGTCTGTACGTGATATTAAAAAGACTTTTATGGAAGGGGGGCAACCTTTACATATATTACGCGGTGGTGGTTTTGATTTGCATCGCGGTGAAATAATTGCTCTTGTCGGTCCTTCCGGAAGCGGCAAGTCTACTTTACTCCAATGCGTTGGTTTGTTAGATAAGCCTACGATGGGCAGTATATTGCTTACGGGAACACCGGTACAAAAAATGGATGACGAAATGCGTACGATGATGCGACGTCGCAAAATAGGCTTCGTTTATCAGCGCCATAATTTATTATCAGATTTTACCGCGTTGGAAAATGTTATTTTACCGATGTTAGCAAATGGAGTGGACGAACGTACTGCGACTGCTCGTGCTATGAAATTGTTACGCGCGGCCAATGTTGCTCATCGTGCGTCTCATCTGCCAGGTGAAATGTCAGGAGGAGAACAACAACGTACAGCGGTTGCGCGTGCTTTGGCAAACGACCCAGAAATATTATTGGCAGATGAACCAACGGGAAGTCTTGATCCGAATCATGCCGCGTCTGTATTCGATTTACTTTTAGATTTGGTGCGTAAAAACAAAATGGCAATGTTGTTTGTTACGCATGATATGAATTTGGCGGCACGTGCCGACAGAAAAATTACAATTCGTGACGGAATTGTGGCATAATATATGTAGATGGGGGGGACAATGAAAAAAAATATAAATAAAAAAACTTCTAAAAAGTCGATGCCAGCAAAGCAAACTCCGGCATGTCCTATAGATTGTTGTAGCACAGGTCATAAGATTTGGAGTGCCATTGCATTGGCAGGTTTGTTTGCGTGCGGTTTAATTTTGGGCTTATCTTACGGGGATGGTGGAATGCCGCGCCAGACATTAGGAGCAGAGCAATGTGATGCAATTGCTAATGAAATAGTAAATATAACTTCATCTGGTGCGACCGCTGAAAATATAGATACATTAAATGAATTAAAAGATACTTATCTAAATGGGTGCGCTGGTAGATTGGTTGTAATTGAAAAAGATGCAGTTATACACGAAAGTGAAAACCCAGAAATAATGTCTACGTGCTCTCGTATAGAATATTTACTGAAAAAGAGATTACATCCGGAAGATAGTTCAAATTATATAGATCATTTAGCGAACGCAGATACTTATAGTTCTATGGCAGATAGAGGCTGTCAGGAAAACGCTGACTTATATAAAACTTTGGCATTACGAGAATTAGAAATTGCGACGGCTTTACAACCAACCGATAATATGAGACAGCGTGACGCAGCGATTGTTATAGATACATTTAAGAAATTAGATATGGAACGCGAAGCACAGGAATTTTTGGAAAAGGTTGAAAAACTTATTGATCCTGCAACAGACTTTATTTTAAAAATGGAACAGATAATAAATGAATAAAAAAATGAAAAACATTTTTATTTTATTATTTGTCGGTGCATTTTCTGTATCGGCATTTGCCGCAGATATTTCTGATAGGGCAGATTGTACAAAAATACAATCAAGAATAAGTGAATTGGCCGCGATAGAAAACCCTGATGAAGCACAAAGCGCAGAACTAACTCAATTGCAGACTCAGTATAGGGCTAATTGTTCTAAACCTGCGTCTGGACGGCGTATTTCTGCTACCGCTCGTGTATCAACGGCCACGGCGACCGCAACAACTAACGTGACACCGGAACCAATTGTAGAAACTGTCATTATAACCACGCAGAGTGTTTTAAAGGACTATCTGTCAGAACGTCAAAAGTTATGCAATGAGTTTAATACAGATATTGCTACTTTGACGTCAAACGGTGCCAGTGAAGCAGAATTAAAACCTTTACAAAATCAGTATGATAAAGACTGTAAAGATATAGATAAGTCCGCAATAGTAGAAATAGATGCAGAAACTGCGGCGGCTAACGTTGCGGCGGGGTTATGTACTGATGGCAGTAAACCGAATCAGTTTGGTTGTTGTGAAGGTGAGACGTTCAAAGATATTGGAAATCTTGTATTTGCGTGTTGTCCAGATGATGGCGGTGAATGTTATCCGCCGATAAACAGTGGTGATGCCATATGAAAATGAAATTAAATAAGTTAAATTGGTGTGTGATATCTATATGCACTTTATGTTTTATTTTAGGTATCGGTATCGGTTATATAATGGCTCTATATGCAGGAAATAGTGCACATAGAGCAGATATAGAATTTAGTTGCCCAGATGGTGGCGCGCCTGATTCTAACGGTTGTTGCTCTGGTGAAACTTATACCGATATGGGTGATTTAGGTTTTAATTGTTGCCCAGATGGTGACGGCGATTGTTATCCACCGATAAAATAATTTATAGCATGGAGAGAGAGATGAAAAAAGAAAAAGACGTCGTTGTACAAAAAAGGCGTACTCATCGTGGACGAGTTTGGTTATGGTTTTTTATTGTAATATTGATTATCTGTGGTGCGACAGCATGGGTCTTGCATGATGGCGGCGTTGTAAATTGGCGAGAAACTTTGAAACGCTTTGTCCCGGAGGAATCGGTGCCACAGGAACAGTTAGTAGAAATTCCGACAAAACAAGATTCTGTTGAAGTTGCGGAAGAAGTAGAGATTAAACCTGCTTGTGCGGTAATAGAAGAAATGCTTTTAAGATCAATAGTTAGTGATAGCGCCGATTCGGCTGAGGCGCAATTTGAGTCATCAAGAATTTATGCTGTTTTGGCGCAAAAGGGTTGTCCAGAAAACGCGCAGTTTTTTAGTGATATGTCCGTACGAAAACAGACAATTGCTGAAGGTTTAAGTGCTGTATATGCATCAGATAGTAATGCGATGACATCTATTGAATATTTATATTCAGATGAAAAAATATGTCAGATCATAGAAAAACGCGTTATGCAGAACATAAACCCTAATGCATATCAATATTATGAGTTTTTAGATAATGCTAATACTTATTCTGTTTTGTATCAGTATGGTTGTCGTGATAATAAGGCGGCGTATTCTCGTGCTGCAATCAGAGAGTTAGCAATAGCGATGGCGCTGCAACCAGCAGAACATATGAGTAATGATGAAATAGTTACTGTCGTTGAAGTTTATAAACGTTTAGGTGTTGCGAATTTGGCACATTTGGTTTTGCAACGGTTAAAGGCACGTGGTTATGATATGGGCTTTCTACTTTCTTTAGAGGACATAATTCACGGAATTAGGTAAGATTGGCGTTTCGGCTCTGTGTAATTAAATACTTGCGTTTAGATGAAAATAGTATATAATCACAGGGCTTTGAATTTGTTGCGGGCATAGTACAAAGGCTAGTATGCAAGCCTTCCAAGCTTGAAATGCGGGTTCGATTCCCGCTGCCCGCACCAAGGGATTGGGCGTGCGCCGGAGTTGGAGAGCCGGGGCAGACTGTAAATCTGTTGGCTTAAGCCTGAGGTGGTTCGAATCCACCCACTCCCACCACAATAAAAAACACCGCCTTGTGCGGTGTTTTTTATTGTGTGATGCGGTACAAGGATTAGGGCATTCAATCGTTAGATTGTTTGGTTCGGAACAAGCACGAAGTGCGCAGTGAAAGGGGCCCAACGCAAAAATATTTGCGTTGGGAATTACAATCCACCCACTCCCACCACAACATAAACCGACCGATGGGTCGGTTTTTTATTCTTTTTTGTTTTTTTAGTTTTTTTGTGTGTTATATTCTTAATTATATGAGACAAAATTTTTATTTTTTTCGACATGGGCAGACGAATGAGAATGCAGACGGTGCACGCGAAGGTAACAAAGTAGAATCTTTTTTGACACCAACTGGGCTCAAACAGGCAAAACGGTTGGCAGAATATTTGTCTGATAAAAATATAGATGTGATTTATTCATCGCCTCTAAAACGTGCAATTAAAACAGCAGAAATTGTCGCAGAATATCATCCAGATGTATCAATTGTTGTAGATGAGGCTTTAATAGAATCTGCGTTTGGTTTTTGGTATAACGAAGACATTATCGCACAGCAAAGAATAGATAATAATTTTAATCGCATTAAAGGATGTTTAGATAAAATTGTTACGGAATATAGCAATAAAGATATCGCAATATCTTCACATGGTGGCGTTACTCGTGCCTTATGTTATGCGGTTGGTTTAAAGGTCGGTAATATAAAAAATTGTCAATGTTTTCATTTTGTGCTGGATAGCGGAAATTGGCACTTTATAGATACTTTTGAGACAGGTATAGATGTGGTGAACAAATCAGATATCTCACAGGAATAAAAACATCCGAATAATTGGGCGTTGTTTATTCTTCTATTTCAACGCTGTCTATATATGTGCGATTTATAGATTCTAGTGTTATAGGTTGAAATTCTGGTGACGTTATTACTGCGTCGCTATCATCTTCGGGTAATATTATAACGCTTTGAGATTCTTGTATTGGCGTTGTCTGGTTATTGTATGTAATATGAGCCCCATATGTTTTTGATTTATATTTATTACTTAAACGTTGCGGTATATTTATGTAATCGTTAGGATTTATTCCAGGCGTCTCTAAGTCCATTGCATACGCCGATTTTGTTTTATATTGTTCTATATTATATATAGGTGTTAAGAAATTCGTTGCAGATTCTTTAATAACTTTGGGTTCGCCAGTGCCGTTTAGTTGTACTATACGTAAAGCGCGTTCGTTTTCACCAGTTGGCTTTAATCTATATAAACCTTCTACGCCAGCATAACCGCTTGGATCTAAAAGATATGCCGCATCTGACTTCGTTGAATATATCATCCCCATTGCCATATTTGCTGCGTCATACCCGAAACCTGCTAAACGTCCAGGTTCATTCCCAGATATTCTTTCGTATAAGTTTGTAAATTCAGGTGAGGTATCTGGTAAAACGGCATATTTTGCTCCAACCATAGTAAAATCATTTATTATATCAGAACCTTCCCATACAGCGGTGCCGTAAAATTTTGCTTCTCGGGAACCTACGCCGTAATAGCGAAGAAACGATGCCAAACTTTCCGTATCATCACCATTGCCTAAGAACAGAACCGCGTCATACGGTAATTTCCCAAGAGTTTCCATTTTTGATAAACGTTCTAGTTGCAAAGTTAAAGATGACTTTTCTAGTGCAGTTAAACGTTCGGATGTTAAAATATCTGACAGTATTTCACGCGCTCTTGTATTTGCAGCGGTTCTTGCACCATTCATAGATGCCGATAAGGTAGTTTCTTTAATGGAGTCTGAATTGTTTTCTTTATAATAGAATATTCCAGATACGGGAACGTTGTATATGTTTGAAGCACTTTGTGCAGTTCCTGCCATCAATTTACCAGAATTTGTATCGGGTGCCAAAATTATAAAACTTTTGATTCCATCTGATGACATTTCTTTGACTATCGCTTCGACACTATTCGTTGGCATCAGTGCCATCGTCATAACGCCGTCACCCAAGGCGGTTGCATCAGAAGTAAACGATAAAACAGGTAAGTCTTCTGGTTTTGCATTACGTAATGCTCTTACATCGTTTGCAAATACTGGTCCAATGATAATTTCTGGGACGTCTAATAAGACTTCGTTTATCGTATCAGATAAATTTGTCGCGGTATCATAAAATGCTACAGACAGATTCCTTGGAGCATTTTGTAAAACAGCTGTTTCAATAGATGTACGAATCTCTTTACCCGTAGCGGCGGCGTCTCCGGATAAAGGCAACATTACTGCCATACGATGCACAGGGGCCCCCAGCAAATTGTCTGATGGCGTTCCTGGCTGCATATCTGGTGAACCGTATTGCATCTGAATGGGCGTCCCTGTTTCTAGAGTCCTATACTCATAAAACCAATCACTTTGTTGGCCTATATTAGAAGTACAACCAGTAATTGTTAATAACGTTAAAAAAGCAAAAATTCTCTTCATATACATTGAAAAATCCATTTTATCTTGTATCATTCTACTATAAAAGGATTTACAATGCAATCTGGGCTTTACATTGTTGGGACACCGATTGGAAATTTATCTGATATGTCTCCGCGGGCAATAGAGATATTAAAAAAAGTCGATTTAATCGCAGCAGAAGATACCCGCGTTTTTGCTAAATTAGCATCTCATTTTGATATAAAAACACCGCGTATTTCTTGCCATGAACATAATGAGCAAGAAGTTATACCAGAACTGATAAAGAAACTGCAAGCTGGCGCGTCCATTGCTGCTGTATCAGATGCCGGAATGCCGGGCATTAGTGACCCTGGTTTTCGTCTTGTTCGGGCAGCCCGCGCAGAAAATATCCCTGTGTACGTTGTTCCAGGACCTGTTGCAGCTATATCGGCATTAGTATTGTCTGGATTCCCAACAGATAGATTTACATTCTGTGGTTTCTTTGACGAAAAAAAATTACGAGACGATAATAAAATTCGGCATACGATAATTTATTATGAAAGTCCTAATCGGATTATGGCAACAATATCTGCGTTGAATCGTGTTATGCCGGAGCGACAAATTGCCATAGTACGAGAAATTACAAAATTACACGAAGAAACAATAATTGGATATCCCGCAGATTTGATGCATATAGAACAGCCACGCGGTGAAATAGTAATTGTTATAGCACCTGCACCTGAACATAAAATGTCAGATAATGAAATTACGGATATAGTGAATGATATTGCTTCAAATCTTTCTACGAAATCTGCAGCCGCAGATTTAGCAAAAAGGGCGGGAATTTCCAAAAAAGAAGCTTATAAACGTATGCTTAAAAAAGAGGATGAATGATGATAAAATTCGTTGGTGGGTTTGATAAAGTTTCCTCTTTACCTAATACGCAATTCCCAGAATATGCTTTTGTAGGAAGAAGTAACGTAGGTAAGTCTTCTTTGATAAATGCTATCGTTGGAGCTAATGTTGCACGTACTTCAAATACCCCTGGTAGAACGCAGACATTAAATTTATTTAATTTGGATGATAGAATAATAATTGTCGATTTGCCGGGATATGGGTATGCTCGTGTTTCTAGGACAGATGCTTTGGCGTGGCTGAAAAGGTTAGAAGAATATTTGATGACAAGACGTCAGTTACGAAAGTTATTTATATTGATTGATTCTCGTATTGGTGCGCGTGATTCAGATTTAGATTTAATGGACTTTTGTGATGTACACGGAATTTCGTATCAAATAGTTTATACTAAGAAAGATAAGCGGATACGCGAAAAATCTCAGAAAATATTGAATCACGAAAACCATCCTGCAATGGCGGAAGAAATCATTGAAACGTCTGCGGAAAAGAAAACAGGACTTGAACCTTTAAGGAACATCATTGGTATCAAATAGAAATATCTTTTATGCGACAAATCCGGCAAAAATGTTAGATGCTTTATACATTGTTCTAAATGCGTCTAGTGTTCCTTTGTCTGATATGTTGATTTTTTTACCAAGTAGGCGCGCGGTACGTTCTGTCGAAAAATATTTAGTTGATAAAGCAGGACATAGTATAATTCTACCAAGGTTAGTTGCGCTGGGTGAAAGTGCAGAAGAAGATGATGAAGATGAAGAAAATTTGGATGCAATATCAAATACTATGCGGCTTGTCGCAACGGCTAAATTATTATCAGCAGATGCAAGTATAGGAAATATAGCAACCGCTTTACCTGTAGCACATGATTTGTTACGCATGCAAGATTATCTTGAAAACGAGGGCGTGGACGCAACAAGAATAAATTGGTCTGAATTAGTTGATGAAAAGTATGCTATGCATTTTCAACGAAAGGCACAGTTATTAAATATATTATCTAAAGTACAGAAAGAAATATCGGATAACAGGCCGACTATTACTCAGGTAAGAAACGAAGGTATTCGTGCATGGATAAATAAAATAAATGAATACAAATTAGTCGTTGTATGCGGTTCAACCGCAAGTGTTCCGGCTACGGCCGATTTAATGGCTGCAATAGCATTCTCTGGGCACGGACGTATAATATTATCTGGGCATATTAGTGGAAGTGCACAGGATTTTGCTTTAAATACAAATCCATATAATGCAGAGTATAAATTCTTATCTCGCATAGGCGTTTCACCAGAAGATGTAATACCGATAGAAGTCGGTAAAAGCGCAATAGAATTTTTTAACTTTTCTTTTAGTAATAATCCGTCTCAACCTGTATGTGATAGAGATTTACAAAATTGTCATTTGATAAATTGTGAGCGTGAAAGTGAAGAAGCAGATGTTGTTGCAGAAATTTCTGCGCGTGCAATTAAAAAGGGAAAGACAGTTTTGGTAATAACTCCGGATGCAGCGGGTAATCAACGTATTGCGACGGCATTCCGTGCCCGCGGATTAGTCGCTGATTTTTCCGGGGGAATTCCTGGAACCATGACAGCGACGGGTAGGGCGATATTGAATAAATTTGATGAATGGATAGAAAAAGGTGACACTTCTGTTTTTGATAAAATATATTCTAAATCTGATTATGATTTAATGAAAACTATAACTTACATTATTGATGATTGCGGTTTTAGTTTTTTACCAGAATTTGTTGCGGAAGATAATATTTCTATTCAGATTTGGGTTGCGTTAAAGAATTTATCAGAATGCTTGAATGCGTTAAAAGTTCGTTTGACGCTTAGTGATGCGCGTTCTTTTGTGGCTGATTCTATTTCATCTGTTCAGGTTCGTGAACAAATGGATGACACCGCTAGGATAGTTGTTTTAGGTACGATTGAATCAAGAATGCAAACTGCAGATGTAGTTATTTTAACAGGCTTAAATGATGGGATGTTTCCAGCGCGTGGATACGAAAATGCTTGGTTGCCACGTGATACGGCGGAAAAAATAGGTTTGCCGTCACCTGATAGAAAAGTGTCTTTGCAATCATTAGACTTTATGAATCTTTCTTGCGGGGCAGAGGTTTATTGGACGCGTAGCGAGTCATCTGGTGGTATAAAAACCGTTCCTTCCAGATTTTTGTCTCGCGTTGCGGTACGTCGTGGCGACTACAATGAAAGTGAAGCGGTTGATATATTAAATTCTGTTCGTGGACGTGACGTTGTGTCCGCAAGACCGCTGGATTATTCTGCACCGACGCCACCAGTGGATTGGGGGGATATATATGTAACGGAATTAGAACTTTTAATTCATAATCCATATGCTTTTTATGTGCGCCATATGTTACGTTTACGTGTTTTAAATGACTATTGGGCCGCACCTGATGCAAGAGATTTTGGAAATCTTGTGCACGAAGTTATAGAAAAAGCCAATAATTTTTCTCCGAATGAATTAGTTCAAGAGATGGATAAACGGGCCATAGAAAAACTTGGTGCGGATAGTGTTTTGTTTCATTTTTGGCATAAACGTTTTATGGAAATTGCACCTGTGGTCGCGAACTTGATGACCGAATTAGTGGGTTCCGTTCCTGAGATAGATGGTTGTATAACCATAGACGGACATAATGTACGTGCAAGAGCAGACCGTGTTTGGGATGGAGGGGTGTTAGATATAAAAACAGGTGCTGTACCGACGAAGACTCAGTTAGAGCAGGGGAATATGCCGCAGTTGCCACTGGAGGCCTATATACTACAAAATAGCGGTTTTAATATTAAAACTACGGTAAAATCAAAAACGCCTGTCATGATGTTTTTACAATTAAAAAATAATGATGTACGTACCATCAATTACGATTCTGTTATAACGCAGCAAATGATGGATGCAGCTGTTGAGAAAGTAAAACAAATGATAGATATTTTTCTTATTGGACGGGCACCATACGAGTATCGACAAACCAGCGATTTGAAGTACAAGGCATATGATGATTTAGCTCGTTGTGATGATTAACATAATTTAATCTATTTTTATCATCAAGCCGCAGTGGTCTGTTGGTTTTTCAGCTAAACGTGGCGCCATATCAATTTCACATAATTTGATAGATTTCATTGCTGTTCGATTCGCTAGGAAATAGTCTAGACGCAATCCTTGTTTTTTACCTATTGTATCGCCACCGCGATATCCATACCATGTATAACCGATTTCGTCTGGATGCATTGTGCGCCATACGTCTGTCCAACCAGAATCTAGCCAAGATTGCATAATTTCTCGCGCCTGTGGAGCGGCGATAGCAATACCAACGTAATTGGCTGGTTTCCATACATCTTTATCGGTTAAAGCAACGTTAAAGTCGCCACCAATTATTACTTGTTCTGGTGAATTTAAGTATTGGCTTATATAATTTGTAAATGCACGCATCCAATCTAATTTATACGGGAATTTTGGAGATTCTATAGTGTCACCGTTTGGCATATATACATTTATTATACGTAAGTGTCCGTCAATAAGACATTCAATGAACCTTGCGTTTGTGTCTGGATAATTCGGCAACCCTATGATAGTATCTTCTATTGAATACTTAGAGAAAACGGCAACACCATTCCAGCTTTTCTGTCCGAAAACCTTTATGTTATAACCATATTCGTCAAATATATTATGGGGAAAATTGGCATTTTCCACCTTAATTTCTTGAACGAGTATGACATCATATTCCCCGCCGCGTAAAATATCCATGAAACTTTCCGCGTGGGCGCGTATAGAATTGATATTTAGTGTAAGTATTTTCATAATTGCAATCTTTTTCCTAGTGGGTATAATAAAGCCTGTCCAATATAAAAACAACAAGGAATTTTTATTATGAATATGTATCAATTGCTGGAACGGGCAGCAGCCACGTGGCCTGATAATTTGTTTCTGGTTCGTGAGAACGTTACGTTCGCAGGATTCATAGATTTGGTAAAGGCTCGTGCCACGTCTTTGCACGCAGCCGGAGTAAAGAAGGGTGATGTAGTTGGTGTGCTGGCACATAATATACCAGAATTTCCGATAACTTTGTTTGCTATCTGGTATCTTGGTGGAACGGCGTTGCTACTAGATACAAATTTAACTCCGTTTGAGTATGATAACATGACGGCAACGACGGATTGTCATATTGTATGTGCAGAAAAGTCGTTCTTTTATAAAACAAAGAATTTTACTTTTTATGACATAACTAAAAAAGATGGCAAAACCGATTCTAAATTGAAACCTGCTGTATTGGAATCTTTAGATGTTGCAACTTTATCTTTCACGTCGGGTTCTACGGGGACGCCAAAGGTTGTACCGTTGACTCACTTTAATTTGATAGAATGTTCAAATTCATTGGAAGATATGCATGAATGGATTCAGCCAGGCTTTATAATGTATGGCTTTTTGCCCATGTATCATATTTTTGGGTTCGCGGTTGAATTATTGGCTACGTTACATTATGGTGCAGGGGTATTGTTACAACCGACAGTCAATCCCAAAGATATTTTGGAAGATTTTAAGGTCTATCGTCCCCATGTTATTCCTGCCGTTCCAAGATTGTGGGAGGTTTTTCGTAATAAAATCATAGATAACATAAAAGCACAACGTAAGTGGTGGCTTGTGTCTATTGTTTTGAAGCACGGGAACTTATTAAAAAAGATAGGTCTTGGCGCCTTGGTACGAAAGGTACAACAACCTGTTTTGAACGTTTTTGGTGGTCGGGTAAGTTTATTGATTGCTGGTGGGGCCGCAACAAAACCAGAAGTAGAAACTTTCTATGAACGCTTGGGTTTAACTTTTATACAGGGTTATGGTTTAACGGAAACCGTTGGACCTATTTGTATTTCAAAACCAACTAAAAAACGTTTCCCATTTGCTTTTGGTGGGCCAACAACAAATAATGAATGCGAAATTCGTGATAAAAACGAAGATGGCGTTGGTGTTTTGTGGTTGCGCGGTCATCAGGTGTTTGGCGGATATCTGAACAATCCAGGGGTAAACGCTGAGGTGTTTGATGAACGTGGTTTCTTTAATACTGGTGATATGGTTACTATGGATAAAAATGGTGAGTTGCACTTCGCTGGTCGTAAAAAGCAGGTTATCGTTTTGGATTCGGGTAAAAATGTTTATCCAGATGAATTAGAAGCGATGTTCATTGAAATTCCTGGTGTGAAAAACGTTGCTGTTTTTGAACATAAGGTAAAAAACAAAACCGTAACTTATGGGGTATTTAGTGTAGAACCAACAATGACTCTTGAAAAGTTGGCTGCCGCAGTTGCTCAAGCGAATAAGAAAGTTGCTTCTTATAAATGGGTGACACATTTTGCAATGACTACGGATGATTTACCTTTAACAAGTACACAAAAAGTAAAGCATCATGTTGTTCGTCAGAACCTGATTGATGGCAAATATCCGATTAGAAAGGAATAAAAAAATATCAAATAAAAAGCTCCTGCAAAAGCAGGGGCTTTTTTTATTGTGTCATTTACCTAGACATAGTTGACAAAATGTTGCGTCCATCACTTCTGTTGCAGTTATCGTTCCTAATATTTTCCCTATGCTATCTGCTGCGCGTCTGGTATGTTCAGAAAATATGTCATAATTATCAGCAGGAGTTTCTAACGCATTTTTTAATTCAGATGCTGCATCAACTAATAAACTCATAGTGCGATTATTTACTGCAACACTTGATTCTGTGTTAGATGTCAATGCAGCAATTTTTTCTTTTATAACACTGATTAAAGTATCAATACCAAAACCTGTTTTTGCAGAGATATGTATTGCATCGGGAATTGATTTCGTATCACTTAAATCCGATTTATTTATGACTAAAATTTCATTATCAGAAAGTTGTGGAGTTTTTGTTTTTTTTGTTCCGTCTATAACGCGCAAGATTAAATTTGCATTTTCTATTTCTGATTGTGTACGTTCAATACCTATTTTTTCAATTGTGTCTGATGTTTCGCGTAATCCAGCAGTATCAGATAAATTTACTAAGTATCCGCCAATATCAAGAGATGCTGATACAACATCCCGAGTTGTACCGGGAATGTCGGATACTATTGCGCGATTAGATCCAAGTATTGCGTTGAACAATGATGATTTTCCAACGTTTGTATCGCCGACTAATGCTATATTAAATCCGCCGCGGATAGCACGTACAGCCGTATAGCGCGATAATGCATTGTCGATTTCTGTATGCAATTTTTTTGTTTTTGTGCGAATCGTTTTTTCTATGTTTGCCGGTAATTCATCTTCCGCGTAATCTAACATTGCTGCTGCATAAGCCGAAATTTCTATCATTTGCTTACGCCAATTGTCATATATTTTGCTGTCGCCGCCCATCATTGAAGAAAGTGCGCTTTTTCGCTGAGCATCTGTTTGGGCGTCCAATAGTGCGGCCAAACCATCTACATCGGCTAAATCCATTTTTCCGTTATAAAATGCACGTCTGGAAAATTCACCGGGGTTCGCCATGCGAGCCCCAATTTTTGATAGGTAGTCAAATATTTTATCAATAACTGCTGGGGCGCCATGGGAATAAATTTCAATTATATCTGTTCCTGTAAAAGACGCAGGCGCAGAAAAATAAGTCGCAATAATTTGGTCAATTATTTCGCCGTTTATATCAAACATATTTGCAAAATATGCGTGTCGTGTATCTGCTGTTTTGCGATTCGTTATACGTAAGAAAAGCGTATATAAATCGTCGCCTGATACGCGTATTACTGCAACACCTGATTTCCCATGCCCGCTAGATAAGGCGAAAATAGTTTCGTTATTATTACTCATATTTATTTATTCCCACTGATTTCCTTTAATGCCATTGGAACAAGTTTTGATATGTCGGCAGAAGGATTTTCTTTTACTAGTTTTTGTGCTATATCAATTATGTCTAATCTTCTATATCCCAAAGATTCTAACGCAGCCAGCAAATCAGGCATGGCGGAAACTTCTGATTCGGATGTGTTAATTTCAAAAGATGTGCCACCAAGCTTATTCTTTAACTCCAATATAATTTTTTCTGCAACTTTTTTCCCGACCCCAGGAGCTGTCGCTATTGTTTTTGCATCACCAGTTGCAATTGCAGACATTAAAGTATCGGTTTTTATAGTGCCCATTATCGCCAACGCGACTTTGGGGCCGACACCAGATACGCCGGTTAGTTGGTTGAATAAGTTTTGCCCAGCGATAGTTGAAAAACCAAATAGCCTAATAGAATCTTCTCTTACAACTGTTTCTATCCAAAGCGAAACAGTTGATTTAGGTGTTAAATATTCTGGGGTATAAACTTTATATCCTACGTCGTGTACCATTAAAATGACAAAACCATCACCTATATAATCAACTATGCCTTGCAATTTCCCAATCATTTGTTATCCTTTTGTCGTAATTTTAATCAAATAAAAGTAAAAGGTCAAATATGAGTGGACATAGTAAATGGCATAACATTCAGCACAAAAAAGGTGCTGTGGATGCAGCGCGCAGCGGTTTGTTCACAAAACTTGCGCGTGAAATAACGATGGCGGCAAAATTGGGTGATAAAAACCCGGATAACAATCCTCGTTTAAGATTGGCGGTTTTAAACGCTCGTAAAAATTCTATGCCGAATGATAATATTAAGCGCGCAATTGAAAAGGCATCTGGTTCTAATACAGAAAATTATGTTGCAGTTCGTTACGAAGGATACGGACCTGGTGCAGTTCCCGTTATAGTTGAAGCCTTAACTGATAATCCGCGTCGTACCGTGCCAGAAGTTCGTAATATATTTGCTAAAAACGGTGGGAATATGGGAGAAGAGGGAAGCGTAGTATTTATGTTTACTCGTGCCGGTCAGATTTTCTATCCTGCATCAATCGGTAAAACTGAAGACGAGATGATGGAAATCATTATGGATGTAAACGCAGATAATTTAGAAACGTCTGAAGAAGGTTTTATAATTACAACGAAACCTGATGATTTTATAAACGTTCAAAAGGCTTTGGCAGATAAGTTGGGTGAACCAGAAAATGCAGAATTAACTTGGTTGCCGAATATGCCTATGGACCTAGACGACGAAACTTATGCAAAAGTTGAAAAATTGGTAGATGCTTTGGACGATAACGATGATGTTCAGAAAGTGTTTACTGCAGCGGCATAAGTTTTTATATTTTGCACACTGAAATAAAAAGTGTCGCCAAAGCGGCACTTTTTTTGTATTATATATGAATAAAGATGATAAAAATGACACGGATTCTTGGAATTGATCCTGGTTTGTTACATACAGGTTGGTCTGTAATTGATTCAAAAGGCGCAGAACGTCATTACATGGCAAGTGGGGTAATTCTGCCGAAAACAACTTTATCTCTGCCCGAACGTTTGACCGAAATCTTTCGGGGGGTAACTGATTTGTGTGAAAAGTTTTCACCTGATGTATGTAGTATAGAAATAACATTCGTGAACCAAAATCCAAAAACTACTCTAATTTTAGGTCATGCTCGTGCTGCTGCGATAGTTGCTGTTGCAAACTGCGGTATTCCTATATTTGAATATGAACCAAACAAAATAAAAAAGGCTTTAACATCTGCTGGACATGCTGATAAGGAACAAGTTTATAAAATGATAAAAATTTTGTTACCAATGGCTAACCCTAAATCTTCAGATGAAAGCGATGCAATTGCTATAGCTTTGGCTCACGCAAATATGAGCAGATTCACATTTTAAGAAATATCTTTTTGTGATATAATTGTATCGTGCAACCAAAGGGGAATCTTATGAAAAACGATTTTCAAGAAAAATGTGTTATGAAATTATTATCAAAACAGCGTATTTTATTTCGTGCTTTCGCTGTAAATACTATTTTGGTTTTATTGATTTGGTTGCTAACATTTTTCCCAGAATTATTGTATATAGGTGTTTGGGCAACCGGTGTTTCGGCACCAATGTTTTATGTTTATGCTGTTGGGACCCTTGCATTATGGGGATTGGCAGGTGTAATCTTTTTCTTAGTGCCTGCTATTGCAATATGGTGGGAAAGAAAAATAATGAAATAATTTTATGAAATTCGTTTGCTGTATACGTTGATAAACGCCGTATACAGCCTTTTTTATTTTCTAAAACTTATTTTTGCAACGGCATCGCGACCAAAGTATTTGTTTATTTTTTCTTTTATTTCTTCGGACATATACGATAATTGTAAGGTAAGAGCAGGGTTGCTTGGACGTAAAGTTATGTTTAACCGTCCGTCTTTCATTTTCTTTATTGCAGCAATTGTTGCAATATTTGCAATTTCTGACCCCATTATTTTTTCCCAACGTTTGACTAAATCTGCGTCAGAGGCTCGTGTCCCAAACATTTGCATTAACTCACCCATTGCACTGGCAATGGTCATGGGGCGCTTGGAACGTTTGTCAAAATTATTTGGTTGGTTTGACATATGTATATTCTTTCGGCATCAAGATAAACATTTGACCTTGTGCATGCTGACCATGTGCAAATTTATATGCGTCGTCCCCTTTGCCGAAAAAGATGTCTGCTCGAATCCAACCGCGAATCGCACTTCCCGTATCTTGTGCCACCATCAGTCGGCTAAATCTGCGACCATCAGATAGGTTGGTATCAACATATACAGGTAATCCTAACGTATAGATACTGTCGTCCATAGCGATAGAACGTATTTTTGATAGCGGCGTCCCAAGCTTTCCTATTACATCTGGTGGAACAGATTCATAGAAATACACATATCTTGGATTGTTATAAATAACTTCTTTTGCAAGTGCCGGGTTTTGTTTCAAATATTGCCAAACCGCATCGGCAGAATATCCGTTAGGCGGACGTATTCCCCGCGCACGTAATTGCTCCCCAATAGATTTGAATGGCAAATCATTTACAGCGGCAAAGTTTAATTTTACCATTTTACCGTCGTCCAACTGCAACATGCCGCTACCTTGAATTTGTATGTTTTGAACGTCTACTATGTTTGCCCAATATAAAGGTCTGCCAATTTGTTGCTCTACGATTTGTTGCTTTGGCACGCCTTTATAATTACGCCCATCCGTTGGAACACCCATAAGCGGTTCGTTACATTCTGCTGTTTTGGTTCTGCATCCAGGTATAATCGGTGAGTAATAACCAGTAAATAAACCCTTTTTAGACCCGTCATCGTTTATTATTTGATATGGTTGAAAGTTTGATTCAAACCATGCGCGTATGGTTGCTACGTCAGCAGAAGCTGAAGGAAGCATTTGGCATTTTTCTCGGAATAGTTCACGATCAGGTATTACTTTCCCCGTATATTGAATTTTTGCGCGGCAAGAATTACGAAATGCCTGTAACGCATAACGAACGTCATCATTTCTCCAACCCGGTAAATCGTTATAAGAGACTTTCTTTAAATTTGATGGAATTACAGAGTTGTCGCCCCTGTGAGTGGGTGTTGATAAATCACAAGATGTCAAAGATATAGCGCATAAAACACCAATAAAAGCACGGAAAAATACCCGTTTTACAGAACCTAACATTTTTATTATTTCCCCCCACTTGTAAAAATTATTTATAATGTTATATTATCATAAAATGACGCCTAAAAAAAGGAGTATTAGAAATGGCAAAATTTAACATCATTACGCAATTCTTGAAAGATTTCTCTTTTGAAAGCCCAAATGTACCGGAATTGTTCTTTAAAAATGATAACGGGCAGGCAAAAATGGAAATCAATATTGATATTCAAATAAAAGGCGCAGAAAATAACCTGTTTTTAGTCGATTTGATTACGAAAATTCATTCCAAATTGGAAAATGGTGACAAATCTATCTTTTTAATTGAATCCACATATTCTGGTTTGGTTCAGATGGAAGAAGAAAAAGATGATGAAATTAAAAAACGTACTTTGTTGATAAACGTGCCGACATTGCTTTTCCCAGCTGTTCGTGCTTTGATTACTCGTATGACAGCAGAATCTGGTTTCCCTGCATTTAGTATGCAACCGGTTGATTTTGAAAAATTATATGAAGATAGACAGAAACAAACTCAACAGGCGCCAGCAAATAATAAATAATCATATAAAATACGATAAAAATCCGCTTTGGGCGGATTTTTATTTTTAATGCTTTTATGATACAATATATAAGATATGGCTAAAGATAAATATATTTCTGTTAAAAGCGGGGTAAGCGGTTTTTCGTTTGCGAATCTGGGGTTGTTTACTGGTTTCGCAGATGGTATTTATAACGCCGTATATTCGCTGGTCTTGATGGAAATTTTTATGAATTCGGCGGTAGTCGGAATTTACGTAAGTATATATGCTGTATTTTGTATGATCGTAGGTCTGTTTGCAAATGAGCTTTTTCGTAGATTTTCAAAAGTACGCGTTTTTTATTTTTCTATGCTGATGTTAGCCGTTTGTTACGCAATGATGAGTTTTTCTATCAGACCAAGTACTTTTATTATGCTAGACTACACTACTGGTATAGCATCAACTCTTGTCGGTGTTTTGATACCTTTGTTCATGTCTGATTTTTCCGGTAAAATCGGTATGGAACGGTTAAATTCTAGATATCACCTATGGACGAATGTTGGGGCATTGTTTGCGCCTATGATAGCCGTAGCAATTGCAAATCAATTTGATAATAGGGCGGCTTTCTTTGCGTCCGCCTTGATATATTTTGCTGGTTGGATGTCTTTTAAGTTATTCCGTGTCGTACAAGAAAGCAGAAAAATAAAACCAGCAAGTCCACGAAAAACAATTAAAGTTTTGTGGAAAAATGCAATCGCATTTTTTAAGACCCCCGGAATGCCGCGCGCATATGCAGTAAATTTTGGCTATTATGCTTTGCGAGCAATGCGGTATCTTTATGTGCCGATTGTCGTAATAGAAAATGGTTTTTCTAAAGATGTTCTGGGTTGGGTTTTAACTATAGGTATCATTCCATATTTGATATTGTCAGAAGTAATGGCCAAACTTGTGCGTAAATACGGTAAAAGAAAATGGTTGTTTATCGGTTTCGCTTCTTTTGCGGCATTTTCTGCGTTGGCAACATTCGTAACAGGCTACCCTTTATTAGCAATATTTGTTATGTGGCAAGTTTCAGGGGCGCTTATGGAGTCTGTACACGATTTGCTTTTCTTTGATAACGCCAAAAAAACAGAACAGACAAAATTTTATGGGGTATTTAGGACAAGCGTAAACTTACCTAATATAATAGCACCAATACTTGGGGCCGCTTGCATCGCTGCGTTCGGCGGTACGTCGGCGGTATGGCTTGTGACCGCAATAATAGGTGGAATATCCGCCTTGTTGTCTGTTGCCAAAAAGTAATTTTGTCGTTTAATAAAAATGGCTTATTTTCGTTGCGTATAACTTAAATAATTTGTATCATTTTCCTAATAAGAAAAGGGGAATTTTATGGCAAAGAAAGAAGCAGTAAAAGAAAATAATGCACCAGCAAAAAATCCGGCATTGGAATCGGCCTTGGCACAGATTCAAAAACAATTTGGCAAAGAAGCCATTATGAAAATGGGGGACGGATCTCAACAGAATATAGAAGCGATTTCTTCGGGTTCTTTGGGGTTAGATATTGCGCTGGGAATAGGTGGTTATCCACGGGGACGTATAGTTGAAATTTATGGTCCGGAAAGTTCGGGAAAAACGACCTTGGCTTTACATGCCGTTGCAGAAGCTCAGAAAAAAGGTGGTACGTGCGCTTATATTGATGCAGAGAATGCTTTGGATCCAAGTTATGCTAAAAAATTAGGTGTTGATGTTGCTAATTTAATTATATCGCAACCAGATTCTGGTGAACAAGCATTAGAAATTGCGGATACATTGATTAAGTCTGGCGCGGTTGATGTTGTAGTAATTGATTCTGTTGCTGCTTTGGTACCCAAAGCCGAACTAGAAGGTAATATAGGCGATTCGTTCGTCGGTACAACGGCGCGTTTAATGTCGCAAAGTTTGAAAAAATTGGCCGGTTCCGTATCTCGTAGTAATACTTTGTTGATTTTCATTAACCAGATTCGTATGAAAATAGGGGTAATGTTCGGTAACCCTGAAACAACGTCTGGTGGTAATGCTTTGAAGTTTTATGCTTCTGTACGTCTTGATATCCGCCGTACAGGACAGATTAAAGAAAAAGAAAACATTATCGGAAATGAAACGCGTGTAAAAGTTGTAAAAAATAAAGTTGCACCGCCTTTCCGTACGGTTGATTTTAAGATTATGTATGGCGAAGGTATATCTCGTATCAGTGAAATATTAGATATGGGTGTAAAATACGATTTAATTGAAAAGGCAGGAAGTTTCTATTCTTATAATAATGAGCGTATGGGGCAGGGTGAAGCAAATGCTCGTCAATGGTTGAAAGAGCACGAAGATGTTCAGCAAGAGTTGTTAGATAAAATAATGGCTCGCGCACAGGGAATCGCAGAAGAAATGACGACCGGACCAGTTGATGATGACGATGTGGCAATGGTACCAGACGCTGAATAAGGAGAATTTTATGAATCTGTCAAGATTTTTTGCTATGTCTGACGTAATAGTGCGAGGGCATATTTTGAATTGGTTTTGGCGTAGCCGCGAAAAAAGAAGGGCTGTACGTAGTGATGTTTTGGCAACGGCAATACCGCGTTATTTTAAGCGATACTTGCCCGCAGCTGCCGCAATCAAAGAACGTAAAGTTGTTAAGGATGATAATAACGAAAAGATTTTTACGATTTGGTTACAAGGAGAAGAGAACGCGCCTGACTTGGTCAAGGCGTGTTTTCGTAGCGTAAGAAAAAATTGTAAACAAGAATTAGTCGTGTTAGATGAAGCTACATTAAACCAATATATAACTTTGCCAGATATAATTTGGAAAAAGAGAAGCGAAGGTAAAATTAAAAACGCTCATTTTGCAGATATCTGTCGTGTAGAATTATTGTATGAACATGGAGGAATCTGGTTGGATTCAACGGGTTTTGCAACGGCACCAATTCCAGATTGGATTATAAAAGAGGATTTCTTTGTCTATATGGCGGGGAATAAGGTCGGCAGCCCGTATAGCTTTATGCAAAATTGTTTTATTCGTGCAAGAAAAGGTGCGTATTTATTAGATGCTTGGCGCGCAATGATTTTAGATTATTGGATACATGAAAATCATAGTTTCGATTACTTTATGCATCAATTATTATTCAAAACTTTGGTTATGAATGATCCTCGTGCAAAAAAGTATTTTGCAGAAATGCCCCATATAGATCAAGATCCTACTCATGCATTATGGTGGGCATATGCAGATAAACCGTTTAATCAAAAAGTTTTTGATGAAGTTACATCTGGGGCATTTTTTCAGAAAACTACATATGCACAGGCAAAGAATCCTCCAAAGGGTAGTTTTGCGGATGTTATGGTAAACGAAATGTACAAATAAAGAAAATACGGGGGCTTCATATGCCGACAATTTCTATAATAATACCAGTATATAACGTAGAAAAATATTTAAGAAGATGTTTGGATAGTGTATTGAATCAAACTTTTTCAGATTGGGAGGCTATTTGTGTAAATGACGGCAGCCCGGACAATAGCGCAAAAATATTGGAAGAATATGCGGCTCGTGATGAACGCTTTAAAATAATAACTAAAGAAAATGGTGGTTTATCAGATGCTAGAAATGCAGGTATGAAAGTTGCAGAAGGTGATTTCATATTGTTTTTAGATAGTGATGACTTTATTCACCCGCAGACGATGGAAATAACTCATTTTTTGGCGACAAGAGATGGGTCAGATATAGTTTCTTTTACTTATGATAGAATTTATAGACCGCAATTGATGGTACGCCATAAGTTAGGATTGGATACAGATAGCGTGGTTCCATCGCGTATACATAAAAGGTATGACCCTGCCGGAATAAAAACTTTAGTTACAGATGATGTTTATGCTTATGCAACAGAACGTGCACATAATGCATTTAACCCGAAACGTAAATGGTTGATAAAGCATTGCCAGGTTTGGAAAAATTTATATCGTCGTGAACTTATTTCTGACACGCCGTTTATAAAAGGAATATTGTTTGAAGATTTTCCATGGTGGTCTGCGATAATGTTAAAGAACCCTCGTGTAACTATTGCACCATTGCCGTTATATTTTTACGTACCAAATTTTGGGGGAATCGTACTATCTGCAAAACAATTGCGTATATTACATAATTTATGTGACGGAATAGAAAGCGCTTTCATTTTATATAAAGAACAAGCAACTGAATATCAGATGCAGCAATGGTCTAAGAAATTTAAGTGGCATTTTATAAAATGGGCTTTTAGAAAAATAAAGTATTTAGATAATAGTGCAGACCTAGAAGCGGCACGTAAACGTTTCTGTGAACTTGAAAAAATAGGTGCTTTGGATAATCCACCTACTAAAAAAGCACGTTGTCTGCGATGCAGAATTTGTAAGTTTATAAAGATTTGTAAAAAATGGAAAAAATAAAAATTGCTTTTTGTGTGCGGGATATGAAAATCGGTGGCGTAGAATCTGTTATGATTCGTACCATGGATATGTTACTTAAAATTAAGAATATAGAAATTGTTGTGATTACATATTCTAAAATTAAAGAGCAGGTATATCTTGATTGGTTCGCAGAACATCCTGAAGTGAAAGTTTATACTTTATATCCTTCACGTTGGTTCGGAACGGATTTATCTCATTTCTTTTTATTTCGTATATTTCAACATTTTGGGCGGGATATCTACAGATGGTATAGACGTACGTTTGTTGGACTGGCGAATATAAAAGATGTGAACTTATTTATAGATTATTATAACTTTTCATTTAATTCAGAATTTAAGAAAATTTCTAAACCTAAAATAGTTTGGTGGCATTCGTCAATTGATAATTTTATAAACGGTAAATATATCCGTTATATGAATAATTATAATAAGATGGTTACATTGACAGACGGTTTCGTTGAGGAATTCAAAAGTCTATACCCAGAATATTCAAATAAAATTATAAGAATATATAATCCGATTGATATAGAACGCGCCATACAAAAATCAAAAAGCATTCCAATACCAGACGGTAAGTATTTTTGCTGTGTATCTAGGTTATATGCTGACAAAGACATTCCTACGGTTTTGTACGCTTTTGATAAGTTCTGGAATGATAATGGTAAACCGGATGTAAGTTTATATATAATAGGTGATGGAAGTTTTCGTATGCGTTATGAACAGTTAGCTGCATCTTTATCTTCTTCTGATAATATTATTTTTACGGGTGCTTTGGCGAATCCGTTTGGATATATGCGCGGAGCAATGGCAAATATTCTGTCTAGTCACAGTGAAGGTTTTGCGATAGTGTTAACAGAAGCGTCCGCGGTAGATACATTAAATATCGCATCTGATTGTAGGAATGGCCCACGTGAAATATTATATGACGGTAAGGGCGGCTTATTGTTTACCCCAGGTAATGCTGATGAATTGGCAAAATGTATGGATATGGTTTTCAATAAAAAAGTACCAATAAATCAGATGAAAAAAATAGCTTACGAAGGGCTTAACAGATTTGATTCAAAGGTAATATTTAATCAAATTATAAAATTGATAAAGTCAAACGTTTGATTCTTTTAATCTTGGTGGAATTTTTATAACTCGTTTTAACCCAAACATTCCGGGTTTATCTAAAGCATAAATGGGTCTTGCATACGTTTGTATAATTCTTGCAATTTTTAACCATCTTTCGCCGCGAACGGGTAGGGTGCTTACGGCGTTTATAGTTCCGTTACCGCGACGACGTAAATGGTTTAACCAATCGGGACCTCTTGCAGCCGCCTTGTCTAATAGCATTTGTAAGTCAATGGCACCAAAATGTAAAAGGTACAAATTTTTATCTATATGAAAATTGTGCTTATGTATACTATGAAAACCGCTGCCCCATTGAACTGGTTTATTTATAACAACTGGTTTCGTATACCTTGTTGATAATAAAGCATATTCGCGTTGACGAAGTAACGGTAGTTTACGGTTTAATTTTTTTTCATTATTTAAGTTTTGACCGACATCCAAACCTAAACCAGATACGGTCGTTTTTATTTTTAAGTTCGATAAATATTTTGCCAGCGACTTGTTTGTTATTGGGTCTACAACCAAGAACTCGTCGCAATCGCAACCAATGACAATGTCGTAAGTTTTTAATAGTTCCTTTGCTAAGGCTGATAATTGATTTATTCTATATTTATCCCCCGCTGCCCGCGACATTTCAATATGAGGCAGTTTCTTTACATGAGATTTGCCAGCATTTACCGGTATTTTTTGGTCTTCGCCGTCTAGGTATATATATAAATTTTCATAGCCAATTTCTTCACCGTAATATTTTATCCAACGCTGCAAGAAAAAGTCATCATTACGCGCCATGGTTATGGCTGCGATTCGTTTTATGTTATTTTTTTGCGCGTTTTTCATAGTCCCTCGGTAAAGATTTTATGGATAAAATATTTTGCGTTTCTTAAAAAGATTTTAACTGGATTTCTTGTTAAAAGCCAGTTTATATATCTTTCTCCAAACGTTTCTTTCGCAGCAGATGTAATCGCATTTTTGGTAATCGGGTCGGTTTTATTCAGAACATAACATAGTTGACTGCCTAGTGCACCGCCATGACGCGTAAATGCCACCTTTTTTATAAATGGCATACCCGCATCATATAATTTTTTTATATCGTTGTACACGCTACGTCCCGGTGCTGAATAGATGCATTGGATAGTTCCATTATGCTCACGAATTAGTTTTGATAGACCCTGTTCATAAACATAAGTTATAACACCTTTACTTGGTTGACGTGTTATTGATACCATAAATTCGTTGAACCAGTCTGATAAGAATATTGATGGTTTGAATCCTATAAACCAAGATTGAATATGCGGATTTTTTTTGTGCGGGTTGTAAACTAAACCAAAAGAGTCTGTTCCGAAAGATTCCATTTTATTTAAAGAAATATCTAACGGATGCACTGGACCATAAACTGAATCGTTTATTATGTATAAATATTCGTAATTATTCAGTAACCCGTTTCCTTTTGCGTAAACGTAAGCACGCTTATAAGAACCGAAGTCATATTCAAAATGACGAACAGCATCAGAATATATTACGTAATTAGATATTTTATCTAATTCAGATTTAGGTACGTCACTATCCATTACTAGAATGACATCACCTAAATCTGATAATGATTTGACCATATAAATTAGTGCCGCATCAACTTTGTTTTGCGCGCTATAACCAGCTACTAAAAACAAACGTTTAGATTTCACTATTTTTACGGGTCTTTTTTCTTATGTTGCTATCCAATTCTTTTTTGCGTAAGCGAATCGTCGCCGGCGTTACTTCTACCAATTCATCATCTTGTATATAAGATAATGCTTCTTCCAAAGATATTTTACGTGGAGGAGCTAAGAATAACTTTTCATCAGCCGTTACAGAACGTATATTCGTAAGTTCTTTACCTTTAACCGGATTGACCTCTAAGTCATTTTCTTTGCTGTGTTCACCGATTATCATACCCGAATAAACCTCTGTTTGAGGACCGACAAAAAGCACACCACGAGGTTCTAGATTATGTAAGGCGTATGTAGATGTAACCCCGTTTTCCATTGATACCAAAACGCCTGGACGGTATTGCATTATAGGACCGCGATATTCCTCATATCCAGAAAATACGCGGTTCATAACGCCTGTGCCACGTGTATCTGTACGAAATTCTGATAAATAACCAATCAAACCACGTGATGGAGCAGAAAATACTATACGCGTTTTTCCACCACCAGAAGATTTCATTTCTGTTATAGTGGCTTTACGTTTAGTCATTTTTTCAATTACAACGCCGCTAAATTCATCGTCAACGTCAATTACAACTTCTTCAATCGGTTCTAATTTTTCACCGTTGGGACCGTCTTGCATGACAACGCGAGGTCTGGACACACTAAGTTCAAAACCTTCGCGACGCATAGTTTCAATCAATATACCTAATTGCAATTCCCCACGTCCCGATACTTCAAATGATTCATTATTTGCGCTTTGGGTTACACGTAAGGCTATGTTTGTTTCTGCTTCTTTGAATAAACGTTCCCCGATCATACGAGAAGTAAGTTTTTTGCCCGATTTTCCAGCCAAAGGGGACGTGTTTACAAAAAATGTCATTGTAAGGGTAGGCGGATCAATTGGCATTGCTGGGATTGGTTCGGTTACCTCTGGTGCACATAAAGTATCCGCCACAGTAGCCTTTGAGAAACCTGCCACAACAACAATGTCACCAGCAGATGCAGATTCTAACGATACTTTTTCTATACCCCTGTGTTCGATGATTTTTGTTATTTTGGCGTTTTCTATAAATTCGCCTTTCATATTTATTGCTTTAACAGTTTGACCAACGCGGACTGTTCCCGATTCGATTTTTCCTGTCAGAATTCTGCCGACATATGGATCCGCCTCTAATGTCGTTGCTAGCATAGAAAAAGGAGCGTCTATTTGACAACGCGTTCCGTTACAATCTGGTGCAGGTACGTGATCTATAATCAATTGGAATAGTGGCGTTAAATCTTTATGTTCATCGTTAAGATTTCTTACAGCCCAACCATCACGACCCACTGCATATAGGTAAGGGAAATCCAATTGAGAATCTGTTGCACCCAGTTTATCAAATAAGTCAAAAGTTTCATTTAGAACTTCTTCTGGACGGGCGTCACCGCGGTCTACCTTATTTATACATACTATCGGACGAAGCCCTAATTTCAGAGCCTTTGATAAAACAAATTTTGTTTGTGGCAGTGGGCCTTCTGCGGCGTCAACCAATAGAACAACACCGTCAACCATAGATAAAATACGTTCCACTTCACCACCAAAGTCTGCGTGTCCAGGCGTGTCTACTATATTTATTTTATATTCACCCCATTGAATAGATGTGGGTTTTGCCGATATGGTAATACCACGTTCGCGTTCTATATCACCACTGTCCATAACCCTTTCAGCAACACGTTCGTTTTCACGAAAAGTCCCAGCTTGCTTTAACATATTGTCAACCAGTGTTGTCTTTCCATGGTCAACGTGCGCAATAATTGCAATATTGCGAATCTTCATAGCCATTTTTCAAATACCTTTATATAATTTGCTAAATTTTTCGTAACTAATAGATTATACTATAAATTCGCATTTTCAACAAATATCTGTTAAAGTATTTGACATCTTAGGCTTTTGTACTATCTTATTGGCACAATAAAATTTATTAAAGGTTTTAGAATATGAATATAACTAAAGAACAAAGCGTTTATCCTGCAATTAAAGATGGTTTAATGGGATTAAAATATTTATCAAAAATAAAATTGATAAAATATTGGGATACGATGACGAAAGAAGAGCGTTGGAAAGCAGGGCGTATATTAGTTTATATGGAACAGGTCGCAAATAACCCGGCATTGTATTTTTCTCGTGCTGCGACACAAAATGCTTGGGCAGAAAGAATTAAAGCAATTGAACAAACTGCAGATGTGAAGTCAGACGGGCGTGACAATCTTGCGCAGGATCCGAAAGATATAGTTTTTTATAATGTTTTCCCTTTGTTAGCAAGCCAAAAATTGAAAGTTCAATACTATAATTTTTGTTCTAGCATTTTAGATTGGGAATATGGACGTACAATGAACAATGAAATAGGGATTATATATGAAATGCAAGGAGCAAGAAAAATATTAAGGGAATCTAAAAAAATCAAGCAAGAAGTAAATACCTTTAAGTTTCATAATTTGGTGCGTAATTTAAAAAAGAAATGTAAGCAATTTCATAGATAAAAAATCCCCGCGTTTGCGGGGATTTTTAATGTTTGCCACCAATTTTTGTTCTGCCACCCATTAAAGGTTGCAGTTTTTTCGGTATATTTACGCTGCCGTCTGCGTTTTGGTGATTTTCTAAGATTGGTACCAATGCACGTGGTACTGCAATACCTGTATTGTTTAATGTGGCACAGAACTTAACTTCATTCGTCCCGTTTTCACGATATCTGGTATTTGTTCTGCGTGCTTGGAATGTTCCAATCGAAGAACAACTGCCCAGTTCTTTATAGGCGTTTTCGCTTGGTACCCATGCTTCAACGTCGTTCATTTTTACTTTGTTAAAACCCATATCTCCTGTTGAATTCGCAATTACTCGGTATGGTAATTCAAAGTCTTCCATAACTTCGCACAGGTTGTTCAAAATATGTTCATGCATTTCATCGGATTGTTCAGGTGTACAATATATATATTGTTCAACCTTATTGAATTGATGAAAACGTGCCAAACCTCTTGTGTCACGACCTGCGGCGCCAGCCTCTTTACGAAAACAAGGTGAAAAACCGGCGTACTTTATAGGTAATACGCTTTCTGGCAGAATTTCACCGCTGTGTAAAGAGTTCAATATTATTTCTGCCGTCCCAGCTAAGCACTTGTCGGTGTCGGTTAACATAAATACGTCGTTATTCATTACTGACAAATCAGAACCCATAAAATGTCCAGCATCAAATATGGTTTGCGGTTTTGTAATAGAAGGGCATTCGATAAAGCGAAATCCTTTGGATATCAGTTTCTGAATAACATAAGTTTCTATGGCCAATTGTAATTCAGCGGCTTCGCCAACAAGACAATATGTACGAGTTCCACATATTTGTGCTATTTTCTCTGGCATCCACCAGTTATTCATGTCCAGTAAGTCCCATTGGGCGCGAGGAGTAAAATCAAATTCACGCGGTATGCCAATGCGGCGAACTTCTACATTTGAACTATCGTCTGGACCAATAGGTGCACTTTTATCTGGAATTTGAGGAACGCGATGCATAAGGTCGTTTAATAGTGCTTCTTTTTCTGCAAGTTCTGCCATATCTGCGGCAATTTCTTCACTAATTTGTTTAGACTTTGCTATTAAAGGTGCTTTATCTGTCGCGGTTGGTATTTCACGTGTGATTTTATTTTTTTCTGCGGTCATATTCTGAGTTACCGTTTTTAGTTCTCGTACACGTGCGTCTAGCATCAGAATTTCATCAACATGGTCATCAAATCCCTTAACCTTGCAAGCGTTTTTTACTATTTCTGGGTTTTCACGAATAAATCTAATATCCAGCATGTTTTATTCCTTAATTTCATTGATTTTTTATTATGGTAATATCGCTTTTATAAAAGCGCAACTATATATAATATGTATTATAAATTAAATCAGCACCCCAAAAGGGGATGAGAAAATATAAAAAGAACAAAATATTTTTTTCATATTACTTTTAATTTTATTGCGTATACATAAAAAAATCAATTAAAAAAGCCTAGATTTTATGTATGGGCGAAAATGTTTGCGACTTTAATGTGATTATGTTATGCTATTGCCGAAATAAGGTAATAGGAGTTTTTAGAATGAACGACGTTATTATGCACGATGTTATAATTTTGGGGTCTGGTCCCGCTGGTTTAACAGCTGCATTGTATTGCTCGCGTGCCGGTAAGGATACTTTGGTGCTTGGCGGAGATAGATTGGGGGGGCAGACGGCGGGGATTGCTGTGCTAGAGAATTACCCTGGTTGGAAAGGTAGCGGTTTAGAATTATCAGAATTTATGAAAAATCAGGCCGAAACTTTTGGTGCAAAAATAAAATTCGTTTCTGCAAAGACTATATCTGGTGATGTGGAAAGCGGTTTTAATGTTTTGTGTGATGATGGTAATCGATATGTCGGGAAAGTCGTTGTTATTGCTACTGGTGCTTCACCGCGTAAACTAGAAATAGAGGGCGCGAAAGAATTATTTGGCAAGGGGGTTTCTTATTGTGCGACTTGTGATGGATTTTTCTATTACGGCAAAGATGTAATTGTTATGGGTGGTGGTAACTCCGCATTAAATGATGCGTTGTACTTGGCAGATGTTGCTCGTAATGTAAAGATAGTTTATCGCAAAGGGGCTTTCACTCGTGCGGAAGAGGTTTTGCGTAATCGCGTTGCTGAAAGAGAAAATATAGAATGCTTATTTAATACAGATTTGAAGAAAATTGCAAAGACGGAAGACGATAAACTAGTCGTTACAACTACGGAAGATCAAGAAATTATTTGTGACGGCTTGTTTGTCGCAATAGGGCACGAAGCGAATACAGATTATCTTACAGAAGATGTTAAGCGAGATAATATGGGGCGTTTGATTCCAAGTGAATTACCAACTGGAATGTATGTCGCAGGTGACGTTCAATCTGAGTTAAAAATGCAGATTGCAACAGCGGTTGGGGCAGGGTGCAGCGCTGCAATGGATGCAATTGCGTTTTTAAATACACGTAATTAAACTGTTATAATGTAGTAAAATCCGCTTAATGCGGATTTTTCTTTACTTTTTTTTAGGTTTTAATAATAATAATTTTGTCGATAGGTGTTCTATTGACGGGGTGTCGAAACCCTGTGTTGAGATGTCATTAAATGACATAAAAAATTGGTCATAAAACATGCGTAGCCTTAACGGGATTTGATTCTTGTGGCGCCTTGTGTGTTTATGTCCGACCTTCAACCATGTTGGGTTGGAGGGTGGTGATATATATAAATAAACCCACAATTCTCAACAATTGTTTCGAACCTCCAACCACTTGAATTCGTTTCAGTGGTTTTTTGTTTGCTTTTGGATGAATGGGGGTGTCCATGAAACGTTTTCTTATAATAATTGGTCTAATCATTTTTCCTTTTGCTGGTTATGGAATCATCAATGATGACCCGTCTTGTAAAACATGTACATATGTTTCCGGTTCTATGTTGCAATATATGCAATTAAATGGTTTGTATAGCGTTACTGTTGATCAAGTTAAAGTTGCGGGGAGACAATATTGTCAACAGAATTCATTCCTTTTAAATTGTACAACTTTTGTGGAAAATGAAACGTCTAAAATGGTGGAAAGTTTTAGAGCAGGAAAGACATATAATGAAGGGCTTTGTGTTACTTGGGGGTATTGTCGGTGTGAGGCCGGTACATATTTTGATTCTAGCTTATATTCTGGTTCTGGTGGTTGTGCGATTTGTCCGGATGGAACTTATAGTGGTGGTGATGGTGAAACATCTTGTTCTAGTTGCCCAGAACCTGGCACCACTTCAAGTAAAAATGGAAAAGTAAGTATATTTAATTGTTATATACCAGAAGGAACAGAATTTGAAGATACAACAGGTAAGTGGAAATACACCGATGATTGTTTCTTTAGCCCGACCTAAATGAGGTTACTTTTTACCGAAATGTTTTTTTAGAATGTCGTATGCGGCGGAAATCTTCGCAAAGTTTTCTGCCGCTGTATTTTTATCACTGGTTGCGGTATCTGGGTGATATTTTTTTGCTAATGCTCTATATCGCGTTGATATTTCACGCCAAGAAGCACTAAGCGGTAATTCAAAGATTCTTAATGCACCAGAAACACTAGTCGGTAAATTTGCTTTGCGGGGCGGCGTTTTATCAAACGTTGATCTGCCAGCGATGAAATCGTTCAAAAAGTTTATATAGTCTTTATTATCTTGTTCTGCTTGCTTTTTGTCTTTTAGGGGCGAACCAAAGGTTTGACGTTCCCAGTCTTCTTCTATTTCTTCTGGTGTCATGCCGGCATAATAATTCCAATTTTTATTATATTCTGCAGCATGGTCTTTACAAAACCACCAATATTCTTTCAAATCGCGTGACTTAGGTGCACGACATGTTCCAGCCTTTGTACAGCCAGGATGATCACATTTCTTTATCATTTTTTGTTTTCCCAATTATGACCTAATGGATGATGCATTTGTACAGTTTGTTTTAATTTATCTGGTAATACATGTGTATAAATTTGGGTTGTAGAAATATCTTCATGACCCAACATAGTTTGTATAGCACGCAAATTGGCACCACCTGCTAAAATATGTGACGCAAAAGAATGACGCAATACGTGGGGGCTTACCCTGTGTGGATCTATTCCAGCAAGCGTTGCGCATTTTTTCAAAATTTTAAAAAATCCGTCTCTGGTAATATGACCGGTTTTCCCAGATGAAGGAAATACATATTTAGACTTGTCGTCTCCACGTAGTTCCAACCATTTATGTAAAGCGTTTTGAGCGCGCTCATGCATTGGCACAATGCGTTCCTTTGCGCCTTTGCCGTGAATCAATAATTTATCACCTAAATTCGCCGTCATAGGCAGTTCACATAATTCCGATACTCTTAAACCAGACGCATAAACCAATTCTAACATTGCGCGTAATCGCACAGAATTTTTTGTGTCGCCAGCAGAAGATATTAACAATTCTATTTCTTCTAATGATAGAAATTTTGGCAGGGCTCTTGTCCGTTTCGGTAATTCTAAATTTGCAGCAGGGTTTTCAGATATTACTTTTTCCAACATTAAAAATTTATAAAAACCGCGAATTGCGCTGGCTTTCCTTGCAACTGATGAGGCTCTGTCTGGTAGATGAGATAAATAGTCTTGAACATCCGCAGCACTTGCGTTCATTAAACCGACAGGAATAGAAGCGTCCGCATGACGTAAGTCGCTGGCATAACTTTCCAGCGTTTTTTTACTGCGCCCACGTTCTGCCGATAATGCTTCTAAAAATATATCTATGTAATTCATTGATACAAAACAATTTCTGTTACATTCTGGGCGGATGGAAAAGATATTATCATCAATATTATCAATACAGCAATTAACAACCATATGATGATTTTTGTTTTATTCGTATTTTTCTTTCGTAGTGGCATATTATGTCCCCATTGTTATATTGTATCAAAACTTGTTATGACTACGCCAGAAGCCGCAATTATTATTAACGGTGGTGCTATAATTGCTAATAGCGGGGGAAATACGCCCGTCGCCCCCAAGGCATTAAACATATTTATAAGAAAATAAACCGCAAAACAGGTTAAAATACCTAAACCAAATTTTATACCAAAACTATAATTACGACGTTGACGGGTTTGCGAAAAAGCAACACCAAGCGTTGCCATTGATATCATGGTCAAAGGTAAAAATAGTAATGTCCAAAATTGAACTTGGTGACCACGTACTGAAACCCCGATGGCCTGCATTTTTTTTATAAAATGCGGCAATTCCCAGAAAGAAATTTGATCCGGTTGTAGGTACCTGTCTAGAACCGTCTGAGGTGTTAATAATGTTTTTATCTTCCACGATTTTTTTGTTGGAACTCCTAAATCGTCCCAAACGGTTGCGTTAGTCGCGCTAAACCCTGCATCCGACAATTTCATTGTTTTTGCTTGAATGCGTTCAGTAAGTTTAAATGTGGTATCTTGAATATATATTGTTGCATCGTCAAATAACAACGTTTCACCAGATTTGGTCATACTTTTTGCATTCATCGTTATAAAACCGTCATCAGAAGATTCGCGTAACCACATTTCGTCGTCTATAAGCATTAAATGGTCTGGTGTTATGTTCTCTGAATTTAGTTTTACAGAATAAGGGTTTATAACTGTTGTTGCAAAAATTCCAATCAATAAAGCACCGATTAAAGACGGGCGGGCAATTTGAAAAGGCGATAATCCAGCCCCAGCAATAATAATATTTTCACTGGATTTTGTAAGATTATAAAATGCGAATAATGTGCCCATAAATATTGCCATAGGCAGAAACATTGGAACATATTCTAACAATCTACGCCAAGAATCTACGAATGCCGCCATAGCGGTTGGATTAGAAGGAAGACGTTCTACAAATGTGACCGCCATTATAATACCGCAAACGACTAATAAAACTAACCCCACGCCATAGAAAAAGCGTCGCATAAGAAATCTTGTTAAAATTGTCGGTTTTAATCTCATTTTTGCCTTATTTAACTTAAAAAGTATACTCTGTTCATTTGATAATTGCAAAATTAAAATGAATGCGTATAATTTCAGCGAAATAATAGGGTATGAAGATGGAAAAAAGACCGATTTCAAGAGCCGGTTTTGACGGTTTGCTGAAAGAATTAAAAGATTTAAAAGAAGTACAAAGACCAGAAATTCTGAAAACTGTTCAATGGGCGCGTTCTTTGGGGGATTTATCAGAAAATGCAGATTATAGCGCGGCAAAAGAAAAACAGCGGCAAATTGATAAACGTATTCAATTTATTGAAGATTTTATAAATAACGCAGATGTAATTGATGTAGATAGTTTGTCTGGGGACAGAGTCGTTTTCGGTGCGCGCGTTGTCGCAGAAGATGAAGACGGTAATCGTATGCAGTGTCGCATTCTGTCTGATATAGAATCTGACGGTAAACAAGTTATTTCTTGTACTTCACCAGTAGGCAGGGCAATGATAGGGCGATGCGTTGGTGATACTTGTATTGTAAAGTTACCTGGTGGTGAAAAAGAATACGAAATTTTAGAAGTTAAATTCAAAGAATAAGGTAAGGTATGCCGATTCGCGTTTTGCCGGATTTTTTGATAAATCAAATTGCTGCCGGTGAAGTGGTAGAAAAACCGGCTAGCGTAGTAAAAGAATTGGTCGAAAACGCTTTGGATGCTGGTGCTGATCAGATTGTTGTGGATGTGATTGACGGTGGACGTACCTTGATTTCCGTGATAGATAATGGCAGTGGTATGTCGCGGGAAGATTTAATAAACAGTGTGACAAGGCATGCCACATCAAAATTACCTTCTGATGATTTATTAAATATAAATTTTATGGGGTTTCGTGGCGAGGCTTTACCGTCAATTGCATCTGTATCGGATATGTTTATTGATACGTGTAATGGTACGGACTTAAACGGTTGGGTATTAGATTGTGAAACGGGTGAAATAAAACCGTCTGATTGGGATTGTGGAACCAGAGTCAGAGTAAAAAATTTATTTGCGAAAACACCTGCGCGCTTAAAATTTATGCGAAGCGATAAGGCGGAATTTATTTCTGTTTTAGAGGTAATTAAACGTTTAGCTATGGCGCGCCCAGACGTTGGTTTTACATTAAATAATAAATGGCGTTTCCCTAAAAACCAAGATATGCCTGACCGTATAGTTGACGTCATGGGGGAAGACGTACGAGGACGTATGTTAGAAGTGAACGCAAAATCTTTCTCAAATGATTCGTTGACTTTAAGTGGTTTTATATCAGAACCGACTTTGAGACGCGCTTCTTCGGTTGACCAATATTTATTTGTAAATGGTAGACCGGTTAAGGATAAAGTATTGGTTGGGGCTTTGCGGGCCGCATATATGGATGTTATGCATGCTCGTGAATTTCCTTTATGTGCCTTGTATTTAACACTTGATCCACGAAGTGTCGATGTAAATGTGTCACCGGCAAAAACAGAAGTTCATTTTTTAGAACCTTCTCATATCAGGGCTTTTATAATAAAATCTTTAAGAGACGTTTTGGCTTGTACATTGGTAGAAAAATCACAATCTGTGTTTTCATCTGGTGCTACAAAGCCGATGCAAAATTCAATGAATTTTGTTGCAAAAGAATTTCATGTATGTGCACCTCACTATGGTCCAGACGCTGCGTTTATGTTTGAAAATGATTTAGAAAAAAGTAATCCAGAAGAAACAGAAAATCATGAAAATAATCAATCTCATGAAATGCCATTAGGTCGAGTTATAGGACAAATTGGTAATAAATACATATTGGCTCAAAGTGGTGAAAATTTAGTTGTTGTTGATCAACACGCTGCACATGAACGCATAACTTATGAACATTTGCGTACTCATACCGTGAAAGTTCAACCTTTGTTGACACCGATAGTCGTCGCTTTACGTACCGAAGATGTAGATGCTGTTTTAGCCATTGCGGATGAGATGAAAGCATCGGGTTTACATATAGATGCTTTCGGTGAAGACGCGATAGCAATTTTTGAAAAGCCGGCAGATTGGGACTTAGATTGGGCAGATTTATTTCATGCCGTTGCCGATGAGGTCAGAGTCAATGGGCATTCGTCACAATTAAAAGAGCGATTGCACTTAAAGTTAGCAAATTATGCGTGTCATCACAGCGTTCGAGCCGGGCAAAAATTAGATATGGCTCAAATGAACGCTTTGTTGCGAGATGTTGAAAATACAAGTAGAGCAGGTGAATGTAATCACGGAAGACCCGTCTATAAAATAATCCCGTTTCAAGAGATAGATGGATGGTTTGAACGTGTCTGACTTTTCGGGTTTTGTAAACTATTTTTCTTTACATAATCGGCTTTTTTTACTATTCTGAACCCATAAAATATATATTTAGAAGGAGAATAATTATGGAAGAAACAACAGCAGTCGTAGAAACAGCCACTAGTGCCGCGACAACAACTGCAAATGATTGGTGGGGTATGTTGCTGTATTGCCTTATAATTTTTGCAATAATCTACATATTTATGGTTCGACCAAATAAAAAACGTATGGCCGAATATCAAAAAATGTTGGATTCTTTAAAAGTTGGAAATCGTGTTTTAGCTGCAGGAATTTACGGTACAATTAAAAAGATAAACGAAAAATCAATAGAAATGGAAATTGCAGACGGCGTCGTTATTGAAGTAAATAAAGGTGCTATTGCAAACGTTGAATAGGGGTAAGGTATGTTTAAAAAACTGGCAATAATTTTTGTCGCGGTATTTGGTGTGTTGCTGGCGGTGCCGACGATTGCACCTAGTTTGGCGCCATATTTTCCGTCTTGGATTCAACCAATTCCGCTGGGGTTGGATTTGAAGGGCGGTGCACAACTTTTATTAGAAGTTGATACTGACGCTATGATGAAAGATAAAACAGCGCAGCTTTATGAAGATGCACGTAGTGCTTTGATTGATCGCGATAATGGCGTAATTAGATTTTCTAATATGCGTAATAGTGATGGTGTAGTATCCCTTGTCGTTCGTGATGACGACGATGTTTCAAAGGCTCGCGGAAGATTGAAAAGTGAATTTGGTGATGCTATAGATATTTCTGTTGAAGGTCGAACGGTATCTTTGACGTATTCGCAAAAAGCAAAAGATGAAATGCTTCAAGATGCCTTGTCTCGTAGCATAGAGATTGTTCGTCGTCGTATTGATGCGTTGGGTACGAAAGAACCTTCTATTCAAAGTCAGGGTGGAAAATATATTCTGGTTCAATTACCGGGTGTTGATAATCCTGAACGCATAAAAGATTTAATCGGTCAAACGGCCAAAATGACTTTCCATTTGGTAAATGAAGATATAACGCAAGAACAACTTGCGTCAGGTCGTGCTCCAAAGGGTACAGAATTTTTACCTTTGATGGAGGCACCAGATCAATTGATCCCTGTGTATTCTCGTGTGGAAGTATCAGGTGAGTCATTAAAAGATTCTCAGGCAGATTTTGATCAAAATAATATGCCTGTAGTAACTACTGTATTTGATTCTGGTGGGGCACGTAAATTTGCACGTTTAACGACAGAGCACGTAAACGAACGTTTCGCAATAGTTTTAGATGATATGGTTCTTTCTGCACCGACTATTCGTGAACCTATACCTGGTGGGCGTGGGCAAATTTCTGGTGGCTTTACTTTACAAGGTGCAAAAGATTTGGCTGTGTTATTGCGTAGTGGTGCCTTGCCGGCTCCGTTGCAGGTAATTGAAGAACGCACAGTCGGTGCAGGTTTGGGGGCGGATACAATTGCGTCCGGTAAAATCGCATCTTTAGTCGGTATGATTTTCATTATGATATTTATGATTGTTTGCTATCGCGGTTTCGGCGTTATCGCAAGTTTCGTTTTAGTAATCAATCTGGCTATGATAATTGGAATATCTGCTTTGTTGGGGGCAACATTAACCTTGCCAGGTATTGCCGGTATCGTATTGACTTTGGGTATGGCAGTGGACGCAAATATATTGCCGTTTGAACGAATTCGTGATGAAATTCGGGCAGGAGCTACGCCTTTGCGTGCGGTTGAGGCCGGTTTCCATCGCTCTATGAAAGCGGTATTAGACGGAAATTTGACGAATTTGATTTGTTCGTTGGTCCTTTTCCAGTTTGGCGCAGGACCCATTCGTGGTTTCGCTGTGACTTTATCAGTCGGTGTTTTAACAACTTTGTTTACTTGCGTATCTTTATCAAAAGTAATCATCGATTGGTATATGAACGGTAAAAATAAAAAAATTGGTTATGTAAGAAGTAAGTAAGGGGTAATCAATGAAATTAAAGTTTATGAAATATCGTAAGTTATCGTATTGGGTTGCGGCAGCTTTGGTGGGATTGTCTATATTGTCTTTGTGTGTAAAGGGTTTGAATTACGGTATTGATTTTGCGGGTGGTATATCAATGGAGGTCACGCCAGTGGCGGCAGATTATACCATTGATAAAATGCGCTCTGATTTGGCGCAGTTTAACCCTGAGTTACAATCGGTTGGAAATAGTGGCGCTATATTAGTTCGCGTAGGTTTACATAAAGGCGCAACAGATGCAGAACAAAATCAACGGGTTACCGAAATTAAAAATATTTTAGGTAACAAAGTTGAATATTCCCAGGTTCAAATTGTTGGGCCTAAAATTGGGGGTGAACTAGTTCGTGGTGGTATTCTGGCTGTATTGTTCTCGTTTATATTGATGTCTGTTTATGTATGGGTACGGTATCGCGGAGGTTATGCTATCGGTTCGTTTGTATCGCTTTGCTTGGACTTCATAATAATGTTCGGTTTCTTCTCTATTACTGGATTAGAATTTAATCAGACCGCAATTGCAGTTATATTGATGGGGGTTGGGTATTCTATCAATGATAAGGTCGTAAACTATGATAGAATTGAAGAAAATATAAAAATGTATCATAAGATGCCAATGGACGATTTAATAGATTTATCCGTTAATGAAATGATGCGTAGAACCATTATGACAGGGTTGTCTACAATTTTAGCTATGGTCGCATTGTATTTATTTGGCGGTTCTATGTTACGTGAATTTGCAATTGCTATGACGTTCGCCGTCGTTATGGGAACTTTTACAAGTATTTATATTTCAAATGTAATCTTGTATCACTTCAATTTGCGTGACGATACAAAATAAGAAATGTTACTGCAGTAACCAAGGGGAGGGGATTATATATGAGAATAATAAAACTATTTTTACTTACCTTTTTTACCTTGGTTACCGTACCGTGCCATGCCGAAAGTTTGTTCTTTGAAGATGAACCTGTTCAAGACGGATTAAATGTTTTTGATGTATCCGCAACTTTTGCTGATATATATGAAAAACTAGATACTGTAAAGTGGGGCGGAAAAAATATAAATGTTGCGATTGAAAGTTTAGAGAAATTAAATTCAGATGCACATATTGCCGCAACAGATGAAAGAGTCGTTCTTGTCTGGAAAGACGCCATAATTGCTAATTATCCTCGACCGGCGGCGGGTGATTGGAACGGGTTTGGGGAAATAACAACAGCTTTAGTATTAAAACTTCGCGCAAATGACCCTGTTTTACATAGAGCTTCGACTAGCGAAATGTATCAATTGGTTGTGGATAGCTTGATGCGCGGCATTGATGAAAATGGTCGCTATATATATTCAAGAGCAGCAGAAATTACAGAAGACGGTCGAATATTGACAAGCGTGGGTTTAGAAGGTGCGCGTGATGAACGTGGAAATTATAGAGTTACCGGAATCTACAAAGACTCGCCAGCTGATACAGCAGGTATTCGTGAAGGAGATTTAATTGTAGCCATAAACGGTCAAAATGTTTCAGATATGTCTGATGTAGATTTGTCCTCAGAAATGTCTGGTTTTAATTCAGGAACGTCTAAAATAAAATTATTATCACCAAGCGGCGAAAAAGATGTTGTATTACGCCGTGCTACAATAATTTTAGCTGACGCGGATGTCGTTCATAGAAGCGATTCGGAAACAGGCGGAATCTTAGAAATTGTTGTTCATAAGATATCTGATAATACTGCAGCAATAGTAAATGAGGCTTTGGCTAAATACCCAGATGTATCAGGTATCATTCTAGATTTACGTGCTTCGACTGGAGACGATGAACGCGCCGCTGCGAAATTGACGGGTTTGTTTATCGGTGCAAAACCTGTAATGCGCATCGTAGAAACCGCAAAAGAAGAGGTCGAGGTTATACCAGGTGGTGCTGCTGTTACAGATGTACCAGTTGTTGTTTTAATGTCTAATATGACCCGTGGTACCGCTGAAGCGGTTGTTGCGGCGTTCTATGAAAATGAACGTGGGGTTTTGGTTGGAACACCTACTGCCGGCAGCGCTCGAATCGCTACTCGTATAAATTTAGAAAATGGCGGTGCTCTGGAATTATTAAATAAAGCCATAAAAACCGGTAAAGGGAGAGTAATTGACGGACGTGGTATTTTTCCTATAGTATGTTTATCTAATATAAGATCTTCTAATCAGCAAAATGCGTTTTTCTTAAATGTTATAAATAATGATTTTAACGCCCAAGATTTTAATCGTGATGAAAATGTCGATCCCGAATCTGTAAGACGAGGATGTCCGACAATAACTAGCGGTGCTGATGAAGATGCTTTGTCTGCTGCTGTCGCGGCTAAAATATTAACCGATAAGAAGGTTTATAATAAATTGGTTGCAGAATAATAAGTACTAAATGAGGAAGTTATGTTTTTAACAAAGGATAATAAAATTAAATGGAATTGGTTAAAATGGGGAACCTGCATAACAGCGGTACTGGTTATATCTGGAATTTTATGGTTTGATAAACCTTTATATTTATTTTTACGTAATTTTGATTGCGGTTTGTGGCGGGTGTTCAACGTAGTTTTTGACGCAAAAATGTGGATTATAGTTGCCGCAGTAGTTTTGCTTGTGTTTTATATAAAAAAGATAATTAAGGTAAAACCGCGTTTCAGAAATGAAAAAAATAAATTTAGCTTGATTGTATTCGGACGTGATTTTATCGCTAAAACGCATAATAGTTATGCTTTCTTTGTATTGGCATCTGTTTTAGCGGCAAGCGTTGTAGGTAAAATTCTAAAAATTGTAATAGGGCGTATGCGTCCAGTGTTTTTTGAGGCTTTGGATAAAACTGGTTTTGTGCCGTTTTCAACAGATTGGGCATTTAATTCTATGCCGTCAGGGCATACTTTCGCGTCTTTTGCAGGTTTGATTATGTTAGGTTTATTGGCGCCAAGAATTAAATGGGTTACTTGGACTTTGGCCATAATAATCGGAATTTCTCGGGTTTGCATCGGCGCGCATTGGCCGTCAGACGTCATTTTTGGAGCCTTTATAGGTATGGTCGCCGCTGATTTAGTAAAGGCTGGCTTAAAATATTATGGCACAGAATTTACAAAATAATAAAATTTATCTTAAATCCTAACATTTTTGTCTTTTTTATGATAAAATGCGGGGTATGGCAAGAAAGTTTAATTTTTTTCCAGAAAGCGTTTCTAATGCGTTAAAGAATTTATTAAAACGTTCCGCTGGGGCGCTTTTATTGGCGCTTGGTTTGTGGGCATTGTTTTCGTTAATTTTCTTTGACCCGTATCTTAATGGTTTTGCGGCTGCCAGTACGTTTGGTGAACAATCTTTAATGGGGCAGGTGGTCGGGTTCATAAGATATGGTGTCGGGTATGTACCTGCATTGTTTTTCATATTATGTGTCGCTCGGTGGGGGTTGACTTGGTTAGCCGGTTGGGAAGAAGATGGGGCGCCAGAATATAATTTCTTACGTTGCTTTGTCATTGTATGTACAGGTGCGATTGGTTTTGGGTTGATTATGCCGTCATCTACTTTTGGTGGAATGCTTGGTTATATCGCAGCATCGGATATTACAAGTTTGCTTGGAAGATGGGGAATCATAATTGGTATTGCAGCAATCGCTGTATTCTTGTTAATGGGTGCCTTGATACTTCATATAAAATGGGTGCATATTAAAAGTGCTTTTCAGATTATTTGGAAAGGCATTCGTTGGTTGTTATCTATATTCCATTTAATACCGGCCAGTGCTGCGGAAGACGAAGAAATTGAGGAAGACGATTCTGAAGAATATGAAGAAGAGGAAGACGCTGCGGAAGAAGAGGAAGAAAATAAACCTGCTCGTCGTCGTGCACGTTTAGTAAAACGGACAGCAAAATCTAAGAAAGTTCTTGCAGGTGAATATGAATTGCCTGATCCTGCTTTCTTAGAAAGGTCTAATTTCGGTAAAAATATTGTTACCCCAGAATTAAAGCGTAACGCCGCTGCGATGGAGGTACATTTCGCAGAATATGGTGTAAAAGGAAAGGTTGTCGGCATTCGTCCTGGACCGATTGTTACTTTATATGAGTTTATGCCAGAAAGTGGGGTGCGTATGGCAGACGTTAGTAAAACCGTAAAAGATATGACCCGCGCTATGGCAACGGAAAATATCCGTATTGCTCATATTCCAAGTACTCAGTTAATCGGCGTAGAAATGGTAAATATTACGCGTCAAACGGTCAGATTCCAGTCATTGGTAGATAACGATACGTTTATAAACTCTAAGTATAAAATACCTTTGGCGTTGGGTGTAGACATTGGTGGTAATCCAATGTATTACGATTTGGCAAAAATGCCGCATATGTTAATAGCGGGGCGTACAGGTTCTGGTAAGTCTGTATTCGTTCAGTCAATAATTATGTCGATAGTTTATCACTTTACGCCCGATAAATGTAAATTGATAATAATTGACCCTAAAGGGGTAGATTTTGGGTTCTGGGACGACATTCCTCATTTGATAACTCCGATAGTAAAATTGGACGCGGCTGCGGCTGTAAATGCATTAAAATGGGCGGTACGTGAAATGGAAGAACGGTATAAACAACTTCAAGTTTTGAACGCGCGCAATATAGAAAGCTATAATGAGATAGCCGCAAAAAAACGAGAAAGTGGTGAAAAAGTTACTCGTCAAGTTGCAGTAGGAACAGATGAAGAAACTGGGGAATTACTGTTTGAAACGCAGGAAGTTGATTTATCTGACATGCCGTATATTGTGATAATTATTGATGAGGTTGCGGACTTGATGAGTTTGGCTCGTAAAGAGGTAGAGGCTTGCGTACAGCGTATTGCTCAGAAAGCACGTGCGGCGGGTATTCATCTGGTCATGGCGACTCAGCGTCCTGATGCAACAACGATTACCGGCGTCATTAAAGCTAACTTCCCGACTCGTGTATCGTTCCAAGCGCGTAGCGTAATTGATTCTATGACAACGCTTGGTGAAAAAGGTGCGGAACAGTTACTTGCTTGTGGTGATATGTTATTTAGTGAGGCGGGACGTGTACCTGTACGTATACATGGGGCCTTTATATCTGATGAAGAAATGAATCGAGTAGGTGATTTCTTACGTGCAGAGGGAGAACCAGAGTATGCGGCAGGCGTAACAGACGGGGAGGTCGGTGAAGAGGTCGGCGCTGGCACAATACCAGGAATGCCTGCGGCTGCATCAACCAAAGCAGATAAAGACGCTGATTTATATACTCAAGCAAAGGAATATGTGTTGCGAGATAAAAAACCAACTATTTCATATATACAGCGTAGACTTGGCATTGGATACAATAAAGCCGCAGGTTTTATGGAACGTATGGAGCAGGAAGGTATAGTTAGTCCGCCTGACGCAAATAATAAACGACATATTTTATAGGAAAATCGCCGTATGGCGGTTTTCTTTTGCTTTGGCGTTTTAATTCTTTTGTGATTGTACTTTTTGTGGTATAATTTTTATAAAAAGGAGAACATTATAATGAAAAAGTATTTATCTTTGTTTACTGCTTTTGCGGTAGTAGTCGGGGTTGCGCCTGCGTTGGCGGCAACTAATTATGGTACTCGTGCTGCGTCAAGTGCAGATTTAACGGGTGCACCTGCTGTACGCGAACGTACACAGGTAAATTATGAAAAGTATGCAACACGCTCAACAACAAAGACGTATGATGAAGCGGATGCTAAAAATATTTATTATACTCAACCAGCAAATAGAAGCGCATTATATAAGCAATATGATAGCGGTAATGCTGCCGCAACAGTGCGTACTACGCGTGCAGAAACATATCGTACAGAATTGAAACGTAAGTATTATTTGGCGCATCCGTTCTTTCAACCGACAAAGGGTAAGTTCGGATCTGTAACAGATATTTCTTATAATGCAAACTCTTATGATATATTTTTAACTCCAAATTCTGGTGTTTCAATCTCTGATCCTAATGGAAAATGGGATATGAGTCAGATTTCAATTAAAGAGGATTTCAGTTATGGTATAACAGACCGCTTGTCTGTTTTGGCTATGGCTCGGTATGATATATCTGATTACAAATTTGATTGGTCTGTTGCACCAGATGATAGTATGGATGACAGTGGTTTTAATTTATTCGGTTTGGGTTTGCAATGGCGTTTCGTTGATACAGAAAAGTGGATTGCAACCGCATCTGCGTATTATCAATATCAGCAAGATATTTCTAATAATGTAGTATTAGATTTGAAAGCTGGTTATAAAGTAAGTTCTTCAACCATATACGGTTTGGTACGTGGTTGGTATTTGAACTTCGACGGAAATTCATATGGTAATGGCATAAATGGTAAGACAGAGGAAGGTGATGAGGCTACCTTCTTTATGGCTTACAATACAGATGCAGATAATACTTTCTATGTAGAAGGTGGTGTTGGTGTATTCAGTGTATTAGATGAAGATTGGACGTTGAACTTAGAAGCCGTTTTAGGAAATTATGATTGGCACAATCAAGCAAGCATAAAGGCCGCAATAGGTTGGCAGCCAAATGATTGGTTTGCTTTGAATTTATACGGGAAAATGGCAGTTTGGGATTCTGCAAACGGTAAAGACTTATCGTTCTGGCAGACTGATACAAATTCGGAAAGCGATTATTATGGTCAGTTCGTCAGAATGGGAAGTGCCAACATTGATAATTATTCCGAATATTCAATCGGTCTTCAGGCGATATTTATGTTTTAATAATATATAGAAATCTGGGTTCTGAGTTTTCAGAACCCAGATTTTAAAACTTTTTATTATTTTTATTTAGATACAGGAAGGGGAGAGATGCGTAAATTTTTAATAGGATTATTTGCCGTTTGTGTCGGAGGACTGCCTATGTTTTCTGGTGCGTATGCAGCGAGTTTAGAATTAGATACATCTGACCCGCTATATATGCTTAGCCAACAGCACGTTTTATCTGAAACTACATTAACATATTGGGATAATATTCTGCGGTTGGGACAGGCAGTGTCATACGGAATAAATGACCGCTTAGTTATCGGTGCAAATGTTCATTACCAGCAGGATTTTGATGGACCAGAAGACGGTTTTTCTGCTGTTGATTTAGGCGGTGTGTATCGCGTTGGTACAGCATCTGGTAATAGTGCCGGTATAATATCAGATGTATTATTAGGTTTGAAATTTGGTGGATCTTCTCGTGTTCGTACGCCAGATTATGCAGATTCAACATATTATGCTGGATATAGATTTGGTCGTCAATGGGCAGGGTTAACGTTGGCGGCAACGATTAAATCTACTTGGGTGTTTGATGACGTTAGGGGAATGGCTTTCATAGATGCGATGCCAGAGGCGTATTTCCGTATTGCTCAGGATTGGCGACTTGGGGCTCAGTTCACGTTACGAAAAGCAACGAATCCTCATTATAATCAAGAATGGCTTGGCGGTAAAATTGTGCGCCAGTATGGTCGTACACAATATGCCGGTCATATAGATTATGAGTTTGAGAGTGATGATTTACAAGTTGGCGTAATCGTAAATATATTGTTCTAGGAAATAAATATCCCGCACTTCTGCGGGATTCTTTTTTATTTGCTGTGTTGACATTTATTTTTTTAGTGTAATAATGTTTCTGATATGATGAATGAAAAAGTTGCTTTTGTCTTTCCTGGGCAGGGTGCTCAATATATAGGTATGGCACGCGATTTATTTGATGAATACGCGGTGGTTCGTCATACTTTTGAAGAAGTGTCCGATATTACGCATAAAGATGTGGCAAAGGTATGTTTTTATGGCCCAAAAGAGGAATTAAATAAACCAGAATTGACTTCTCTTGGGACGTTTGCTCATTCTGTATCAATTGCTCGCATTATTGAGGATTATTTTGCTCAACCAATTTACAATATAGGATACGCCATAACTGGGCATTCTATGGGGCAGTATTCTGCTTTACATTGTGCTGGTAGTTTGAGTTTTGATAGTGCAACGCGTTTATTATCCGCTCGTTCTACATATATGTCTATGACAGATGATAATATCGGTGGGGGAATGGCTTGCATAGTCGGTTTAGATAAAGATACCGTCGAATTATGTTTAATGGCGGCAACTGGGCACGGGTATGCCGCAATTTCTAATCATAATGGTCATGACCAATTTACAATTAGTGGACAAAATGAAGCCTTAGATGCGGTCATCGCTCGCGCAAAGGAAAAGAAAGCCAGAATAGCAAAAAGATTAAATGTGGCGATTCCTGCGCATTGCGCATTGATGGAGAACGCTAAAATTTTACTTCGTCATCGTTTAGAAACGATTGAAGTACAGTCCCCTAAAACGAATTGGTTTTCAAATCAAACGGGTAACGTAATGTCAAACCCTATTGATGTGAAGGAAGCATTGGCTGATCAAATGACACATGGGGTGCGCTGGGTAGAAATTATGGAAAATTTACCTAAGTATAATATTACATCTGCATACGAATTGGGGCCTGGTAAGATTTTGACCGGATTGATAAATAGAGCAAATGTAGGAGTTGTTGCTTATAATACAGACGGATTAAAAAATGTTCAAACAATGATTGAACATATAGAGAAAGTCATGTCGCGTTAGTTCTTTTTAGAATTTATTTTTTCGCGCAATGCGTCCCAATATTCAAGGCGTTTTTTTATTTCTCGTTCAAAACCACGTTCAATTGGGTGGTAGAATTTTTGTCGTGCCATTTTTTCAGGAAAGCAATTCTGACCGCTGAAACCAGATTCTGTGTTTGGCTCATATATGTATCCAGCGCCATATCCCATTTCTTTCATCATACGCGTCGGAGCATTCAAAATATTTTTTGGCGGCATTAAACTGCCTGTGTCTCGAGCTGTTTGATAAGCCGCCATTTGCGCGCGGTAATTAGCTGTACTTTTGGGTGCTGTCCCTAAATATATTACTAATTCAGTTAAAGCTAAATCACCCTCTGGACTGCCCATGCGTTCGTATACCTGCCATGCGGAAAGAGCTATTTGCATCGCATTCGGGTCAGCTAAACCTATGTCTTCCATTGCAAACCTAGTTAGACGCCTGAATAGATACATCGGATCTTGACCAGACGTCATCATTCTGGCCGTCCAGTATAAAGCGGCGTCCGTATCGCTGGCGCGTAAGGATTTATGTACTGCGGATATAAGGTTATAATGTTCATCACCGGTTTTATCGGATAACGGTGCTCGTTTTTGTATCGCTGCATCGAGTGTTTCTGGCGTCAGTTTCTTTTTAAAGTTGGCATTGGATAAGTACTCAATCGTATTCAATAGAAAACGAGCATCACCATCAGACATTTGGGCTAGATGTATTCTGGCTGCTTCATCTAACGGCATTTTTTTATTTAGAAATTTTTCTGCACGTTCTATCAATGTCATTAAATCTTCTGTGGATAGCGGTTGTAAAACTCCTACGTGACAACGAGATAATAAAGCATTATTTAAGTTGAAACTTGGGTTTTCTGTGGTTGCACCCATAAATACAACGGTTCCGTCTTCTAGATATGGTAGCAAAGTATCTTGTTGTGTTTTATTGAATCTATGAATTTCATCTATGAATAAAAGAGTAGAACGACCGATTTCACGGTTCATCCGCGCTGCTTCCATTGCTTTCTTTATGTCGGCTGTTCCAGAAAATACCGCAGACATAGGCACAAAATCCATATCAACCGATTTTGCCAACGCACGGGCAATAGTTGTTTTCCCGCATCCAGGAGGTCCCCATAAGATTAAATTTGATAATTTATGGTTGTCAACCATTCTACGGACTAAACCGTTTTCGCCCAAAAGTTGCGGCTGCCCGACAATTTCGTCTATTGTTGATGGGCGCATTAAATCCGCAAGAGGTCTATTTTCTGTTGGCATATATCTTGTTTTACTTTGATTTTATTTACTATTTATTTGTGATATAATAAATTCTAGTAAATAACAATGAGGTTTTCAATTGGTAAGTACTAACAAAGAGTCAGCGGAATTTACTTTGGCTGTAGCAAATTTAGCAGCCGCAGCAATCGCTGCGAATCCTGAACTTTCTATGGAGCAGGCGGTTCATAATGCTCGTGAAAGTCTAAGAGGGGCTTCTGTTACCCCGCAGCAAATCGCTGATTCCGTTCACCCAGATAAAATACAGTGTTTAGAAGATGGAACGTGGCATATAATGCTTAGGCGATATGTACGTCGTAAATTTAATATGACGCCTCAGCAGTATAGAAAGAAATGGGGGTTGCCGGAAAACTATCCGTTCGTTGCACCTAATTATTCTGTACATAGATCAAAAATTGCCAAAAAAAACGGATTAGGTAAAAAATAAATAAGGGTTTTCTTATGTCAGAAAATTTTAGAAAAAATGTTAGAATACCTGAAGAATTAGCAAAAAAAGCCCGTAAGTTCATAGAGTCTAAGCATCCTGTTAAGTATGTTAAATCTAAAAGCGCAGGGAAAAAAAGAGACTTTGTTGATGAAGCAGTTGATAAGACAGAAATGGTTGTGCTTAGTACCCTTAAAGGGGCTGCGTGGTTGGCGGCTGGGGGAAGTCAATTTTTGCTTACGTTGGCAAGGTGGTTGACGGCTGATAACGTTTTCTTGCGTAAGATGGAGAACCATTTTGCGCAAAAGAAGGTGAAATTAAATCAAGATGGCAAACCTAAAACAATGTCTTCTTCGATTAAAAATAATCCAAATACATATGCTCATATTTTGTGGTTGCTTGGTTTAGTGGCGGTAGGATACGTCGGTGCAGAATACGGTCCTGATGCTGTACAAAAAATAAAAAAAATAGTAAGCAATAAAAAATCTAAAGAGTTTAAAGATTTCATTATAGACCCAACCGTGGATGACGAGACGTGGAATAGTATGATTGATGCTGTGCACCCTTATGTGCTTTCCCATATTATATCTAGCGAAGGCTTCATAAAAAGAGTGTATGATGATAATTTTGGTTCAGGTACTCTTACAATAGGAAGTGGTTTTGCTTTACTAGATAAAGAACATAGAAATTTTGCAGAAAAAATTTTGGGACGTAGAGTCGGTAACGGGGCTTCTATAACAATAGAAGAAAATAGACGGCTTGTTTCTGCTTGGTTGTATAAAAAAATATACCCAAAAATAAAAGAAAGTATAAAAGTACCAATAGATTCTAAGTTATTTGTTATATTATCTGTAGCGGCTTATAACAAAGGTTCAAATACATATTCGAACAAAAGAAATACGGGATACCCTGTTGCAGAAGCGATTAACAAAGGGAAAAGTAAAGAAGATATTGCTAATACATATGTGCGCTGTTTCGGTGGAATAAAAGGTACAGGTTGGGCAGGTTTGGTAAATAAATATGCCGTAGCTGCTCTTTATTATTTGGATGATGTAGACGATATAACGATATTAAATTCTATTGCAGAGGCTCCGTATACATTGGAAAAGTTTTTACCAGAAAATAATTCACGGTTGCTAATATACGAAAGTAATTCTAGAAATGCGAAAGCAAAGGGGGTTCGCAGAATAGATAATATTAAAGAATTATTGTTGGCAGAAAAGAATAGGGTAACAAAAGGAACTCGTCAGGAACCTGTTAGAAATTATTTGACATCGGAACAGGTAGATTTAATAGAAAAGGGCCTTGTCAATGTATCTGGTGCAACAATAAATTATGAGGATTATGTAGAAAAAGATAAAAGAGAAAACAAAGCCAAAATTGCTCAGAAATCTGAAGAGTTGAATGCTGAGGGTGAAGATTTATTCATTGAAAAAAAATATAAAAAGGCCATTACAAAATTTGAATCTGCATTAGAAGCTGACCCCAAAAATTATATTGTATATAGTAACCTTTCACTTAGTTATTATAAAATAGGTGAATATCAAAGGGGATTAGAAGTTGTGCAACGTTTGATAAATTCTAGTTTTATAAAAGCTATGCCAGATGATATTAAGGGATATACTTATTATAATGCTGCGCTATGTAGAACTGCGATAGGTGATAATAGCTCTGATATTGCGGAAAAGAAATTTAATTATAATATGGCACAAAAGAATTTGAAATTAGCAAAAAAATTTAGTGGGTTAGAATACTCAGACTTATCAGATATGTTGAATAAAAAAATTCATTCTGATGAGTTCTCTCAAGCGTTAAAAGTTAAGAATTATGATCACGCTATAAGAAAACTGAGTAAAACAAACAATAATGTGCCCCAGGATATAAAATTATTGAAGGGGAAATCAAAAGATTTTGCTTAATTATAGGTGCCTAATATGAAAGTATATGTAAATTATAACGATAACCGTTGGCATAAATATAAAATAGATTTTGTTAAAATTGCTAATGCCGCAGCATTAGCAGTTGCACCTGAGGCTGAGGTATCCATTACTTTAACTAATGATGAAGAAATTCATAAGTTGAATAAACAATATCGTCATATAGATAAGCCGACAAATGTTCTGTCGTTTGAATTGGGTGATGATATTTTACTAGGTGATATTTATATATCATTAGATACAGTAGTTAAAGAATCTAAGCAAGAAAATATTTCTGTTCAAGATCATACTGCTCATATGATTGTGCATGGTATGTTACATTTACAAGGTTATGACCATATTAAAGAATCTGATGCTGTGATTATGGAATACAAAGAAACAAAAATTCTAGAAAAAATGAATATAAAAAATCCCTATGTAGACAAATCCGCCGTATGCAGAGATTTTTCTTGTTGTCCTGGCAGTAAATTTTTATCTTTTTTTAAATGCATAAAAATTAAACAAAATGGGTTATCTCAATATATATTTATGGCTTTGTTGGGGGGCATGGCAGCATTAGGATTTGCCCCGACTCATTTTTGGTGGTTGACAGTAATAGGATTTGCTTGTGCGTATAAGCTGGTTATTCGTGATACTAACAGACCTAGCGTTTTTAAAGCTTTCTTACGCGTGTTTCCGTTTAGTGCAGTGTATGCTGTTGCGATGTTTTGGTGGGTTGTAAATTCAATATACGTTGTACCAGAATTGGCAGAACAATTTGCAATATGGACTATACCTGCCTTGCTTGGAATAGGACTTTTGGGAGGAATAATATTCGCAATACCTTTTGTGGTAATAATGCGTATATGCACGTTTCCGCCGTGTAGAGCAATTTTATTTGCGTCAACTTGGACTTTTATTTTGTGGTTGCGAGAATGGTTTTTGACTGGGTTCCCGTGGAATCCTATTGCGAATATTCTAATGCCGTATCCTATTTTGGCCAACTCTATGGCTTTATGGGGGGCTTTGGGAACAACTTTCGTTATCATGGGAATTATCGCAATTATTGTAGAACTATTCGGTGATTATAAAAATAAATATTCTTGGACTGTGTTAGTTATATTCTTATTATTGGGAATTGCTGGGGGATATTACGGGTACAAAAATATTAAATGCTCACAAAATAATGAAAATATTAGCCAGACGATTCGCATCGTTCAACCGGCTAGAAGCGCAGTACAAAAAGCTTCTCATTCAAGAGAAGAGGCGATTAGAAATGCAACAGAAAACGTAAGGGGCTTAATAGACTTAGCGAAAAATTCAGGGAATCCGGATTTAATCGTTTTTCCTGAAACTTCGTATCCTTTCGTAGTTATGAATAATGATGATATGCCAATTGCTGAGGCGCTGGACAATAATATTATTATCGGGGCAACTTCTTATTCCGAAGGAAGGTTATATAATTCAATGCTTGTTGCCGCCCCTAATGGAAGAATTCAAAAGATATATAGTAAGTCTCATTTAGTCCCATTCGGTGAATATAGACCTTTTGGTGATATTATTCCGACACCAGGTCAATTATCAAAAGGAGCAGGGGCAGAAATTATAAATGTTGATATAAATGGTCGCTTGTTTACTTTTGCACCGGCAATTTGTTATGAAATAATTTTTTCTGATTCTTTGATACCAGATGATGAAATGCCAGATGCCATTATAAATATTACAAATGATACTTGGTTCGGTGATACACCGGGAACTTATCAGCATCTGGATATGGTTCGTAGATATGCTATTGAATCGGGGGTGCCAATTGTCAGGGCCAATTATTCCGGAGTTAGCGCTTTTATCGCTTCTGATGGAACTATATTATCTGAAATTCCAGTGGGGACGCCTGGTTATATGGATGGTGTTGTATATGGAGATCATATGACTGTCTATCGTGAAATTGGTCGTGATGGTTGGATGTTTATAATTTTGCTTTTTGCGTGCTTTGGAATAATTCCAATTTATATGCTTCAAAAGCGAAAGTGATATATTATTTTGCTATATTTTGTAAAACCCAAATACGAATCGCAGAAGATAAGTTGGTGTTGGGTGCCCGATTATCGTCAATAGATTCTATTATGGAAGCCATAGATTGGTTCTTTTCTTTGGCGATTTTGCGCAAGGCATCAATAAATTCTCTTTCCAAGGAAATACTTGTTTGATGTCCAGATAAAGATACAGACAGTTTTGTCATTGTTTTTATATATTCCCCGCCATTAAACAATCTGTTAAGGCCCTGTACGGCTCTTCATATTTTCGTAATTCTTTAAGAGTTGTGTTGTCTAACATGAAGCATTTTCCAAACGAATCGAAAGCGAACCAAAATAAGTCATTCCTGCCGAAAACGGTTTTTCCACGTAACTGGGAAATACCGGCTAAATCCGTGTTTAGTTGTACAATACTTGGAATGGGGTACTTTCTTCCTCTTTTTATTTCAGAGGGGCCGAATATATAACCGTTACCGATATTTAAGCCTCCACATTGCTGGTAAAGTTCTATCATAAATTGTGGTAAAATTGCAGCGCGGATATTTTGTAAATTTGTGTTTGTTAAAGATATCGTTTGAAACGATGCTTGGGGCGCAAGCATTACACCATTTTTCTTCATCAAAGTTAAAAATTCAAAACAGTTCATTTCTTTATCAATATTTATTTTATTCCATTCCTCGTGATGCAGCAATTTGTGCGGCAATCTGACTTAATCTATCTTCGGTTGCGTTACCACCGTCACCACCAGATAAGTTTTTTCCAGGAATGTAAATTTTTTTTGTTGGATTCGGTAACCATACTGTATCAGAGTTTTTCTGTTCTATTATAAATTGATCAAGACGTTGAGATTGAGGAAATGTCCAACACATAAATAAGTTCTCTATTTCTAACTTCCCGCCCCATATTAGTGGTACGCGAAAGCGTATAGATAGATTTTCTGGTATTTTTTTCCCCATAATTAACGACATAAATTCATCTTGGCTTAAATTCATAAAGGCTAGTAATTCTACCGAATCGGTCAGACTTTCAATGAATTCATGACATAGTTTCTTATATTTCAAAAACCAATCAGAAACCACAGGTGCGTTTTTAGGGTGAAATTCTATTACTGGCATATCACCCATATTAAAATCAGTTAATCTTCGTTCTGCAGATTCTTTGGTCAATTGCATTATATTTTACCTATATGTGTTATAACTGCATCAATATATTGGGAATAGGCATCAAACATTTCTTCGTCATCACCAGAAATGGTAGGGTTGGGCCTTTGTTGCATATAATCACGTAATTCGTTTATTGTGTTGAACATCAATATATCTTGGAATTCAGATGTCGCTGCATCTGGTGCCGCAATGGCGAAACCGTTTATTTCTATTTCTGTTTCATCCAATGTATCAGAGAAAACTTGTTGGAACTTTTCTATTATTCTACGGACATCAGTTGTTTTTATGCCTATGCAACCCACCCACATAGTTTCATTTGCCCCAATTGCAATAAGAGATGTTAAAATACCGTTTACACGAGCATTTGGTTTAACCGTATAACCAGCCTTATTGAATATTTCTGTTAGTTCAGAAGAATCTTGCTCAGAGTTACGAGTATCAATATATGAATTTGATTGTAACGTCGGTGCGCTGGGCGGAGATACATAATTCCCGTTTAAAGTTGGTAAAGTTAAACGAGGAGGTCTGGAAGAAGATGTGGATCCCATTGAAGAAGTCTTTGTTTGCGGTGTTTGAACTTCTGCTGGTAAGATATCCAAAGTAGATGCGTCTACATTTTGTTGTTGATTTTGGCTTTGGTTATTTATCGGTTCTTTATGTTCTTGTATATGTTTGTTTATGTCTATTTTCATAATCGGTAAACGTATTTTTCTGATGCGTGGGCGAACAATCAGATAGAAACCGAACAGAAAAATGAAAATAGTAATTGCCATAGATACATAAAAACCAGTTTTTATCGGTGAATGCGTCGCTTGTAGCGATGCAACATATTCCCAATGTGCCGGAGAGAAAATATTAAAGCCAAAAATGGTGTTAAACCAAAAACTTGCCCCCAGCGTTACAGCTAGTAGCCATAAAATGCATAACAATATATTCTCTGTACGAAATCTCATTTGGCTTTAATTATATCATATTTGTGATAAAGTAAAAAGAGTAATGATAACTACGGATAATATTCTTGATAAATTTTCTGGTGTAGCATTGTGGTGCTCTGCAGATATTGAGGCAACGGATTTAGCAAATGCTGCCTCTGTTGCCATAGAAAAAAATATTCCCTGTATGTCTGTTGCGCCCGGTTCTGTTTCGATATTGTGGCCGTGGTTAGAAAATAAAAACGTTAAAATATTTTCGCGGTTTTATTTTGACAGTCAAAATAAAGACGGAATAAATTTAATATCAGAAAATATAAATCAGGTTTTTAAGCACGGAGCAGATGGGACTCAAATTTTTGTTTCTATGCGCGATTTGAATGAATTTGTATCGCAATTATATCTAATAAGAGATGATTTATTTTTTAATAAAGATGTTTTTATAGGTTTAGATATAAATGAAATAGGTCCGTTCGATTGGCCGACGGTTTTTGAGGCCATAAAAAAAATGAGAGCGACAGGTTTAACATTAGCGATGACTCGTGACGATGGAGATAAATCTGATTTTGTTGGGCGAATATATGCTGCTTTATCTTATTTAGATGAAAAAAAAGAAAATATCCCTTTGCATTTTGTTTGCGGTGTAAACGAAACCCGTATAGAACAAGCGCAGCGGTTAATTCAAGCTATGCGACCGGAAATGGTGGGGCAGGCAAAGTTTTTTATAAATATTTAATTTTTAAGAATCATATATTTTGGAGTTGAGGTCCCAGCTTTATTCTTTTCTTGATAACGTGTATGAATTATCTTTATGCTTGGGATTGTTGGAATAAGTTTGGTTTGTTTTACTTGTTCTGCAATCCAGTCAAAATATTCCCAATGGTCTGTACCTATTATAATTTCTCCTTCTGGGGCGAGATGCTCAGATAAAAGTTTTAGAAAATCTGAATTTAATAACCGTCGTTTTGTATGTTTCGCTTTGGGCCAAGGGTCTGGATGTAGAACCCAAATTTGGTCGAATTTCGAATCGGTGTTATGTAAAAAAATACGTACGTCATCTGGAAATATACGAACGTTTTTATATTCTGTGCGAATCGCATTTTCTTCGTCTGTTATTGCAGATAGTAAAGATGCAACACCGTTCATAAATGGTTCGGCACCTATAATAATTTTTTCCGGCATTTTCCGGCTGATTTCGCGTAAATGTTCACCGGAACCAAAACCAATTTCTAAAATCAAATTAGTCTGGTTTGGTATATTTATTGGTGATATTTTAGGCAAAATGTTTTCAATAAGTGTGATTTGACGGGAAGATAACTTTTTCCCGTGACGGCGCCCAAATGTTCTTATTTCTTGTTTTTCCATATATTTAGTATAAAATTCACCGTATACGAATACAAGATTAAAGTTGTTTTATAATGTAAGAGAAATAAAAAATGCGTAAAGGTTTATCAGCAGATTTGATTGCAAGGGTGTTGGGGAATGCACCGAAATATACTTTGGCAGAGTTAGAAGAAAAGTATCCTCCACGCAATTTACCAGACGGGGCTTTTGTTACACGATTCGCTCCAAGTCCTACTGGGTATATGCATATAGGTGGTTTATATCAGGCTTTTGTTGATTGCAAATTAGCGCGTCAATCTGGCGGTGTATTTATGTTACGCATAGAAGACACAGATACTAAACGCGAAGTTGCAGACGCTGTAAAAATTATTGAAGATTCTATGCATAGGTTTGGTTTAGAATATAACGATGTACCAGAGTACGGCCCTTATTATCAATCACAACGTAAAGATATTTATCATAGCGTAGTTGCTGATTTGTTGGCTCGTGGATTGGCATATCCTTGTTTTTTAACCGCAGAAGATATGGAAAAAATTCGTGAAAACCAAAAATCTGCTGGTTTCGCAACAGGTATTTATGGCGAATTTGCGCGTGATAGAGATATTTCAGAAGAAGAAATAATTCGTCATTTGAACGTAGGTGAAGTTCCATCGATTCGATTATATTCTACTGGAAATCCAGATAACCGTATCTTTTGTAAGGATGCGGTTCGTGGTTCAATAGGCTTCCCAGAGAATAACGAAGATATCGTTTTGATTAAGTCAAATGATGGTTTGCCGACTTATCATTTCGCGCATTTATGTGACGATCATTTTATGCGTACAACACATGTAGTGCGCGGTGAAGAATGGTTGCCGTCGTTTCCTTTACATATTCAGTTGTTTCGTATGATGGAATGGACGCCGCCTTTATATATTCACACATCTACGATTGATAAAATTGATGAAGAAACAGGAAAACAAAGAAAATTATCAAAGCGGCATGACCCAGAGGCAAATGTTGCTTTCTTTTTACAGGACGGTTGGCCGACAGAAGCGGTATTAGAGTATTTAGGGAATATCGCAGCATCTGGTTATGAAGAAGCAAAGTCAAAAGGGCAGGTTAAATCAATTTGGGAATATGACTTGAAACCTAAAAAAATTCCTATCTCGGGCGCTTTGTTTGATATGAAAAAATTAGAATGGTGGGCAAAAGAATATATTGCTACTTTGCCTGTTGATAAATTGGTCTCGTGTGTCCGCGATTGGGCAGAAGAATATGATACGCAATGGGCGTCACGAATCGGTGATAATCCAGAATACTTAAAGAATATTTTGGCTATAGAACGCGATAATCCGAAACGTATTCGTAAGGACTTTATTACATGGAAACAAACTTTACAGGAAGTTTCTTATTTCTGGGATGATTTGTTTTTGCCGAATAAGGAATACGAATTTAATAAAGATTTGTTAAACGCGTTTTTAGCGACATTTGATATATGTGATGATAAAGATTCGTGGTGGGCAAAAATTGTGACAATTGCTGCAGATAAAGGTGTTAAAAATGGTGATGTAGCAATGAATTTACGTGTGGCTTTAACTGGACGCACAAATACACCTGACTTGTATTCCATAATACAGGTTATGGGTGGGGATAGAGTAGTTTCTCGTATAAAGGATGTAATAAATGGTTAAGTCAAAAAAAGTTGTTAGGGCAAAATTAAAAGCGGTTAAATCCGATTCGCGAGGAAGTCGTTTGCTGCGCATACTGCGTGCAACTGGTTTGTTTCGTTGGGAACGTCCAAGTACTAAGTCTGAAGAAGTTGTAAATATTTTAACCCATGGTATAGGAATTGGTTTGGCAATTGCCGGTTTGACCCTGTTGGTCGTTTTCGCTTCAATAAAAGGCGACCCTTGGGCGATTGTGTCTTGTGCCATATTTGGGTTGACAATGTTTACGCTTTATTTTGGCTCAACAATGTGTCACGCAACGATAGGTAAAAAAAGTGAATGCTTTTTTGAGGTATGGGATAGTGCCGCTATATATGCCTTGATTGCCGGTACATACACGCCTTTCTTACTTGTAAATCTGCGCGGTTGGATTGGGTGGACTGTATTCGGTATTTTATGGGCCATCGTTATATTTGGCTCAATTATGAAAATGAAAAACCCAAAGCAGCAGCCTAAGTGGATGGTGGCTCTTTATCTTATAATGGGGTGGACTTTACTGTTCATACTGCCTGCAATGCTATACAACATCCCGCCACGTGGTTTATGGTTTATATTGGCTGGTGGACTTTCTTATTCAATTGGCGTGTTTTTCTATTTGTGGCGCAAAATGAAGTATTCACATGCGATTTGGCACTTATTCGTTATTGCTGGCAGTGTGTGCTTCTTTTTCGCGGTGTTGTTTGGTTGTATTATAGATTTCTAAGAAAAACTAGTTTGACATTATTTGTTTTAAGTACTAATATATTTTTCAGTATGAAAAAGTTCATGATAGTTTTTACTACAACTACAACAACCCCCGCGGGGGTGTAGATTCTATTTGCGGTTTTAACCGCGCAGTGCAATAATCAATAACAATTTAACTTTACTTTATAAATTATAAGGGTTTTTAATATGTCATATCCTATTGAAATGATTCGTCACTCATTGGCGCACGTTATGGCGGCAGCCGTACAGAAACTGTATCCAGATGTAAAATTTGCGGGTGGACCTGCAATTGAAAACGGATTCTATTATGACTTTGATACAGAGCACAGGTTTTCAGAAGAGGACTTTGAAAAAATAGAACAAGAAATGCGTTCTTTGATTAAATCCAACGGTCGTTTTGAACAAAGAAATGTTTCTTTGGATGAAGCAAAGCAAATTTTCGCAAATCAACCATATAAAATGGAATGGTTAAACGAATATGATGCGGCTGGCGAACAATTGTCTATATATACTTTCCGTGATTTTGTGGATTTATGTCGTGGACCTCACGTTGAAAGCTCTAAGGACTTGCCACGCGATTCGTTTAAAATTCGTAACGTTGCAGGGGCTTACTGGAAGGGTGACGCAAAAAATAAGATGTTGCAGCGTATTTACGTTGATGCGTTTGCTTCAAAAGAAGAACTAGAAGAATTCTTAAAAATGCAAGAAGAGGCGGCTTCTCGTGATAACCGTAAATTGGGTAAAGATATGGATTTATTCCATTTCGAGCCTGATTATGCGCCTGGCGCCGTTTTCTGGCATGATAAAGGTTATAAAATTTATCGCAAGTTGATTGAATATATTCGTCATCGTCAAGAAAAGGCTGGTTATCAAGAAATTTCTACGCCGTCCGTTATGGATAGGTCTTTGTGGGAACGCAGCGGTCACTGGGCAAAATACGGTGAACATAACTATTCAGGAAAAACCCAAGATGGTAAAACGTTCTGCGTAAAACCGATGTCTTGCCCCGGTGGTATGTTGGTGTTCGGACAGGGTATAAAGTCTTATAAAGATTTGCCTTTGTACTTAGCTGAATTTGGTAAGGTAAATCGCTATGAGGCAGCTGGTGGTTTGTCTGGGTTAATGCGCGTTCGTGAATTTACTCAAGATGACGCTCATATTTTCTGCACGGAAGAACAGTTAGAGAAGGAAGTCGTAAAAATTTTGCGTTTCATTAAAGATATTTACGGAAAGTTCGGTTTTGATAAAATTTCTATGAAATTAGCTACTCGTAAAGAATCAGAATTCCGTATTGGTTCTGATGAAATATGGGATAAAGCTGAAGGTGCTTTAAAGCATGCGTTGGACGCCAATGGAATTGAGTATGAAATTGCAGAAGGTGACGCAGCGTTCTATGGACCGAAAATAGATAACTATCTGAAAGATGCGCTGGGGCGTACTTGGCAATGTGGTACGGTGCAATTAGATATGAATTTGCCGGAAAGATTCGATTTATCTTACATCGGTGAAGATGGTGAAAAGCATCGTCCGATTATGTTACATCGTGCTATGTTGGGCTCTATTGAGCGCTTTATGGGAATTTTATTGGAGTCAACAGGGGGTAACTTACCTTTATGGTTGTCACCAGAACCTGTTGTCGTAACGCCGATTTCTGAAAAATTCCGTGATTATGCGGTCTCAATAGTTGACGCGTTGCGAGATGCAGGAATACATGCTCGCGCAGATTTACGTGATGAGAAAGTAAATTATAAAATCCGTGAATTGTCATTGGCAAAAACTCCGATAATTGCGGTTGTTGGTGAAAAAGAAATGGCCGATAAAACCGTAACATTGCGTCGTTTGGGCGTTGAAAAGCAAGAAGTTATGAATCTTGATGATTTCATATCTCAAATGAAAGAAGCGGTTAAAATGCCGGCATAAAGTAAAAAAAATATGGCGCGTTTTTAACGCGCCATTATAATATGCGTGTATAGAAAAGGAAGGCACATGAAAAAAGCGCTTTTATTATTGGTTATTATTGCGATGCCGATGGTGTTATCTGCATGCGCATCAAAATGTGAAACAGAACCGATTGTGGAAGAAAATCATAAATTGATTGTACCGCCAAATTTCGGTCAAATGCCAAAGTAATTTATAGATATAATCTTTGGAAATCACGGTTTTTTATGATATAATAAACCGTAAAGAACTATGGGAGAATCCAAATGAATAACGATGATAACTTAGATTTATTGGATTTAAATGATGATACAGATTCAATAGATGCATTACCTGATGCAGCGCCTTTTTCTGCACCTCGTCCAAAGAAACCGTGGTTGTTGATGGGGGTTGGTGTGTTGGTAATCATATTGGCAACATATGTCATCATTCGCATCGTTGGGGGGGATTCTTCGTCTACGATGGAAGTAAATTTGGATGCACCAGCAGTTGTGGTTGAGGGTGAAGATCCGAATGCGCCATTGGTTGTGGGACCGGCACCAGAGGTACAGCCAGCACAGCCGGTAAATGTTGCACCGGCACCGCAACCTGTACAAGCGGCGGTCCAACCTGCACCCGCGGTACAAACGGGGCCTCAACCTGTTGCACAAAATACAACGCCAGGCGTCCCTGTTCGCGTGGTAGAAGATAGGAAAGATGTTACGTTTAATCCGGATAAACCTGCGACACAACCGGCAAAACAAGCAGTGAAGAAAACTTCTTCAAAACCAGCTTCTCAGCCGGCGCGTCGGACTCAAACGCAACGCGCACAAACTGCGCCAAAGGCTTCTGCGTGGTATGCTCAAATAGGTTCTTATAGTTCTCGGGCTTTGGCGGAAGCGGGGCAACGTAAGTTACAAAATTCTCATAAAAACTTATTCTCTGGACATCAGTTTGTAATCTTGGCGGCGGTTCTGCCAAACGGTTCAACTACGTACAGATTACGTATAGGCTTTAATGCTGCTGCAGATGCAAATAGCTTCTGTCGTAATGCCAAAGCTGATGGTCTGGAATGTTATGTTACTAAATAATAAGAGGTAGATATATGTTTGGACGTTTCGGCTGGGCTGAGATACTTGTAATCGTTGTTTTGGTATTGATTTTGTTTGGGCATAATAAAATACCTGGAATGATGAAAAATTTAGCGGACGGCATAAATGTTTTTAAGAAAGAATTAAAAGGTAACGATTCTAAGAAAACTTCAAAAGATTCTATAAAATCAGAAGAAGCAAATAAAGAAGCTGATTCTGTTGTGAAAAAATCTGCCGTTAAAAAGAGTGCAAAAAAAGTTGTAAAAGCTTCGGGAAAAAAGACCGTCTCTAAAAAAAGCAAAAAATAAATAATATTTAAAAATAAAAAAACCGGTATTTGCCGGTTTTTTTATGGTTTATTTACGTTTTTCGTATTCTTCTTGTTCATCTATTGTCATTGTTGCTAAAGGACGGGCAAGCATACGCGATATGCCGATTTCTTCACCAGATACAACACTATAACCATATGTACCGTTTTCGATTCGTTCTAATGCAGCATTTATCTTTTTTAGCAGGTTACTATCACGTTCGGACATACGTAAATTCATAGTAATTTCTTGTTCAAAAGATGCGTTGTCTGATTCGTCACCAACACCAGCATTGTCATTTTTTTCTGCAACGCGTACAGCACTTAGCGTTGAATCTGCATCGTGTAATAACTCTTCTTTTTGCGCCGTCAACAATTGATAAAAGTAGGCTAATTGTTCCGGACACATATATGGTTCAGACTTTTTAGGTACATATTTTGCCGGTAATTCTATGTTTTTATAGTTTTTTTCTGCCATCTTTAGGATCCTTTTAGTTCACGTATCCAATCCATCAGAGTTTCCTCATCCATAAGCCCCGTACGAGCCTCTATCAATTCACCACCGCGAAATGCCAACACACTTGGAATACTACGTATACCAAATTTTGCCGGTGTTCTACGATTGGCTTCATCAATTTCAAATTTAATGAATGTCACATCTGGAACTTTTTCGGACGTTGATTCAAATATCGGTCCAAACATACGGCAAGGACCGCACCATGGTGCCCAGAAATCAACCAACGCAATACCAGAACCTAATAAAGATTCAAATGTTGCATCATTTGCGTGTTCTAAAGCCATATTCAACTCCTTCCTTGTTGATATTTTTCACGAGTGTATTATAATCCCCATAAAATGCAAGAGAAATCATAAAATGAATAATATCATATACTTAGATGCCGCAGCGACTGCGCTTAAACCCGAATCTGTCATAACGGCGGAAATGAATTTTTTACGGGATGAATATGCTAATTCTGGACGCGGAATTTGTCCCAGGGCTGCGGCAGTTGACGCTTCAATTGCTAAAGCCAGACAAAAGGTTGCAAATTTTATCGGCGCAGAGTCCACAGAGCAAATTATTTTTACGTCTGGGGCAACTGATGGATTAAATAGAGTGGTTCATTTGGTTTCGGCTCTTCCTAAATTTCAATCTAAGAAACCGATAGTTGCAGTATCTGATTTAGATCATCATAGTGCCAGACTCCCGTGGATGGAATCGGGGGCGGGTATAGTAATATGGCAATTAGGAGAAACATTTAATTACGACATGTCAAAAGTACCGGTTGCCGATGTCGTCGTCATAACTGCTATGTCTAATGTCTTGGGCTTACCAATCAATGTAACAGATTTGATAAAGGCGGTACGTAAAAAAAATCCAGATGCATTAGTTATCGTTGATGCGGCTCAATATGTTGTTCATAATCAAATAATTGCAAAGGATTGGGATGCAGATTTCATTTGTTTCTCTGGGCATAAAATAGGCGCAGATACTGGTGTCGGTGTAATGTATATGAAAAGTCCGGATGATTTTTTCCCAGATAAATTTGGTGGTGGAATGGTAAATAAGATAACGGGGGCAATGTCATGTACGTTAAATGTAGCCCCAGATAAATTTGAGGCCGGCACATTACCTATCACTCAGATTATAGGTTTGCATAAAGCAATTGATTATTTATCGGAACATAGGCCAAATCTTGATTTGATAAAATATTTGTATGATAGGTTGTCGAAAATTTCTCGTATAAAAATAATCACATCTCGAAATGCTGCAATGCTTACTTTTTACATAGAAGGTATGCATGTTTTAGATTTTGGGGCCATAGTAGGAGCGAGGGGTGTTTGTTTAAGAGTTGGTAATATGTGCGCTGGTTGGTTGCATAATTTACTTGGGTTATCAGGAACTGTGCGTATATCTGTCGGTACTTGGAATACAATGGATGATGTGCGTAAGGCGGCAGATATTATAGAAGAAGCGGTTAAATAAAATGTCGGCGTTGACGAAAGAAAATGTAATAGAAGTTTTGAAAACTATATATGACCCAGAAATACCAGTAAATATTTGGGACTTAGGCTTGATATATGATATTTCTATTACTGATTCGGAAATAAATATAAAAATGACTTTTACCAGTCCTACTTGTCCGATGATGGAAGATTTATTACAGCAGGTTCATGATACCGTTTCGGTTATTTCCGGCGGAAGAGATGTTAATATTGAACTTGTTTGGGATCCACCGTGGGATTTAAGTCGTTTGTCGGATGAGGCACGGTTAGATTTAGACTTAACAGAACAGGGATGGTAAAGATGAAATATGAAGAGATGAAGAATATTTTATCAATGACATCAGACCCCGTAGAAAAGTTGGAAATGGTAATGGATTTTGGAAAGCATATACCTGACGTGCCAGATGACGCGGTATGTACAGAAATAAAAGGGTGCACATCGCGTGCAGAAATTTGCCGCTTAGGGAAACATTTTTACGGTCGGGCCGATTCGGTATTAGTAAGCGGAATAATTGCAATTATTACCGCGATGGTGGAAGGAAAGACACCTGCTGAAATAAAAAAAATGGACTTAGCAGAAGAATTTGCTTCGTTAAACCTAAATTTAGGTACCGGTAGATTGGGTGGGGTAAATTCTATGATTCGTTTTTTGCAGAATTTGTGATAACATTACTATGAATTATTATTAGGTATGTTAGATAATGGGCGAATCAAAGAAAATGTTAAATATTGGGTTCTGGGCAGTATGTTTAGTCTTCATGCTGTCGGCAGTACTGCAAGTATGTTATCGTACGCAAAATAAGGTTCGTAATCGTGTACGAACTGCGATTGTGCAGACTCAACAAGATATCGCTGTTGCTCAGGCTGATTTTGCCTCTTATGTCAGACCGGAAATTTTACGAAATATGGTAACAAGTGTTTATCCAAAAACAGAAGTGATAAGTTATCGTAAACATATATCTATTTATGATTTACCAAATAGAGAAGAAAAAAATACGCAACAATAAGTAATGTTTGAAATTGGTAAAGATATTTTTAAGCACGGTTTTTTAAGTGCCTCTGGTGATAAAAAGGGGCATCGTAGAATGCGCATAATTTATTATTTATTTGTTGCGGCGTTCGTGCTTTTTGTGGGAAGAACTTTACAATTAGGAATAGAAGGAACAGATAGATCAAGACGTGCAGGGGCAGACGGTGCGTGGTTAGTTCAACGTGCGGATATAGTTGATAGAAATGGTGACATATTGGCAAAAAATATTATGTCTGGCCATATTACATTGCGACCACCATACGTTAAAGATAGAGAAAAAGTCGCGCAAACAATTCATGAAATATTGCCATATGAGTATACTTTAGCTCAGGCTATAGGTCTGGTAAATTCATCCCGTAAATTTATATATGTAAAAAAGTATGCTTCAGATGCACAACGTTCCGTTGTTGAAAACGCTAAATTATCAGGTTTGGAAATTGAAGCAGAGCAAAAACGTAGGTATCCGAAACGTCGTTTATTTTCACATATAATTGGTTTCGTCGGACGAGATGGTTTTGGCTTGGAGGGCGTCGAACGTACTTACGATGAATATTTACGTGAAAATACAGATCCTTTACAGTTGTCGCTAGACGCTCGCATTCAATCTGTTTTTTATGAACAGTTATCTAAAGCTATGCAACATTATCAGGCTAAGGCTGCAATGGGATTGCTGATGAATTCACGTACAGGTGAAATGATTGCAATGGTATCTTTGCCAGATTATGACCCAGAAAATATAAGTTTAGATCCAGCATCAAACCGTCTGTTTATGCCTTTGCGCGGCGTATTTGAAATGGGGTCTATCTTTAAGATATTTAATACAGCAATGGCCATGGAGAACGGTATAAATAAAGAATACTATGTTGCAAAACCGTTTGAAATAAAAGATAAATTTGGGCGTACTGCTGCTAGAATTAGTGATGTACGTAGTTTTAAACCACCGCGCCCAAATTTAACCATTGAAGAAATTATGTTACATTCTTGTAATGCTGGAAGTGCTCAAATTGCGCTTGATCTGCCTGATGGTACACAAAAAGAGTTCTTTCACAGGTTGCATTTAGACGAAACTTTGGAATTAGAGTTTGGAACTACTGAGCGACCTTTAATGCCGGCTAAGTGGGGACCAGTTGAGCGTGCTACGCTTTCGTTTGGTCACGGTATTTCTGTTACGCCAATGCATCTTTTATTGGCGGTAAATGCGATGACTAATGGCGGTATTTATATTTATCCGACATTATTAAAACGCGGTGTTGGACCGGTACGCGGTGAAAGGATTTTATCTAGTGAAATATCGGCTCGACTGAGAGAAATAATGTTCCATATCGCAGAAGAAACAGGCGGTAAAAAAGCAAGAGTTGCAGGTATAGAAATTGGTGGAAAAACCGCCACAGCCGAAAAATACGAAAACGGTAAAGTAAACCATAAGAAAAATTTGACGGCTTTTGCTGGTATATTTCCCGTATCTGCACCGCAATATACAATACTTGTCATTTTAGATGAACCTAAAGGCACAGAAGAATCTTTCGGTCTTCGTACTGCAGCATGGAATGCGGTTCCTACAACTGGTAAAATTTTGGATAGTATACTGCCGTTGCTATTTGAATAATTTTTGATTATAATTCTTTTGATAATAATAAAAAGAGTATAGCGTGAGAAAGGTTGTAGAGAAGTCTATGCTTGGCCAAGCATGGGCCGTGGCGACGTATCCGAGTGAAAACGGTGAGTCTAGTTCGATAGATAATTTATTGCAAAATATTTTAATCAGCCGTGGAATTACGGACATGGCTGAGATGGAAAAATTCTTGAACCCCTGTGTGAAAGATTATATGCCAGATCCGTCCGTTTTAAAAGATATGGACGCGGCTGCACGGATAATTGCTGATAGCATTTTGAACAAAGAAAAAATTGCTGTATATGGTGATTATGATGTTGATGGTATAACGGCTACTGCGATTTTTGTGAAATATTTACGCGCTTTGGGGGTGGATGTGGTTTGGCATTTGCCAACAAGGGAAGGTGAAGGATATGGATTAAATGTCGGGGCAATTGATGAAATATATAAAAGTGGGGCGGGGCTTATAATTACGGTTGACTGTGGAATTAGCGGTTTGGCAGAAGTTGAACATGCAAACTCGTTAGGAATGAAGGTCGTAGTTACAGATCACCATTCGCCAGATGCAACGTTGCCGAACGCAGATGCTGTTATAAACCCAAAAAGAAATGATGATACATCTGGGCTTATATATCTTGCCGGGGTAGGGGTTGCTTTTTTGACTATTGTTGCTTTAAGAAGAGAATTGAGAAACCGTAATTTACCTCAAGATTTATCTCTGCGCGTTTCTGATACCAATCCGATGAATTATTTAGATTTAGTTGCGTTGGGAACTATATGTGACACCATGCCTTTAATCGGTTTGAATCGTGCGTTTGTCGCGACTGGGTTAAAGGTTTTGGATCTGCGTAATAATTTGGGTTTAAGCACTTTAATGAAAGTCGCAGGAATAAAAAAATCTTCTGTTTATGCGGCGGGTTTTGCTTTGGGGCCTAGATTGAATGCGGCTGGACGGTTAGATTCAGCGGCACCAGCTTTGGAATTATTATTAACGGACAATCCTTTAATTGCTAACGACCTGGCGCAAAAATTACATAAAATGAATCAGGATAGAGTAGATATACAAAATTCCATTATGATATCTGCTGGAGATTTAGCTCAGAAGTGTTGCGATGCTGGTCGTTGCAGTTTATTTGTGTGCGGAGATAATTGGCATGGCGGCGTAATGGGGATAATTGCCGGCAGACTGAAAGATAAATATAACTTGCCATCTTGTGTGGCGACAAGAACCGATGGCGTAATAAATGGATCTGGGCGTTCCATACCAGGTGTTGATTTAGGGAAAATAATACATGATGCGCTGGCGCAAGGGATTATTTCTGAGGGCGGTGGACATGCAGCAGCAGCAGGTTTTTCATTAAATGTAGAGAACGAGAAACTGTTTTGCGAATTTCTGGAAAACGCTGTAAAAGAACAATTGAATGGGGAAATTCCGCATTGTGAGATAATTGCAGACGCAGAAATAGACGCAGGTGGGGCAACGCTAAAGTTAGTAAATAGATTAAGTGCTTTGGAACCGTTCGGTCAGGGGAATCCAGAACCAACGCTTGTTTTAAATGGGGCGACTTTGAAATATGCAACCACAATGGGGCACGGCAATCATGTTCGTGGCTCGTTTATGACAAGTAGCGGTAACCAATTGGCCTTTGTCGGGTTTAATTTAGTGGGTACACCGGTCGGTGATTTTTTACTGGACGAGGCCAACACAAACACTAAAATAATGTTATTAGGTAAATTAAAAGAAAATGAATATAACGGGCATGTTAGCGCTCAATTCTTTTTAGAAGATATTGCCGTATAGATATGAAAGCAGAGTCATTAAAAATTTTGGTAGAAAAAATAAAAGGCGCACGTAGTATCGCAATTGCCGGACATAAAAATCCAGACGGCGATTCGTTGTGTTCTGTTTTGGCGTTGGCTCAATTGATAAAGCTGAATTTTAACAAAGATGCTATTTGTGTATATGATGGTAATATACCAGATATGTTAGATAATGTGCCAACACGCGAAAAAATGAAATATTTCTCACATGTTGATTTGTCTCGTAAATTTGATTTGGTTTTTGTGTTAGATTACGGGACGAAGAATCATATTGGTGGTTTTATGCCTGCTATTGAAGGCGCAAAGTTTGTAATCGAAATAGATCATCATAAAAACGATAATCCAATGGGTGATTTGTGCTTAAATGATGATAAGTCTGCCGCAGTTGGGGAAATTATTTTTTATATCGTAAAAAAATTAAATTGGCTTAGAGATGAAACCGTAAATAATTTAATCGCTGTATCCATTTTAACGGATACTGGATTTTTTAGATATTCTCGTAAAGGTAGTGTGCTACGTGCCATGGCTACGCTTGTAGATGATGGCGTAGATATAGATTATCTGGCTAATTTATTAAATAATAAACCACGGAAAACTATTTTGACAGAAGCAGCGGTCGTATCTCGGACTGAGTTTTTTAATCATGGGCGTTTGGCTGTGGCAACAATAGATGCTAATGATTACAAGAATTTAGACGGGCGTGGGGAAACTGTTTTGTCTCTATTAGGGCAAATAAAGGGTGTTGAATATATAATTTTATTGAAACATCAGAAAGAAAAACAGACGGGCGTATCTTTGCGCAGCAAAACACAACCAATAAATGAAATTGCTGAAGCTTTAGGTGGTGGCGGGCATAAGTGTGCTGCTGGTGCGGTTGTTCAGGATTCTTTGGAAAATGTTAGAGCAAAGGTTTTAGATTTATTTAGGGGGGTAAAATGAGAAAGATATTTTTTGCCTTTATAGGAATTGTGTTTTGTTGTGCGGCAAATGCTGCTGTGGATAGTTCTCTTGTTGGTTCCGCCGAAAAATATTTAAATTCTATAACGGGATTATCTGGTGACTTTATTCAAACTGCAAACGGTAAAAAAGAAAAAGGTACGTTCGCGATGTTGCGACCAGGAAAAGTTCGTCTTGATTATGATGATATGCCTGTACAATTGATTTCTGATGGACGCGATTTATATTTTTTTGATAAATCATTAGACCAAATAACAACTGTACCTTTAACTAGTACACCAGCAGGTATATTGATACGTGAAAATATAGATTTAAGAAATGCGGATATAAACGTTATAGAAACTTCGGATATGAAAGATACTTTTTCGTTGAAAATGAATTTACGTGGGCAAGAAGGTATAGGAAATATGACGGTAGTTTTTGATAAAAGTCCCGTTAAGTTAAATTCTTGGACTGTAGTGGATGCGACAGGTGCAAAAACAGATGTTGAATTTGATGGGTTAAAAGAAAAAACGAATTTCGGTTCTAATTATTTTCAAATTCAGCACCACAGAACAATTAACACAAGTGGTGGCGACGCATTCTATGATTAAATATGTTTGGCATAAGTTGGTCTGAATTTTTGGTCATTTTATTAGTAGGCGTGTTGGTAATTCCAGCGCGCATGTGGCCTGATGTTGCCAGATTTTTAGCAAAAACAGTAACTTTTATTAGAAAATGGATTTGGAAGATAACAGATGCTTCAGAACAAATAAAGCAGCAGATAGATTTGGAAAAACCAATAGAAGATTTAATAAGTACGACGACAGCGGAAATGTTAGACGGGATTTCAGAACCTTTAAAGAAAGCAAAAAAACGTACTAACTCATCTAATAAAAAGAAACAAGGAAAACGCAAATGAAGCGAATGACACTGGGGCAACATTTTGCGGAATTACGTCGTCGAATATTATGGACGTTTGCGGTATTTGTATTGACTTTGATAATGGGGTGGTATTTGTCACCTTGGTTACAAGATGTTTTGACGGCTCCATTGTTTAATGTCTGGCCAGAGGGTGCGTTGTTGTATACAGGTATTGCAGATGGTTTAATGATTCGGTTTTCTTTATCGGTTTTGTTCGGGTTATTTATAACTACACCGTTCGCTTTATCCCAAGTGTGGTTTTTTGTTGCACCGGGTTTGCATAAAAAAGAGCGGACTTTTGTGTGGCCAATTTTAATTGCGTCACCGCTTTTGTTTCTTTTAGGGGCGTGTTTCGCGTTTTATGTATTATTTCCTTTTGTGTTCGGTTTCTTTATAGAACTAAATCAGTCTGCGCCTGTTCCGGCGGTTGTATTACCGGCGGCAACTGATTATCTGTCTTTTGCGATAGGGTTATTAAAGGTTTTTGGTATCGCCTTTCAGTTGCCGCTTGTGCTTGTTCTGTTGAACCGTGTTGGTATTCTTTCGCGTGAGCGTGCTTTGAAAATGCGACGTTATGCGATAGTTTTAATTGTTGTTGCGGCGGCTATTTTAACGCCACCTGATGTCGTTTCTCAGATTCTATTAGCACTGCCGATGTGGGGGTTGTTTGAAATAAGTTTATTATTTATGCGTGACGAAAGAAAATAGATAAGATTTATCCTGTTTTTTGTGGTATAATTAGCGTGTGAAAAAAATCAGATTGTTTTTTATAGGGTTGGTGGCAATAAGTTTTTCTGCTTGCGATTTGCAGCCGAAAATTGTATCGCTGCCGGATACTGTCGGCGAATTTATTTCTACGCGTTATCCTGCGTTGTTGGCCGACCCTGAAACACAGCCGGAGATTTATAATTCTGCTGCAACCGACTATGGGGTGTATGCTTCTCCGACCTTATACGGTTCTGTAGAAGCAACAGACTATGTAGAATATGCCAGTGTAGATGATTATATTGTACCCCCAGCAAAAGAGGGGGGGGCAATGTATGGTGATACCCCTGTCCAAGAAAGCGTTGATTATGGTGCACCGATAATTTCAGAAGAAACTGCCGTTGCAGACGCGGATAGTGAGTATTTATATGTACCAATGTATGGCGGGACTAAAACTGTTGAATCGACTGTTGAGGTAACCGTTCAAGCAGGTGATACTTTATATTCTCTTTCAAAGAAATATAATACGACGGTTGATGAGATTGCGCGTGCAAATTCTTTGGAAGAACCATATTCATTGTATGGTGGGCAAAAATTAAAAATACCGTCAAAGACGGAAACAACTATTGCCCAACCTGTTTCTATTCAGAAACCTGCAGCATCTGTTGTACCTAACACAACTACTCGTGTTGAGTTACAAGAAATTACAGTAAAATCTGGCGATACGTTATATTCTTTGTCACGTCAGTATTCTGTTCCTGTAAATGATTTGGCAGTTATGAATAACTTAACGGCGCCGTTTGCCTTATCTGTTGGTCAAAAGTTAAAAGTTCCTAATTTAAGTACTGCGCCAGTTCGTACGGTTCCTTCAACAGTTACTACGAACGCCGCAAAAACATCTTCTACGACAGTTGCTTCTACGCAGACGACTGCGAAACCGAAAACGAAAATTTCTTCGGATCCAACAAAAAAATTACCTACAATTAGCGCTCGTTCGTCGTCTAAATTTACGTGGCCAGTTCAAGGTAAAGTACTATCTAGTTATGGTTCAAAATCTAATGGCTTGTTTAATGACGGTATAAATATTGGTGCTGCCCGCGGAACAACAGTTAAGGCGGCAGAAAATGGGGTTGTAGCATATGCAGGAAACGAAGTTAAAGGTATGGGAAATTTAATAATTATTCAGCATTCTGGTGGTTGGATGACGGTATATGCACATCTAGATTCAATGACTGTGCGGCGTGGAACGAAGGTATTAGTCGGTCAGAAAATAGGCACTGTTGGTGAAACGGGTAAGGTTGATCAACCGCAATTGCACTTTGAAATAAGAAAGGGTACGAAAGCGTATAACCCATCATCGTATTTAAAGAAATAGTCTGTATATGCATTATTTCTAGGAAAATATAAATTTATAAAAAAATAAAACCGCATTGCGGTTTTTTATTTTGGTGGGCGCGCAGGGACTCGAACCCTGGACCCACTGATTAAGAGTCAGTTGCTCTACCAACTGAGCTACGCACCCGGGTCCGTTCATAATTGACTTAGGCGATTATAGTCCTTTTTTTACTAAATGCAAGGGTATTTATAATGTCTCGCATAATGTAAGATAGGTGACCATACCTATGCAAACTTAATAAATTGTTTGTTAAAATGATAATGTTGACATGAAAATATCATATACAAATTTATAAAAGGAGAGAGAAAATGAAAAAAATAGTTATATCAACTTTGGCCGTTCTTATCGCATGTCCGGCTTTTGCTGGTGCACCACGTGCTGGCGGCAGCAGTTGGCAGATGTTCGGTTTGGATCCATATATCGGTATCCACGGTGGCGCAAGTTATTCTAACTTGAATTATAATTATAACGATAAGAAAGAAACTTTATCTGATACGGTTTTCCAGGGTAGAGCTGCATTAGGTTTGGAAGTATGCGATACAATGCGTTCAGAAATTGAATGGTCTATATATAGTAAAGCAAAAGATACGGCTAATTTCGGTGACGTCGGTGATGTAAAAGTTGAAACCAAATTACAGACGTTGTTATGGAATAACTACTGGGAATTCGGTAATTATCGTATAGTTCGTCCTTTTGTCGGACTTGGTGCCGGTGTGGCTTTTGCAGATGTTAAACGTGAAATCCCAGATGTAGGCCATCATAGCGAAAGTAAAACACGCTTTTCTGCAATGGGTACATTGGGGGTAACGTTTGATATGGAAATGTTCGCAATTGATTTGGCGGCACGTTATAACTACGTTGATATCAATTCTGGCCTTCATAACTTTGGTGGTGATATTGGTATCAGATTTATGTTCTAAAAAGAAAAAACTATATGCCGCCGGAAAAATATTCGGCGGCTTTTTGTTTGTATAAAAATTGTCTATATGCACGTTTTTGTGCCTTTGGAGGAATTCTTTTAGAAATGAAAGAGGTTAAAATGTCGAAAGCAAGTAAAAGTTCTATTAAACGTAAAGCGGCTAATACAAACGTTTATATGATAGGAGCCGGTATAGGTTCTTTAGCTGCGGCTGTTTATTTAATAAGAGATGCAAAAGTACCAGGTAAAAATATTCATATTTTTGAAACATTGGACGTAGATGGCGGAAGTCTTGACGGAGCAGGAGACGCCAAAAAAGGTTTTATGATTCGAGGCGGACGAATGTTGAACATACCGACATATGAATGTTTACAGGATGTAATGACGGCGGTACCTTCTACGGAATTTGACGGGATTTCTCTGGAAGAAGAGTTTTTAGAATACAACGAAGAGTTTAAAACTCATGCTCGGGCTAGATTAGTGGATAAAAATGGTAATAAAATTGATGTTACTGAAATGGGTTTTAGTCCAGAAGATAGAATAGATATGGAAAAGTTAATTCTAGTTGATTCAGAAAAGTCTTTGGGAAATAAACGAATTGACGAGGTTTTTGGAAAGCATTTCTTTAAGACGAATTTCTGGTATATGTGGCAAACTACGTTCGCTTTTCAGCCCTGGTCAAGTGCTGCTGAACTTAGAAGGTATATGCTACGTTTTATGCATGAATTTCCACGTATTCACACTTTGGCTGGTGTTGCCCGTACTGCATATAATCAGCATGATTCGATAGTTAAGCCAATTGTTAAATGGCTTAAAGAAAATGGAGTGCAAGTTATTTTAGGTGCAACTGTTAAAGATATAGAATTTTCTCAAACGAAAAAGGGTGAAAAAGTTGCTAATAAAATAATTTATGTTCAAAGAGGTAAAAAACATTCTATTGAAGTTATGCCTACGGATATCGTTACGTTTACTAATGGGTGTATGACAGATAATTCTGATGAAGCGGGAACAGACACACCCGCAAAATACAACAAAACCGATTCGGCACCGTCGTTTGAATTATGGCGTAAAATTGCAAACGGTAGACCAGAATTTGGTGACCCAGATGTATTTTGCTCAAACCCAGATGAATCTATGTGGATGTCTTTTACCGTTACAATAAATGATAACCCGAAGTTATTAGACTATATACAACGTTTTACACGAAATCATCCGGGGGGTGGTGCGTTGGTTACTTTTAAAGATTCTGCATGGCGTTTATCTTTTGTTGTAGCGCGGCAACCGCACTTTAAAAATCAGCCTATGAGTACGCAAATATTCTGGGGGTATTCTTTGAATATGTTTACTGATGGTGATTTCGTTAAGAAACCTATGTATAAATGCACAGGAAGAGAAATTATTACAGAACTTATGGGACATTTACATATACCAAAGAAAGAGCAGGCGGAAATGATGCGAGGTTTAATATGCCGCACTTCTATAATGCCTTATATAAATTCTCAGTTCCAGCCAAGAAAAATAGGCGATAGACCGTTAGTAATACCCGCTGGATATGAAAATTTTGCTTTTATTAGTCAGTTTGCAGAAGTCCCAGATGATGTGGTGTTTACAATGGAGTATTCGGTACGGGCTGCGCAACGTGCTATCTATTATCTTATGGGTGTAGATAAAGAATTAACACCAATTAGTAAGCATCAGTATTCACCGAGAATTTTATTAAAATCATTTTTGAAATTACATAGTTAAAATAAACGCCCCTTTTGGGGCGTTTTTATAATAATTTAGCGAGTGCCATTTTGTTTAAGAAACCTTCTTCTATTGCACTTAATAGAGATTTCATACCTTCATTTAATTCACCGTCATTTAATAATTCTTCTAAACGAGATATTATGTTTTCGCACATTTTTACTAGGTCGTTTTCGATAAGTTTATAATTCAAAAGATTGGGTTTGAATACATCTTTTTCGTCCATCGCCATAAAATATGCTTCTGAAATATTATCAACCCAATCGTCTATTTCTTCGGTCAATCTATCAAATAATAAATGTTCTGCATACTTTTTTGACTTCCAATGATTGATTTTACAAGCGTATTTAAATGCTATCAGGTGTTGTAATAGTTCGTACATTTTTGACTCCTTTGTATATATGTTTTTAGAATAATCTTTTCTGAAAAAATTGGTTATAGGAACTAATTCAAAAAACGCGCTATGTACATTATTTCTTGGGATTCCTAGGGATTCAAACCTGACGAAAAACAGATTTTTTTATTATAAAATGTTTATTGTAACCATAAGGAAAAAAGGAGAACTTTATGAAAAACTTAATTAAAAAAATAACGATGTTATCAGCTGTATTAGGTGTAGCTGTATTGATGGCTGGTTGCGCCAATTGCGGTAAAAAGCAAATGAGACAGCATCCAAAACCAGCACCAGCAATGCAACAGCAAGCAACCGAAACAGTTGTTTTTTATCAGACATATGAAGATTCCGACGTGAATCATGTTGAAGCAAAAATGTATACTCATAGTAGTCATGGTGGTGAATCAAGAATGGGTGATATAAAATTTGTCGAGACAGATGCGGGGCTAAAGATGGAAGTAGATGTAACCGATTTGCGTCCAGGAAAAGTATATAGCGTAAAAATAGTTCCTTGTAGTGGCAGTAAAAATGCCATGACATGTGCAAAATCACCAATGCAAATAGATTTGCCTACATTAAGCGTTCAAAAGAAAGGACGTCTGAAAGAATCATTCATTATTCGTGGGTTGACTGCGGAACAGTTGGATAATGCTAAGTTGTATTTAGAACGTGACGGAGGCTATAAAGCAGCTTGGGGAACCTTAAAAAAGGGAATGATGCTGTAAAGCAATAGCTTTTTGATATAGCCCCGTTGCGGGCTATATTTTTTATAAAAATTCTTTAAGATTTTTTTCTTATGTGCTAATCTATTCGTGTGGAGATAAGGTGGTATCATTTTATAGCAGCATTTTTTATTACGGCATCTACAATTATTGATGCCGGTGCAGGTTATTTAGAAAATTTTCGTGTAATAAGTGATACGACATTTGCTCCTTCTGATATTGTGTATGATATGAGCATTGAGAAATCCGCAAATATTACAAATATGGGAAATATAAGCGGGTTTGTAGAAGTACGGTCAGGACTAGACGTTTATATTCAGAACTTAGGGAACATAGATGCTACTTTTTATATTCCTAATACTTCTAGAATAACGCAAGTGATAAAGAATAAGGAGGATATAAATCCGATTCTTGGGGCAACGAATAATTTTCAAATTATGGTTCAGAATGAAGAAAAGATTGCTTGGACGGATTTACAAGAAATTTCTATATGGGCAGATAAGATTGTATTGAATAATTCTGTGCTGGATTTATCTTCAAAGCTTAGTGCTGTTACGGTTGTTGATAATGTTTTCTCTCCGGAAATAGAATTGCGTGGTAATAATGTATTATATATTGATGATGTATCTGAATTTTCGGATAAGCCATTGTTGTCAAATATTTCTGGTGAAGGTACCGTAAATATAAATGTTTCGGAGAAAAATCCGCTGTATAGAGTTTCTTCGTATATTAAGAATAATGAATTGTTTGTGACTCTGGTTCGTGAAACAGATTATTTAAGAATTTTAGGGGATAATAAGGGAAGTTTTCTAAACAATTTACGTGAAACGAATCCAAATGATAAGTTATTATCTGTTTTAGATGCTGCTGAGTCTATTGATGATATAAATAAGATAATGGCTCGTTCAATAAGGTTAAATCCGATAAATTTAATGGATTCAGTCGTAGTTTTTAACTCTTTCGTAATAAATGATTTTTCAAAGAATTTAGATGGATTTGCCGTTACACCTTTGTTTGTATATTCTGATGATTTTTATATTTCTGGCGTTACTGTGGATGCGGCATATCGTATTGCTGACAAACTTACAATAGGGGCAACTGGTTATGCCGCAGAATCCGAATTCGCTAATGATATGGATGAATATAATTCTGTGCTATATGGCGGAAATGTTCGTATAGAATATATCGATAAACTTTTATTAGCACGTATGATGTTTGGTATGACGCAATCTGATTTTGATATTGGTGCTGTATTTGATGGTATAAGTACAGTTGTCGATCCTTCTGGGTCTTCGTTATATTCTGTTGCAGATTTCGGTTTCAATTTTAATCTTGGTGATAATTTTAGAATATCTCCTTTTGTTCGGGCTGGTTTTGATTCAATTAAGATTATCGGTTGTTCTGATAAAAATGTTTTTACTGGTATCGGAACAGACATTTCTCTTAATGCCGGTATTTATGATATAGAATATAAATATGGTTTAAATTTTAGTGCGTATACGAACGGAACTGTAAACGCTGCTTTCCGTATAGGCGTAATATCTATTGCAGATAAAGCAGGTGGCAATATAGATGTTGGACTGGTTTTGAACGAATTTGGTGAGTATAGTTATAAAGTATCTGCTGGTGTGAATTTTAAGTTTTAGTTTACTTAATTATTTTTCCTCGTAAAGAGGCTTTATTTGCATCGGTTATTTCTATTTGTGCTAACATTGGTGCAATGCCGTCGCAGGCGTCCGTTATGCATTGTTGCATATAAGGTGTTCGGTATACTAAATGTTTACCAGTTTTATCAGAACCTTCATATAAACAAGTTAAGGTTTTACCCACGCAAGATGTATTAAATTCTCGTTGTAGATCATTTAAGTACGAGTCCAGTTTTGCCAAACGTTCGGCTTTTACTTTTTCTGGAATCTGGTTTGGCATAAGCGCGGCAGCCGTATGAGGGCGGGGGGAATACTTAAATGAGTAAGAATTTATGTATTTTACCCGTTTGGCTATATTCATAGTTTGTTCAAAATCTTCGTCCGTTTCACCGGGGAAACCTACAATGAAGTCGCTTGATATTTGGATATCAGAACGTGCAGACTTTAATTTGTCAACTATATCTATATATAGATTCAGGCTGTACGGGCGGTTCATTCTTGTCAATACATTTTGGGAACCGCTTTGTATAGGCAAATTTAGAAATGGTAACAATTTTGGTTCTGTTTTAAACATTTCGATTAAATCGTCTGTCATCTCGGTTGGATAACTAGATGTAAATCTGATTCGTTTTATGGCTTCTAATTTTGCCGCCTCACGTATTAAATCCGATAGTTTATAAGTTTTACCGTCAGAATCCGTATATTTGTATCCATTTACGTTTTGACCTAAGAAACATATTTCGATGGCACCAGTATTTGCGACGTGAACAGTGTCTTTTATTACGTCATTAAAAGGGCGAGATAATTCTCTGCCGCGAGTGTACGGCACGATACAATAAGTACAACAATGGTTACAGCCTTCTTGAATTGGTATATATGCGACAGCAGGCGATTTTTCCATTTGGGGTAGTTCATCAAATTTTTCAAGCCCCCCTAAATCAATATTTAAAAGTTTTATATCCGGGTTTTCTAATATTTCAGGTAACTTATGATAGCTTTGTGGCCCAAGAACAAAATTTAGTTCTGGAATACGACGAAAAGCATCTGCACCAGATTCACGGGCAACGCACCCAACAATTCCAAATAAGGCATCGGGCTTTTTAGCGTTACGAATTCTGCCTAGAGCGCTAAATACCTTATCCGTTGCCTTTGCTCGTACCGCACATGTGTTTAATATTATTATATCTGCATCTGAAATGTTATCCGTTTGCTTCATACCGCGCGCTGTCAACATAGCGGCAATTCGTTGACCGTCATATACGTTCATCTGACAACCGAAAGTATGAATATAAAATTTTTTCATGATAATTTATTTGTGTTTTGTTCTTTCCGCACGAATAGCAGCATTACGAGCAGACTGAATGTTTTGTATTTTCTGTAGTGTACGATGCAATTTAGTGTTTTTTTTACCTTCTCGGATTTCTACGGTTCCATATTGAACACCTGTTATCGCGTTATCTTCAATTATTGTAATAATTTTCATAATGTTTCCTTTTTTTATGATAGTTTTTTTCGCAATAGTTCATTTACCAATGCAGGATTGGCTTTCCCACCAGTTGCTTTCATTACCGCACCAACAAAGAAACCAAGCAAACCCGTTTTACCAGATTTATATTGTTCCACTTGTGTTTGATTGGCGTTAATTACGTCATCAACGGCTTTTTCAATTGCACCGGTATCGGTGATTTGTTTCATTCCGAATCGGTCGGCGATTTCTTTCGGTGTTCCCGTTTCACCGTCCAACATCTTTATGAATATTTCTTTAGCTTGTTTACCATTGATTTCAGATGCAGAAATCATATCGACTAATTCTGCCAAATTTTCAGGTGTAATAATCCGTGCTGTGCCTTGATTTGATGTATCCACAGCGTTTTTTATATCCCAATTTTCTGGGTGGGCAAATAGTTCACTTATCATCCAGTTCGCAATCTGTTTTGCGCGTTCTGGTTTATCGCCAACGGCTGTATCAAACCATTTTGATATATCTGTTGACTCCGTTAAACGTGCTGCATCGTATTCGTTTAACCCTAAACTGATGAAGCGTGCACGTGTGGCAGCAGGTAATTCTGGCATAGTACTGCGAATTCTTTCAATTGTTTCTTCACTAATTTCCAGTGGTAATAAATCTGGATCAGGAAAATAACGATAATCTAATGCGTCTTCTTTACTACGCATAACAGAAGTTGTGCCTTCTGATTGGGAATAGCGCATTGTGTCTTGTGATACAGTGCCACCATTTTCATATATTTCTATTTGCCGACGTGCTTCATATTCAATTGCCGATTTTATGAATTTGAACGATACCATATTCTTTGTTTCTGTTCTGGTGCGGAATTCTTTTGAACCGACAGGGCGCACGGATACATTAACGTCTGCACGCATGGAGCCTTCTTCCATATTTGCTTTTGATACACCAAGCGCACGGGCAATTTCACGAATTTCGCGTAAATAGCGTTCTGCTTCATCAGGAGACGTTATATATGAATTATTTTCTGGGTTCTTGGTATCTAGAAATGTCACAATTTCTAATAAGGCAACTCCTGTGCGATTATAGTCCGCAAAAGATTTTGTTGGATGTACGTCATGCTTTAATTTACCAGCGTCTTGTTCCAAATGTGCGCGCTCAATTAGAATCTTTTTAGGTTTACCGTCATCCCCCATAATTTCAACCCAACCACGACCCACAACAGGTGGTTCTTCGGCAGGTTGTGAAATTTGATAACCTTGGGGCAGGTCAGGGTAAAAATACTGTTTACGAGCAAATTTACTTTTTTTGGATATTTCAGCGTTTAACCCTAAACCCATTTTTATCGCCTGTTCAACGCAAAATTCGTTTAACACCGGTAACATACCAGGCATTGCAACGTCAACCATAGATACCTGTGTGTTCGGAGATATTGTCGGATTATAATTGGCAGAGGCACCACTAAATAGTTTACGGTTAGAAAGTACTTCTATATGCGTTTCTAATCCGATAACTAATTCCCAATCTGTCGTTTTGCCTTTTATCGTAAACATTTTTATTTTTCCTTGCTTTTTTTATTTTGGTATCTTATTATTCGTTTCGCGTTGGCTAGATAGCTCAGTTGGTAGAGCAAGGGACTGAAAATCCCTGTGTCAGTGGTTCGATTCCACTTCTAGCCACCATTTTTTATTTCCCCATTATTTTTGTCGGACGATTATCCACACCTGCAAATTGTTCTATATGCTTTGCCAGCTGCAATACGCGCATATCATCAAAGCGTTTTCCTACAACCTGCAAACCTAATGGTAAACCATTTCCTGCTAATCCTGCAGGAACGCTGCATGCAGGAATGCCGGCCAAATTCATCGCTACCGTAAATAAATCTAATGCATAGTATTCTAATGGCGTTAAATCTGAATCCAGTGGCATTGCTGTTCCAGCACTTGCTGGGCATAGTATTAAATCACATTGTTCAAATGCTTTATTAAAACTATCTGAAATCATTCTACGAACACGAGCCGCTTGCATAAAGTATACTTCATACGATTCGCTAGATAATACCGCTGTACCGACAATCATACGACGCTGTACTTCTTCGCCGAAACCTGCTGCACGAGTCTTTTTATATGTATCAATTAAATCATCACCTTCTACGCGTAAACCATAGCGCATGCCGTCATAACGAGCTAGGTTAGATGAGGCCTCTGCAGGGGCAATAATATAATATGCCGCCAACGCATCCAGAATGTTTGGAATTGATACTTCAACTATTTCTGCACCAATCGATTTTAAATCTGCGATACGGTTTTCAAGCAGCTTTTTCATATCTGCTGAAATTTCAACATTTGCAAATTCTTTTATTACACCGATACGTAATTTTTTACCGTTACCTAAAATTGGGTCAAGCGGTGTATGTGCATGAAATCCGCCTTTTGCGCTTGTAGAATCTTTTTCATCATGACCTGCCATTGCTGACAATAATAACGCCGCATCATCTACTGTACGTGCAATCGGCCCAGGTGTATCTAAGCTGGAAGCAAATGCAATGCATCCCCAACGACTGCATAGGCCATATGTCGGTTTCATACCTACAAGACCAGTTATAGCAGACGGAAAACGAATCGAACCACCTGTGTCTGTTCCCGTGCCGCCAATTGCCAAACCAGAAGCAATTGCACTTGTCGCACCGCCAGATGAACCACCGGCTGTCAATCTACGTTCCATCTGCCACGGATTAACAGGTGCACCGAAATAACTTGTCTTACTGAAAGTGCCCATCGCGAATTCGTCTAAGTTTGTTTTACCAAGTAATACCGTTCCCGCATCTATGAATTTTTGAGATACAGTAGATTCATATTGTGGTACAAAATTTTCCAACATACGAGATGCAGCAGTTGTGCGAATGCCTTTTGTTGCAAATAAATCCTTCATACCAATCGGAAGCCCGTCTAGGGGTAGAGGATTTCCCGCCGCATAACGTGCATCAGATGCTTCAGCGTCGGATAGCGCACGTTCTGGTGTAATTGTAATATAGCAATTTAACTCTTTACCGTATTTTTCGATACGGTCTAAATACGCCTTGGTAAGTTCCGTGGAACTAATTGCCCCAGATTTTAGTTTTGCTAATGCTTCTGTAATTGTTAAATCTATCATTTTAATTATCCAAATTTTAATTATTCATCCATAACTTTTGGTACAGCAAAATAACCACGAGAAACGCCCGCTGTGTCAGGATCATTAGCCAAAATTGCATCGCGGATATTGCCATCGGTAACAACGTCCGGGCTTTCCGGTAGTTTATGTTCTGCTGGGTTCAACATAGGTTCTATACCAGTTGTATCTATTTTCTGTAATTTATCTAGCCATTCAATTACTGAATCGATGTTCATTTTTTCTAACTTTTCATCAGAAACGTCAATTCGTATCAAATCAGCAAATTTTTTTAATTGTTGCTTGCTAAATGCCATTTTGAATCCTATTCTATTTATATCTATAAAAATACTGAGGAAAATTATACAATGATTTTGCCAGATTTCAACGATTTTCCACGCACAGGGCGTATTTTAGGTATAGACTGGGGGGCCAGTCGTACAGGTGTTGCCGTATCTGATGAATCAAGAAAGTTCGTTTTCGTTAGACCAGTAATTGTCGCAAAGAGCGGTGGTATATCTATCGTAGGGCAGGTCGCAGATATTGTTGATAAGGAAAAAGTCGTTGGAATTGTCATAGGTTTGCCTATTTTTTCCGATGGAACGGAATCCGAGACAACTAAATATGTGAAAAGTTTTGCTAAAGAACTATCTGATTATACAAATTTACCGATAGCGTTTATTGATGAAACATTGACAAGTTTGTCTGCTCAAGAAGAAATGGGACGTGTCAAAATTTCTGATATCAAAGGAAAATTAGATTCTGAATCTGCGCGAATAATTTTAGAAAATGCTATAGCTGTTATAAATAGATTAAAAACGTAAAATGCATAAAAAACGGTGCATATAGCACCGTTTTTAATCGTCATCATTTTTATCTGGGATTTTTCCGTCTGCGGATAATAATATGGCTATCCATCTGGTTGAATCAAATTGTGCGGTTATAATAAATATTGCTACCAACAAAGGGACACTGAAGAACATTCCTGCAATGCCCCATATTGCGCCCCAAAATACCAAGTTTATCAATATAGCAAGCGTAGACAGGTTTAATGTTTTTCCTGTAAATTTTGGTTCCAATATGTTTCCAAAAATAACTTGTAAAGCGATTAACCCGATGGCGGTTAAAATAGGTTGGTGTAAAGAAGGTGCTGTTACCAACGAATATAATATAGGCAGTCCGCATGCAACGATTGCGCCGATTGTTGGAATGTAACTTGTAATAAATACTATAAATGCCCATATTCCCGCAAATTCAACGCCTATATGGTGTAACCAAAAATACGACAAAACGCCGGTAATGCCGGATAATAAAGTTTTCATAAATAAATACTTTTTCATATTTTCATCAATGCTATCAATTATGTAACGAACCTTTTTATATTTATTTTTATTAGGGAATAGAGCAGAAAATTTTTGGTTAAATGTACTTTGTTCAACGAAAAAGAATATCATATAAACCAAAATCATGCCGGTAGAGGTTAAAATGCCGGCAACCGAAGAACCGATGTTTGCTGCAATATTAGTAATGTTTGGTATCATATTGGCATCAAAACGAATTCCTAGCGATTGCGACAGGTAACTGCCGAATTGCACAAATTTATGTTGTATCTCAGGTAATGCAATAATTAATTCTTTAAACATCGGTTGAATTTGTGTTACAAAGAAATAAATTAAACCGCACATTGCCAGAACAGATATAATATTAGATGTCCAATCAAAGCTTATTGCTGTAATAGGATGTTTTTTTCGTTTTTCATCTGAATTAAATGGAAATATTTTTCTGCAATATGTTGCAATTGCGTTTATTAAATACCATAAAAAGGTGGCGACTAGTAAAGGTATTAAAATTGGTCGTCCCAACCATAGTACTAATATCAATGCAAGAAATAAAATTATACCATTCATAAAATCCTCCTATGCCTTATTACAGTGCATATAGCGCAATTTAGTTATTTGTTTGTATTACTTCTGTGTCGCTAATATTTACGGTTACATTTTTAGTCGCGGACATAGAAATAAATGATATAAAACTAATCAACATTACTATATTAGCAAATATTGCAAAGTATGCATATGTCTTTCCTTGGTGTTGCCGAAAGCGCGACAACCCGGAAAATCGCAACCATATGGTAAAGATTAAAGTAGACATTAAAGTTATGAAAATTGTATCAAAACCGTAAAAGAAAAATGAATAAATAGTCGTTAATATAAGAGCTATGGCTGTAAGCATACTGTTTGAAAGAATTTTGTTAGTAAATTTTGCATACCATCTCGCGCTTATTGTAACAGCTGGTATGTTTTTCTTTTGGTCATTTAATAAATACCCTGGCAACCACATCAGAGAAAAACCGAAAGGTAGTGAGCAAATAATTTTCCAATGTGCTAATCCCATTTCTCGGCAACGTATATATTTTGAATATAGGTTTATAACTTGCATACCTATCAAATATAAAGCAAAAAACGCAGCAGCGACGGCTAAAATGATGAAAGTTTTATTAAAATGAACGTTTAGCAGCATAAGTTGAGAGATAATGATTGTTTTATTGGCTTTTATAATAGAAAAAAATATCAGACATGCTGTTGAGACTATAAATAATTGTGCGTTATTTAGTGCCACAAAACTATGTCTATCCATGTTTTCTTGCGGCATTTTATAAAGTGTTATAAATGCTGACCCTATGATAGCTAGTAGAACCAAACTGGTTATAAATGTATTAGAGGCAGATGGGTACAAAATACTTGTTATAAATATAAATAAAAAGAACAGGATGAAAGATATAAAAGCAAATTTCATCGGTGACCATAATAACCAGGATAATAATGAAAGCGATTTATTTTTAGCCATTTTATGTCCTTTTTATATAACGTTATTCATTCTACCACAACTTTACCTGACGACAAAGTTGTTATATGTGTCGGTTTTACTAATTCCGTAAAATTTTTTTGGTGGCTGATAAATAAAAATGTGGTTTGTTTCATTTCTTTTATTATATCAACAAACTGGTTTTGAACGGCGGTATCGGCACCAGAGTCTGGTTCGTCAAGAATTGCAAGTTTAGGTTGCGTCATTATAAGCCTCAGTAACATTAGACGTTTCCTTTCGCCACCAGAAAATCCTACATTTATGCTACGATTTAACCATTCTTTTGGAATGTCTAGTTTTGTCCTCGCAGACTCCAAACGCATTAGAAATTCACCCATAGATAATTCTTTGCCAGTTTGAAAGTGTGTATGAGCCGCTAAAGAATGTTTAAGAAAACTTAATACAGTTAGCCCCGGAATTTCTGGTACGTTTTGCGCGCCAAGGAAAATTCCCATCAATGCTCGCGTTGTAGAATTTTCGTTTGTTATATCAACCCCATCAAATATAATTTGACCAGAATCTACGTTATATTCAGGATTACCCATAATTACATTAACAAGTGTGGATTTCCCAGAACCGTTGTGACCAGATAATAAGTGTCTAGCACCTTTTTCTACGTGCAGATTTATATCCGTTAGAAGTTTTTTCCCGTTCATTGATACAAATAAGTTTTTTACTTTTAACATTTATAAACACCTTAAATTTATAGCCAGAATTATAACATAAATTGCTTGCGTTGCAATGTATTGAAAACTATAATATTTTTGTCAGCGGGTGTTCCGTTGACGAGGTGTAACGACCTCTTTACAGGCGTCGGAATATGTACTTATGGCGCGTATGTTTGCGCCGTTTTTAATATTACGACGAAAAATAAACTCCTGATTTGTGTCAGGAGGGCGTGCGAATATATTGAATAAGCAGCACAATTCCTGTAATTGTCGTTAACCTCCTGACCACCAAACCTTTTGGTGGTTTTTCATTGTGAAAAATAGGAGTTTAATGATGAAAAAAATATTATTTTCGTTGTTTTTTACATTTTGTTTTGTAAACCAATCTATAGGTGCAACACATTCAGGATTTCTCAATGGCAAGTATTGCTTAATAATAAATCCAGGAGATACTCAAAATGCTACTTGTTATTGGTGTGAGGGGCAAGGTGGAAGCACAGCTCCTGGAAATTGCAAAAAGGGTTACCCTTCTTGTATGCATCAAGACGAAAAATATATTCACGTAGGCGAGAGAGTTGATAATTATGAATGTCGCTATGAAGGATATTGTGAGGTTAGTTGTAGCGGAGGCCGTTGGTATACGACTGGTAATGGATATGATGAGTTTCAAGAGAAAAGCGGTTGCTTGTGTGATAGCTATACTAGTACAACTACGTATCGTTGCTCTGCAGGTTATTATGGCACCGGTAAAAATTGTTCAAGATGTCCTGCAGTAGACGACACGGTTTCTCCTATTGTATACGGGAATAGTCTACCTAGTGAGGGTAATGAAAGTATAACGGATTGTTACATATCTGGTATAGCCGGGGAGTATTTTTATGATAAAACTGGTACTTTTGAAATCTATACAAGCAGATGTAATTATAGTAATTAAGAGTTTTTTATAGCCATTTGAATCAATTGTTTTGATTCTACTAAAAACTCCATTGGCAGTCTTGATATAACAGGGGCGGCGGTCGCACCAATTATAAGTGCGGTTGCCGCGTCTTCTTCTATGCCTGCCGACATCAAATATTCTAATTGATTAGCATCTATGGCACCTGTTGAGGCTTCGTGGCTTTGTAAATTATCCCCGTTACTGTGTACTATTGTGGGCAATGTATTCGCAATTGCCTTATCTCCTATCAGCCTTGTGTCACATTTTGATGCGTTTTTGGCGTTATGACCACTAAAACTTACAAGACTACGAAATGTTTGTCTGGATTTATCCAAAGCAACCCCATATGATAGGATGTTTGAAACCGTTTCGTCTCCGATGTGAATCATTTTTGTACCCGTATCGGCCTGTTGAGCACCACGAGTTATAGTAAGTGAATAAAAGTCGCTATGTGCATGATTTCCGGCTAAAATTGTAGACGGATATTTCCATGTCATAGCAGAACCTATTTCAACTTGGGTCCAATCTAAACGCGCATTTTCAGCACATTTTCCACGTTTCGTAACAAAATTTAGTATACCGCCGCTGTTGGTATTTTTTTTCTCGTTAAAATCTCCGGCATACCAATTTTGTACGGTTGCATATTTTACAGTTGCGTTATCTTTTACAATTATTTCAACGACACCGCTATGTAATTGATGATTTGGGCGACGAGGAGCACTGCAACCTTCCATATAACTTAGTTCTGAACCAGTATCTGCTATAATTAGCGTGCGTTCAAATTGACCGATTTTTGCGGTTTCTATTCTAAAATAACTTGCTAAGTCAATGGGGCATTTAGTATTTTCTGGAACATAAACAAAAGTTCCATCTGAAAATACTGCCGCATTTAGCGCCGCAAAAAAGTTATCTGTTGCCGGGACAACTGTACCTAAGTATTTCTTTATTAAATCTGGGCATTTTTTTACGGCCTCAGAAAAAGGTAGAAATATAATTCCAAGCTTATTTAATTCTTCGGTATATGACGTATGAACGGATTTACTATCTATTACAGTATCCGTTGCCATACCAAGTAAAGCTTTTTGCTCGCTTTCTGGTAAACCCATTTTCTTATAAGTCTCACGAAGATCAGAATTATCTATCGGTTTAAATTCGTTATAATAATTCAGCGCATCATAATCTATCGGGGAATAGTCTATTTCCCCCCAGTGGGGCTCTGCCATTTTTTTCCATGCTTTGAACGCTTTTAAACGCCATTCTAATAACCAGTCTGGTTCTTCCCGCTGAATAGATATTTCCCTGACAAGATTTTCGGAAAGTTTCGGCATACTTATTCGTTAGTTTGATTTGCAAGTTGTTTTGCCTGAGCAAAAAATGTCAATGACTGCCCCAATAGCCCGTCCGTAAACGTTGCGGCTAATATTCCATCAGGGTCTGTCGTAGTCAGATGATTTAAAAAGCTGTCTGCTCTGTTCATATAATTATCGACGCTGCGGGCAACTTCTGAATCAAGTTTTATACATCTGCGCAATTTTTCTAGTGCGAACGGATTTTTTGCATATTCGTCCATTATTCCACCAACTGCACGCCATAAAGGGTGCTCATTCGTGTTCCTTGGCATTACATCAATTGCGGCCATGATGGGTATTAAGTTTTGTAATAAATCTTGATAAATCATTTCTGCGTTTTCTGCAACCGCGTTTGTAGCAGATTTATTTTTCAATACCGATTGAATTTTTACAATTAAGTTATACTGATGGGTTAATGTTTTTGCAATGTCACGGACACGCACATTAGTAGCATAAATAAAGTACAAAATTATGATTTGAACTAGTAAAATTATACCGAAACCGACAATGATCAACGTATTTTGCATATATAGCCTCACTAATTTATTCTTATCCAGTTTAGTATAGCATCTTTTATCGATTCGTGCGATTTTATCTTTTTATTATATCAAATTACAAGAAAATCATATGCGTTTTAATCTTGCACAGATTCGGTCAAGTTGTTATAATAATATGTAATAAATAAGATAAACTATTCAGGAAAGGAAGTTTTTATGTTCCGTAAATTTTTCATCATAGCCATGTTTGCCACTGCTGCAGGGTATTGCTTTGCCGCGGAAAATTTGCCACAGGTTGTTACGTCAGAGGTGTTTTATTCACAAGAACCTGTTGTTACAGAAACTCAAACTGTAGAATATGATGCTAATGCCGCAGGACAAGAAATACCTGTTTGGCCCATCGCAGGGTCTGACGCAGACGTTACTGTTGCATGTGAAGACAATGCCTGTTCTGGTAAGCAGGATGATAATATTCGCATCGTTTCAAAAATAGGTGCCGATTTGGTTGTTGAAAATAATTTCAATTTAGGTAGGGCTACAGACGGTGATTTCAATGGTTGGTCTGGTGGTGCCAATATGCTGCATGGAACTCAGGTTCCCGCCGGTTTTGATGATCCATGTAAAAGTGGTGCAGAAATGCCGTTGTTAAGTCGTGAAATGTTAGAAGATGATGGTGGAACTGTTTTGTCTGTGTCTCGTAGCAGCCGTCAAGATTGTACACAATATCGTGATGGTTATGAAGCCTTTATGGCTAAATTCGGTATGACTGAAGAAGAAATTGCTGCCGCAAATGCTGCTTCTGAATCGTTGGATGCAGAAATTGCTGTTGATGTGTCGGCAGATGCGGAAGCACCTGTAACTTTGACGGATCAAGTTCGTTCTTGGGTTGTCGCAAATGGTCAGACGTTACGTGAAGTTTTACAGGATTGGTGCAATAAAGAGGGCTGGGATTTAGTATGGGCGACTTCCAGAGAATATCCGATTGAAGCAAGTGCTGTATTCAAAGGGCGTTTTGTTGATGTGGCATCTGCGTTGGTTCGTAACTTTGCTAGGGCCATGCCTGTGCCATATGCAAAGTTCTATAAAGGAAATCGCGTTCTGGTAATTTCCACAACAGAAGAATAATAGTCGTTTCGTTTGCCGTAGGAGAAAATAAAAATGACCAAACCGATAAAATTTTTAGTTATGTGCACTCTTTTGGGGGCAATGGTTACAGGATGTGCCACAAAAGAATCGGCCAAGGTTGCGGCAGGTGTGGACCAAGATTTTATAAATGCATACGATGCGTTTGAAATGTCTAAAAACCCACCGGCTAAGGTTGCAAGCGGCGACACCGTTTCTATGTCTGAAGGGGTATGGCTTGGGGCGTCTTCTACCTTATTGGAACATCGTAACAATTTACCGTCACAGTTTGAGTCAAGTACGGGCATTACGATTTTATTAGATGAACCCGTTACATTAAATATGTTGGCAAATAATATTACTTCTATAACGGGGATACCAGTAAAGATAGATAATCAAGTAAGTTCTGAAAAATTAAAAAAGACAATAAACGTCGCTTATACTGGTAGTTTGTCTGGTTTGTTATCTCAGGTTGCAACAGATTTAGATTTATTGTGGTATTATGATAAAACTTCAATTGTTTTCTATGAAACTGAAACAAGAACATTTACTTTATATGCGTTAGGTACAGACGTTTCATATCAGACCGCAGTAGAAACGGATGATGGTAATACAGTTTCTTTGGAATCTACATTAAAGGAATGGGATGAAATTGAAAATGCAATAGAAACTATAACTGGTAATGTGGATAATGCTAGTTTTACGGTTTCGCGTAGTTTGGGTACAATAACTGTTACGGCACCGCCGTCAACGTTAGCGCGCGTTGCGGATTATATAGATAAACAAAATAGACGTTTGTCTCAGTTAGTTACAATTGACGTGAAAGTTTTGCAGGTATCTATATCTAATGATTCTGCCTTTGGGTTGAATTTGGCGGCGGCTATAAATTCTGCATCGGGTTTGAACATTGTTGCTAATCCGAAAAATAATCTGACAAGTACAGAGGCCGGTTCAATGAATATCGCTGTATTGTCTAATACTGTTTCGGCAATGACAGGGGCCACGCACTTAGAAGGAACTAAAGAGGTTGCCGGTGCTTATACTCAAGATCAGATTAAAAATGGTTCTTTGTCCGGATTGGCTGGAACAGACGCTTTGATACAAGCGCTGGCAAAGCAGGGTAAAGTGTCTTTAGTTACGAACGTTGGTGTAACGACACGTAATAATCGCGTTGCACCAGTAAATAATACTCGTACAACTGGTTATATTAAACGGTTTGAGTCTCGTAACTTTACAACTGTTGAATCTAGTACGGTTGATCAGGATGATTTGGAAACGGGTTTCTCAATGCAGTTGTTGCCGAATGTTTTGGAAAATGGAAAGATTTTATTACTGTTCAGAATGTCCATTCGTGAATTGCTAAAAATGTCTACGCAGACTATCGGCGAAGTTACGTTGCAATTACCAGAAGTAGAAGAACGTAGCTTTATGCAAGAAGTTATTATGGAGTCTGGGCAGATGTTGGTAGTATCTGGTTTCGAAAAACAAACAAATAATGATACTCGTTATGGTTTGGGTGACCCAGACTTTATGGCACTGTCGGGGTCTCGCGAAACTTCTGCAACTCGTGATGTGTTGGTTGTAATTCTGACACCGCAGGTATTAGTAAGTCCGATGGATGCGGAACGTACAATTCAACAGCATTGGGGGGCTCCTTTGAACTAATATGAACAACCGCCATTTACGGCGGTTGTTTTTGGCAAATAAAAATACCCCAGACGGGGTAATTTTTATTTAGAATTCTGAAAACCAATTATGCCATTTTGGCAACTTTTTTGGTTAAACGAGAAATTTTACGCGCTGCACGTTTTTTCGGCATAACCTTACCAGCAGATTTCATAATTTTGCTTTCTGCTGAACGAACTGCTGCAGATGCAGCAACTTTGTCACCGGATTCAACAGCAACTAATACTTTTTTCGCAGCCGTTTTAACAGCACTACGACGAGAATTGTTTACGGAATTCTTTTTTTCCGTTACCAGAATTCTTTTTTTAGATGACTTGTGATTTGCCACTTTATTTTCCTTTTATTTTGTCACGTTTTCTGCTATTTTATAAAAAACAAACATAAAATCAAGGAAAAATAAAATGATACCAACGGATTTCAATATAATTTTTATCGTTGCCATAATCGTTTCTTATTTATTGGGCTCTATTCCTATGGGGTTGATTTTAACAAAAGTTATGGGTAAGGGCGATCTTCGTAAAGTCGGAAGCGGCAATATCGGGGCGACTAACGTCATGCGGGTAGGTGGTTTACGCATGGCTGCAGCAACATGGTTGTTGGATATGTTAAAGACAATTGCCGCCGTGTGTATAGGGTGGGCTGTTGGCGGTGAAGTGTTCGGTGCTTGGTGTGGTTTTGTCGCTATAGTCGGCCATTGTTACCCTGTGTGGTTAAAGTTTCACGGTGGTAAAGGGATTTCTTCTTTGTTCGGGGTTTTGTTAGCAATCAACCCATTGGCTTTCATTACGTGTGGTGTTGAATGGTTGATAGTTGCCTTGACAAGCGGGTATTCTTCTTTGGGGGCGGTGGTTGCTTTTTGTTTAATGCCTGTTCTTGGTTTCGTAATTAGCTTTCAGATGGGGTGGCCTTTCCTGGCTATAGCACTATTATGTTTATGGCGGCATCGTGAGAACATAAAGCGCTTATTATCTGGTACGGAATCTAAAGTGGAATGGAAGTGGAAAAAATAAAAAACGCCTTTTTGGCGTTTTTTTATTTATTTAGTATTTATTTTTAGGGCTTTTTGTGGTATAATATTAAAGACAAAAACAGGGAAAGAGAGATGAAAAAAATAATATCCTGGTTCGCGGTTTGCTTAATAACTGTTCCAGCTTTTGCTGCCGCAGAGTCTTCAAGAGCGCGCCCTTCCGTTGGCGGGCAGGTTGTTATGTCGGCACCAAGGGTTACCGCATCTACTAATCAAATTGCAGCAATGACAAATGCAAATGCTGGTGCGGCAGTTGTCGATATGTCTAGTATTCGTGTACCAGTAGGTACAGATTCTGCTGATAAGGAAGAAGAACCAGAACAGGATGATAATAGCGAGTACGAAAAACAAAAACTTGCTTGTTTAAGTAATAATATTGGTATCGGTAATACTTTTGTTTGGGCGTCTCGTTATAGCAATACTAATAATTATTCTTCTATGGTTGAGGATGTAAGTAACCCAGAAAATAACGTTTGTTTTGTTTTAGTAGAAGTAAAGTCCTCGGATGCGAAGATAAACGTTTCTGATGTTCCGGATAAATATTTTCAAATGGGTCAGAATATAACTTGTGGAAGTTGGGCAGATGAGGAAACTTTACGTCAGCGAATATTAGACGCTAAAAAAAGTGCTCGTACCTGGGCGACTGTTGGCGGCGTTGTCGGTGGTGCAGGTGTTGGCGTAGGTGCCATGGAATTATTTGGAAACAGGTTGATTGGTGGTGCTGTTATGGGGCAGAAAGATTTAGAGGGTGATGCCCAATTATTGGCTCAGTTACGTGCTTTGAAAAACCAAAGTCCCAGTGAATTTGATCAATTTATGGATGCTTTAGAAACTTTGAAAGACGAATGTGATAACTGGGAGGGTGATAATAAACCTTCGGAATGCAGCAGGTATAATTATGAATATTTATTAAATGCGAGAAATTAAAAAAGGTTTTATAAAATAAAAAATGCCCATGCGGGCATTTTTTATTGGGAAAATAGTGCTTTTATTGAAGAGTATAAATCTTTTATAGTTATATTATGAATTACGATGATATTTTTAATAAGTTATTGATATTACGTAGCCCTAAAGTTGGACCGGTACGTTATAAAGAACTTATAAATAAGTATGGCAGTCCAGAAGCAGCAGTTGCAGAGATAAAACCTGACGATTCGATTCGTAATGCGGTTTTGCATGAATTAGATTTAGCAAATAAGTTAGGCATATATTATATATGTGATGATTCTATCGATTACCCAGATACATTACGTATGTTGATACCTCATCCGCCGGTATTATCTGTTCGCGGGAATCTAAAAACATTATCTAGTCCGATGGTTAGTATTGTAGGTACTCGGCACGCAACAGCGGCAGGAATGAGTTTTATAGGACAGATTGCGCAAACTTTTGCCGCTCACGGTTACGCAGTCGTTTCTGGTATGGCAATGGGGACAGATACTGCGGCCCATCGTGGGGCTTTACGTTCGTCAGGGAATAAACAGACTATCGCTGTTCTTGCAGGTGGGGTTGATTATATATGGCCAATGGAAAACGAATCGTTATATTGGGAAATCGTAGAGCGTGGAGCGGTAATTAGTGAAATGCCCGTTGGTTTTGTGCCTGTTGCTTCAAATTTTGTAATGAGAAATCGTTGGATTGCGGGGTTGGGGCAGAAATTGATATTAGGTGAGGCTGATTTGAAGTCAGGTAGTATGAAAACTGCGCGATTCGCGATAGATGCGAATCGAGAAATTTATGCGATTCCTTCACATCCGTCTGATTCGCGGGCGTTTGGGCCGAATTCTTTAATAAAATCTGGGGAAGCGAAAATATGTATGGGGGTGTCAGATTTTTTTGAAACGGATAAAATTACGTCTGATAATAAAAAAAATGATAAAAAAAATGATTCGGAAAATTCTTTATTAGATGCTTTAGGAACAATTCCGGTCTCAGAATCTGTATTGTCAGAAATTGTCAAAAAAAGTATTTCGGAAATAAAAAGCCATTTAGTTGTTTTGGAATTGCAAGGTTTAGTAAGAAAAGTTGATGGTGGGTACATTCGCGTATGAAAAAAAACTTGTATATACATTGTATATACAAAGCGCGGAAAACTGGCAAAAAAACGAATCGTTGTCAAAAAATAAATGTTCAAAAATTGTTTAACAATTAGTTGCAAACTCAGTTTTATCTTATAACTTATTTGACGTATCCAAAACGATTGAGAGCACCTCAATCACAAACGAAGCGAGAGAGTTGAAAAGTAGGGCAAAGCATAATAACTAAGTTTTACAGTGGTAAAATTTAGCGTTTATGGGCAGGTGATTTTTATACTCTTGCGCGGTGACGAGAAACTCTTTTAGGGAAGGAAAGGAGAAACATATGCAGGCAGCGGCAACAATAAAAATGACTAACTTGGAACAAATCAAGGAGGCCATCGCCGCGAAAATGGATTCTGCAAGTTTTACTTCTTGGATTGCACCTTTACAGTTTGATATTTGCGGTGACAATTTAATTCTGACGGCACAAAATCAATTTTCTGCAGATTTTATAGGCAGCGTTCATCAAAATGTTTTGTCTTCTGTTGCTGCACAGTTCGGTTTGAATGTTTCTTTATGTGTACGTGGTGTTACCGCAACAACTACATCTATAGCAAATGATAATAATGTTCAGGCGTATGCACCGGTAAAAACCGCACAAGTTACAACATCAACTGGTTTTGATTCTTTCGTATGTTGTGATGAGAATGCATTTGTTTTATCAGCATGCAAAAAAATAGCGGCGGGTTCAGTATCTTTCTCGCCGCTGTTCATTTACGGTGCGTCGGGTTGTGGTAAATCTTTATTAACTGATTGTATAGAATCTTCTGCAAACGGTCGCACAGTAAAAATGTCTGGCGGTCAATTTGTTGCCGAATTTACACGTAGTTTGCATGACAGAACTATATTTGCTTTTAAAGATTTCTGCCGTAATTGTGACACTTTCATTTTAGATGATGTTCAGGCGTTGGCAGGAAAACGCGCAACTTGCGAAGAATTTGCTCAGTTGGTAATGGATTTACGCGCCGCAGGTAAAAATATTGTTTTAACTGCAAATGTTGCTCCCAATAATTTAAATGGTTTTGATCGTCGTTTGCAGTCTTTATTGGCTTCGGGGTTGGTTGCAGATGTTGCGGCCCCTAATACAAATGTAAAACGCGTTATGTTGATGCGTTCTGGCGTTTCTTCAGACGTAGCAGAAGCAATATCTGCGCGAATTGCCGGTGACGGTCATTTGGTTGGTGGTGTTGCAATGAAAATCAAAACATATACCGAATTGATGGGGCAGACGGTTACAATGGATGTTGCGCAACATTTGTTAGCGGATACTTTGCAGAAAGCAAAGACACCTATCGCAATGGTAAAGTCTATGTGTGAAAAATTAGGTGTTGCTTATGATGCGGTATGCGGAAAAGGTCGTTGTCGTGCGGTTGTTTTGGCTCGTCAGATGATGATGGCGGTATTGAAAGAGGCGACAAATTTGTCTTTGACGGAAATAGGTCGTGTATGCGGTGACCGTGATCATGCGACAGTTGTTTATGCGATATCGCAGATTGAAAAGTTAAAAAATACGGATTTGGTTTTGGCCGCTCAAATCAATCAATTGGTTGCAGATTGTAAGTAAAGACAAGCCATAATAAGTGGCTTTTTTAATTTCATTGTTGGAAATAGGCGGTAAATGTGATAAAATTATAAATAATAGTTATGGTTTACCATATCCTATAAATGGAGAAGAGATATGAAAAAATTATTATTTCCACTATGTTTGTTCGGTATATTTTTATTTGGAACGCAGAGTTTCGCAGATGATGGTAGTGGTTTTGCTATGGCGCAGATGCAGATGAATCAGCTAAAAGAACAATCTAAAGCTAGTGAAGAAAAAATGTGTGGGGAAACCCATGTTAGTTTTAGGGTGGCACAAGGGCCAAGAGATGATGAATTTTTATATTCAACAGCAGAGGCGTATAATTCTGTAAAAAATAGACCAGATGGTGGAACAGTTAGCGGTGGTGTGGTATACGAGTGTGATAATGACCATTGTCAAGGTGGTAAATTACAGTCAATGGCAGCAGGGCATGTTTTTGAAGGCATGGTAATTAATAAGGCCGTAAAATATCAATGTAAAACAGGTCTTGCAGATAGGTGGGTTGTTGTAGCAGAAGGTTGTTTATATAGAGATGACGTTTTGCCAGAAAATTCATGGTATATAATAAATGGTGAAAAAGCTAAGCTGACAAGGGCAGAATGTTTGCAATTTGATTTGAGCATAGATCAAGGGGTTAATGAGTTTTATGCAAAGTGTGAAAATGTTTCGGGAGAGTTGAAACTTCGTTGCTATCCTGTGAATCAACCAGAAAAAGATTCTGTTGAGCAAGAAACACCAGAAAAAGAACCAGAAAACTCTACAAATCCGACGCAATCTTGCGTTCAAAGTCGTTGTGGAGGGCTATCTGGTGAAGATTATAGTCAGTGTATAACATGTTGTTATGTCTCAAGTTCAGTTGCTGTGTGGGACTCGTCTGCTAAAATTTGTAAGTGTGCTGATTCAACAAAAACGTTTAACCCGTCCACTTTACAATGTGAGGGCACGGCTGCTGCCACAGAACCTGTCGCGCAAAATAATGCGCCTAAATATGAATGTGATGCAAATAAATTACAGATTTTAACACAATGGTCCGTTCAATTTGCTACGAATACAACGGTTGTTTCTCAGATAAATCAAATATTGGTTTATTGTGGTGCGGCACCTTCGGAAATTGTGTTTAACAATATGTTTAACCAAGTTCAAGCGATGATAAATCAGAGTGCTGCGGATGCCGCCGCTGCACAGGCAGAGGCTGCCGCCGCTGCAGAATTGAAAATTACTCAGAATCGTGCACGGAGTAATATATCAAGTGCCATATCAAAGATGGATGATATAAGATCGGGCTTAAAATTGACGGTTTGGCGTGATGATGAAGGAAACTTTAATACGTCTCGTCTGTTATCGGACTCTATCGCTGGTGTAGTGTTAGGTACTGCTGGTGGTTTGATAACAAGTAATGTCGTTAAGAAAAACCAAGTGGAAAACGGTTTTGAAGATATTCAATGCACAGTCGGCGGTCAAGTGGTTGCTGGTTGGGGCGATGAGTTCCGCGTCGGTATCCAATAAAAACAGATGGGGAAAACTAAAAAACGTCGGATATTTATCCGGCGTTTTTTATATGTTGTTTATACAAATAAATCTTTTACAAATTGCGCGTGTTCTGTTATGAATTTAAAACGAAATTCTGGCTTTTTACCCATCAATTCAGAAACTATCGTACGCGTTTTTTCTGTGTCTTCCGCACCTTCATCTGTTCGCGGCGGTAAATCAACCCTTATCAAACGACGCGTTTTCGGTGACATGGTTGTTTCTTTTAATTGGTTTGGCATCATTTCACCTAAACCCTTAAATCTAGAAATTTCTATCTTTTTATTTTTGTATTTTGTGTTTTTTAATTCTTCTAATTCTTCGTCTGTATCTACATATATAGACTCTGTACCACAAGTTAATTTATAAAGTGGCGGGCAAGATAAGTACAGATGACCCCCATAAATTAACTGTGGCATAACTTGATAAAAGAATGCCATCAATAAAGACGCAATATGGCTGCCGTCAACATCCGCATCTGTCATAACTATGATTTTTTCATATCTTAGTTTATTTTCATCCCAATCTTTTGCTGTTCCGGCACCGATTATGTCAATTAATTCATTTAATTCTTTGTTCGCGCTGAAACGTTCATCGGAATTTGATACTACATTTAGTACCTTACCGCGTAGCGGCATAATGGCTTGTGTTGAACGATCTCTTGCTTGTTTCGCGGTACCACCAGCAGATTCACCCTCAACAATAAATAATTCTGTTCCTTCAACACCATGCTTTGAACAATCTGCTAACTTTGCAGGCATACGAACGCGCTTTGTAGGCGTCTTTCTAGCAATTTCTTTTACTTGTTTTGTTTTTATGCGCGCATTCGCAAGATTTATCACAAAATCTAATATTGCGTTCGCAGTTTTAGGGTCCGACGCTAAGAATATTTCCCATGGGTCTCGTAAAGCATTTTCCGTAAAGCGAGCAATTTCTGGATTTGATAATTTTTCTTTTGTTTGCCCTAAAAATTGCGGAGTTTTGTAAAACACAGATACAATTGCTGCAACAGAATCAAAAACATCCTCGCTTATAATTGCTGCGGCTGCTTTATTATTTACTTTTTCTCCATACGCTTTGATACCACGAGTAATCGCAGATTTGAAACCTGTTTCATGTGTACCGCCATCTATTGTTGCAATTGTGTTGCAGTATGAAGAAAAGAAACCATCGTCTGATGCTGCACCGTTCTCATCAGTTAAAAATGTTAAAGCCCATTCTACGCGACCGGACTCATCAGGGAAATCAACTGTGCCGCTAAAAATTTTGGGTAAAATTTTTGGTTTGTCTTTGGTTTTTTCGTCTAAGAAATCTGCTACTCCGTTCGGATAATAGAATTCCGTTTGCGCTGGAATGTTCATATCTTCGGTTAACAGTTCTGGGTTACATGTCCAGTTTACACGTACGCCCTTAGATAAAAAGGATTTTGCGCGTGCCATACGATATATTTTTATCGGTTTAAATGTGGCATTCGCACCAAAAATTTCGTCGTCAATAGTAAATCTAATTTTGGTCCCGTGATTTTTTGTCGGAGCAATCTGAGTCATTTTACTTGTAGGTTTACCGCGAGAAAAACTTTGCTGCCATTCATAACCGTCCCTAGAAATAGTTACAATCATTTCTGACGATAAAGCGTTTACAACAGAACTGCCGACGCCATGTAACCCACCGCTGGTTTTATAAACATTATTATTAAACTTACCACCAGAGTGCAACGTTGTTAAAATTACTTCCAGTGCAGATTTACCTGGAAATTTTGGGTGTTCGTCAACAGGTATACCACGACCGTCATCAGTTATTTCAATTGTTTTAGAATCTATTAAGTTTACAGATATTTTCTTTGCAAAACCGGCAACCGCTTCGTCAATCGAGTTATCTAAGATTTCTATCGGAAGATGATGCCAAGCTTTTTCATCCGTGCCCCCAATATACATGCCGGGGCGTAGACGAACCGGTTCTAGTCCTTCTAGTACCTGAATATCTGATGCATCATAAGTATGTGTATTCTGTTCTGTCATAGCACAGTATTATTAGTACATTTTCCGGTTTCTTGCAAGTGAAACAATTCTTTATTTTTTGCTATTATCTTAATTTCTAGGAAAAATTTTTATAATCTTGATTTTTTTATTATTATAACTATATATTTTGAACAAAGTAATTACGAGATATTAAAATGAACAAAAATCCTTATGAAGTTTTGGCTGTTGCCCGTGATGCGTCAGATGAAGATATAAAAAAGGCGTATCATAAGTTAGTTATGAAATATCACCCAGATAGAAATCCAGGTGATAAGGCTGCAGAAGAAAAATTTAAGGAAGTAAATAACGCTTTTGATATTTTGAAAGACCCTCAAAAGCGTGCAGCATACGATAGATTTGGTGACGCGGCATTTGCTGGTGGTAATGCGGCCGGTGCAAATCCTTTTGGGGCAGGGGGAAATCCGTTTGGTAACGGTGCGTTCCATTTTGATATGGGTGGTGGCGCCGGAATGGAAGATATTTTACGCGAGGCGATGCGCGGTTTTGGTTTTGATATGGGTGGCGGTGCGTCGACTCGTGGCGGTAAGACGCAACGTCGCGGACGCGATTTATTAGATGAAGTCGTAATTGACCTACGTGATGCTTATTTTGGTAAAACTCACACTGTAAAATTTACAACTAATGTTGAGTGCGAGAAATGCCACGGCTTCGGAACTGCAGACGGAAAAGAAGCACCTGTTTGTTCTCGGTGTGGTGGAACTGGGTATGTTCGTACTGCACGTGGTTTTTTTGCAATGGAAACTCCGTGCCCAGAATGTAATGGTTTGGGGCATAAAATTGATAAGAAATGTCCTGAATGCGACGGGGCAGGAACTGTTCGTAAAACAAGAACGTTAGATGTAAAAATTCCAGCCGGTGTAGAAGACGGAGCACGTTTGCGTCTTGCAGGACAGGGTGAGGCCGGACAAAATGGGGCGCCAGCCGGGGATTTTTATTTAGACGTACGTATTCGCACAGACAAACGTTTTGAACGGGAAGGAAATGATTTGATAACGAAAGTCGATGTGCCGTTTACTACGCTTGCATTGGGTGGTGAAATCGAAGTTGAAACAATAGATGATAAAAAATTATCTGTGAAGGTTCCTGCTGGAACTCAGGTCGGTGAAAAGTTACGTGTTCGGGGACATGGTATGCCGGGGCGCAGAGTAGGTAGTTTCGGGGATTTATATATTGATATAAATATGCCAGTGCCGACAAAGTTGACGGAAAAGCAGAAGAAAATTCTTGCAGAGTTTGCAGAAACAAAAAACCCTAAAAAGGGTTGGTTTTAAAGTATATAGCGCTTTTATAGGTAAAAATAAATCCCGTTTCAAACGGGATTTATTTTTTATTTTTTAACTTGTTTTAATTTTTCAATAAACGTAAATGTGTATTGGGTCGCGGACCATAATGATGCAATCAACGCCAACCATAAAACTATTATCCCCGCATATGCCATTACAAAGAATGTATATGAAGCAAAAACTGCATATGATGGGAACATGGCCAATCTTGGCATACACATCATAAATAGCAATGCACATAAAGCAACCATTTGTAATGTGGTTTTTATTTTACCCATTGAAAAGCGTGCCTTTGGTACAGGCATTTCTATTTTTTGTGTGCCTAAGAATTCACGTAGACCACTGATATACAATTCACGCGCAATCATCATAATAACAGGTATTATAATCAACCATACCGGGAAACCAGGTATGAAAGCAGGTAATACCAAAGTTAAAACTATTGATAATATAATCATCGTGTTTACTACCAATAATTTATCGCCGATATGATCCATAACGCCACCAAGTTTTGTGCATACGTTATATTTACGAGCCAGATACCCATCAAACCAGTCGGATATTGCTGCTAATACGAATAATATAAAACTTGTCCAATACCAGCCGAACATTAACGTAGGGATAATTGCAAATGCCGCAGCAATGCGGAATGCAGACAAAAAGTTTACAAAAAATTTCATAATATTTTCTCCTTTTATAATATCCAATATAAACATTATATCACTTCAGAATGAAAATGGGCATATATTTTTTTTGCCGCGGCTTTCCCAAGCCCAGGTACTTTTAACAGTGCGTCTAAGTTGGCATCTGTTATGGCGCGAACAGAACCGAAATGAGTTAAAAGAGCCTTCTTTCTAGTTGGACCAATGCCTTCTATTTCATCTAAAACAGAACTGGTCATCTTTTTTGCGCGTACGGTTCTATGAAATGTTATTACAAATCTGTGGGCTTCGTCACGTACGGCTCGTAATAACAAAAATAATCTAGAATCTTTTGCTAAATCGCGACATACGCTGCCATCTGGCATAATGAAATGTTCGTCCCCATCTCGAACTTCGCCTTTAGTTACGCCAAGAATCGGTATGTTGGGCGCGGTTTTATGGGCGATATTCCATTGTGCCGGACCACCGTCTACAATTATTAAATCTAGTTTTGGACCTCTTGCTGTTGCTCGTGAAACGAATTCTGCCATCATTGCTATATCGTTTCCTGCTCGTGATGCATCTCTTAATTTAAAATGTCTGTAACCAGTTTTGATAAAACCGTCATGCCCGAATGTTATCATGGCACCAACAGGATTTTTACCAAATAAATGCGAATTATCAAATACGCCTGCGCATTCTATTTTTATACCTAACCAATTTTCTAAATCGTTGATACTTTCTGCCCACTGTAAATTCGCGCTATGTGCACGATTCTGCCGCATACCGCGATTTGATGTTTGTGTTAAAGCCGCAATTTTGTCGCGACATTGTGCAGCAGATTCAAAGTCCATAGCGTCTGAAAATTTTTTCATTTGTTCGGTTAAATCTGCGATTATGGGTTCGCTGTCACCCGTCAATATTCTTCGGGCAAGTTGAACGTTTTCAGAGTAATCTTTTTGTGGTATGGTACAAGGACCACTGCATCTACCTATTTGATATAATAAGCAGGGGCGTGCACGGTTGCGCATAAACGTGTCTGTGCAGGTACGTAATTTACAAACTTTTTGAATGGTCTTTATTGTTTCATTAAGCGCTGAAACAGAAGGATATGGGCCGTAAACGTCACGACGTTGAGATATTTTCCCCCTAAATTTTAAAAGCCTTGGATATTCAGATGCCGTCAGCGCAATCATCGGATACATTTTTCCGTCTGTCAGCATAATGTTGTATTTAGGTTTTAGAGTTTTTATAAGATTTTGCTCTAATAATAAAGCGTCCGATTCGGTCGCAGTTATATCCCAATCAACACGACTTACTAATGTGCGCATAACCTGTTTATGAGGTTCTAATTTAGAAATATCTAAATATTGGTTAAGTCTTTTAGATAGATTTTTCGCCTTTCCTACATATAATAAGGTCCCGTCGGCATCATACATCTTATATATGCCCGGGGCGTTGGGACTGTTTTCAATTAAATCAGAAAATTGAATATTCATACCTTTTATGATAAAATATAAAAAAATAAATAGCAAATGGGGGATGTAAATATGAGACAAGAATCTGGACGTTCTATGATTGAGATGATGGGTGTATTGGCTATTATGGGCGTGATTACCGTTGGAGCAATTGCAGCAATATCTAGCGCGATGAATATGCAGAAACGTAATACCGTAAACGATGAGGTATTACAAATGGTAACCCAAGTTCGTCAGATGTTCACGGAATATGATGATTATTCTAATATAAATAATGCCACCATATTTGGTGCCATAGGGATGACGAATAAAAACCCATATGGTGGTACGTATCAGATTTCTGTAAATCCGTCTAATGCGCGTCAGTTTATTATTTCTATAAACGGTTTGTCTCAATCCGATTGTGAATATTTTGTCACAAAGGGGTGGGACGGTTCCGTTGGTTATGAAATGTCTGGTCGTACACAAAGTGGTGCGTCTGGTACATGTAATAATGCTAACGGTGAAAACGTGGTTCAGATAACCTACGGGGAATAGTCGGTACGCTGACAGGGGTGTGTAATGGCGGAACTGATACAGGTTTCTAAGACCGAAGAAGGAACGCGATTGCTGCGCTGGTTTCTGCGTAGGTATCCTGCTATGCCTCAACGTGAATTTTATAAATTATGTCGTGGTGGGCAGATACGAGTAAATTCTTCTCGGGCGCGTGGGCAGGAAATTTTAAGAGCAGGTGACGTCGTTCGAGTGCCGCCAACTTTAAGTAGTTACGCAAACGTTCCCGCCAAAAAAACTGAAAGCGGTTCTCATTTTTCTCTGTCAGATTTAGAATTATTACGTAAGTGCATAATTCATAGCGATGAAGATATCGTGGTTTTTAATAAACCAGCTGGGCTTGCCGTCCAAGGTGGAACGGGTATAAGAAAATCTATTGATAAAATGGCCGCGGCTTTGTTCCCTTATGATAAAATATCTTTGGTACATCGCTTGGATCGTGAAACAAGTGGTATCCTTGTCGTTGCAAAGAATCAACGTGCTGCCCAGATTTTATCAAATCAATTTCAAACAAAGGCCGCGTATAAAGAATATTTGGCGTTGTTAAATGGAGATGTTCGACCGCAACAAGGAATTATTGATAATTATATGGTAAAAGGGCAGGTGTTTGAGGATGCGTCGCGTCTTAATGACGGGACAGGACAGCGTCCACAGCGTGCGATTACAGAATATAAGGTTTTATCTCAGGCTGGACATTTGTCGTGGGTATCTTTTTCACCTAAAACCGGTAGAACGCATCAATTGCGCATTCATAGTGCGTTATGTTTACACGCACCTATTGTCGGAGATGTCTTATACGGAACAGATAAGAAATTAGACGGTGCTTTGCGGTCAATGCTAGAAACAAATAACTTGTTTTTGTTGGCATATAAACTAACATTTCGGCATCCGGCTAGCGGTAAGACTCTTACTATGAAAGCGCCTATACCAGATTTTATGCAGCCGGTAATAAAGTTTTTAGAGTTTAAATTACCATAAAATATTGCGGCGATTGAAGATGGTCAAAAAGAAGAAAAAAGAGAAAAATTTTTTCAAAATTATGCGAATTTTAACCATATTTGTTATGGGGTTAGTCGTTGCAGTTATAATTGCTTTGTCTCAGATAAATTTAGAAACTTTACGTGGAGACGTCTTAGAAATTTTAAGAGATTCTACAGGATTGCCCGTTGAAATTGATGGCAGTGTATCTTGGAAATTATCTTTGCGTCCGCAGATTGAGTTAAATAAAGTTCGCGTTCCAAATGCCGATTGGGCAAAACATAAAGATGCTTTTAGCGCAGAAAAAATAGACGTAACATTAGACTTAATATCTTTGTTTCGTGATAGACCGACAATTCAGAACGTAAAAGTTTATGATGCAAATATCTGTGTCGAGCAAAATGAAAAGGGTGAATTCTCAATTACTTCGGCATTAAGCAATGAAGAACACAGTTATGAAGAAAATGTACAGCAAAATCAATCAGAATATCCTTTCATAGACCCTGGTTTAGGCGGTTTAGAAATTCAGAATGTGGATATTGATGTTTTGGGTAGAATGTATTCTTTAAGCGGTTTTCAAATACGTTATATGCCTCGTAATGACACACGTGAATATAGCGGTTGGATAAAATCTAAATCTGATGTATTTCCGTTTATATTATCGTTTTCTAAATATAATGCGGAACGAAAGGTATATCCGGTACGTATCGCTTTCGCAACAGGTGGAGATGCCTTAATAGCTAACTTGGCTTTGGAAGGGAAAAGCAAAGCACCCATAGATTTTATCATAAAAGGTGATATCCCAGATATTAAGGAAGTCGGAAAATTTTTTAATTTAAGTTTTATTTCTATGCCAATGATGAGTGTGAATATTTCTGGTGGATACGATTGGCAGAAATTAACTTTACGTAATTCTTCAATAAAGTTTCGCGGTAATACATTAAACTTTTCTGGTGTTGTTGATTGGTCGGGTAAACTACCAAATATAAAAGCAAAGTTAGACTCTAAATCAATAAACCTTGTAGAAATATTCCCAGAAGCATACGATAAAAAATGGGTTCGCCCAGATAGAGAACTTAATGTTTTTCAAGACATCCCGTTGTTCGGTGAAATTTTTGCGCAATGCAATTTAGATTTACGGGTAACTTTGAATAATTTCATTGTTTATCGAGAGTTTAATTTGAAAGATACAGATGTAAAATTAAATGTAAATAATGGTAAAGGGCGTGTAGATGTAACAACAAATATTGCGAATGGTGAGGTAAATGCCGCTGCTGATGTTGATATATTTCCTGACGGCAGAATGGAGGCGCGCGTCGGAGGAACAGGTAGAGGAATAATTATAGGAGAACTATTAAATCAAATTCGCGTTAATAATTTTATTTCTGATTTACCGGTAAATTTTGATATGTATGTCGAGACAAATGGTTCTAACTTATCCGAATGGATGCAAACTATGACGGGCCCCGTTACTATTTATTCGGCAGATTCAGGATATGCTCATTCAACTTTGGTTGCAAATATGTATGGTTCAGATTTTTTGACGACTTTGCGTCACAGCATTCAAGATTTGTTTAGGTCAGAAAAGAAATATAATCAAATGAAAATTTCTTGTGTCGCGCTGAACACAAAATTACGTAACGGTTTGGCGGAAACTAAAAATGGTGTCGCTGTAGAAACAAATGCTATAAATGTTCGTTTGGCAGGAAGTTTAGATTTAGGGAAAGAAAAAATGCAATTATCTTTGATGACAGTCCCCGTTCGCGGATTAAAATTATCTTTGACTGGGAATGTCGTAAATTCAATGGAAATTACAGGGAATTTAGCTGAGCCGACAATTCGTATTAGTGGAGCCGCGGTTGCAGGCAAAGTTGCTTCGGCGACGGGCATTGGACTTTTATTAGCACCGTTTACGGGTGGAATTGGTTTGGTCGCAGGGGCGGGCGTTGGTTTGTTGGCAGGCGACTTGTTGGAAAATTGGTTGGCGGATGATAACCCTTGTAGTACTGCGATGGAGAAAGGGGCACCCGTTCGCCATGATGACCCAGAATGGATGAGTTTACCTGTCGCAGATTTAGCAAACAGCGTATTAAATAAGGAGCAATAAGCAGTGTTTAGTTGGATAAATTTAGCACAAATTTTAATAATAGTTATCGTGCTGTTGGTTTTTTATAGGACTTTTATAAAAAATACTTCTTCTGAGCGTTTGGTTCGGGGGTTGTTGGGCTTGGCTTTGTTATGGGGGGCTAGTTTCTTTTTGTCTTGGGCGAATTTAGATTTGTTGGCCGGTTTTTTGCATTGGACTGCATTGTTTTTATCAATAAGTGTCATAGTCATCTTTCAACCAGAATTACGTAAATTTATGGCGCTTATGGGGAATATAGATGAGTGGCGCAGAATCTTTAAGTATACACCAGATAAAAGTAGGAATACTAAATCGTTAGACGCGATAGTTTCTGCAGTTGAATATATGTCTGCTAAACATACGGGGGCGTTGATTGTTTTTATGGGGACCTTGGAAGAAAGCGCGATAGATAAAACAGGGGTCGTTGTTGATGCAGAAATTTCAAGCGAACTATTATTGACGATATTTTTTAATAAAACACCGCTACATGATGGAGCAGTTATAATAGAAAAAAATCGTATCGCTTATGCGGGTGGCATATTGCCTTTATCTAAAAACAATTTGAATTGGAAATATGGAACCAGACATCGCGCCGCTTTGGGTTTGACAGAAGTATCAAGCGCAACGGTATTAGTTGTGTCTGAAGAAAGTGGTGATATATCAATAGCAGAAAAAGGAAAATTTACTAAATATGATGATATAAAGAAATTACGTGCAAAATTGGAAAAAGTAATGTTTAAGTAAAAATTATACCGCCTAAGGGCGGTTTTTTATTAGACGTAATAGTCGTTTTGTCTAGTGTGTTTTTGCTTTGAATAACCCTTGCACCGAATCGGGCTTTTTTGGTAAACTTACTTGAAAGGAATGTAGGACGAAGATAGATTTAACAGGAGCAAGTTATGGAATTTTCAGTATTTCGTCAGGTTTTAATTCGTGCGCTGGGACACATGCAGTCCATAGTAGAAAAGCGTGCAACCTTGCCGATATTGGTAAATGTAAAAATAGAAGTCGGTGATGATTTGATATTGTCGGCAACAAACGTTGATTTGGAATTGGTTGAGCATGTTGCAGCGGATATAACTTTGGGTGGGAAGACGACAGTACCTGTTCAGATGTTGTACGATATTGTACGTAAGTTGCCGGATGACGCAGAAATTTCTTTTAAGCAGTCAGGTGATCAATTGGTTGTGTCTAGCGGTCGGGCAGTATTCCGTTTGCCGACTTTACCCGCTGAAAATTTCCCAGCAATGGCCGGTAGTAATTTGACAACAAAATTCCAAATGACAACAGGTGATTTGGCTCACTTGATAAACCAGACGAAGTTTGCAATCCCGACAGATGACGTACGTTATCATTTAGGGGGCATTTATTTTCATATTGCGGATGAGGGAAAAGAAAAAATGTTGACTGCTGTTGCAACAGACGCTCAACGTATGGCGTTGTGCGCAATGCCTGCACCGGTTGGTAGCGCGGAAATGCCGGCGGTCATTTTACCTCGTCGTGTAATTGGAGAATTGTCTAAGTTGTTAGAAGATGCTACTGTTGACGATGTTACGGTTGAGTTGTCAGATACAAAAGCACGCTTTACAGTTGGGGCTGCGACTTTAACCAGTAAGTTGGTTGATGCTCAATATCCTAATTATCGCGTGGTCATTCCAAAAGGAAACGATAAAATCGCCGTTTTAGATAGAAAATCATTCTTAAACGCGGTTGATTTGGTTTCTGTCGCAAGTGTTGATAAAACAAAATCTGTACAGTTGACTTTTTCTATGAATAAATTGGTCGTAAACGCTTCTAGTCCAGATGCCGGTACCGCAACGCAAGAATTGGATATAGAATATAATGGCGACAGTTCTTTTACCGTCGTGTTTAATGTAAAATTCTTGATGGACGTTGCCGGGCAGGTAGAGGGAGAAACGTTCCAGATGGAAATGCAGGATCCTTTATCTCCGACTATAATAAAGTCAACGGACAAGAATACAGATGCATTGTTCGTATTGATGCCGATGCGTATGTAATATACGGAAAGAAGTATTAAAGACCCCATTGTTGGGGTCTTTTTATATTAAAAATCGGATTAAAATTGCAAATCAGATTTTTTGTGGTAATATTTCGCCGAAAACAAAGGATTTTAATTATGACACTAGAAGAAATTGTACCGGGTAAAGAACCTCCAAAGAAGATGAATGCAATAATAGAGGTTCCAGAAGACGGGCATGTTAAATATGAAATAAATAAAGAAACAGGTTTGTTAAGGGTGGATAGAATTTTACATACGCCTATGGCATATCCTGCGAACTATGGTTATTTCCCGGGGACTTTGGGGGATGATGGCGACCCATTAGACTGCGTGGTCGTTTGTAATGCTCCTTTACGTCCAGGTGTTTTGATTGAGGTACGACCAATAGGGGCCTTGCTGATGGAAGATCAAGCGGGTGGTGATGAAAAAATTATTTGCGTTCCGCGTGATAATATTGACCCTTTTTATACGACAACAGAATATATTGAACAATTGCCGGCAATTTTACGTTCCAAAATAGAATACTTCTTTCAGCACTATAAAGACCTGCAACCGAATTCTTGGTCAAAAGTTACCGGTTGGGCGGATAGAGCAACAGCGGATAAATTGATTATGGAAAGTATAGATAGGTACTGGGAGCATAAACGTGCAGGTCAATAATTGCTTGCGCGATATATTGTGGAAAATTATAATAACACGAAAAAAATAAGAGGTTTGATTATGGCATCATATATTGCAAATGATATGCGCGTCGGTTGGGTTATTGCCCATAATGGTAAACGTTATTCTGTAATGTCAATAACGAAAGTTAAACCTGGTAAGGGCGGCGCTTTTGTTCAGGCTGATTTACGTGATATTGATTCTGGTAATAAAGGTAATGATCGTTGGCGCGCGGAAGACAAAGTTGAAAAGTTGATGGTTGAAGATTTTGATTGTCAATTCTTATATTCAGATGGTACTGATGCATACTTTATGAATTTGTCTAATTATGAACAGTTTACTATGCCCGTTGAAACGATGGGTGAGCAAATGAAGTTCTTGGCACCAGAAATGATGGTAAAGGCAAATTTTGTTGAAGGTAATCCAGTATCAATTTCTTTACCGAAAACAGTTGTTGCAACTGTTGAAGAGACGGAGCCTGCGTTAAAAGGGCAAACCGTATCAAGTAGCGGTGGAAAACCAGCAATTCTAGATAATGGTGTTCGCGTTCAAGTTCCTTTATTCATTGAACAGGGCGAAAAAATCGTTGTAAATACAGAAACCCTAGAATATGTAGAGCGCGCAAAATAAAAAACCGGCTTTTTAGCCGATTTTTTATAATTTATTTGCAGAGTTCATAATATTTTTTATTTCTTCAACACAATTATCGTAAATATTTTTAAGACCCACCCCTAAATAATCGCGAGGATTGAAATTCTCTGGTTTTTGAGCCAGTGCTTCACGTATTCCTGCGGTAAACGCTAATCTTGAATCACTGTCTACGTTTATTTTACAAATGTTTTTTTCAACGGCACGTTTCAGTTGTTCAACTGGAATCCCCAGCGCGTTTGATATTTTACCGCCAAATTCGTTTATTGTTTTTATAAAGTGTTGCGGAATACTAGAAGCACCATGTAAAACTAACGGGAAATCCGGCAATTGTTGTGCCACTTTGTCTAGAATGTCAAAACGTAATTCTTCATCATTTGATTTGCGTTTATATGCACCGTGACTGGTGCCTATCGCAATCGCTAAAGAGTCTATGTTGGTGGCGTTTACGAAATTTACTACATCATCTGGATTGGTATAACTGGATTTAGAAGATTTAGTGTTTTCATCTTCTATGCCAGATAATACGCCAAGTTCTGCCTCAACAGAAACATCGTATTGGTGTGCATAATCTGCAACTTGTTTTGCTAAAGCGACATTAGCATCAAAAGGTAATTTCGAACCGTCTATCATAACGCTGGAAAAACCAAGTTCTATGGCTTGTATACAAGATTCAAAAGATGAACCATGATCTAAATGTAAGGCCACACTATTAGAATCTTTTAAGTTTAGCCCCCAAATCATACCACGTAATAAATCTGTCCCCATATATTTAAGCGCGGATTCTGATACCGCCAGAATTACTGGGCTGTGTGTATCATGTGCCGCATTTATTATGGCTTGTAAAGTTTCCATGTTGTAGAAATTAAAGGCAGGTACTGCATAGTGCCCAGAAAGAGCGTCAGAAAACATTTTTTTAGTGTTAACCAGACCGAAATCTTTGTAATCCATATTGAACTTCCTTTGTCTTATTATGAAAGAAATTATAGCATAATATATTGTACTTTGCCCGATTTTTTATAAGGAAAGTTTACAGATTCATTATTATAAACTTGACAAAGGTATATTTTTAGTCTATATTTATAAATGAAATAACAAACAATACAGAGGTATTGGGTGGGGTTTATGATTAAAAAAGATCGAGTTTTCCTTTTCAGTTCTGGGGGTACCCCGGATTGGCCGCCTTGTGATGAATATGTTGCAAGTGGAGGATTTTGGAGAGGGGGATTTTCGTCTGAATCTTTGAACTCTGCGAATGCTTTTGTGTTAAAAAGGCTATAAAAAGTCCGGATTTTTTTCCGGGCTTTTTTGCTTTTGTCAGGAAAAAAATCTTGACGAATTAAGATGATAAAGGAGTCACAAATGAAATTAAAAAAAGTGGTGCCATATAAACTAAAAAGATTGATTCCTATGTTGGGTATGGCAGGTGCAACATTATTTAGTGGGTGTAGTAAAGAGGAAATTCCAAGGCTTCCACAACGTGATGTGGAGGTAAAAATTTATAGTGATGATTATTCTGCTATTGCCTGTTATGAAGGATGGTATTACGGGTGGCGACATATAGAGTTGCCGAAAGCGTATGCGGATTCTCATAATATAAAGAATGTATATATAGTTGCGGAACCTGTTGGTTGGGAAAACCACAGTGCAGAGAACGTAACGGAATTATGCCAAGAAGTATTGAAACCAACGGTTGATTATTCACCAAAGATTAAAGGTAAGGGGGATTTTAATTTTAAACCTGGTGTTGCGTCACAAGTCCCAGCCGATAGTTTATGGTTGGTTCAGCATGGCTGGACGATAAATAAACAAAAACAATATTAAACGAATATAAGGAGACAAAAATGAACTTTAAGAAAGTAGTACCATATAAACTAAAAAGATTGGTTCCTATGTTGGGTATGGCTGGGGCAACGTTGCTTGGTGGATGTGAAAAAGAAGAAACGCTGCGCGATGTTGAATTACGTTTTACTAATGAAGATTGTTCATCAATTATGTATATGAATGAGAATAAAGAAAGGTGTATAAGTGATGTAGCTAAAGAATATGTAGAAGATGAAACGGTAAGATACATATATCTTGTGCCAGAGGGTCCTTGGTATACTTTTGTCGCGCCAACAATCACAGCGCTGCGAAAAAATTTTTTAGAAATAGTGTTTGAATATTCATCAAAATTTAGAGGAAAAGGCGAATTTAATTTTTATCCTGGTGCCGCGTCACAGGTTCCGGCCGATAGTTTGTGGTTAGTTCAGCATGGTTGGACGATAAAAAAATATAAAGATTATAATAAATAAAAATGAATAATATAAAGAGACAAAAATGAACTTTAAGAAAGTAGTACCATATAAACTAAAAAGATTGTTTCCTATGTTGGGTATGGCTGGGGCAACGTTGCTTGGTGGATGTGAAAAAGAAGAAACGCTGCGCGATGTTGAATTACGTTTTACTAATGAAGATTATTCATCACTTATGTATATGAATGAGAATAATGAAAGGTGTATAAGTGATGTAGCTAAAGAATATGTAGAAGATGAAACAGTAAGATACATATATCTTGTGCCAGAGGGTCCTTGGTATACTTATGTTGCCTCAACTATTACGGGTGTGCGTCACAATGTTTTTGAAAGAATGTTTGAATATTCACCAAAATTTAGGGGGAAAGGTGACTTTGATTTTTATCCTGGCGCCGCGTCACAGGTTCCAGCCGATAGTTTGTGGTATGTTTCAAAGGGTTGGACAATAAATAAATATAAAGATTATAATAAATAAAAATGAATAATATAAGGAGACAAAAATGAACTTTAAGAAAGTAGTACCATATAAACTAAAAAGATTGTTTCCTATGTTGGGTATGGCTGGGGCAACGTTGCTTGGTGGATGTGAAAAAGAAGAAACGCTGCGCGATGTTGAATTACGTTTTACTAATGAAGATTATTCATCACTTATGTATATGAATGAGAATAATGAAAGGTGTATAAGTGATGTAGCTAAAGAATATGTAGAAGATGAAACAGTAAGATACATATATCTTGTGCCAGAGGGTCCTTGGTATACTTATGTTGCCTCAAGTATTACGGGTGCGCGTCACAATGTTTTTGAAAGAATGTTTGAATATTCACCAAAATTTAGGGGAAAGGGCGACTTTGATTTTTATCCTGGTGCCGCGTCACAGGTTCCGGCCGATAGTTTGTGGTATGTTTCAAAGGGTTGGACAATAAATAAATATAGGTATAATAAACAACATTAAAAAAGCCGGTGTTTACCGGTTTTTTTAATAAATTGACACCATAACAAAAAACATGTAAAAATATAATGTATAAATATATTTTGAGGGTTGTCGGATGAGGAATTTTTTATTCTCTTGTTTTTTTGTTTTTATAATTAGTGGTGCTTTTGGCGGGCAAACAACTGTTTGTTCAAGCCAACCAACAATTGATGGTTTTACATGTAGTTTGGGGTGCGAATATGTTGAGGGCGTATATAATCAATGTCAAGTTTGTGGGGTTGGGACATATAAAGACGAATGGGGTGTTGGACCTTGTACAAATTGTACCGGACCTGTAAATGGTACTTTTTTGAAAAGTGAAGAAGAGCCTACATTATATACTGGTTTTACTGCAGATGAATGTCCTTGGACTATTACGTGTAAAGCTGGAAGTTACTGGAATGGAATGATTTATTTTCAAACAAATGAAATACTGGGTTGTACAAATTGTGGTATATATTATAATGCCACAACTACTGAAGATTTCACGGTGACAGGTAGGGGAAATAGTTATGAAAGTGATATAAGTATTTATTCTTTAGCAAATGTTTGCCAACCGAAAATTTATACGTTAAATTTAGATAAAAATACATCTTTGGAAAATTTAGTGGTTGATAAAACGCTGTCTGCTCAGCCTGGTGAGGAGGCTAGTATAACTTATGAGAACAAAACGATATATGCAAAATATGGGGTTGGTTTTTCTGATAATAACCAAGGTGCTTGGAATAGTAGATTACCTAGCTCTGCATATCAGCCATCAATTTCAATTAAACAATTCCTTGGGTACTCAAACAAGAAAGACTATAATGAATGCGAGAACAGTCTAGTTTTTAACTCGGATAGCAGTTTGAATAAAAACTGGAACGAAATAGGCTTTACAAGTGATGAAAATACGCCCGTTGAATTATATGCATGCTGGGCAAATAAAAACCTTGAAGTTCATTATCTTGATAATAATGGAAATGAGGTTTCAGCTATGAGCCAGCAGTGCTCAATTAACGAAAGAAACGGAACTTTTGAATGTAAAGCCAAAAAATTTACGGGTTCTGTTGAAGGTTTAGTTTTTGATCATTATGAATGTTGCCTTGAGTTTGACGCTGAGAGTAAGGTGTGTAGGTCTCCGTGTAATAGTAAAGAGTCCTTAAAACCAGACGATGCCGTTCCTATACCGTTGACAAATCCTAGTATTTATTTAAAGGCGGTGTTTGCAAAATGTCCAGCAGGTAAATACTGTAATAACGGTGAACAAAAAAATTGTCCAGCAGGTACAACAAGCGCCGAAGAGGCAGAAAAAGCAGAAGATTGTTATATGCCGGCAGGAACTAGCGGAACAGAATTTTGTGATAAAAACGGATGTTTTAATTTGCCGGGCAATGAAAAAATTTCGTACTTTCCGTCTTTGTCATAATTTTTATGAAAAGATTTTATACCCGCGTTTGCGGGTATTTTTATTTTTTAACAAAAACTTGACAATAGGTTTTTTTGTGCAACAATTAAAGTACGAATCGGGGAGCGCGTAAGAGAATAACGAGATAGAATTTAAGGATACGAAATATGAAAAAAGCTCTGGTTTCTGTAATCGCACTGACTGCGCTGGCGGGATGTGGCGGATATTATGATTATTACAAGGGTGGCGTAAGATATACTCAAGATGGTCAGGATTGTATTTACTATGCTGGTGAATATGGTCGTAATTTCTCACGCTATGTTAGTGGTATAGATAACGGTAAAAAAATCGTTTATCGCAATACTCGCTGTGAAGATTTGTATGCTATTGACAACTTTGGTCAGGCTCCGCGTAACGATCGTCAGATTTTGGTTCCGGCAGCGCAAGAAGTTCCTTGTAATGCGTGCACACAGGTTGAAAAAGTTTCCTGTGATTCTTGCAGTAAGGCGCAACCAGTCTTAAAACGTAGATATATTATCGTTCCTGCTATGTAATAGTTACATAGAATAATAAAAAGGCGACATAAATTATGTCGCCTTTTTGTGTGTCAAGTTTTCTTGAATACCACTATTTTTTATGATAAAATTATAAAAAAAGAAAAGGGGATTTATATGAAAAATTTGTTAAAAAGAATTGGCTTTGCCGGATTAGTTGTCGTTGCGGGTTCTGCGATGGCGTTTGCTGCTGGGCCTGCTGGAATGGCCGGTGGCGTAGGTGTGAATGAATCTGGTCTGTGTGCTCTAATTGGGCAAATGTATGGCATATTTAAGATTTTACGTACGTTGGCCTTTGTTGGTGCCGCTTTCTATATCGCTGGTTGGGCTTGGGGATATATCTCAAAGGGCGAAGTCGGAATGGACGATTTGAAGAAGAAAGGTACAGGTATGCTAGTAGGTTTTGCACTGTTATTCGGTATCGGTGTGGTTTTACAGTTCTTATTGTCTTCAACGGGTTTGGGGATAATCGGTTGTTCTAATTTGATTACTAGTTGGGGGGCAATGTAAAAAAAAGTGGCCTTTATGGCCGCTTTTTTATCTCAGGCTTTGGAATGCAAATTTGTTTATAAATTCGCGTTCCATTTTTTTTAGTTCGCTGGCAACACGGCCAACAGATTTTTGTGATATATCTGCTTCTGGGGCGCGACCTGTACGTTGTATCATTTTTACACGGGACTTTATAAGTTCTGCAGACAATATATTTATAAATGACTCAAATGGCATTTTATTACACGTGTTGTGATGGTTTATGGCGATGTTTAGTGCTTGGTGTCGTGCCATAAGTGATTGAGAGCCCATATAGTCAAATATTGTGCCGTTTATACCATATGCGTATTTTATTTTATCGATATCTGTCGTATAGAAGAAAGCACGATGCATAAAATTATTAAATTGGCGCATGTCCGCGTTGTGTTTGTATGCAATACCATTTACTATCTTTTCTGCTTGGGCCAATTCTGTGCGATGATAAATTCTAGAAAACTTATATGCTGCGTTATAGACTTGCTCAAAGGTAGCGTCCGGCATCATAAAGTATAGTTGCGCAAAAATCATATTCGGCCATTGTTTTAATAGCGTCCAACATGCATAACGGCTTAGTCTGGCGTCTTGCCCGTTCTTTCTTTTAATGATTTTACCTTGTGGTTCTTTTATATCGTAATCGTTTACTATTGATACTACGTGGTCAGAAAAAAAAGTATGAAAGTTTGGTGCCCGTGGTTCTTTTGCCGCATTCTTTTTAGGCAACTTTTCAAAATTTGATAGTTTTATACTTGTGGCAGTTGTGTTGATTATATTGCTGTGGTCGCCTACATAAATTGGACCAAACAAATTATATAAATCTGAAAAAAGCCAATATTGAGAATCGTTTTGGGATTTTTCTGTGTTTTTATATAACGGCAGCTGGTTTAAATAATCTTCATTGACACGATGGGTATGTTGCTGTAGAAAATTAAATGTATGTTGTGATTTGCGTGAACCCATTTTTTATCCGTTTGTTATTGCTGTTGTTCTTCGGCACTTACCAATGAATATAAAACAGAAGAAATCAATAATTGGTAGGGCACATGTTGCTTTTCCGCCATTTGTTTTATGCGTTCCAATATTTGATGAGGAATTCGCATATTTATAACGCTGTCAGACTTATTGAATGCACGGTAAGCAGCATATTCTTTAAGCAGCGCTTCTATGTTCATTATGAACAATTGTTGCATTACGTTTGGCATATACCATCTCCTATACAGACGGCAATACTGCCGTACTTACAACTGACTATATCATCGTATTGACAATTGTCAATACATTTGTAATTGTGGTCGTCAACACGGCTGTAATGACTGTTGTGGGGGCGAGTGTGTTGTTGTTTGTGTTGAGCATTTTTTTTTACGAATGTTTGTAATTGCGGTCTTGTTTTCTTATTGTGATTTCTTGCTTTTTAGATAATATCTATATAAAATTACAGAAAACTATTTGGGAAAGGATTTATATATGATTAAAAAGATTCTTGGTTTGTTTATGTTTTTGTGTGTGACGGTTATGCCTGCTCATGCAGAGTTAAAAGTTGATATTATTGCAGGAGCTGTAGAACCAATCTCTGTAGCAGTACAGAAAATTGAAACCGTTGGAAACGTTTCTTCTTCAGATGCCAAGATGATACGAGATGTTGTTGATGCCGATTTAAAATCTACTGGTTTGTTCAGAATAGTTTCTAGAGACGCATTGCCAGAGTTCGTTGCTATGGGGGATTTACCAGATTTTCAATTATGGTCTGCTGTAAAAGCTCAGGTTTTAGTTCAGGCAAAATTGTCCGCTGAATCTGGCGATAAGTATAATCTAGAATTTTATGTTTGGGACGTAAATGCAAAAGAACAGATAGAGGCGCAAAGTTTGGTCGCGTCAAAAAAATCTGCTCGTCGTTTGGCTCATATCATGGCAGATGCAATTTATGAACGTTTAACGGGTGAGGTTGGTTATTTTGATACTCAAATAGTTTTTATTGCTGAAACAGGACCAGTACATGACAGAACAAAACGTATGGCAATTATGGATCAAGACGGATATGGATTGCGTTATTTATCTGATAAAAAGACTTTTGTTATGTCACCACATTTTTCACCAAACATGCAGACGATAGTATTTTTATCTTATCGTGATGATGATCCTATGGTTTGGACTTTAGATTTAGAAACTGGTGAGCAACGTCGGTTAGGGCAATTCGGTGGAATGAACTTCGCACCCCGTTTCTCGCCAGATGGAACTAAGATTGCCTTATCGCTAGTTAAAAATGGTATTACACATATATATGAATATGATATAGAAACAAAGGCTTTACGGCAATTGACGTTCGGTAATTCGTTAAATACCAGTCCTTCTTATTCGCCAGATGGTAAAAAGATGGCGTTTAATTCAGACCGCAGCGGTAAACAACAGATTTATGTATTAGATTTAGAAACTGGTGCCGTAGAACGTATAACTTATGGTGCTGGTCGTTATGCGACACCGGCTTGGTCGCCAGACGGAAAATTTATAGCATTTACTAAGATGGCAGATGATACTTTTTATATAGGTATTATGGATCCGCGTGGGCGTAATGAAAAAATTTTGGCTGGTGGTTGGTATATGGAAGCACCGTCTTGGGCACCGGGGTCTCGTCGGGTAGTGTACTATGAAACAGAAAAGGCGCTGGACGGTATCGAACGTATAAGCCACATTCGTAGCGTTGATATTACCGGACAGAATATTTATGAGATAGAATTGCCAGATGATATCAATGGTGTGGAACCAACTTGGTCACCGAAATTGCCATGATAAGAAACTTTCTTATTCCTTTTTTGTCTTTTTCTTTAATGGCGGGTAGGGCAATTGCTGTGCCCGCGGTTGTTGATAGAGTTTTAGATGGTGATACTTTTGCGGCGCGTGTTAAATTAGAAGATGAAACTAATATTACGGTTAGAGTAAGATTGTTAGATGTGGATACCCCAGAAATGAACGGGTTGTGTCAAAAAGAAATTGATATGGCACGAAAAGCGCGAGATAGAACAGCGCAATTATTACCAGTTGGTTCTGTAGTTGAGTTATCTAATATTAAAGATGATAAATATTTAGGGCGCATAGACGCAAGGGTTGTTATGCAAGATGGTCGTGATTTATCTAACGTTTTAGTAAAAGAAAATTTAGGCAGACCATATGATGGCGGACATAGAGAAGGATGGTGCAAATAAAAAATCCCATTTTGGGATTTTTTATTTTATGCGCTATGGCGATTTATTGCTTCGCTTATTTCTTCTAGGGATGCGTTACACGGTAACATAGGTTCAAACCATATATTTGCTGTGCCGCTATGCATTAAACCGCGTTTCGGCCAATATTTACCGGCATCCGTTCCAACCGGTAAAATCGGTAATTTTAATTCATGAGCTAGGAATAATAAGCCACGTTTTAATTTTATTTTTTGCCCAGGTTTTGCACGAGTACCTTCTGGGAATATTATCAAAACTTTCCCATCCATAATTTTTTTTGCAACGTTATGAGTCAGTTTTTTCATATTTGTGGCACCTCTGGCACGGTTCACTGGTTGTAAACCCATGCGCCAGAATGCCCACCCATAAATTGGTATCCAAAGTAGTTCTCTTTTTATAATGAAAAACGAATTCGGTACATAATTAGATAAAATCGCAATTTCTAGAATAGACATATGTTTTGCAGCAATAATCGCTTTACCGTCTAATCGTATGTTGCCGTTCGGTGCAACCGGTACCCCGTTTTCTTCTACAGGTGGGTAATGAATTTGGTATTTTATTCCTGCAATGACACGAGCCAGCACAAGCACGCCCCTAGCGCAAGTTAAAACAAAAAATCTATTTAATCTGTCAGATATCAATCCTATTAAAAGTACCGGCGACCATAAAATGAAATATAATGCTAATAAAATTTTGAAAATAATCGTTCTAAACATTTTTATACCTTTATTTTTTAACCTTCTTTTATTCCTAATAATGTGACTATATATTTTATATATTCTATTACCCATCGTTCAAGTCTTTTTGTAACGGGCATATCCGTTAAAGGTACAGGGCAGGAGATAACTTCTGTTTCTGGTATTTCTTGCCGTATTAAGTACCGCGCTCTATTTATATGGTCTTCTGTGGTAATAAGAACAATGCGGTCAAGACCTGTTTCCTTCGCTATTTCTTTTATGGCAAGCGCGTTTTGATAAGTTGATTTGGATTTTGATTCTATTGTGACGCGACGAGCCATTTCAAAAGAACCGTTTGCACCAGCACCTATTATATATAAGTCTGCGTCTTGATGCTTTCGTAATTGCCGCATTGCAAAAGGTATGCGGCGCATATCTCCTGTCAGTACGAAAATTGTATCATCGGATAAAATTTCTGTACATTGACGTGGAGTCGTTGCTTTGAATACCATTCCGCCAATTACAAAAAAGGATATGACTAGTAAAGATGGGGTAAGTAATTTCATCAATTATTTTTTAGAATATTTATCGTCGTACGTTTTGTAATCCAAATTGCAAATATTATTATGGCAATTGGTAATAAGAATAACATAAACCAACCCCAACCAGAGATAGATAACATCGCCATTAAACCAACGCGAGCGCTGTGTGCTGCTCCTAATATAAGAAGTAAGAACGGGACCGCAACTATAAAACCTGCTGCGCCGGCGACAATACAGATTTTTGCAATGATGATTTGCATTTGTCGAGCCACATACGTATCGGTTGCACCAATTTGGTTTAGTATTTCAAGTTCTCTTCGATGTAACAGAGCTGTATTGCGAGCTATATATGAAATACATACGCCAATTGCCCCCAAAGTCAGTAATAATACAAATGAAGAAATTAAAATCATTTTCCAACCTGCAGATGTAGAGCTTTTTAATGCCTGTGCGTGAGTTAGAAATTTAGCATTGTCAGAAATTTGTTCTTTAACTGATTCTAAGTCCTTGGTTGTTTTGAATTCAATTTCATACATTTTGGGCAAGTAATTTTCTAATGCGCTGCCACCGGAAATCCACGGACTTAATAAGTCATGCATTTGATCTGTTGTTATTTCATTTACATTTGTAATTTTATCTAAATTATCATCTATTATTTTTTTTACTGTGGCATTATTTTCAGTTTTCATAACTTGTACAGTGGCAAATAAATCCCATTGTGTATTCCATTTTACAACGCCCGTACCAATAGCCAATGCAATTCCGAAAGCCAAAACCGCTAAGAAGGTTAACAATGACATAATTGCAGTCATAAAAATTGACTGTTCATGAACAAGCGAAAAAACAATCGGTTTTTTTGTCATTTATACGTTCCCAATGTCGTCGAATTGTTTTGATAACTCAGAAAAATAGTTTTGTGGTTTTGGCCCCTTCCAAATTTTCTTTGTTATATTTGTTTCTTTGCTTACCGAATCGTTTGAACTAACAAAATTGACGCGATGATTTTCTACGTGAATTACAGGGAACTTATAAGTTTCCATCAATTTTGTGCTATGGGTTGCTAATATGATAGTAGTACCAAATGTTTTATTCATTTGAACGAAAAGTTCCATTAGACGAGACGCGTTTTCATCGTCTAGGTTGCCTGTCGGTTCGTCGGCTAATAATATTGCTGGTTGAATAATGATTGCACGTGCAACGGATACCCTTTGTTGTTGCCCACCAGAAAGTGTTTTAGGGTTTGCGTCCGCGTATTTGGCCAATCCTACCCATTCAAGTACTTTCAAAACTAACTTTTTTATTTTTGCCTCTGATAAACCACGAACGCGAAGAGGCAGTGCAACGTTATCAAATACAGACATATGAGAAAGCAACGAATATTCTTGAAACACTATTGCCATTTTATGGCGCAAATTTGCGATTTCGTCACGCGTCATATCGTTTGTAATTTTACCGAATAGTTTTATTTGACCTCGTGAAGGTTTATGCAATTGATAAATTAAACGTAATAATGTAGTTTTACCCGCACCAGATGCCCCAGATAGGAAATAAAATGAACCAGAGCTTATATTAAAAGAAACGTCAGACAAGACTTCCCTAGCGTTATCATAACGTGCGCCAACATTTGCAAAAGATATTGCTGTATTACCTTCCATGAGAAAAATAGTAGTAAAAAAAGATTATGCGGTCAAGCATACATAAAATAAAAAATGCGCCATCGGCGCATTTTTTATTCTGCATCAACCACTTTGGTTGTCGCGTTTCTATTTTTTGCCCAAACTTCTTCTCCTGTGCCAGGATATTGCGGGCGTTCTTTGCCGTATGAAATAGTTTTGATTCTTTCAGGTTCTATACCCTCTGCAATCAGAACATGCGCAGCATTTCCAGCGCGTAATGCGCCTAAGGCTAAATTATATTCTGTTGAACCGCGTTCGTCACAATGACCTTCTAATATTACGTTTTTATTTGGGTTCTTTTTCATATATAACGCCTGCGATTCCAAATTGGCACGAGCATCGTCAGATATTTCGGCAGAATCAAAAGCAAAGAAAACTTTGTCATCGTTTATATTACTTGGTACGCCACTACATGCTGCCAAGGCACAGATAACACCACATAATAGAATTTTTTTCATATTTTTTCCTTTCAATTATTCTTTTATACAAGTGTAAATTTAGCAAATTTTATAAAAAGTTGTCAATATATGTTTTTTTATGCTTGGGATAAGAGGGGGTTTGTGGTATACTTTTGATAAAAGTTAAAGGAAGGAAAGAATGAAAAGATTAGTATCTTTATTTGTTTTGTTTGGCCTAACTACTACCGGGGGCTTTGCAGCGCCTAGTTATCTTACGCGTGATAGCGAAGGTGGTTATCGGGTAACTTATAATTATACCGATAAGGCGAAAACAGGTTGGTATGTAGGTGCGCGTGCAGACTTAAATTTTCTGAATTGGGAAAATAAGTATAGTCTTGATGATGGTTTGGTGGGGCCGGAAGAATTTGATGGCGATAAATATTCTTTTGAACCCGTGTTTGGTGGTAGCGCTTTTGCAGGGCGTCGTTTCGCGTATTTTTGGCGTGTAGAATTAGAAGCTGGGTATATGGGGTATTTTGAAGATAAGGATGCTTCATCTGGTTTTACGCTTCAAATTCCATATGCAATGTTGAATGGTTATTATGATTTTGTAAGTGGTTTTTATGTCGGAGCAGGTATCGGCGCTTCAATGCCGATTACTACAATAGATACTGTATTCTCTAATGGTAGTGAACGTAAAGAATATGGTGTTTCGCCTATGGCTGGTGTAATGATTGGTTATTCAAAGGAATTAGATAATAATTTGGTTTTGGATATACGTTATCGTCTATCTGGTATGACGGGGTTAGACCAACGTATAAATGACATCGTTTTAGACGGTGAAGCTGGGGCGCATTGGTTCCAAAATGACATAGATTTCATTTTGGATAATTCTATATCAGTTGGTGTTAGATATGAATTTTAACACATAAAGCGGTTGACTCGATTCGCTGAAATGTGATATTATTGAAACAGGTAGAGAGAATTGATGAAAAACGATTTGAATATTTCAAAACTGGCGATAATTTGCGTTCTTTGTACGGCTATGACTGGTGCATATGGTGCTTCGTCTGTTCGTTCGTTGGGCGGTAGTAATACTTATACTAGCGCGTCTAATGCGGCGGCCGCGAATAGCGCTTCTGGTTCATCAACGTCTTCTGTACGTGGTGGATCGGTAAGAGTTACGCCTAATTCTGGCGTTTCTGGCACAAGTACGACAATAAATTCCGGCAGTTCTACTACGACTAGCGGAAGGGTCGCAACCACACCTCGTTTATCTATAGGTCAGTATTTGGGTGGTGCTACTTCTGTGAGTGGTGGTAGTTCTTTACGACCGCAAACGCCAAGTGGCGGTTCTTCATCTGGTGGCAGTTCAAATCCTGATATATCGGCAGAGTTGCGCAATGATATAGATCAGTTACAACGAGATGTAATTGATTTACGTACAGAAAATGAAAATATCTCAGATCAGTTATTGGATAAGCAAGATACTTTAATACCAGGTCAAGATGGTTATGTAATCATTGATGATAATACAAATGAAATTTTCGTTGATGTAGAGGCTTTGCAAGAATCTTTGGAAGGAGTTATAGGTCAAGACGGACGTGAAATAGAGTTAGGTTCGAATGATACGGATTTGTTGTGGCGTTATGTCGGTGACGGTGATAACTGGAATGTTTTAATTTCTAAGGCCGAAATTACTGGACCTCAAGGACCGCAAGGTGAACCTGGGGCTGCGGCAGATTTGACAAATTATTCAACTACCGAAGAGATGAATTTTGCAATAGCAAACGCAATATCTGCTGTTGCTAATACTTATCTTACAAAAGAAGAGGCCGAAGCAACATATACTACAACCGATTATGTAGAGCGCGGGTTGCAAGGCAGAGAGTCTACGGGTAATAAAGTGAAAGCCATTACTGCGGAAAATCAAAACTCTGCCGTGGCGTTCCCAACTGTTGGCGCAATAACGCAGTGGACGAATGAACAATTACAGAATTTGTCTACGGATGGTTTACCAGTAAATCCCGACAACATATTAGATAATTCTATATCCGGTAGTAAGTTAGAGAATGGTGCAGTTACAAC
>CALXMU010000002.1 GCA_944389555.1 uncultured Alphaproteobacteria bacterium
GGTTTACCAGTAAATCCCGACAACATATTAGATAATTCTATATCCGGTAGTAAGTTAGAGAATGGTGCAGTTACAACGGACAAGATAGCGGACGAAGCGATAACGGAAGGGAAATTAAGTCCAGAATTATCGGCCGAGATATCTGGTAAAGAAGACAAGTCAAATAAGACGGATACGATAGACGGTTCATCAACTAGTGAACAATATCCATCAGCGTCTGCGGTATATACTGCGTTAGGGACGAAGGCTGATGCAAGCGCGATAGAGACAATAAATCAAAATGTGACGCAGGTAACAGAGCAGGTAACTCAGTTAGGAGATGTAATCAATAACGAAGAGACAGGTTTAGCGTCGCAGATAGAAGATGCGATGTTAGCGGCAGGTGGTGCGCAATTGACGGCTGAAGATGCGCAGAAGGCAGCGGAAGCGGCGCAAGACACGGCAGATTCAGCAGTTGCAGGGTTAGCCGGTAAACAAGATGCATTAGGTTACACGGCGGAAAATGCGGCGAACAAGACAACGAAGATAACTTCTGATAATCAAAGTTCGCCGACGGCATATCCATCGGTTGGGGCAATCGTAGAATGGACCAATCAAGAGATAACGAAGTTGTCCGATACAGGTTTACCAGTAAATCCCGACAACATATTAGATAATTCTATATCCGGTAGTAAGTTAGAGAATGGTGCAGTTACAACGGATAAGATTGCAGATGGTGCGGTTACTACAGAAAAGTTGGGTGAAGACGTTGTTACTACAATTGATGGTAAGGCAGATGCATCCGATGTTTATACAAAAACTGAAACAAATGAAAAAATAGTTACTTTGGCGGTTCCGCAACCAGATGAGGATTGTAAAGCAGAGTCTGGATTATGTGTGTTATCGGTTGGAACAGACGGTCAATTTAAATGGGTTAACGTAACGGAACCTGCACAATAATAAGATTTGAATAAAACAACAAAAGGGAAGGAAAAATGAAAAAACTAACATCAGGTGTATTTGCAACATTATTAACGGTTGTTTCAGTTGGTGGGGCAAATGCAGAAATCGCATCAAAAACATATGTTGATGATCAGGTAGGGACAAGAGCAACCACAGCATCTGTAACTACGTTGCAAGGTCAGGTAACCACAATGGGTGAAACTGTAAGTAATCAAGGTACCCGTTTGCAAGCGGCGGAGGGTAGTATTGATACATTAGAAGCAGCTTCTGCAACTCATGCAATAAAAACAGAAGTTGAGGCGGCTTTGGCGGATAAGCAAGATTCGGCTTTGATTAAATCAGCTCAGTATTCGACAAATACAACAAATGATGATGCCTATCCTTCTGTCGCGGCGGTTGCCAATGCTATCACAGCAGTATCAGGTAATGTTACCGGTGTAACAGAAGATGTTGCCGAATTGCAGGGAACAGTAACAAGTCAAGGTGAACGTTTGACAACAGCAGAAGGTGAAATAGATGCATTGCAAACGAATCCTGCTGTAACTTCTGGTATCACATCAGAAAAAGTAACTAAATATGATGCTTATGACGCAAAAATTACAGCAGCACAACAGGCGGCTGATGCTGCACAGGATACTGCAGATTTGAAGTTAGATAAAGCTACGTATGATGCTCAGGTTGGTGAAGTAAGTGCTGTAAATATGGGTACAACCGCTTCAACAGTGGTAACGGCTATCAACGAGGTTAGCGGAAAAATTACAACTGCTTCTGGTGATGCGACCCAAGCAAAAGCAGATGCGGCGCAGGCAAAAACTGATGCTGCTTCAGCTCTGGCAGAAGCAGGTGAGGCTACAGAAGCGGCAACGGCGGCTACAGAAGCGGCAACAACAGCAAGTCAAACTGCGACAGCAGCAAGTCAAACTGCAACCGAAGCGAAAAATACTGCAGATACAGCAAGTCAAACTGCAACTGAAGCGAAAAATACTGCAGATACAGCAAGTCAAACTGCAACTGAAGCGAAAAATACTGCTTTGGCCGCAATACCAAAACCGACAGATCCTAATTGCGATAACCCGACAAATAAGTGCGTATTGACTTATAATAATTCCGTTTATGAATGGGAAGTTGTCGCAAGATAATGAATGTAGGTACAAAGTGTGCGATATTAGTTGAAATATCGCACACAAAAAAGTTAGTGTAGTTGCAATTTAGATAGTGAAACGAAACAGTTTTTTAGGTAGAATATAAGATGATGAAAACGAAAGGTCTTTTTGCAGTTTCTTTAATAGCAATGTTTGCTATGGGGGCTGCTAATGCTGATATCGCTTCAAAGGGCTATGTTGATAACTTAGTTGATGGGCGTTTGACTAGTATTAGTGGTTCTACCGAAGGTACAGGAAATGTTGTTACTGCTGTTTCAGCAAGTGGTAGCACCGTTACTGCTACAAAAGGTATAACGGCAGAAGAAACAAAAAATAAAGTCACAACCGTTCGTGCAACTGCATCCGCAACAGATACGACATATCCTTCTGAAAAAGCTGTTGCTGTCGCGTTAGAAGGAAAGGCGGATGTTTCTGATATTCCATCTGAATATGTTTTAAAGGCAGCTACAGAAGAGGCCTTGGGTGGTGTCAAAAGCGGTGGTGATATTACTGTTTCAACTGCTGGTGCTGTTACAGTTAATAGTGCCACAACTGCAGATTCCGCGACAAAGGCAACGCAAGATGGCAGCGGTAATAATATTGTAAATACTTATGCAACAAAAACAGAATTATCTGATGTTTCTGATGTCGCAGATGCAGCTCAAACTGCTGCAAATAATAAGGTTGCAAAAGCGCAGGGTAGCGAAGCCGCAAATAAAGTTTTAATCACGGACAGTACAGGTAACGTTACAACGGGTACTGTTTCTAGTGCTATGATTACAGATGGTACAATTACTAATGCTGATATTTCAGCAAGTGCTGCGATAGCCACATCTAAAATATCCGGCTTAGCAACTGTTGCAACATCTGGATCTTATAATGATTTATCTAATAAACCAACAATTCCGGCTGCAGTAACAGTTGATTCTGCTTTAAGCTCAACAAGTACAAACCCGGTTCAGAATAAGGTTATAAATACCGCGTTAGCGGCTAAGGCAGACACCGCTGATTTGGCAGAAGTTGCAACGTCTGGTTCTTATAACGACTTGACTGATAAACCGTCAATTCCATCTGCGTACACTTTACCGGCTGCGACATCAACGGCTTTGGGTGGTGTCAAAAGCGGTGGAGATATTACTGTTTCAACTGCTGGTGCTGTTACAGTTAATAGTGCCACAACTGCAGACTCCGCGACAAAGGCAACGCAAGATGGCAGCGGTAATAACATTGTAAATACTTATGCAACAAAAGCCCAAATTACGGCTTTGGATAGCACGTCTTCTGGAACAGGGGCTGTTGTTACTGGTGTTTCTCAGACAGATGGTAAAGTTACTGTTACAAAAGGTAACGTAAAAATCCCTGTAGGTGGTGAGTCTGGTACGACGTACGCAACTATATGGGTTGAATAAATAATAAAAAATCTCCAGATATGGAGATTTTTTATTTCGTTAAAATAATGATATTAAAAATATACCAAGAGCGGCAGCAACAATTGCACCAATCGTTAAAGGCCAGAAATATTTCTTTACTATTGCATTCGCTTTTTCTTGGAAGAAGTATAATAAAGCGGCAACCGTTACAAATCTTCCGGTGCGGAATATTGCCGATACACCAAGAAATATCCATATTGGATAACCTATAAATCCAAGCCATAGCGCCAATAATTTATAAGGAATCGGTGTTACAGCCGTCAGTACTATTATCATGATGCCGTATTTGCTGAACATCGGTTTGATTGCGTTTTCTATCAATTCTGGATTAGAAAATGTATTTATCAGCCACATGCCCACAGAATCCCACAACCATGCACCAATCATATATGCAATCGCACCACCAACGATAGAACCTAAGGCTGTGGCAATCGTAATCGGAACAGCACGTTTCTTATTCGCAATAATTGGAGGGGTCATAAATACTTCTGGTGGAATAAATAGAAATATCGATTCGAATATTGTCAATATAAATACTATCCAAGAATATGCTCGACTTTCAGATTTGCTTAAAATATATTCTGCGAACTTCATATAAAAATTCTCCATTTTTTGCGTAAAATTTACTTGATTGTAATTTAATATTTTATAATTTACAATTACATATATTTAAGGTTGTTTAATATGATGAAACGTAAAAGTAATGATTCTAATCGTGCGCAAAGGGTGGCAAGTAAGGTGCAAACCTTAGTGGCAGAGATTCTACGTGACGATTATAGCGATGATAAATTGATTTCAGGCGTATCTTTGGTTGGAGCTGTTGCTCATGGTGGATTGCAATTTGTCCGTTTGTTTTATTATTCTAGACATGAAGACATTCCAGTCGTGCAAAAGCGTTTGGATGAAATCACTAAAACTGTACGTTACGAATTAGCTGCGCGTATGGATCAAAAATATGTTCCTGATATTCGGTTTGAATATGATGATACTTTGGATAAGGCAGAACGTATAGATTCTTTGCTGAATAGTTTATGAGATTTATTATGACTCCTGGGATAAAACAAATTTCTAAAGTAGATATGGCCTTGCGTAGCGATTGTTATCATATTGTGGATCAAACGCGTCCGGGTGAGGCGATGCATTTATACAATAATTTGCGAGAAGATGTTGAAACGCGCGGACATATATTGTTTGTGTTTTATGGAATTTCTGCCCCGTTGGGTTTCATAAAAGGGCAGGTAAGCAAGATTAAAAATGAGGCTAAGGTAGATTACTTGTTCGTTGATAAAAAATATCAATGTACGGGAATTGGTACGTTATTATTAAAAGAATATGAAAAGTATTGTCTTCAAAAAGGAGTAAATAATATTCTTTTATATAGTGCTCCTACAATACAAGCGTATCGTTTTTATAGCAATAATGGATATGTAATGTTAAATGAAAATAGATTGATGGCCAAAAAATTTAATTTACGTTCACGTTAAAAACAGGTTGCAAGTTTTGTTATACTGGTGTACTATTGCCGCGTAGATTAGTTCCTGTACAGGATTTTGGATGAGTCAAAAAAATATCAGAAATTTTGCTATTGTCGCGCATATTGACCATGGAAAGTCAACTTTGTCTGATAGATTGATTGAATATACGGGTGGTTTACAATCTCGTGAAATGAAGGCTCAGGTTCTGGATTCTATGGATATTGAGCGTGAACGTGGTATTACAATAAAAGCTCAAACGGTTCGGTTAAACTATACCGCAAAAGATGGGCAAGTATATCAGCTGAATTTAATGGATACACCGGGGCACGTAGATTTTTCGTATGAAGTGTCTCGTAGTTTGGCGGCTTGTGAGGGGGCGTTGATACTGGTTGATGCCACTCAAGGTGTACAGGCACAAACTTTGGCAAATGCGTATTTAGCACTAGATAATGATTTAGAAATGCTGCCGGTTCTAAATAAAATTGATTTACCGTCAAGTGATGTTGCCGGAACGCGCGAACAGATTGCAGATGTTATAGGTTTGGACGCTGCTGAGGCGTTATGTGTGTCTGGAAAAACTGGTGACGGTGTACCAGAATTATTGGAAGAAATAGTGAAGAAGTTACCGTCGCCGCGCGGTAATGAAAATGCTTCGTCTCGCGCCTTATTGGTAGATTCTTGGTACGATTCGTATTTGGGCGTTGTCATATTGGTACGCGTGGTTGACGGGCGCTTGACACGCGGTCAAAAAATTAAATTTATGGCAACTGGGGCAGAGTACGTAATTGAGAAAATTGGTTATTTTACACCGAAAATGATAGATACAGATGTGTTAGAAACCGGTGAAATTGGTTTTATTATTACCGGTATGAAAACTATACATGATTGTAAGGTCGGTGATACGATAACAGATGCAAGAAACGCCGAAGGTGCAGAACCTTTGCCTGGTTTTAAGCCGTCTATTCCTGTTGTGTTTTCTTCTTTCTTTCCAGTTGAAGCAGACGATTATCCTAATTTACGTGATAGTGCAGAAAAGTTAGCGTTAAATGATGCTTCGTTTATGTTTACAACAGAAAAATCTTCCGCATTGGGTTTTGGGTTACGTTGTGGATTTTTAGGTTTGTTGCATATGGAAATTATCAGTGAACGCTTAAGAAGAGAATTTAATTTAACGCTGATAAATACCGTTCCAAGTGTGTTATATAAAGTTCATTTGCGTGACGGCAGCGTTATGGATTTAGAAAATCCTGCAGATATGCCAGACCCAACAAAAATTGCTTCTATTGAAGAACCGTGGGTTCGGGCAACAATTATGATGCCGGATAAGTATATGGGCGGAATTATGTCTTTGTGTTCTGAAAGACGTGGCGTACAAGAAAATATTTCCTATGTTGGAAATAGGGCGGTTTTAGTTTATCAATTACCGCTAGCAGAAATCGTTTTTGATTTTTATGATAGGGTAAAGTCTATATCGTCTGGTTATGCGTCTTTTGATTATGTCGTGCAAGGTTATCAGGCGTCTGATTTAGTAAAGGTATCAATTCTGGTAAATGACGAAAACGTTGAACCTTTATCTTTTATGTGTCATCGAAGTGCCGCGGAAAAGCGTGGACGTCAAATTGTTGAACGGTTGAAAGATTTAATACCGCGGCATCAATTTAAGATTCCTTTACAGGCGGCAATAGGCGGTAAAATAATTGCGCGTGAAACTATCGCTGCATATCGAAAGGACGTAACGGCCAAATGTTATGGCGGTGATATAACAAGAAAAAGAAAATTATTGGAGAAGCAGAAAGAGGGTAAAAAACGTATGCGGACGTTCGGTAACGTTGAAATCCCGCAGTCAGCATTTATAAATGCGTTGAAAGTTTCAAACTAAAAAAAGCGATAAAATAAAGGAGTGAATTTAAAATGTTAGTCGCAGCAGTAAAATATTTATGGAATACAAATTTAAAAGATGTTCGTGCAGATATTGCGGAATATAGAAACATAAGAAAAAATTGTAACGAATTAAAAAAAACAAAGAAAAATGAGTTTGCTTTGCTGCGCGGTGAAAACGGTTGTATAAAAATAGGAAGAGAGGATTTTTCAATCGTTATCAATAATTCTGATGTAACTCATGATGTGAAATTGCTTGAATGCGAACAGGTGACTTTTACTCCGTGTAAAAATATGTCTGCTATTTTCTGCACTGACACTAAATGTCCGTACTTTGAAAAGAATAAAAATTATATCACTGCATGTAGTGACTATGAAATCGCTCGTTTGAATAAAAAGAAGTTTTGGGGAAATAAATTTGCTCGAGTTAAATAGTCTTTACAAAAGAGATAAGTATGTTTTGTAAAACAATAAAATATTTATTAAAAACTCCTTTGAATGATATTCGCAATGACTTTAAGCAATATCAGGAAGTTATAAGTTTGTATTTTAAGTCAAAGAATGTATGCAAAATGTATCGAAGACGTTTAATAAACGACCTTGGTGGATGCGCAGAAGATTTGTGTGACTTTTTTCAAGGATGTTTCGTTAAATGTGTGAAATTAAATGTCGATCCTAGAGAAGGTGATATAATGCCACGCTTTTGTTTCAAGGTATGTGAGCATTTTGATGAAAACGTACTTTGTAAAGAAAAAACGTGTTCGTTTTATTTACGAAATGTGTCGTATTTCAGAGCCTTGGAAGAAAGTAAGCAGATAAAGAAAGTAAGAGACAACTTTTGGAAAAATAAGTTTGCGCTTATAAAATGAAATTTGTTTTGATTAGAGAGCAACAGGAGGAATCTAAACAATAAAAGAAGTATGTAAAACACATAAAAAAGGATTACTTATGTTACTTTTTATAAATTACGTTCAGAAAACTAGTTGGAAAAGGTTTCAGAAACATTGGCGTGAATACCAAAGCTTAAAAAAGTATTGCGATGGGTTAAAAGAATCTGTCTGTAAAGCTCAGTTGGAATTAGTTTCTAATGTTTCGGAACTGGTTCCGGTTAAAAGTAAAGAACAGTTGAAATGTGTTCGTTCTGTAGTGAAAGATTGTTTATTCTTTCATGATCCAGATGGGGTATCTGTTGCTTGGTCGACTGAATATTGCCCTAATTTTCATTACGGGGATATGGTTTCAAAATGTAAAAACGATGAATGCCCTTATATAAAACAAAATCATAACTATTGCGAATTAGAGGAAAAATATAATTATTTGTTAGATAAAAAAAATAATTTCTGGCACGAAAAATTTTTGGCGGCTAAAAGTAAGTAATTCTTATAAAAGAGGGAAGTTATGGCGCATCAATTCTTCTTTAATCCGTTTATATTGGATAATTTACCTGCGCCAAGCGCTGGCTTTGACGTGGTTCAGGATATTTCTGAACCACGTTTACGTATGTATATAACAAGTAGAGGCGTAAAAACTTTCTTCGTTCGTAAAAGAGTTCATGGTCGTGACAAACGAATCATTATAGGAAATTATCCTGAGGTAGATATAGAAACAGCGCGCGGAGCTGTGCCTGAAGTTCTTGCCGCGGCAATGGAGAAAAAAACTCTGCATAGAAAAAAGATTACGTTAAAAAAGTTCCTGGATATTTATTTAGAAAAACGGGTACGTCGAAATAGTATTTCTAGGGATAAATTAGAACGTGCAATTAAACGACATTTCGCTGAGTTGTTAAATAAAAATATATCTGATATATCATCGGAAGATGTGAAAAAGGTTATATCTTCTATTAAAGGTCCTGCTATTGCTGGGCGTATGCAAGAATTTTTACAAAGTGTTTTTCGGTATGCTTTGGATTCAGGTTACTTACATGAAAATCCGGTTGCTTCGTTGCCAAAAATAAAACAGAAACGTCGCGTACGCCCGATAAATAAAAACATTTTTCATCGTCTGGTTCGTTCTATAAATCAAGAAGAAGACCTTAATTTGCGTGCTGCTTTTTTGATGTTGATATATGGTTTTGCTCCTAAAAGTAAAGTTTTTGCCATGCAATGGCGTGATTTAGATTTTAACCATTATACTTGGTGTGATCGTCCTTTGTCTGATATGGCTGTTGTGTTATTGCAAGATTTACCTCAAGATGGACGTTGGGTATTCCCGGGAAGAGGGCGGGGGCATTTAACTGATCCGCGGGTCGCATGGAATCGCGTCGTAAAGGCGGCCGAAGCACCAGATTTAACAATGGACGATGTGAATAAATTCCTTATGCGTCAACTGGTTTGGGCTTCGGATAAAGAAGATTTTCGGGTAAATATGAATTCGTTATTGAATGACGTAATGCCGTAAACATATATTTATGTTCTTGTCAAGGATTTGTTATTGTTTGTTATAATTCCTTGACACTTATGCTATAAAATGATAGTTTTTAATAATGACGCCCATGGTTGGGCCACAAATTTAACAAAAACAAAGGATAGAATAATGACAACTTTTGAACAAGTAAAGAAAATCGTAGCCGAAAAGTTAGGCGTTCCAGAAGCTAGAGTTGATGAAAAAGCTTCTTTTGTAAATGATTTGGGCGCAGACTCTTTGGACGTCGTTGAATTCGTTATGGAAGTTGAAAAAGAATTTAATATTACAATTCCAGATGAAGAAGCAGCAAAGTTGGCTACAGTTGGTGATGCTGTCAAATATATTGATGCCCACAAGAAATAATTCTGGAGTTTGTACCAGGTTATGAAAAAATCCGTCGCGCCATTTTCGCCGTAGACGGATTTTTTTCTGTACGCACGCTAGGAAACAAGTTATTATATAGTATATTTAGATAAAACTTATAAAGGATAATAAGTATGAAAAGAGTAGTCATTACTGGTATGGGTATAGTATCACCTGTTGGAACAGGAATCGAATACGCGTGGAAAAATATTGTAAACGGTGTTTCCGGTGTGCGTAAGATTGATACCTTTGATGCTTCTGATTTAGCGTCTCAAATTGCGGGATTACCTGTTATTGGTACAGAACCTGGACAGTATAACCCAGATGCTGTAGTTGATGCCCGTGAACAACGCAAATTAGAAAAATTTATTATTTATGGTATGGTTGCTGCGGATGAAGCGCTTCGTGATGCAGGCCTAATTGATTATGAAGGTGATAAAACTCGTATGGGGGTATCAATTGGGGCAGGTATTGGTGGTTTGAATACCATATATGATAATTGTGCTGAATTATATGCAAACGGTCCTCGACACATCAGCCCGTTCTTCATTCCGAAGGTAATTATAAATATGGCTGCTGGTAATGTTTCAATTAAGTATGGATTAAAGGGACCAAATATTTCCGTTGTTACAGCATGTGCTTCTTCTGCACATTCCATTGGTGAAGCTGTTCGTTTAATTCAACACGGTGATGCGGATATCATGGTTGCCGGTGGTGCAGAAGGCGCCGTCGGGAAAATAGGTGTGGCAGGTTTCTGTGCGATGAAGGCTTTGTCGACACGTAATGATGACCCGGCTGGTGCGTCTCGTCCATGGGATAAGGAACGTGACGGGTTCGTAATGGCGGAAGGGGCTGGTATCTTAATTCTGGAAGAGTATGAACATGCCGTTGCGCGTGGGGCAAAGATTTATGCCGAAGTTGCTGGTTATGGATTGTCTGGTGATGCATATCATATAACTGCGCCGGCGCCGAACGGTGAAGGCGGAATGCGTGCAATGCAAACGGCAATTAAAGATGCAGGTCTGCAACCGTCTGATGTTGATTACATAAATGCTCATGGCACATCAACCGGTTTGGGTGATATGGGTGAATTAAGTGCGGTTAAAAATTTATTTGCCGAAACGAACGTTTGCATGTCATCTACTAAATCTATGACAGGGCATTTGTTGGGTGCTGCCGGAGCTGTTGAAGCAATATTCTGCGTTCTGGCGATTCGTGATGGAATAGTACCGCCGACAATCAACTTGGAAAATCCAGAAGATGAAGTTGGTGATTTCAACTTAGTTCCAAACAAAGCTCAAAAGAAAGAAGTCAATGTTGCGTTAAGTAACTCTTTCGGGTTTGGGGGCACAAACGCAAGTTTAGTTTTGAAAAAATTTGTTAAATAAAAATAATTTCAGGTAAATAAAAAAAACCGCCTTTTGGCGGTTTTTTATTTTTCATCTTCTTTTCCATCTAAACCAATCGCACTTTTTACTGGTTCTAAAATCGTACTTTTGGCACTGTCTAAAGTTCTTATCAAAGCACGACGAATTTTACCGCTGATTGTCATCGGTAGACTATCAACGAATTCTATTACACGTGGATATTTGTACGATGCCGTTCTGCTGCGAACGTGGTCTTGTAGTTGACGGATAAGTACATCAGTTCCTTGAAAGTATTTGTTTAGAACAATCGTTGCTTTAACTGCCATACCGCGTGAAGGGTCTGGAATTCCAGTTACCGCAACTTCACGTACTGCCGGATGTTCTAGTAATACGCTTTCAACCTCAAATGGACTTACTCTATACCCCGACGTTTTTATTAAGTCATCGTTACGACCGACGAACCAATAGTAGCCATCGTTGTCACGGTATGCGACATCACCAGTATGATAGAATCCATCACGGAAAGCTTTGGCCGTCAATTTTTCATTTTTATGGTAGCCTTGGAATAACCCAACCGGATGACCATTCTTTAATGAGATGCATATTTCACCAACCGTGCCATTTGGAACAGGGCGACCGCCTTCGTCTAATAGTTGTATGTCCCAGCCAGCCGCTGGCATCCCCATGCTGCCAGGTTTCGGTTCTATCCATTGATTGGTAAATAGCATTATGCACGTTTCTGTTTGACCGTAACCTTCATGTAATTTTATGCCGCTTAAATCTAAGAATTTTTCATACACTTCAGGATTTAATGCTTCGCCAGCAATATCGGCTTTTTCTAAAGCGGATAAACTGTATTTACTGAAGTCCGCATGTATTAACATTTTGTACACAGTAGGGGGGGCGCAGAATGAAGTTATACGATGCTCTGCCATAGCGTGTAATAAATCGTGAGCGGTTGCGATACTGGTAAAGTCAAATACGAATACCGTTGCACCCGCAAGCCATTGACCGTACATCTTACCCCAAGAACACTTTGCCCAACCGGATTCCGATAAAGTAAAGTGAATATCTTTATCGTGTAAGCGTTGCCAGAATAGCGCTGTGTTTATGTGCCCAAGCGGATAAGTAAAGTTATGGGCAACCATTTTCGGTAAGTCCGTTGTGCCGCTAGTAAAATATATTACCATCGTATCTGTATTTTCGTTCGGTACCCGTTCAATGGTGTCGGGCATCGTATTTATAGAATCTGCAACTTCATCGTTTAATATGATTGGTATATCTCTATCACCGATTGCCGTTTTAATTTCATTTATTATATGACCGTCATCAAACGCAAATATTGCCTTTGATTCTGCTTGTTCAATACGATATTCAATATCTTCTGCTTTTAATTGATTGGTTGAAGGAATTGGAATTACACCGACTTTATGCATCGCTAACATTAAAATCCAATATTCCCAGCGGCGGCGCATAAATAATAATGCGGTATCGCCACGTGTTAAACCGCGTGACGTTAAAAAATTTGCCACAGAATTAGACATACAAGACAAATCTTTGAACGAAAACTTTTTAACTTCACCCGAATCGTTCGTCCATAATAAAGCTATGTCATTAGGCGTTTCTTTGGCCAGTTCATCAATTACATCATAAGAAAAATTGAATTTTTCTGGAACAATCGGTGCGCCGTTTTGAATATAATCATCATAACTATCAAATTTATCTTTCTTCAAAAACTTTAACGCAAACATTTTACAACCCTTTTGGTTCATTGGGAAAGTATTACAGATAATATATAATATGTAAAAGAAAAATATCAAATAAAAAAGGTTGATTTTTTTACCGCAAGGTAGCATAATCCGCCTGCTTGGTAAAGTTTTCGGAGTGTAGCTCAGCCTGGTAGAGCGCTACGTTCGGGACGTAGAGGTCGCTGGTTCGAACCCAGTCACTCCGACCACTAAAATCGCATTTTGTGCGATTTCGTTTTTTGTGGTTTGCAATTATTTTTTTATCTGCAATAATAAACCCTGCTATGAAAAAAAAGAAAAAATTATCGTCAAATAAAGTTATAAATATCGTTTGTTCTCTGGTTGTAATAATAGTTATTGCGCTGGTTTATGTCTTCGGTTTTCGATCAAGCGTTGAACGTGATGTTGTATTTAATGTTACTCAAGGAGTAAGCGTTTCAGAGGTTGCTAATCAGTTACAGGAGCGAGGGTTAATCGATTCGATACCTTTGTTCAAAATAGCCGTTCGCGGTAATGGTGGAAGTATTCAATCCGGGCAATATGATATCCCAAAAGGAACAAGCGTTTGGCGTATTGCAAATATGTTCGCAAATGGCGATATTGCGGCAACAACGATAGTTGTACCAGAGGGCTTGACGGTAAAGCAAATTAAGAAATTATTATTAGATGATAATACTTTAACAGGTGACGTTGAATGTGGTGCCGGTACGGATTTACCTGTTTGTGATTTGCAAGACGGTGATTTGTTTCCAGATACTTATCGGGTAGCACGCGGTACTTCGCGATTGGCGCTGTTGGATTTAATGCGTAAAAAGATGGCGGATTTAAAAAGTAATTGGGAAATGGCGGGGCGCCTTGCCCCAAGACCACTTAAAACGTGGAATGAAATAGTTACCTTGGCGTCAATTGTGCAAAAAGAAACTTCCAAAGAAGATGAAATGCCTGTCGTCGCAAGCGTTTACTTAAATCGCTTACGTGATAAGATGCGGTTACAGGCAGACCCGACAGTAGTATACGCTTTGACTAACAGGTTGGGGGATATGGGTGGAAAAGCTTTATTGCGTGAACATCTAAAAATAGATAGTCCTTATAATACATATACTAATTATGGTTTGCCGCCAGCTCCGATTGCTAACGTTGGAATTGCGGCTATATATGCAGTTTTACAACCTGCAGACACAAATTATTTGTATTTCGTTGCTGATGGCAAAGGGGGACATAAGTTTGCTCGGACTTATGAAGAACATATGAAAAATCATGCCGACTGGCGCGCCATAAAAAAAGAGATGAACCAGTAAGCAATAGGAATCTTTTACCGCTTTTCGTTTTTCAGTATTTTTTATAAAATCTAAAATTTATTCTTATATGTCCTAAGACGCCTTAAAACGCATCGGTTCTGTGATGTCAACAAGAATATAATCCGAATCGCAAACTAGCCAAATTATAGCATTTTTTTCGGCATTTTGCAAAAATCTTTAACCTTGAAAATCTGCTAAAACGTAAGTTAAAATACCTATATGACTAGGTACCAAAATCTAGTTTGCGATAACCAAACCATAAGGATGTATTATGAAAAAATTATTATTAACTTCTTTGTTGGCAGTTTTTGTAGCAACTGGCGCAAACGCGGCAGCGATAAACGATAACCCGCTGTATCGTCCAGACCAAGGAATGTTTTATAGCATGACAGAACTGTCTTCTCATTCAGAAGATTCTGATTCTTGGAAACTAGATGAAAAATTTGGTTATGGTATTACAGACCGTGCATCTATTTATATGAGTACAGATCTTAGTGAAAAAGATTGGTTTGACGGTATGGCATGGGATTCTTTTAAAATCGGCGCAGATTATAGATTGCTAGATGATATGAATTGGAAGATTGATGCATATGCTTCTTATATGGTAGATCCAGTTTGGGGGGATCATCAACCATTCTTGGACGAAAGATATACTAATTATAAATGGGGCGTCGGTGTGCGTGCTGGATATATGACAGAATTATGGACCGTTGCTGGACATGTTGAATTTAATTATTTAAATTCCGAATCGTTTAATTGGGGCGATGACGGTATACATTCTTTGATAGCTGGATTAGACGGTTTCTTGGCTTTGGATTCTAACTGGTCTGTTATGTTGGGCGCAGAGTACACAGGTATGTTAGATGATGAGTTTGAAAATGCTGGTAAATGGACTGGTAAGATTGGTATGAATTACAATATTGATGAAGACATGTTTATCGGCGGTTACTTATCAAGTGAGATGAGCCATCGTACAGGTGATTGGGAAGTCGCCGACGGTTTCGGTTTCGGCGTAAAATTTGGGGCCCAATTCTAATAGTGACTTAATTCAAAATAAATCCGACCTTGTGGTCGGATTTATTTTTTATAGACAAAAGTTTGTCTGTTGATATTATTATAAGCGTGCGTTTGGGTACAACTCGAGTGCACTTTTTTAAGACAAAGGTTAGTAAGGAAGGGCTTGAACACCCGAATATACTAAACGAACTGACTTATGTCCCGATTCTGGTCGGGATGTTGTTGTTATACAATAGGTATCTATTCCGAAGGCAACAAGGTCATCGTATATTTGACTGTTCAACTCCCGACCACCAATTTTATTGGTGGTTTTTCTTGCTGCGATTTTTCTGGCAGAAAAGGGAAACAGGATGAATAAAAAAATATTTTTGTCGGCGCTTTTTATACTTTGGGTTCCGACTTCCTCATATGCAGGACCGTTTACCGATCCTAATAAACTTGGCGATTTGTTTATGGCGATGGGAGCAGGGTACGCATTAGGAATGACTATGCAGGCAAAAGATTATATGGGAACTTTGCAATTTGCGGAATCTGTTTTAATTTCGCAAGGAGTCACGGAAATTCTTAAAAGAACCGTTAAGGAAGAAAGGCCTAATGGGTCAGATAATTTTTCTTTCCCAAGCGGTCATTCAGCCGGAGCGTTTTCAAGTGCTATGTTCGTACATAAAAGATATGGTTGGAAACCCGCGCTGATACCTTATGCAATGGCGGCCGTAACCGGTTGGTCCAGAGTTCATGCAAGAGCGCATTATTGGCATGACGTTCTTGCCGGTGCGGCGGTAAGTGCGCTGGTTACTTGGTGCGTTGTTGACTCTTATGATTCCAAAATAAGTGTATCTGCAGATACTGAGGGGGTCAGTCTGTCCTTCAAAACGGTTTTTTAATCGTGTGATTTGCTTCCTGTGGATTGGTGGTATGTTTGTGTAGCAATATTTTTATAAACATAAGGGAATTGCGGATGTTAAAAAGAAATATTGCTTTGGTGCTGTTTGGAATTGGGGGAAGTATAACGCCTTTTGCAGGTAATGCCGGTATATTTGATGTCAGCCGTTTGACTGAAAATAATGAGTTTTCAGCAACGTTCGGGGCAGAATTTAAGACGGGGGCAAATAAAGACGGAACTGCGCATGATGATGTAAAGTCAGGAAATATAGACGATGTAGGTATGGAAATAGACTATACCTTTCTAGACGATTGGACTGTTTCTTTTAGTACAAGTAACGATTATGCGGGCTCTCAGGTTGGTATAAGTTATAAAGTACTGACGAATGAAGGGTTTAAATTAGATTTATCCGCAGATTATGGTATGGCTTTGACGAAAAATGCAGCGACAGGTAAAAGAATTGGTAATAATAATATTGAAACGGCTTTTCGTATTCATGGTATAGCAGGTGATATTTTTCAGTGGGCGTTAAAAGTAAGAAGTACATTTGTATTTGCCGAACCAAAAAATTTCTGGAACGTCGGTTTTACTTTGGAAGGGATGTATTATTTTACGACAAATTTAGCGGCTAAAACTGAGTTAGATTTTTCGTTCAAAGAAATAGAAGCGCCAATTACGTTATATAACCGTTCTATAAAAATTGGTATGGTTTATAATATGTCCGAAACAGCATCCGTACATCCATATATAAAATACCATTTTAAAACTGCAAATGCGGAAAATGACGACTTACTACCAGATGATTATTGGAAACTTGGTGCAGAATTTTCTGTGATATTTTAATCAATTTTTTAAGTTGATACGTAAAAAGAACCTGCGTTTGATACCAATAAAAAAATTGTCATCATTTTGTATTTCATAGAGCCCAGATTTTTGCGAAAATCTAGGGCTTTTTTTAATAAAAACCCCCAGTTTCTGCTTGACAATATACGGGTTCGTGGTTATAGTATATTCGCTTTCCGTGTAAACAAGGAAAGAAAAAAACACAGAAATCTGCACGTTCTGACGGATTTATAATCGCGGGTATCGCCGTTGAAATAAGTCCGAGATGATGTTTTGTGTAGATAAAAAAGTACAAGAAACAAAGAGATTTTGAATGCCAACAGTAAATCAACTGATTCGGAAACCACGTAAAAAGGTAGTCGTTAAATCAACGGCGCCTGATATGATGGAAGCTCCGCAGAAACGTGGTGTTTGTACGCGTGTGTACACAACCACGCCTAAAAAACCTAACTCCGCTCAGCGTAAAGTTGCTCGTGTTAAACTGGCTAATGGGCGTGAAGTTACGGCATACATTCCAGGTGAAGGACATAATCTGCAAGAACACAGCGTTGTTATGATTCGTGGCGGTCGTGTAAAGGACTTGCCGGGTGTTAAATATCATATCATTCGTGGTGTTTTAGATACTAAGGGTGTTGAAAGCAGAAAGCAAGGTCGTTCATTGTATGGTGCTAAGACAAGCAAATAATAACAAATAATACACGCAGGGTAACTGTGTGAGTAATTCGGGGTGACCTGAATGAAGAACTAAAAAAGGAAAATAGAATGTCAAGACGTAAAAGTGCAACTAAACGTGAAATTTTACCAGATTCTAAGTACAATAATCTGGTTGTTGCAAAATGTATCAATGTTGTTATGTGGGACGGTAAAAAAGAAGTTGCCGAAAATATCGTTTATGGTGCATTAGATAAACTGAAAAAGATTGCAAAAGACGGCGATGAATTAGCTGCGTTTTTGGAAGCAGTTGATGCATTAAAACCATCTGTTGAGGTTAAAGGTCGTCGCGTTGGCGGTGCAACTTATCAGGTTCCGGTTGAAGTAAGACCGGCGCGTCAGCAGACATTGGCGTTACGTTGGTTGGTTATGTTTGCGCGTAAACGCGGTGAACGTTCTATGGAAGACAGATTGTTCGGTGAATTACGTGATGCTTTGAACGGTCAGGGTGGTGCTTTCAAAAAGAAGATTGATACTCATAAGATGGCCGAAGCAAATAAGGCGTTTGCTCACTTCCGTTGGTAATGGCGTAATAAAAATAAAAAGGTAAACATAAACAACTAAAAAATAAGGGAAAAACATGTCAGTCGGAAAAACTGCTCCTTTAAATATGTATCGTAATATCGGTATTATGGCTCACATTGACGCCGGTAAGACAACAACGTCTGAACGTATCCTTTTCTATACAGGTAAAACGTACAAAATTGGTGAAGTGCACGATGGTGGTGCAACCATGGACTGGATGGAACAAGAACAGGAACGTGGTATTACCATTACTTCTGCTGCAACAACATGCTTCTGGCGTGATCATCGTATAAACTTGATTGATACCCCAGGGCACGTGGACTTTACAATGGAAGTAGAACGCTCTTTGCGCGTTTTGGACGGTGCCGTTGCGGTTTTTGAGTCTGTATCTGGTGTACAACCTCAGACAGAAACTGTATGGCGTCAGGCAGATCGTTATAACGTACCTCGTATTTGCTTTGTAAACAAAATGGATCGTATCGGTGGTAACTTCTTCCGTTGTGTCGATATGATACGTGAACGTTTGGGTGCAAATCCATTGGTCGTGAATTTCCCGATTGGTTCAGAATCAGACTTCCGCGGTGTTGTCGACGTTGTTGAAATGCGCGGTATCGTTTGGGAAGATGATTTAGGTAAAGATCCTCACATCATAGAAATCCCAGATGATTTGAAAGAGAAAGCTGAAGAACTGCATAATAAATTGATTGAAGAAGTTGTGACTTTAGATGATGATATTATGGAAGCCTATATGGAAGGTAATGTTCCTGATGTCGCAACAATCAAAAAATTGATAAGAAAAGGTACAATTGCACAGAATTTTAACCCTGTGTTATGTGGTACCGCGTTTAAGAACAAGGGTGTTCAACCATTATTGGATGCTATTGTTGACTATTTGCCGTCACCTTTGGATATTCCTGCCATTAAAGGAACGAAGATGGATGGTGAAACGGTTGTAGAACGTCATGCTGATGCTAAAGAACCGTTCAGTGCATTGGCGTTTAAGGTTGCAAACGACCCGTTCGTTGGTAACTTGATGTTCATCCGTATATATTCTGGTAAGTTGACGTCTGGTTCTTATATTTATAATTCGAATCGTGATAAACGTGAACGTGTTGGTCGTATGTTGTTGATGCATTCTAATCAACGTGAAGAAATTAAAGAAGCGTCGGCAGGTGATATTATCACATTAGTTGGTATGAAAGAAACGATTACTGGTGATACGTTATGTGACGAAGCGAATCCGATTATATTGGAAAACATTCACGTTCCAGAACCGGTTATGAGTATTGCGGTAGAACCGAAAACGAAAGCCGATATTGAAAAGATGTCTTTGGGTCTGCAGGCGTTGGCAAAAGAAGATCCTTCTTTCCGCGTTTCCGTTGACGAAGAATCTGGGCAAACTATTTTGGCTGGTGTCGGTGAACTGCATTTGGAAATATTGGTAGACCGCTTATTGCGCGAATTTAAGGTAGACGTAAACGTTGGTGAACCTCGTATCGCGTATCGTGAAGCGTTCAGTAAACCAGTTACAGAAGAATATACGCACAAAAAACAGTCTGGTGGTTCGGGTCAGTACGCTCAGGTAAAGATAGAATTCCAACCATTGGAACCTGGTAAAGGGTATGAATTTGAAAACAAGATTGTTGGTGGTGCTATTCCGAAAGAATACATCCCTGGTGTAGAAAAAGGTTTGAAGATAGCGCAACAGACGGGTGTCTTGATTGGCTATCCTACGGTGGATTTCAAAGCGACATTGGTAGATGGTAAGTATCACGAAGTTGACTCTAATGTTTTATGCTTTGAAATAGCGGCGCGTGCATGCTTCCGCGAAGCGATGAAGAAAGCTGCGCCAAAATTGTTGGAACCGATTATGAAACTTTCGGTTAATACGCCGGAAGAATACGTCGGTGACATCATCGGGGACTTGAACAGCCGTCGTGGGCAGATCAATGGTATTGAAACTCAATTCGGTAATCAGTTGATTTCAGCATTCGTCCCATTGGCGAACTTGTTCGGATATGTCAAGACGCTGCGTTCGTTGTCACAGGGGCGTGCAAATCCATATATGGAATTGTCTCACTATGCTGAAGTGCCGCAGAACGTTGCAGATGAGGTTATAAAGAAACTGACAAAATAAAAATAAAAAAAGATTGTGATTTTTGATTTCTGGTTTATGATTTATTCAGATGAATCGGAATCAGATTTCAGAAATCAAATTTAACAAAGCCCTAAGGAGAAAACTATGGCAAAAGAAAAATATGTAAGAACCAAGCCACACGTCAATATTGGTACAATTGGTCACGTTGACCATGGTAAGACAACATTGACTGCTGCTATCGTTCACTATTATGGTGTCGGTGCCGACCAGTCAAAAGGCGTTGACCAAATTGATAACGCACCAGAAGAACGTGCACGTGGTATAACAATTAATACGGCTCACGTTGAATATGAAACAGAAAGCCGTCACTATGCTCACGTTGACTGCCCAGGACACGCGGACTATGTTAAAAACATGATTACCGGTGCTGCGCAGATGGACGGTGCTATCTTGGTTGTTGCTGCAACTGATGGTCCTATGCCACAGACACGTGAACACATTCTGTTGGCTCGTCAGGTAGGTATTCCAAAAATCGTAGTTTATTTGAATAAGTGCGATTTGGCTAACGACCCAGAATTGTTAGAATTGGTTGAAATGGAAATTCGTGAATTGTTGTCTGCAAATGAATTTGATGGTGACAACGCTCCGATTATTCGTGGTTCAGCAGTTTCTGCTTTGGAAGGTAAAAACGACGGTTTGGGTAAAGAATCAATTGACGCTTTGTTGAAAGCATGTGATGAATACATCCCATTACCAGAACGTCCAGTTGATAAACCGTTCTTGATGCCAATTGAAGACGTATTCTCCATCACAGGTCGTGGTACTGTTGTAACAGGTCGTATTGAATCTGGTACAGTTAAAGTTGGTGATGAATGCGAAATCGTTGGTTTGCGCCCAACACAGAAAACAACAGTTACCGGTGTAGAAATGTTCCGCAAATTGTTGGATCAAGGTGAAGCCGGTGATAACGTAGGTTTGCTGTTGCGCGGTACAAAGAAAGAAGATGTAGAACGTGGTCAGATTATCTGCAAACCGGGTTCTATCACACCGCACACAGAATTTGAAGCTGAAGTTTATATCTTGACGAAAGAAGAAGGTGGACGTCACACAGCGTTCTTCAGTAACTATCGTCCTCAGTTCTACTTCAGCACAACAGACGTAACAGGTACAATAACCTTGCCTGCAGATAAAGAAATGGTTCTGCCAGGTGATAACGTTCGTATCACAGTGCAACTGATTGCACCAATTGCTATGGACGAAGGTCGTCGCTTTGCTATCCGTGAAGGCGGACGCACTGTTGGCGCAGGTGTTGTATCAAAGATCATTAAATAATGAATGATACGGGTCGGTGTAACTGGATGAAAAACGCCAGTGATTACCGGCCCGAGTAACGATAAGGAAAACGAACAAATGGTACCAGCATCTAAAATTCGCATCAAATTGACGGCGTTTGATCACAGAGTCTTGATGGAATCTGTGGAGGAAATAGTCAAAACTGCAAAGCGCACTGGCGCAGATGTAGTTGGACCCGTTCGCTTGCCGACATTGATTAAGAAATTTACTGTAAACCGTTCTCCGCACGTTGATAAAAAATCACGTGAACAGTTTGAAATTCGCAATCACAAAGCGGTTGTTGATATTGTTAATCCAACCCCTCAGACAGTAGATGCATTGATGAAGTTGGATTTGGCGTCCGGTGTAGATGTAAAAATTAAGTTGTAAAAAATGTTTGTGTTGGGTAAGCGTAAATATGGTGTGTACAATTATCCAACCTACTAACGAATAGAGGCAAAAAAATGAAACGTAGTGGTTTAATAACAACTAAAATAGGTATGACCCGTTTGTACGATGATGCGGGCGTTGCGCATCCTGTTACAGTTCTATCTGTTGGGGATTGTGCCGTTATCGGTAATCGTACGATGGAAAAAAACGGTTATGTCGCAAATGTATTAGGTATGCGTGAGGCTAAGGCAAAGCATGTCGCTAAACCTCAGGCGGTGGCAGCAGAAAAAGCGGGTGTAAAACCTTATCGTAAGGTTGTCGAATTCCGCGTTTCTGATGATTGTATAATTCCAGCGGGGACGGCATTATCTGCGTCTCATTTTATTGTCGGTCAATTCGTCGATGTTCAGGCAACAAGTAAGGGTAAAGGCTTCCAAGGTGCGATGAAACGTCATAACTTTGGTGGTAAGGAAGCAACACACGGTGTTTTGAAAGCGCATCGTTCTATCGGTGGTACGGGTATGCGCGAATGGCCAGGTCGCGTTCTGAAAGGTAAAAAGATGGCAGGTCAGATGGGTAATGAAACTGTCACAGTTCAGAACTTAAAAGTATTTGGTATTGATGAATCAGAAAACTTAATTTTTGTTGAAGGTGCAGTTCCAGGTGCAAACGGCACTTTTGTATTGGTTGTAGATGCAATCAAAAAGGAACAGAAAGATTTACCGGTCCCGACAAAAATGAAAGTTGCTGAATCAGCAGCGGAGGCGACAGAATCCGCAGAACAGCCAGCAGCAGAAACCGAAACAGAAGCTGTTGCGGAATAATTATAAAAGGGCAACAGATAGAGTAAGGTGGAAAAAATGCAAATAGATGTTATAAATTTTGATGGCAAAGCGGTCGGCAAAGTTGATTTAGCAGACCAGATTTTCGGCTTAGAACCTCGTGCAGATATTCTGCATCGCGTTGTTACATGGCAGCGCGCAAAATCTCGTGCGGGTACGCATGCGGTAAAAACAGTATCTGACGTTGCCGGAAGCGGTAAGAAGGCTTTTAAGCAGAAGAAAACAGGTAACGCGCGTCAGGGTGAAAGATATAACGTTCACATGCGTGGTGGTGGCGTAGTTCATGGACCAGTCGTTCGTGATCATGCAATTGATCTGCCAAAGAAAATTCGTAGTTTGGGTTTAAAGATGGCTTTGTCTTCTAAGGCGAAAGACGGTAACTTAATTGTAATTGATTCTGAAAAACTGTCATCTGCAAAAACAGGTGCTTTTGCAAAACAATTGAAAAAATTGGATTTGAACTCTGCCTTGTTTGTCGGTGGCGCAGAATTAGATGCAAACTTTAAGAAATCCGCAGCGAACATTCCAAACATTGATGCTTTACCGACAATCGGTTTGAATGTTTTGGATATATTGAATCATGACAAATTAGTTTTGACGGCAGACGCGGTCAAGGCGGTAGAAGCTAGATTGGCATAATAATATTGTGCTATTGAGGCAAGACGAAAAGGTTAAAAAATGGCAGAAAAAAAAGTTAAAGCAGAGAAAAAGATCGTTGCGACCGCCGGTATTTATGATATACTGCGTCGTCCGATAATCTCGGAAAAGGCAGCAAAGCTGTCTGAAAATAACGGTATTGCTTTTGAAGTTGCCGCAAACGCAACCAAAGCAGACGTAGCACGTGCCATTCAGGCAATTTACAATGTAAAACCTGTAAAGGTAAATATTGTTGTCGTTAAAGGGAAAGAAAAATCTTTCCGTGGTCGTGGTACAGGCGTTCAACGTACCGTTAAGAAAGCATATGTATCTTTGCCGGCTGATGCGAAATTAGATATTGCGGCGGCAAATGCATAAGTAAAATGAAACGTTCTGGCAGAGAACCCATATATAAGGATGCTAGTGTCAGAACATAAACAAAGGTAAGAAAAAAATGGCATTAAAGCATTATAAGCCAACAACAGCGGGAACTCGTGGTTTGACACAAGTTGACCGCAGCGATTTGCATCGCGGTGCACCTGAAAAGGCGTTGACTGTTGGTTTGAAGTCCAAAGGTGGACGTAATAATTTCGGACACGTAACCGTTATGCATCAAGGTGGCGGTCATAAACGTAAATATCGTTTAATTGATTTTGCTCGTAAGAAAAAGGGCGTACCGGCAACGGTTGTTCGTTTGGAATATGATCCGAATCGTACGGCGTTCATCGCATTGATTGAATATACGGATGGTGCTCGTTCATATATTTTGGCACCCCGTGATTTAAAAGCAGGTGACGTTGTTATTTCCGGTGAACGTGAAGATATTAAACCGGGTAATGCAATGCCTTTGAAAAATATGCCAATCGGTACAATTGTGCATAATGTTGAATTGAAACCTGGTGCCGGTGGTCAGTTGGCCCGTAGTGCAGGTTGTTATGCGCAGTTGATGGGTAAAGACGGTGTCTATGCTCAGATAAAAATGAACAGCGGTGAGTTGCGCAAAGTTCATTCCGATTGTATGGCGACAGTTGGCAGTGTATCTAATCCTGACCAACGTAACGTCAACTTGGGTAAGGCCGGTCGCGCACGCTGGTTGGGTATTCGCCCATCTGTTCGCGGTATGGCACAGAACCCTGTTGATCACCCAATGGGTGGTGGTAATGGTCACTCTAAGGGCCACGAACCGGTATCACGTACAGGTATTCCAGCCAAGGGATATCGTACCCGTAGCAATAAACGTACTGCAAAGATGATCATCCGCAGCAGACATTTGGCAAAGAAGAAATAATAAGAAAATAACGGAGTAAATGATGTCTCGTTCAGTATGGAAAGGTCCTTATGTTCATCCGTCAATCTTAAAGAAGGTTGCGGTTGCAAACGAAAAAAATGACCATAAACCAATTAAAACTTGGTCACGTAGTAGTACTATTGTGCCTCCTATGGTTGGTTTGACTTTTGAAGTTCATAACGGTAACAAATTTATCCCTGTTTCAATCGTTGAAGATATGATTGGGCATAAATTGGGTGAGTTTGCACCGACGCGTACATTTAAAGGTCACGCGGCTAATAAAAAAGCAGCGGCCGCTAAGAAATAATAACTTCCGGCAACTAACTGGAATATAAATAATAGGGTAACAGTTATGACAACGACAAGATATGGAATTAAAGATAATCAGGTTCGTGCGTTTAACAAAATGATTCGCATCAGTCACCAAAAATTAAATTTGGTATGCGACTTGGTTCGCGGTCTGCCAGTTGAACGTGCAATTGATGTCTTGAAGTTTTCTAAAAAGCGCGTATCTGGTGAAGTTTTAAAGACTTTATTGTCTGCCATCGCAAATGCAGAACACAATAAAAATCTGCCGGTGGAAAGCTTGTACGTCAAAGAAATTTGGTGCGGTAAGGCGTTGACAATGAAACGTATCTTCCCGGGGCCTCGTGGTAGCGCTCGTCCGATTCTGAAACCGTTTTCTAATTTGACAATCGTTTTGGAATCTGGGGTTGCACCTGCAAAGAAAGCTGCAAAGACAACAAAAACAGTTAAAAAAGAAAAAACAGCAAAGGCAAAATAATTAAAAGTGGCAAGCGGTATAGAAGGTAACTTCTTGAATAAAGACTTTTGCCGGTCTTCAAGAACGCTTGCCGCCAAACAGTAAGGAAAAAATAAAATGGGACAGAAAGTATCACCAATCTCATTACGTGAGTTCATCAATAAAGTGACAGATTCACGTTGGATCGCGGGTAAAAAAGATTATGCTGCATTATTGGCAGAAGATATTAAAATCCGCAATTTTATAGAAAAGAAATTGAAAAAAGCAGGTTTGGCAAAAGTCGTCATTGAACGTTTTGCTAAGAAAGTTGTGGTTACGATTCACACTTCTCGTCCTGGTATGATAATTGGTAAAAACGGTGCGGATATCGAAGCGTTACGTAATGATATTAAAAAACTGGTTAAGAATGATCAGGTTGTCGTTAATATTTATGAAGTTCGTCGTCCGGACTTAAACGCACAATTGGTTGCGCAAAGTATTGCGCAGCAGATTGAAGGTCGTGTTTCCTTCAAACGCGCAATGAAGAAAGCAGTTCAGAATGCTGTGAAAGCTGGTGCACAGGGTATAAAGGTTATGTGCTCTGGTCGTCTGAACGGTGCGGAAATTGCTCGTAGCGAGCAGATACGTGAAGGACGTATTCCTTTGCATACATTGCGTGCTGACATTGACTATGCGTCAATTCAGGCAAAAACAACGTACGGCGTTATCGGTGTTAAAGTTTGGATTTACACAGGAGACGTTGTAAATAAGGAAAAGCTGGCATCTGAAATGGCTCGTCCAACTGAATATGCCGGCAGCAGCGAAAGAAAGAGCAAATAATTTTTGACGGCATCTATATGGTGTCGAGAAAGCAAAAATTAAACAAAGAAATTAAAAGGTAGTTATTATGTTAATGCCAAATAAAACAAAGTTTCGTAAGCAGCACAAAGGGCGCATTCATGGCGTCGCTAAGGGTGGCAGCGAATTGGCGTTCGGTTCTTTCGGTCTGAAGGCAATGACACCAGAACGCGTTACGGCGCGTCAGATTGAAGCCGCACGTCGTGCAATTACTCGTCATATGAGACGTATGGGTAAACTATGGATTCGAGTATTTCCGGACGTACCTGTTACAAAGAAACCAGCTGAAGTTCGTATGGGTAAAGGTAAGGGTGCTGTTGAATACTGGATTTGCCGTGTAAAACCAGGTCGTATCTTGTTCGAACTGGACGGTGTAAAACCAGAAGTTGCGTACGAAGCATTTGCTTTGGCGGCAGCAAAGTTGCCGGTCAAAACGAAAGTCGTTGAACGTAAGGTTAACTAATTATAAATTGCACACCGTTTCAGACGGGGCAGGGCAAAAAGGTTAGAAAAATGGCAGAAAAGAAAGTTGAAAAAGAATCTTTGACAACAGAAGCTTTGCGAAGCGAATTGGAAAATCTGAAGAAAGAACAGATGGAACAGCGCTTTCAGCATGCCGCGGGTCAGATGCCGAAAACGCACGTTATTCGTCAAACCCGTCGCAAAATCGCTCGCGTTAAAACAAAAATGAACGCTGCGAAAAAATAAATAATTGCCGATTTTTGTTGAGATTTCTAAAATTTTAGTTATCATATTGCGAAATCGGGTAAAAAAGGTAGTTGATTTGTGCGGAATTTAATTATAAAACGCATGAATTATATAAATGATAAGGGACAGAAGTTATGCCAAGACGTATACTGCAAGGAACAGTCACAAGTACAGCAAATGACAAGACGGTCGTTGTTGAAGTAGAACGCCGTTTCCGTCATCCTCTGTATGGTAAGTTCGTAAAGCAGAATAAAAAATACAAGGCACACGATGAAAACAACGAATTTAAGGTTGGTGATATCGTTGCCATTGAAGAGCATCGTCCAATTTCTAAGACGAAATCTTGGGTTGTAAAGGGACGCGTCGGCGTTTCTAAGGACGAAGCGGTTGAAGTAGCTGACTAATATAAATGTCACAACAGGTTCTTTGAGGCGGTATGCGCAGTCGGAACCTATAACAAAGCAGTGGGGGATTGCCTCGCTTGCAGGAAAAAGGTGAAGTATTATGATACAAAATGAAACAGTTATGACAGTTGCTGATAACTCTGGTGCGCGTAAGGCGATGTGCATCAAAGTTTTGGGTGGTTCTCACCGTCGTTACGCGACTGTCGGCGACAAAATCGTCGTTGCCATTAAAGAAGCGATTCCACGTGGTAAGGTTCAGAAAGGTACCGTACAGCGTGCCATCATCGTTCGTACTAAATTCCCGGTTAAACGTCCGGATGGTTCGATAATTCGTTTTGATGACAATGCGGTTGTTCTGATAAATAAAAATAATTTTGAACCAATTGGTACACGTATTTTCGGACCGATTGCGCGTGAAGTTCGTCGCAAATATGACGTTCAGAAAATCGTATCTTTGGCACCCGAAGTTATATAATTAAGGGCTGAAAGCAATAGACAAAGGGTTATAAAATGAAAATTAAGAAAGGCGATGAAGTCGTAGTTATTTCGGGAAAGTATAAGGGCGTCAAAGGAAAAGTTCTGGAGGCTCGCCCGACAGAATCCCGCGTTGTGGTTGAAGGTGTCAATCGTCATAAATGGCACGTGAAACCAACACAAGAACAACCCGGTCATATCGTTGACCGTGAAGCCCCGATACACGTTTCTAACGTTGCAATCGTTGACCCAAAAACTAAAAAGGCAACGCGCGTTGGTTACAAGGTTGAAGGTGATAAAAAAGTTCGCATTGCAAAAAAATCCGGTGCGGAATTATAATTAAAAACTGTTCTCCGCTGTTACGGGGATAAAACGTTAAGGAATAAAAAATGCAAAGCAGATTGCGTGAAATTTATGAAAAGCAGATTGTTCCTGAATTGATAAAAGAATTCGGGTACAAAAATAAATTTGAAGTTCCAAAACTTACTAAAATAGTTTTGAACATGGGCGTTGGCGAAGCGGTTTCCGATAAAAAGAAATTAGATTCTGCCGCAGCAGATTTGACGGCTATCGCAGCACAAAAGTCTGTAATTACACGTGCAAAAAAGTCTATCGCAACATACCGTCTGCGTGAGGGTCAGCCTATCGGTACGAAAGTGACGCTGCGCGGGAAAAGAATGTATGATTTCTTGGATAAATTGATTGTCGTTGCATTGCCTCGTGTAAAAGACTTCCGTGGTTTGTCAAAATCTAAATTTGACGGTCGCGGTAACTATGCGTTCGGTATAAAGGAACACTTAATATTCCCAGAAATTTCCGTTGATAAAATTGATGCGATTCGTGGAATGGATATCGTCATTGCAACAACGGCAAAAACAGATGATGAAGCGCGTGCATTGCTGACTAAAATCGGTTTGCCGCTGGTCTTGAAATAATAAAAGGTAATAAAATGGCTAAGTTAGCGTTGATAAATAAGCAAAAAAGACGTGAAAAATTGGTCGCCAAATACGCCAATAAGTATGATGCAATCAAGGCAAAAATGTCCGTGAATGCAACACCTGACGAACGTATGGAAGCGATGAAGAAATTGGCGAAATTGCCACGTAATGCGAATCGTACCCGTCTGCATAATCGTTGCTCGGTTACGGGACGTGCACGTGGTTTTTCTCGTATGTTCGGTTTATGCCGTCAACAATTACGTACAATGGCGTCCGAAGGTAAATTGCCGGGCGTTCGTAAGTCAAGCTGGTAAAATCGAATTCATTAAACTCCAGTTGTGGACAATGCAGCTGGTATTCAGTCAGTGTAAACTGCTGAAGTAACAAGGAGTAAAATAGATGTCATTATCACACCCAATCGGAGATATGCTGACTCGTATTCGTAACGGTCAGAATGCCGGTAAAGAATTTGTAACAGTTCCGAACAGCAAATTGCGCGCAGCGGTATTGGCTGTATTAAAGGACGAAGGTTTCATTACTGATTTCCGCAAAGAACAAATTGACGAACATCGTGCAAATTTGGTCATTGAATTAAAGTATGTCGGCGGAAACGGTGCAATCCAAGAAGTAACAGTAGTATCAAAACCAGGGCGCCGTGTGTATTCTGGTAGCGCAAAAATGCCTAAGGTTTTGAACGGTTTGGGCATCGCAATTGTTTCGACGCCAAACGGTGTTATGACCGACCACAAGGCTCGCTTGATGAACGTCGGTGGTGAAGTATTGTGCAAGGTTATTTAATATAGTGAGGATTGAATTATGTCTCGTGCAGGAAAACATCCAGTTAAATTGAAAGAAGGCGTTACTGCGGCAATTGCTGATGACGTCTTGACTGTAAAGGGTCCAAAGGGTGAAATAAAAGTGCCTTTGAATACGAAACATTCCGGTTTGGTTGACGTCATTGTCGAAGCGGATCAGGTTGTGGTAACACCGAAAGATGCAGAAGATAAAACTTCTCGCGCAATGTGGGGAACGATGACTCGTAACGTTCGCGCTGCCGTAGAAGGTGTAACCGACGGTTTTACAAAAGAAATGTACATGAAGGGCGTTGGTTATAAAGCTTCTGTCAGCGGTAACAAATTGGTATTGGTTGCAGGGTACTCTCATGATGTAATCATGGAAATCCCAGAAGGGTTGACCGTTCAGATGGGTGAAACGCCAACTGAATTTGCAATTAAGGGTATGGATAAATGCTTAGTCGGTCAGTTCGCGGACAAAGTTCATAAAGTTCGTAAGGCAGATCCATATAAAGGTAAAGGCATCTTCTATAAGGGCGAAAGAATCCGCCGCAAGGAAGGTAAAAAGAAATAATAAATAAAAGGTAATCTCCGCTGTTACGGGGATTGGAAAAAAGGAAACAAAATGCTGAAACATTTGTCTACAGAAGAAAGACGCACGTTGGCAAACCGCAGTGCGTTAAAAAGAAAGAACCCAGGTAAAATTCGCCTGTCGGTTTTCCGTTCTGGTCGTCATATTGAAATTCAAGCTATTGACGATAAAAAAGGCCATACGGTTTGTGCCGCTTCGTCAAAAGAAAAGGATTTCAAAGGAAAAGGTTGGAACGTTGCTGGTGCAGAATTAGTCGGCAAGACGTTCGCAGAACGTGCGGTTAAAGCAAAAATTGCTGACAACTGCTATTTTGATCGTGGTGGTTATCGTTATCACGGTCGCGTAAAGGCTCTGTGCGAAGCTATCCGCGCAGGTGGTGTTAGAATTTAACCAAAGTGTTCTGAATATACGGAGTTTATAAATGGCACGTTTTGATGATAAAAAATTACAGACGGATAATTTGGTAGATAAATTAGTTTCTATCAACCGCGTTTCTAAAACGGTAAAAGGTGGACGTAATATGTCTTTCTCGGCCTTGGTTGTGGTCGGTGATAAGGCTGGACGCGTCGGTTTCGGTAAAGGTAAAGCGCTGGAAGTACAAAGCGCAGTGCAAAAGGCTACAAAAGCTGCAAAAGCAAAAATGATTCGCGTTCCTTTGAAAGAAGGTCGTACTTTGCATCATGACGCTTCTGCTAAATATGGTGCAAGTAAATTAGTTGTTCGTAGCGCAGTTCCCGGTACAGGTATAATTGCAGGTGGTGCGTTGCGTGCAGTATTTGATTGCTTAGGCGTGCAAGACGTCGTCGTGAAGTCTCAGGGGTCAAATAATCCTAATAACATGATCCGTGCTGTGTTCATGGCTTTTGCTAAAATGAACTCACCGAAAACCGTTGCTGCGCGTCGTGGTAAGACAGTTGCAGAAATCATTGCAGGTCGTGACGGTAAAAAAATTGAAAATAACGAAACTGCAGAAGAAAAATAATAGCGGGCTTGCGTCAAAAAAAACGGAGAAAGTATCATGGCTAAAATAGTTGTTAGACAATATAAAAGTATCGTTGGCCGTCCGACGGCACAGCGCAAGGTCGTTGCTGCGTTAGGATTGGGACGTATCGGAAAAACTAAGGAATTAGAAGATACTCCCGCAGTTCGCGGTATGGTTGCAAAGGTTTCTCATTTGGTTGAAATCGTTGAAAAATAAATTTGTTAAACCGAGTACACTAATTTAAGTGTGCGCATAGAATCATATGAATTTATGGTTCGCAGGAAAAAGGAAAAATAAAATGAAACTGAATGCTTTGATGGATAATTACGGGGCTCGTGCAAATGCTAAACGCGTAGGACGCGGTATTGGTAGTGGTATGGGTAAAACTTCTGGTCGTGGTAATAAAGGTCAGAAATCTCGTAGCGGTTCTCGTAAACAAGCTACTTTCCAGGGGGGACAGATGCCGATTTTGCGCCGTTTCCCAAAGTTTGGTTTTAATAACCCATTCGCAAAAGAATATGTAACCATCAATTTAGGTGATATTGAAAAGTTTATCGCTGCTGGTAAAATTGATGCGAAATCACCAATTACAATAGATTCTTTGTTGACAGCAAAAATTGTCAATCGTAAAAAAGACGGTTTGAAAGTTTTAGCTAAGGGTGAAATAAAATCATCTGTAAATGTCATTGCAGAAAAGTGGTCAAAAGCTGCTGAAGAAGCAATCGTTAAAGCGGGTGGTTCTATTAAAAATAAATAAAAATATATTTGTATCCAGTTTTTACTGGATACAGATGATAATTAAAAGTTCGTTCATATGAAATTTTTGAGAGAATTTTTTGGAAATATGTCCGATTTGCAGAAGCGCATTCTTTTTACTTTGGGGGCGCTGATTGTATATCGTATCGGTTCTTTTATTCCATTACCGGGGGTAAATGCTTCTGCTGTCTTGCATCTGTTTACAGGTGAAGGTAGCGGTATGATGGGAATGTTTGATATGTTTGCTGGCGGTTCTTTATCACGTATGTCCGTCTTAGCGTTAAACATTTTCCCGTATATCTCTGCTTCCATCGTATTACAATTGTTGACGGCTACAAGTAAATCATTAAACGAACTTCGTAAAGAAGGCGAATCTGGGCGTATTAAAATTAACCAGTATACCAGGTATTTAGCGGTATTTTTGGCCGTGGTACAAGGGTGGGCTGTTGTGCGTGGTTTGGAATCAATGGCACCTGTTAATGGTGTGGCTGCTGTTGTAAACCCAGGTTTTTCTTTTGAATTGACCGCAATAATTGCTTTGGTTGGTGGAACTGTTTTTGTTATGTGGTTGGCAGAACAGATTACCGCACGTGGTATCGGGCAAGGCGCGTCTTTGCTTATCTTTGCCGGTATAATAGCGCAGGTTCCAAGTGGAGTGGCTCAATTGTTCTCTTTGGGGTCTGTGGGACAGATTTCTCCGGCTATGATTGCCCTAATCGTCGCTTTTGTTGTAGGTATCATCGCTTTAATCGCTTTCTTTGAACAGGCACAACGTCGTATTCAAATACTTTACCCTCGTCAAGTTATGGCGAATGGTGTTATGAATACGAACGCGTCTTATTTACCGATAAAAGTAAATATGTCTGGCGTTATGGGACCTGTTTTCGCGGCAAGTATTATGATGCTGCCCGCTTTTGTACAACGTTTCGTACAAAGTGAAAACCCAATAGTACAATCTGTAATGGGATTCTTTACGTATGGTACGTGGTCTTATATCATAACTTATACGATATTGATTGCGTTCTTTGCGTATTTCCAAACTGCCGTTATATTTAATTCTGAAGAAACTTCAACAAATCTTAAAAATGCTGGCGGTTATATTCCAGGCGTTCGCCCAGGTGAACAAACTATGCATTATTTAGATTCCGTCGTTTCTCGTACAACGGCAATAGGCGTTCTTTATCTAGTTGTCGTATGCGTGGTTCCTATCATATTAAACTCTCATATGGGAATGCCTTTGACAATTGGTGGAACAAGTGTATTGATCGTTGCTGGTGTGGTTCTGGATACGATGAATCAGGTTCAGTCATATTTGGTGGCGAAACAATATAAAAGTGTGATTAAAAAAGCACAGAAGAAGGGGCGTTTCCGTTAAAAGGTATTCATTAAAATATCAACGTGAAACGAAACAAAATTTGACTTTTGCGGCATTTTTTATAAAATAGTGCAGCAGAATGAAATACGCGTCTGAATCTAATGATGGAACAGAGGCGTTCGTATCGGTCACGATTTTCGTAGACCGCAGTAAATAAAAAGGGAAATGAAAAATGGCACGTATAGCAGGTGTTAACATTCCGACAGAAAAGCGCATTGAAATTGCGTTGCAGTACATTCATGGTATTGGACCAGCCAAAGCGGCTCAGATTTGCCAAGCTTTGAAGTTGAAAGATGGTTTGCGCGCAAAAGACTTGACTGACGAGGATGTTGTTAAAATTTCGAATTATATCGAACAAAACTTTAAAGTAGAAGGTGACGTCCGTCGTGAAGTCGCAATGAATATCAAACGTCTGCAAGATTTGAAGACGTATCGCGGTATTCGTCATCGTAACCGTTTACCAGTTCGCGGTCAACGTACTCAGACTAACGCTCGTACTCGTAAGGGTAAGCGCGTCGTAGTTGCTGGTTCCGCAGTAAAGGGTAAATAATTTAACAAAGGTAGAGATTAACACGATAGTTAATTGAAGACATCTAAAAAGGTAAAAATAATGGCAGTTACAAAAGCTAAAAAGAAAGTCGTAAAGAAAGTATCACATGGCATAGCTCACGTGGTCGCGACGAATAACAATACTCGTATTACAATCACTGATCAGTCAGGTGCCGTTTTGACATGGGCAACCGCTGGGGCAAATAACTTTAAGGGTGCAAAAAAGTCTACACCATATGCTGCAACTGTTGTTGCTGATGCGGTAGGTAAAAAAGTTGCCGAAATGGGAATGAAGACAGTTGACGTCTTGATGCGCGGTATTGGGCAAGGTCGTGAATCTGCTGTCCGCGGGTTGGCAAATGCTGGTTTAATCGTTCAATCTATTACAGATACGACTCGCATTCCTCATAACGGCTGCCGTCCGAAAAAAGTACGTCGTGTTTAAGGACAATAAAAAAATCTGCCATATGGCAGATTTTTTTTCAGCTTTTTATAACTTAAAAATAAAAATGCTCGGAAAGAGCATTTTCATTTTTCATTATCGGGCGCATGTCCCACAATGAGGATTAGGGGCGTCAATAAAACGACGTGTAGCATAGGTGCCAGCAGGTTTATATGTAACAACTGGCTGATATACTTGATAATGGTCGATGACTTCTGTATATGTTTTTACACGAACTGGCGCCATTTTTTTAGGTGCTGGTTTTGCGCAATCACATTTGCGAGCCACTTCTAATGATGTTGCATAACGACATGGCACCGGTTTCGCAATAATAGGTTTCGGTGCTGGTGCAATATATGCATCGTCATAATATTTTACTGTGTTAATAGAAATTTTTTCGCATGTTTTAACGGTTTCTTGTTCAACGTAACCGTCTGCATACGCATTTATACAGGCGCCGACGGCACACGCAAAAAGTCCAAGTAAAAATATTTTTTTCATATTGTACCTTTTTCTTTGCCTCTCTCTTTCAAGATAGTAATACATTTTTATGGTTTGTCAATGTTATTTAGTCGTTCTGTAAAATGAGAGGATTTGTGCTTGATATAGCAATAATTGTTTGACTTTTGAGGATTTGTGCTATAAAATTCGCGGGCGCGTTAGGGATAATTCTGGCGTGCCGCATTGGCGAAAATGATAAACTAAGCCGAATGGAGGTTTTTATGATTGAAAAAAACTGGGTTACTTTGATTAAACCCAAAAAACTGAACATCAAAGTTGATGAACACAATCCAAATCAGGCAACTTTAATTGCAGAACCTTTGGAAAAAGGGTTCGGTTTGACGTTGGGGACTGCTTTGCGTCGCGTTTTGTTGTCTTCTTTGCAAGGTTGCGCACCGATTTATATTAAAATAGACGGGGTTCAGCACGAATTTTCTAGCATTTCTGGTGTACGCGAAGACGTTACAGATATTATATTAAATTTAAAGGGCGTTTATTTCAAAGCTTTGACAGAAGGTCAACATAAAGCATATTTGAAAGTGAAAGGTCCTGCCGTCGTTACTGCTGGGATGATTGAAACGTCAGGTGGTGTAGAAGTTATGAACAAAGATGCGGAAATTTGCACTTTGGATAACGGCGCAAACTTAGATATGGAAATTACTTTATCAACAGGTCGCGGTTATGTTCCTGCATCTGCACATGCCGATGGTCTGCCATTAGGGGTTATACCGGTTGATTCAATCTTTTCACCGATTTTGAATGTTTCTACGGAAGTTTCAGAAACTCGTGTTGGTCAGAGTACTGATTACGATAAATTGGAAATGGTCGTTAAAACAAACGGTTCTGTTTCCCCAGAAGATGCAATCGCTTTTGCTGCACGTATTTTGACGGATCAATTGGTTGTATTCATCAATTTTGAAGATCCTGCTCAGATAAACGCGCCAGCCGAAGAAGAAAAGGCAAAAGACGCGTTGCCGTTCGACCCGAAATTGTTAAAGCATGTTGATGAATTAGAACTGTCTGTTCGCGCAAACAATTGCTTAAAGAACGATAAGATAAATTGGTTGGGCGAATTGGTTCAAAAGACAGAAGCTGATATGTTGAAAACACCTAACTTTGGGCGTAAGTCTTTGAATGAAATCAAAGTTCAACTTGAAGCGATGGGATTAAGTTTGGGTATGGAAGTACCGGGTTGGCCACCAGAAAATATTGCTGAATTGGCTAAAAAGTATGAGGACCCATATAAGTAAATTTAACTTTACAAAAACCATGCGATTGATATAATCGCATGGTAAAAAAATCCGTGTTACTGAAAGAAATTTTAGGATGCGGCGTCTCAAAAATCCCCGTAGAATGTGCGGGGCGGAAACAAAAAGGAGTAATCGATGAGACATATGAAAGCAGGTCGCACTTTTAATCGCGACACAAACGCTCGTAAGGCATTGTTTATTGGCCTGGCGAAAAATTTAATTGAAAAAGAACAGATTAAAACGACTTTGCCGAAAGCAAAAGATTTACGTGGTGTCGTTGAGAAATTGATTACCCGCGCGAAGGTTGATACTGTTGCTAATCGTCGTTTGATTGCAAGTGAATTAGGTAACAATTCTGCGGAAACTGTTAAAAAGTTATTCACTGTTTTGGGACCGCGTTATGCCAAACGTCCTGGTGGATACACCCGCGTATTAAAGGCCGGTTTCCGTTATGGTGACGCTGCGCCGATGGCTATTATTGAATTGGTTGACCGTGATGTGAACGCGAAAAAGGTTGTAAAACCAGCCGCCACCACGGAAGACAAGGCGACAGAAAAGTCCGCGGACAAGGCGCCGAAACAAGAAAAGACCACTAAAGCACCTGCGGCCAAGGCCGACAAGGATGCCGATGCGGCAAAAGAAAAAAAGCCGGCGACAAAACGTCGCAGCGCGGCAAAATAAAAAACGGGGCATTGCCCCGTTTTTTTTATGGAATAGATAACAGAGTTTATATATTATCTGCGACCATTTTGGCGCAGTACTTTTTTATTTGTTGAATTGCCACGTGGTGCGAAATTGCAAGTTTATAAATAGTAAAATCGACTTTGTGGTTGATTTAATCGTTGTGTATGATAACATACAAACGTCAGTGGGTGTTCCATTGACGGGGTGTAGTAGCCCTTTGTAATTGTCAGAGATGACATAAAATATCGCCTCCACAATTTAGGTTGGAGGGTTGTGAATATCACGAATAAACAACACTATTATTACAATAGCTACTAACCTCCAACCACCTGAACTTTTTGGTGGTTTTTTCATTCGCAATGAAAAAAGGAGGTTTAGAATGAAAAAACATTTAATAATCGTCGGCATAATTTGTGCGGCATCAATCCCACCAGCGTATGCAGTCACAAAATGCGTAAAACTAACGTCATCAACAACGTGTACAAGTTACTCTGGCGCGGTCGGTCAGTCAAATTGGTCAATGACCTGTGGCGGTATAGAAATTCAGGGTGTTGCATTTTGCAGTTCTCAAGATGGTGGTTCAAAGGGTACAATATCCGAAACTGTCACGACCATTTCAACCAGTGACTATAACAAACATTGTTGGTGCAAAATGGTTTCACCCGCGGTTTCGTCGTGGGTGTTCAACAACTCGCGCCCGTCCGCCGGCTCTTGCGCGTACGCTTGCGCGGGCAGCTGTGCGTCCGCCGCTCGGGACTTTGCGTCTTTCCGGTCGGGGCTGTTTAGTGGACTATCTGACTAAACGGGGGCGAATATGAAACGAATATTTATTTTAATTATGGCGATTGCGCCGATTGGCGCATTTGCCGCCGCACCGTCAACGTCGTGTCCCGCTGGATATGTTACCGTGGTGGAAGAATATATGGAAATCGCGAACAGCACGTGTCCCGCTGGATATACATCCGCCGGCGTGGCGGACAGTTGTCTGGCGTCGTCACCAGCCGGTTCGTGCATAATGTATGCGCCAACCGGGGTAACTTATACCGACAGCAGTGGTTCATATGAATTTACGTCCGCCTGTCCATTGGAATAAGCAAAACGCCCAAATGGGCGTTTTGTTATCTGGTACGTTGTAATATCACAATCATTTCTGAATTGACATTTGTTTTGTCTTTGCGTATGCAGCCAATACGAGCCCAGCGTTTGAATTTTTTTACAGCATCACGATATGCCGTAATTTTGTGCGCTATACCCCAGTTGCCGGTTTGGGCTATTATCGTGCCACCCGGACGGACGTGGTTGCGCAACGACGCCAATGTCTGGTGTATTTGTTGCGGGGTCATATATTCAAATATATTTGACAGATTTATTGTATCGTATTCACCGATCAGATGTGTGTGCAATGATTTTATATCCGACCATATGAATTTGAACGGTTCGTGTATTTTGTTACGCATTTGGGCATATTCGTCGTCTGTTGGTACAATATTCGCATAGTACGACGGGTTTAATCCGTTACTGAATATGGGATAATCCGCCATTTGCTTTATAAAATATGCGCTGTTTTGCGGAATGTCATCAATCAATGTTCCGATTTGCTTTATATCCGATGCGCGATGTGCGGTATGCATATCGGACAACAGCTGTATATATTCCGCACGGGATAATTTCTTTAACGCAGCGGTTTTAATGTCCATTGCCGCTTTGGCACAGAAAGACAGGTCGAATGTATCGATTTTTGTTGCGCCGCGCATAGCATAAAACATAGGATGATCACCAGACGCCGCAACGGTCAAAACGCGCGGACCGTCATTTTTTGTCAGTTCCGATACCCAACGAATATCTTCGTTTGTCAGGACGTACGACGGGGAATAGTTTGAAAAGCCCAACATTTGATTATAAAATGTTGTGCCGTTCCCGCCGATAATGTATTCAGCGTGGGCATTGTCAATATTTAATCTTGGTGTTGCGTATTTCATTTCGCTCCCTCAGTTATTCTTTACTCAATATTATATAGTACAAAATAACCGATTGTCAATATCTGGCGTTTTTTATGTTAAAAATATAATTGCGACAGAAAAAATGCTTTCAATAAATTCATTAAATGTGATAAAATCTGATAAATAGGAAGGGCCTTTTTATGAAAAAAATTGCAATTTTTTGTGCCTTGTTGATGGGGATAAGTTTTAATGCAGATGCTGCAACAGCACGAAATCCGCGTGGTGTGGCCGAAAGCTCTGATTCTGCGGCAAGCACAACTGTTGCGCGTAGTGCGACTGTAAGTCGTAGTGCAACAAATACCAGATCTGCTACACCAGCGGCGACAGCGGCGCGTTCTGCAACTGTCGGTCGTAATACTGTGAGTCGTACACCCACCGCAACGACAGCAACTACTGCTACTAATGCAGCGCGTAGTGCAACTGTAACTGCGCGTGCCGGTACCACACAGAAGGTTATAAATACGGGTACAAGTGTTGCAGCGGCGAATGAGAATGTTGTCGTTAGCGAGGCTTGCCGTCAGAAATACTACGGTTGTATGGATTCTTTCTGTATGCTTGATAACGATAGTGGTGGTCGTTGTATTTGTAGTGATAAAAATGCCGAATACGATGAAATTTTGGCACAAATTGAAGAATTAGATCTGCAATCTTATCAAATGGCGACATATGGCGTTGAAAGAATAGAAATGGGCGACGCTGCAGATGTTGCAATTGCTAATGCAAATGCTGTGGCTCAGTCAATTATGGATGAGGCTTCAAAAGAAGAAGAAAAAAAATCTTTGGATTTAACATCTTGGTTGTCTGGCGTTGACTTTACAGAAGATAATATTTTCGCAGACACGGAAGGTTTCCAGAGCCCTATTGAAGGTAAAGAGGGTGATGCTTTATATCGTGCCTCTCATGAAATTTGTATTGAACAGATGCCTGAATGCGCAAATGAAATTTCTATGTTGCAGTTGATGTATGCACAGCAAATAAGAAGTGATTGCAGCGCATATGAAAATAGTTTAAAGCAGCAGAAAAATGCAAGTGCTCAAAAGTTATACGTTGCGGAACAAGCGTTGCGTGACGCGGCGTTGGAACAGTACCAAAGCGCAAATAAATATGATTTGGGGCAGTGTACGGTAGAATTTAAAAATTGTATGATAACAACTGGTGGATGTGGGGACGACTTTTCAGGTTGCGCTTCAATAGCGGCATTCGATTCGACAAGTACGCGCGGAAATAAAAAAGCAGATACGTATGAAATTCAAGGTACTGTGACAAGTATCGAAATTCAAGAATCTACATATGATATATTGCTATCTAAAAAGCCTTTGTGCGAAGGCGTTACAAAGCAGTGTCAATTAGTGGCAGATCAAGTTTGGGATACGTTCTTAAAAGAAGTTGCGCCTCAGGTGAAGTCAGCAGAACTTATCGCAGAAGATAATGCTCGTCAGAATTGCATTGGAAACATCTCTTCGTGCTTCCAAAAAGCATGTAAAGATACAATGGATCCAAATGATCCAGACGGCTCATATGATATGTGCTTGACCAGACCTGAAACAATGTTGAATTTATGCCAGGTTCCATTAAATGCGTGTGGTATTTCAACCACATCTGCATCAAAAGCGCAAGAATCCGATATTTGGGATTTTGTTGTTGCAAGATTGGCATCAATGAGAGTGAATTCTTGTTCAACTCAATTTAAGGAATGTTTGCAATCAGCAGATCGATGCGGTGAAGATTATTCTCAGTGTATTGGTCTTGATACAGATACAATTATGCGTTTGTGTCCGTATGATACATTGGTTGGGTGTCAGCAAGTATATGGTGAAACAGATATTCGCGGAGAGGCCGTTTATGACGAACTGTATAATGTTGCTCAGGGTATTTTCTTAAATATAGACAATAACCTGTTGGAACAGTGCCAGAATGCCGCAAATGAAGCAATGATTAAAGTTTGTGGTGATGCAGAAAGTTGTAATAACCTGACCGTTGATGATAATATCGGTGCTCGTTCACTTGAATATAAGATTTGTGAATATAGTAATAGTAATGACAGCTTAGATATAAATTATTCATTATGCAGAACGGATATTTCGCAAATTATGGATAGCGAACTAGGGCGTGTAGACGATGGCTCTACTGCAACACTTGGGGCGGTAAAACCGTTTGCAGGTGTCATAGATGGAATCATATATTGGGAAAGTGTTGAAATAGGTGATGATGGCCGCCTGATAAGTGTTGATAAATATTTAGATAATATTGGTGAGGCCGCCAATGATACAACAGAAACCCAAAAAGAACAAATTGCCTCTGAATTGGCTGTTTTGCAAAGTAGTATAGATACGGCAATCAATGCTATAGAGGCAGACCCAGAAGTTCAATTCTGTATGAGTGGGCGTACAATTGACGGTGTAAATAATAGAAATGTTGTTGACCGTAGTAATGATACAGCTGGACGTTTCCCAGGATTGACGAAACAAATGCGTATGATAATCGCCAATGCCGCATTGAAGGCCGCAAAAGATAATTATTATAAGAAATATGATGAATTGAATGAAAAGATGCTGAAAGATTATGCAACATTGGGTGAACGAATGGCAGAAATTCAAGGTGAAAATGCTTTGGATGCCAGAAGAGAAATTGCACGTGAAGCATGTGTGAATTTCGCAGAGTTATCCAGTTTACCGAAATCCCCTAATCCGCCAAAAGGCGCGTTTGGTAAGATTTTGTCGGCAGTTGCGATAACCGCTGCGGCCGTGGCGATACCGTTTACAGCAGGGTCTTCGGCACTTCTATTAGCGGGTGCAACGACTTGGGCTTCTGGTGCGGTTGCTGCGGGTGCTGGTGCGGTTGCTGGAATCGGTTTACTTGGTAATGCTGGGTCGGGTGGTGCGAACGGCGCCGATGCGTCCGCACAGTTAGATTTAGTTGGTTCAAAGCAATTGAATCAATGGAATTACAAGGAAACAATTACTTCAACATTTGAATGGGATACTTTGGTATGTCATAAGTGCACAAGAACACAACAATGTACAAAAACAAAGAGTCCTTGGTTCGGTAATAAGTATTGTAAAACATGGGCTGACCCAGTTGAAATTTGTGTGGATACCCAGTTCTAAAATAAAACCGCCAAACGGCGGTTTTATTTTAGCTCGTCTAAATTAGTTATAACCATAACCCCTTTTTCAGACCATTCGGAAATTCGCGATTCTAAATCTAATATGTTTGTCTGACCTAAGTATAATATCGGGCGTAAACCACGTTCGGTTCCAATCGTTAATACTTTTTCTACAGGTGAAGGTTTCAGCTTACCAGACGCAAACCATGCTTCGTTATCTGCAACCCAAAAATCAGGGTCGTTGTGCGCGGCAATTACATCCTGTGTTGTGACTATAATCCCGTCTTCTATTGAGAATTCTTTATTTTGGGATTTCAGGTATTCTTTTATTGGCAGCAAATCATCAATTTCTTGTCGCGGCTGCTTTTCTTCTTCTGCTGTATCATCATCAAAATTTATATCCGAAAAAACAGGAACAAAAGATGGTGTGTCTGAATCAAACATACTTTCACTAAAATCATCTGGTATCGGAAAATCTTCAGACGCTAAGTCATTTTGCCCTTGTTCAGATGGAGTTTGTGGTTGAGGTGCCGCTTTATTAGACATATTGCCGATGTCAAAGTTTGATTTAGGGGCAGGACCTATATGTGCGCGTGCACGTATAAACGCATGACGTAATTCTGTCGGAAGTATTTTCTGGGGTTCTTCTTTAATAATACTTTCTTCGGTTTCTTCTATTTCTTTTTCGTCATCTTCTTTGGGTGTGACATTCTCGTCTAAAACAGGCTGCATAAATTTTGGAATCTTAGGCGTAATTAAAGGTTTCTTTGTCCTGATTATTATTGATGTTGTCGCAACATACATAGGAATTGCCGCCAAAATCAATATGCCGAAAACAAATCCTGGGAAACCACGTAGTTTCGCGTGTGCTAAAATAACCCAGTTGCGCATGACGAACATGTCAAAGTTAAAAAGCCATTTTAATATACACCACATAATCAGGATATAACACATGGTCCATATAATGGCGTATTTGTGGGCCTTGAAAAAATCTAGGACTTTATTCATCGTTATAAATTATAGACAGTGTATAATATTTGTCAATATTTATCTTGGTTTAAGTAAGAATATGTCTAAAAAATACTTTTTTTTATGCGTTGTTTAGGGTATAATTATAAAGATAGATTATAAGGGGGAGTTCTTATGCGTTCGTGGTTAAAGTTATTTGGTACATATTTTGTTGGTGTGGGGATTTGTGCCTTTGTTGGAAATGTGTATGCGGCGACCCCTACGGGAAGGGCTGATTACAGTAATGTTGCTCAATTAAATCGGGCAGGGGCCACAACTTCTGCTTCGTCACAACGTATGCCGACTATGCCGACTTTACCCAACTTTACAGTTGGAAATATGTCGCCGAATTTACCGTCGGTTACGCCAAGTTATCCTGATAACCCTGATAATCCTGATGAACCAGATGAACCAACCTCTGAATGTCCTGACGGGGGCGTAAAAGATTCTGAATATACCGTTGATAATTGTATGAATGATATTGAAATGTGCATAAATACCGGCGCGTTACCAAACGGTATAAATGATATGTTTAATGAAGATTTACGTAATTCCATTGTGAACGGTATGAACTTGTGCGCCACGCAGGTGGAAAGATGTATAGCAGAAGTTCGTAAAAATTGTTCTTATGTTTATCGTTCTTCGGCGGATGTTTGGATCGATTTTAATTCACGTAAAGTACAACCTGCTTATTACAACTTTGTATTGCGCAAAACGGGTTTAACACCTAATCAGGCAGAAAACACCTGTCTGTTACTAGATGTTAATACTTATGGTTCCGCTTTCACTGCCGTATCTAATGCGGGTGGTGTTACGGCTGAATATAATATTGGTGTGGGGGCATACAATAGCCAAAATGGTAATGTTCTTATAAAGAATAATCCGCAAGGCGTTGAATTGAATTACGGAAATTCTGGTGTTGATGGTCAGCGCGGTCATTATGCTCGTTGGGATCCAACAACTGCAGAATGTTGGATTCGCGTTGCAGCCTATAATAAAGACAATCAAATTAAAAATAGTTGGTTGTTCGGCGCAGCGGGGGACGATCAACCGGCAGAAGTATGGCGTTTGGCGGGCGATACATTTACATGTAATCGGGATTTGTTTGGTTTCTCGTTGATGAATAAAACAAGTACCGCAGCAGTTGTAGGTATTGGTGGTGGTGCTGTTGTTGGTGCCGGCGTCGGCGCGATTGCAGGTCATGGTGCGCGTGATTTTGATTGCTCGTTGGATAAGCATCGTGAATTATTGACCGAAGAATTACGGACAGATGCTAATTTCGGTTCAATAAGTGAATATTTAGAAGAAACAATTCCTGCAAATGTGGACGTTATGACAAGAAATCAATGTGAAGAAGTCGTTGATTTGTATAACAGATATATTCAGGTAAAAGAAGCTTTGAAGAAGTGCAATACAATTGAAGTATCTGGGACAGATGTTTCTATTTATTCTCAGGTAGAGGCTAGTTGTAAAAACTTTACAAGTTTAGAAGATTGCTTTAAGGGAATTGATATATTGCAACCTTGCATCGGTAAGGGATATACCGATTTGAAGCAATGCACAGACTTTGTCGCGCAACAAAACGCAAATAATGCGGCATCTCAATTAGAAGGAAGTGCGATTACGGAAGAAAACGAATTCTGTTCTTTCCAACCTCTAAACTTGGCTCGTGCTCGTGGGGAAAGCATATATTGTAATTCTGGGGAAACTGGGTGTATAGATTCCGTTAGAATCGAAGTAGACGTTGAACGTTTGGATAAGATTTTCAACAGTGATATTGAAGATTTGTTAAGAAATGGTGAGGAATCTAATATCGGTAAAAGCATTGCTATTGGTACAGGTGTCGGTGTCGGCGCAGGTGGTTTGGCAACTGCAATTACCGCATTCGTTGAACGCAGCAACATAAGTTGTCATGTGGGTGACGGTTTGGCACAGGTTGGATATGGTAAGTCTTATTCTATAGAATCCTTAAAAGACTTCTATGTAAAATGGAATTTGAATTTACCAGATACAATAACACCGACAGGAACGGCCGTTGATTGTGATTCTTGGAAACGTGCATGTGGGACAATAAAAGACTTAAATCAATGTAAATCTGCACAAATAAACTATAAACCGGCAGATGCAGCAACGATAACATTGGTTCCTACGGCTTGCACAGTATCGGGCAGCGCGTGTATAGAAAACTATCCTGTCGCAAAGTCTTATGGTGCTTGTGAGTAATAAGAAATTAAAAGGTGTTCAAAAATCCCGCTTAGATGCGGGATTTTTTATGTTCGCTTGTTTTTGTAATAATGTAACACTTAACCATATATATAATATCAATATTTAATCTAATGAATTGTGATGAGTAAGAGAAGATATATATTATTTTTTGTAATGTAATATTACTTATATAAATCAATAAAGTTGATTGTTTTATATTGTTATAAGTGAAAGAAACCCCACAAAACTTTGTGGGGAAAATAAAAGCTTTTTTATGATTGGCAAGAACTATTAGACATTTTTACCTCAACCTTGCGGCAACTTTTATCATAAGTTTTGTCACTTTCGCATTGAGATGAACCGACACCTTTTGCAGTTATATTATTGCTTTGTATACCACTTGATACTAAGGCTTTCTTTACCGCTTCGGCACGTTTTTCTGATAAAGGAATATTTACCGCGTCAGAACCACTTTTATCGGTATGACCAGTAATAGAAATGCAATAATTTGTGTCGTCTTTCATTACGTTTTTGACTTCTGTGGCGAAAGTATTTAAGGTTTGCTTTGCCTCTGACGTCAGTTCATACGAATTTAATTCAAACATGTTTCCTGTGGATAAAGTTATAGGTTGTATAATTTCTTCAATGGCTATATCTATAACTGTTGTCGGAGTTTCTGGCGCTTTTTCTACGCATTTTCCGTCTGAATTGACCTCATGTGTATCCGTTGGGCATTCGCACTTTGGTAATTGGTCTTTACTTAGACTATATCCATCAATACATGTACACTCACCAGTAGTTTCATCAACAGTTACGTGACCTGCTGTTGTATCACATTTTGCGGTAACTTCTGGTTGGGGCGTTACGCATGTGTCATTCGCACTTGGAATTGTTCCTGGCGCACAGTCACATATGTTGTTTATTGCGACTTTATCACCCGGACATGCTTCGCATAAATTCGTATTGGCATTGTGAATATATTTATTATTTGTACATGAACAATTGGGGTAGGTACCAGTTGAATCAGACGGACATTTTGCCGTTAATTCTGTGTCAGGTAGTTTAGCGGTATTATCGCGCAATTTTTTTAGCGGTTCATATTTTGCAATAATTTCAGCAGAAATTTCTTTTGGTTTATCACCGACTTCATTTATCAGAACATTTCCAACAACACCGACAAGTGCTCCGGCGCCCGCAACAATTGCACCAGTTTTTAATTGCGATGATGTATCTGCTTTCTGTGCGGCCCATTCTGCTGCATCTGCACTATTTTCATCCATTAAAGCACGTGATAAAGATGTAAATGCACCGTCTGTTATACCCGTGGCAGCGTTATCATATAAACCGGACGTTGCCGCATCCAGTACAACTTCTGATTCTATACCAGGGGTCATACCTAGGGCTTCTTTACGTACTTTTAAATCTGCGGCTAAACTTGTATACTCGTTGTATATAGGTAACAGTACGTTTGCACCTGGTAAGGTTATATTAGACTCGCCGCCTTGGATGGTTGCACCTTGTCCATAATCACATTTGAAAGTTGCTAAATATGCAGCCATTTCACGTTCGGTATCTGCATCAGCGTTTTGTTCCGCTAATGCGGAAGCGACTTGCATGCCACCAATTCCCATAGAACCTATACTAGCGGCACCTAGTAATTTATTCGCAGTTGACTGCTCTTTTTCTTTCATGGCATCGGCATTTTTTTGCAAGTCTGCAATCTTTGCTTTTGAATCTTCTTCAGATAAAGTTGGGGTTATGCAAGATTTTTTGTCGTTACTTACGCTATAACCATCTTTACAAGAATCAATGATACAAACTTCTGCGTTAATAGTGGCGTCCCATTCACGATGTGCGGATACAGCGTTTTCCGGCATAGGATTACAGTTCCCAGAAATGGCAACGCACTTACCGTTAGAAGGTTCGTATCCCCCCTCGCATTCCGTCGCATAACAGATAGCATCTTTTAATTCGCCAGCAGTTGCATGCTCTATTTTCGCTAACTGTTCAGTAGAGCAAGGACCTTCACTGACAATACAAGCAGAACCATCGTCGTTTGGTATATACCCGTCATTACATTTTTTTATTTCACATATAAGTTGGTTGTTTTCCCATTTGTATTCAGCAGCCTTATAGTTTGGGTCGTTTGCAGTACATTTTTGTCCGACTTGGTCTTCGCAATGTGTGCCAACAATAATCTCTTCGCACTGTACGCCCTCACAAACTTCGCTGCTTTTATTAAAGGCTATCAATTTATTATTTCTGTATGCTTGTTTTGTTCCCACCAATTTGTAACGTTCAGATGCACATTCAATAACATAGCATGTTTGAGTATCTATATCTTTTACTACTTCTTTTTCATTTTGCTTTGGTTCACATTGCTGCACTTTTTGTGCAGTTACAACAACGGTTTCTAGTTCTGTGTCTGGTTGCAATGTTATTTCAAGTTCATCACCGAGAGATACAATTTGATCTTTATAACCTACATAAGAAACTTCTAATTTAGCATCGTCAGATATATTATCTGTGTTTACGTTTATAGAGAAAACGCCATCAAGATTTGTTGAAGCGCCTGTTGTAGTGCCTGTAATCATAACCGCGGCGCCAATTAAAGGATTATTATTTTCATCTAACACTTTGCCAGAAATTGTAGATAATTCTGCTCTTGCCGATGATAGCGTTGGCAGGATAAATAATAATGTAAAGATGCTTACTAAATGTTTTTTCATTGTTTATCTTTTAACGTGCTGTTACTCCGCGTGTGGTTACACTTCTTGTAGTTTCATTTGCGTTTAATAAATTGATAGAAGTATTTGTTTTAAGTGCTTGTGATAAGTCGGTATTAAGCTTTGTTACACATTTGCCGTTTTCAAGTTTTTGGTTTACACCGCATTCACAAACACCTGTGGTCGTATTAAATGTACCACCATTAGAACAGATACAATTTAAACTACTGCTATTCCAAATGCCTCCTGCAATTTTACAACGATTTTCCATTTCGTTATGTGGGATAGAGGTATCTTTTTTGCAACCTCCCATAAAGTCATCGTATATTTCTCCATCTGGACATTTAGGTTCTTTACAGAAATTATTTTCCCATGTGCCGCCAGTTGCTTCACACTTTTTCTGAAGTTCTTCGTAGGTGGGGCGCTCATTATTAGCGCTGTCTTTTTTGTCTGATTTATCTTCTTCGGTACTTTGGGTTTTTGTGTCTTTTTTATCGTCTTCTTCAGCAGACGCATTACCATAATTTTCTTCGTGTTCTTTTTCTGCGTCCTTTAGCGCGTTTTCTGCTTTTTGACGATCTATGGCACGGCTAATCGCACCAGATGTAATCGCACCTGCCGCAACACCTAAACCAGAACCCAGTAAGGCAGATGATGCAGATGTTTGTTCGCGGGTTAAACGATAAGCATTTTCCATAAATGTCGTTACATCTATACCAAACCAATTGGGGGTGCAACTGAATACATCACCGGCGTACAATTTTTTAGACGCATATAACGTAGCGTCGTCCCCAGCATAGAAGTTTACCGTAAATACGCAACTGAATGTACGTTCATCAAACATTGCGCCAAGACTTGTACATTGCTGTGCCATTTGGTCGCGTAACTCGTACAAGCGTTCTTCATCTTTCTGAATTTGAACCTCTGCATCTTGACGTAGATTTGCAAAAACTTGCATTGCTCGACTGGCCAAACCGCTGTCTTGCTGTACACAGTTGTCGGCAATGGTTTTACATTTTGCGATTGCGGCGTCACCGGCAGTCTTACCAAGGCATTTACTGAACGTTTCTCCGCATTCTGTCATAATGCAATTGTTATATTGATTCCCGCAGTTTATTACGGCATTATAAGATGCCAAACGAGCATTCATATCGCGGTCAGCTTTTATTTCAGCGGCAAACAGTCTGTATTCTTCACCCGTACAATCCAATTGAAGACGGCAAGATTCCATTTTGTTGCCCCAAGATGTATCTGTATCACCGCTGCATTGCGTAAAATCTTGACCACATTTATTTTGCATACAGGTACGTAGCCCTGCGTCACACGCGTTAACGCTGCCTGATTGCGTTTTTTGTGTGGCTGTAGTTATTGCAGATTGCGCGTCAAGTTCTGCGCGTTGCTGACGGACAAGTTCCGCAAGATTATCAGCAGAAGAATCTGTTTGGGGGGTGCCCGAAGAAGATAATACTGCATCAAATTGAGATGATTTATTCTCAATAATTTCTTCTGTTTCCGTTACGGTTTCAGTTTCAGGTTCTTCTTCTGTTTCGCTTGTTTCATTCGTACTGGTTGTTGCGCTTACAGTTGTTGTCGGCATGCGGCCAATATTGCTTCGAGTAGAGGTATTAACTGTCGGGCGAGACGATGCGCCTGTACTACGGGATACAACAGCGGCCCCTTGGGCACTAAAAGCAAGTAATGCAAGCATAGTTGCGCATAAAGTTATACGAACTGTAAAATAATCTTTATAAAAATTACGTTGCGTTGTATTCATTTCTTCTGTTTATTCTAGTACATCACATGCTACGTCATAAAAGTTACAAAATAGAGTTGCAGTTGCGCGTTCTGATGCATATCCTGCTTCACATTTATTCGGCATGCTTCGTTGACATATAGTTTCTATGCAATTTTCTAATGCGGCATCATCTTTGCAAGAAGCCTGAGCAGATAATAATTTCTGTTCGCGAGCATTTTGATAACTTGCCACAATGCTTTCTATTAAAATATCAGCGTTCTTTATTGCCGTGTCTCGTGCATTTGTCAGATTAGTACGAATGTCAGCAATATAATTAGCGCAACCAGTTGCTTCTACGCTGCATGCCGAAAAGAAATTATTAAAGCTGCTAGCGTCTTCACAGGCGCTATAATCTGATCCGCATCTTTTATCTTCTATCATACAAGCCCGAATCGATGATAAGCAAGTTGAAGCACTGGCGGTTTGCTTATTTGCATCGGCAATCGTTGACGCCATTTGGGCGCTAACGCCTGCCGCACGACAAGATTGTTCTATCAATTCATCATATACGTCAGAAACGTCGTCCGCCGTGCAACCTTCAACTTTTTCAATACAGCGTCTTGCAGCCCATATATAGCGTTGACCAGGATCCGATGGAGCGTCTTCTAATTCATCTTCTGTAATCGTGTATCGTGCAGATAATCCTAATGATAAAGCACGCATACCAGATGAAGCAGGCGGTGTTCCGGCGTTTGCACTGCCGCAATATTGACATCTGGCTGCAGGATTCGAGGATATGTTTATCGCACATACGGAATCCAGACAACGCGTTAAATTCATTTGGGAACACGTGGCCGCCAACGTGACGCTGGGGCAGGTCATTAAAATACAAATAAAAAATAGGCTACTTTTTTTCATTTCTCTCTTTCATAAAAGTATATCAAAAAAACAAAAGCCCTGCAAAGTGAAAAATGCCACCAAAATTTATTTGTTAGTTTTTATTGACAAAATAATATATTTGTCTTATATTATAGTGTGTAATAATAAAAGGTTATAAAATGAATTGGGACAAAGTTATCTCTTATGGGTCAGGGGTTATCGCAACAGTTGCGTTTGCTGTCGTTTGTATAAATGCTTGCTCTGACCGTAATAAAGATATAGAAAATTTAAAAAAAGCCAATGAAACAATAAAAAGTGCTAGCGAAGCAGTTGAAAAAAGTCGGAAAATAATAAAAATTCTTGATGAAGAGAACGAAGCTTTACGTGATTCTGTTACAATGTGGCGTGATTCAACGGCAATCTACCGCGATTCAACGGCGTTTTATAAAGATGCTTGGCAAGATTGTGAAAAGGGTAAAAGGTGTGTAAGAAAAACTACGCCGGTTAAAACAAAACCTGTGCCTATAGTAACACCAAAACCTGTTCGCCCAGCAGAACCGAAGAAAGAAAATTGTTCAAATAATGACAACGTTACGAAAATTGATGTACGTGACAATTCCGTAAATAATGGAAATATAATTGTTAGCAATGATAATAATGGTAACAGTAATACCGAAATTACTCTTGGAAATGGCGCTGTCAACGAAGGTAACATTGTTGTGAATAACGGTGGTAATGTGACAATCAATGGTGATAATAATTGTGCAATTGATTCTTTACGTAATGTGGTTGATTCTTTGAAACAAAATACCGCAAAAGGAAATTATGCCGCCGCATCAAGCGTTGTGGTTCTGAGAAAAGTGAAGACTTATCGTCGTACTCGTTAAGTTATTACGTGATTTATTCACCCCGAGTTATGTGCTCGGGGTGTTTTTTTAGAAAGTTTTTTCTAGACATATAATTTAGATGTATGTTAAAATAATTCGCATAGAGAGAATTGTTTATGAAATACATCAGATTATTATTATTAGCATTATTTTTAATTCCCGCTGGTTCTTTTGCAGCAAGTTCTACTAATAATGAGTTTATGGTTGCTGCTCAATTATTGTCTGCGGCAAAAAATGCCGATATTCAGCAAGTTCAGATTCTGATAAATAGTGGTGCAAATGTAAATTATGTTGATAGTACGGGTTTGTCTTTGGTTTGTACGGCATTGATGAATAATGATATTCGTGCTGCGCAAATTTTGCAGATGTATGGTGCAGATGCTTCTCAATGTGACAGGCAAATAAAGCAATATGAATCTAGAAATAAGCCCGAAAGTAGTGGGGGGCTGTTTAGCGGATTATCCTCCGCCCATACGATTTCTTTGGCGGCGGCGGGAGCCGCCGTTGTTGTAGGTGGGCTTTTTTTATTAACTGATTGGTTGGACCCTGGTAACGAAAATAGTGGTGGTTCATCAAGTGAAAATCGTCCTGGCGGTGATGGCGGTGGAAGCGGTGGTGATAGTGAAGTTATCGTTTCAGAGGCAATTCCTGTGGGACCCGCATATTTTACTTCTAGCGGTGAAATTTCTTATTCAGAGGCTCAATATCAATCAAATCTAGCGCAATGGGACCCAAGTGCTGGTGGAGTACGAGAAGCAGATTTTAATTATTTTAGACCGACAGAACAACCGACGAATAATTATATTATAGATGGTATTGCCGTCCCATTACAAAATTATTTGTTGATTATGCATGGGTATTCTTCTTTCGCAAACGGTTATATGGGGCAGACGACGTTTCGCGATGCTTCACATAATCCAATTAAAGTCTTAAATGAAACAGGTGGGGGAAAACCTATTCTTACTACGTTGATTACGGCAAATGGGATAAATCCAACTGGTTCTGCAGAACGTACAGTCGAAGGTATTACTTGGTCTGATTCAACGGCTGCTACATCAAATACGTATACGTCTGATAAATATGCTAATTATAATAATCCGTCTGGTAATAATTTGGGAAATGAAATAGCTGGTTTTGATTTATCTGGCAGCGGTACAGCAATGAATCCTTTCGCAACGGCAACGGAAACTGCGCTGGCAAAGATTATAGGCGGGTGGGAAGCTGGTGGGCGTGCTTATGGCGATTTATACGGTTTTACTCCGAATGGGCAGTTAGCAGTATATAGAACAGGCGGTGGCGGTAAATGGGTGGATGTAGAAAAACCGACCGAAGGTGCCGTTGTAGGGACTTTGACAGATTCTGGTACTGCTGGGACAGCCGGTGTTATTAATACTGGGGATACGATAACGATAAACGGGGTGACATACACTATATCGTCTGCATTGGATGATGCAGGGGTTACCAATCCTACAATTACAATAGGTGATACAACCTATAAACTTGGTGCAGGCAGCAATTTGTTAAAAGGTTCTTGTACAGGTGATAATTGCGAAGACGTTTCTGATATAGCTATTTATCAAGGTACTGATGGTTATTATTATGTAAATACTTCTGGTGGCGATAAACCTGATGCGGTTTATGTTATAAATAATAATAATATATATACTCAAAAAGAATGGCAGGAATCTGACGTTAGAAATTATGAGGCGATATATAACGCTAGAACAAATGGTTCAAGCGTAATTGCAAACGCAACTTTAAATCCAGACTCTCGGCAAGTTTCATATACTAATATCGGTGAAATAGAGTCCTATTTTGCTTTGGGTGGGGATTCAAACAAGAAAATATTGTTTGGAAATTTGATAAATAATTATTATGAAAAAGATTCTAGTGACGCAACAAGTCAGGGGGGATATGCTAACTCGATATTTAATGGATATAATAACACTTTGCCGATATTGGTAAACCCGGCCGGTGAGTTTGCTTGGGGGCAGGGTGAAGGTAAAACAATGAATGTTTTAGATGCAACGTTTGAAAACTATGCACCTGCTTTATACGATTCTAATTTAGAACACATGTTTATGACTATCGTCGCTGTTCAGCATTCTAAAGGAACTTCTAATGCGGATAGTATTTCTGGATATGGAAATGGAACGGGCAGTGATTATGGTCCTTTATATTTATCTATGTGGAAAGACAGCGAAGGTAATCAATATATGTCCAGAAAATGTGGTGTTGCGGGTTTAGGGATAAATGGTGTTGATCCATGGTGTTTCTCAGCGGCAGGACCAACGGCAGAAATGGCAACGGCATCTGCAGCGGGGGCCGTGGCCGCATTAAAAGGCGCCTTTAATTATATGTCTAATACAGATATATTCATATTGATGGCGTTGACGGCAGATGGTCCTTATTTGGGAACTGATAGCGCAGGAAATGCTTTCACTGTTGATAGTTTGGTTAGTTATCTAAAGAATATGTATTCTTTGCCGCCTGATTATCATTCTGACCAACTGTTTGGGCAAGATTATCTTGATGCGTTTGCAGAAGTATACGGTTATGGTATGATAAACTTAGAGCGTGCTATGAAGCCTGGTAATAAAATTTATTTCTATGACGGGAATACAATTGTTTCGGATAATGGTAATGCATATTGGCGCGCAGCATCAAATACTATATTCCGTGCGTCGTCAGCGTTTAGTCCTTCTACTGCGAAAATTAGCGCACCTTTTTATGACATCGTAGAAAGTTTAGACGGTGAAATTTCTTTACCAAGAATTTGGAAAAATGAGTTTGCTTTGGGGGCTTCCAGCAGGCGCGGTTTATATATGGGTGATGTTCTTGGTGAATTTAAGACACGTAACGATGCGACAGAGCGCGTGCAGTTTGGTAATTTTGGTTTTTCTATGTCTTTGTCTGAAAAACCGTATGCCGATAACTTAGACGGTTTGGATAATATGGAATTAGATTATACGTATGGTAATTGGAATTTTGCAGCTAGTTATCAAAGGCATTTTACAGATGGGGCATCTAGGTTTGATGGTATGTCCAACCCGATTTTAGGTTTGACTTCAAATGCAGTTACATCTGACATTGTTTATAATATGGGGCGTTGGTCTTTTGGTGGTCGCGCTTATTCTGGTGCTATCACTGATGAAACGATGTTGGATAACGACCCGACATTGGCCTCTCAATATTTGCCGGCTCGTCTTGGTATGATGCAGGGTGCACAGTCCGACGTTAATTGGCAGGGCGAAAAAATTGGTTTTTCTGCATCTGTCGGGGCGGCGTATGAAACAGATACTTTATTGGGGGCTCAGACTGGTGGACTATTAGATATGGGTAACGGAGAAACAATGTACGTTGATACTGAGTTCCGTTATAGCCCAACGGAAAACATTACAATGAAATTGCGTTCTACTTTTGCGCGCACAACAACAGATGCCGAAGGGCAGTTCATACTTGGTATTTCTGATATTGATTCTAATGCTTTTGCGTTTGGTGTTGACGCCGGTAATTTTAGTTTCAGTGTGGCTCAGCCGTTAAGTGTAAGCGGAGGAAGTTTGCAATATCCGTATGCGGACTATGAAATTGTAGATTTGGGTGACGGAAAGTATGATATTTCTATAAGTAATATGCATATAGAAAACGTAGATTTACGACCAGAAAACAGAGAGGTTCGTTTTACCGGTAGTTATCGTCATAATTTCGGAGAATTCACAGATGGTGCAATTGGGTTTATATATCGTGTGAACCCGAATAATACAAATGAATTCGGTAATGAATCAATCTTTATGATGAAATTGAGCCATCGTTTGGGGATTTAATAAAAGAAATTCGTCCGGCAAGTTGTCTCACAGAAAAAGTCTGTGGGACAATTTTGTCTTACGAAATGTTTGTTTACTTTATAATCTATCTTTTTAATCGTTATCATAATATTAACACATTTATTGTAAAACTTTAGTGAGCAATAATTGCAAGATTGATGGCAAATTTAATAAAAAAGTATCTATACCAAGGAAGTTTTTAAGGTCTTTACTAGATTTATTTTTTGTATTAAACTAAAAATGTCTGGGGGTGTTCCCTGGATGAGGACTTGAAACCTCTCATAGAACGTGGGGCATATGCGTTAGTATGCCGAAGTAACTCCATCCAAATTGGTTGGAGGGTGGCGATATATTTGAATAAGCCCGCTATTTTCTATGATAGTTTCAAGCCTCCAACCGCCTTCAAAATTTGGCGGTTTTTTCATTCTTTCAAATCAAAAAGGAGGTTTTGAATGAAAAAACTTATATTTGGGTTTGCTATCGTATGTTTGTATAGTTCGGTCGCTTATGCGGCACAGGATTGTTGCGCAAAATGTGGAGCAATTCCACATAGTGCATCTTGTAAAAACTCCGATATTTGTAATTGTGAAGACATTGTTACAACTGATTATACTTATGGAATTGTTACAACGCAAAAAGGAGAACTTTTGGTAAATTGTAACACTATAGCTACCGCTTTTTGCATACACGGCATAGAAAGTTATTCTTGCGCAAGCGGCTTTTATGGGACCGCAAACAATTCAACATCTGGATGTACTAAGTGTCCGAGTAACGCCACATGCCGTGGAGGGAACTTTTCTGTTTTTGTCTGTCTACAGGGGTATTATAAAAATGGGGATACGTGTTCACGTTGTCCTGGTTTTGGTAGTACAAATGGTACAACAGCTGGTAACGGCGCAGATTCAATAACAGATTGCTATTTGCCGGCTGGGACAAGTGGAAGTGATGCAACGGGTTCTTTTACGTATACATCTGATTGTTATTATGTGCAATAAAAACGCCTCTTGCGAGGCGTTCTTATTTACTTACTATTACCATGGCGGTACGCATAACCGTGTCACCAAACATATAACCAGGTTGTAATTCTTCAATTATTGTGTTTGGAGCTGGTTTTGGATTCGCATCTGCTGGGGCGTCAATTACTTGTATAGCATTATGAAATTGTGGGTTTAAAATTTGACCGACCGATTCGATTTTTGTTATACCAATCTGAGTAAATGCATCATTCATTGCCATTGCCATAGACTTTATACCTTCATCTTCCGGAGAATGTTTCTGTGCCGCTTCAATAGCATCCATAACTGGTAAAAATTTTTTCGCAACGGACATTGCTCGATTTCGTGCGCTGGATTCTATATCTATCGTTGCACGACGACGAGTGTTTTCCAGTTCCGCAGCAAGGCGAAGGTATTTATCTGTAAGTTCTGTTATTTGATCATTTAATTTTTCAATTTCGTTATTATCTATTTCAACTTCTTGTTCTGGTTTTGTGTTCGTGTTTTCTTCCGAAATTGAAACTTCATCGATTTTTACGTCTTTTTCTTCCATATTGATACCTATTGTCCAGTAAAGGGGGTGGCGGATGACACCCCCATTTTTACTATAAATTTATTTTACGCTGGTTATTATAGGTATGAAGTCGTCGGGTTTCAAGGATGCGCCACCCACTAATACTCCGTCTACGTTTGGAATAGACATAATTTCAGCTGCGTTAGAGCCCTTTACACTAGCCCCATATAACACTGGTGTACCCGACAAACCCATTGAAGTAAGCGTATCCGCAATCAATTTATGGGCTTCTGCGATTTCTTCCGGCGTTGGTGTTAAGCCGGCTCCTATCGCCCAACGCGGTTCATACGCAACAATAATATTTTTATCTACATCGTTTGGGATGGATTCACGAACGCCGGATTCAATAATTTCCATTGTCTTCCCAGCTTGCTTTTCGTCCATCGTTTCGCCAACGCATACAATCGGCGTTAAACCAGCAGATAAGGCTGCGGATGCTTTCTGACGAACTATGTCGTTTGTTTCATTATGGTACTGACGCCGTTCACTGTGACCGACAATTACATACTTTGCACCAGTATCGGCAATCATTTGTGCAGAAACTTCACCTGTATAAGCCCCGTGGTCATGTGTGCTAACGTCTTGAGCGCCTAAAGATACTTTGCCGCCATCCAGACCTAACATAGTATACGGTACGCATAACACAACTTCATTTCCCGTTTCTATGTTTTGTAGCGCCGTAACCATATCAACAAGTCCTGTACGAGTCCCGTTCATTTTCCAGTTACCAGCAATAACTTTCATTGTTTTTCCCCTTTATTTTGATTGATTTTTTCGCTATCGTTTTGCTATGGTATCGCAAAAGGGGATTAAATGCTAGAATATTTACGTAATGCGGCGGATAAACCAGTCGCAAAGATTCTGATTGGAATTTTGGCTTTTTCTTTCGTCGGGTGGGGTGTTGCAGAATGGATTTTCAGTAACGTTGCCGGTGATACTACTTTGGTACGTGTCGGGGATTCTGAGGTTACTATGCAACAGTTTGGTTTAGAAAAAAATCGTCAGTTAGCGGCAATGTCTCGTGAGCAGCAAAGGGCAACTTATGCAGACCCGATATTGACGCAAAAATTAAATGAAGACGTTATGTCGACTTTGACGACGCAAGTAATGACTGATAATAGGGCAGCGGATTTAGGTTTCGTCGTGTCTGATGCGCAAATTGCACGTGAAATTCGTGAATTCCCAGAATTTCAATTGGATGGTCAATTTTCTACGTATATGTTTGATAATGTTTTAGCAAATAGTGGTTATAGTGAGGCTTCTTTTGCAAACATTTTACGTCACCAAGTTTTGCGCGGTTATGTCTTAGGGGCTATGTCTATTCCCGTGGCCGTTCCAGATTTTGTCGCGCAGGCGGTATATGACGCTCGTTATAGTCAGAGGCAGATAGATTATGTAACCGTTAATTATTCTGATTTTGATGTGGCGGATCCGACTGATGAACAGTTGCGTATATACTATGAACAAAACCCGCACGTTATACCGGAACAACGTACTGTTTCATACGTGCTGATTCCGGCCGATATGGAAAAACCAGATAGTTATGACGCGGCTTATGACCAAGCTATTTTGGTAGAAGACGATATAATAGCCGGTGAAACGATGGCTGACGCGGCGTCTCGTCATAAGGCAAAGTTTGTTTCGTTGGGAACTTTTGATGCTGATAATCGTCCGGTTGATGAGGTTTTGACTGATAATATGATGAACCAGATTTTTGATATGGAAGAGGGTTTGGAAAGCGAACTGATTGAAACTAAAAAAGGTTTTGTTATTGTTCGTGTTGATAAAGTGGTCCCATCTCATAACGCTGAATTTGATAAGGTAAAGAAAAATTTGGTTTCTGATTGGAAAAAAGCAGAACAACGGAAACAGGCTTATGTTCATGCAAATGAATTATTGGTTGATTTGAATAAAGACGGTGGTTTGAAAGGAAAGAAAACTGTAACCGTTACCCGTGCGTCTGGGGCGCCGTTGGATGTTTTAAGTGCCGCCTTTAATTCTGAAATCGGCAGTAATTCGATAGTAAATGGGCAGAATTCTTTCTATGTGTTACATATAGAAAAAGAAATTGCACCGAAAGCCGATGAAAATAAATTAGCGCAGATTGAAAAAGAATTAGAGAAATCAGTAAATAAAGAAATTATTGATGATTACAATGCATTTCTTATTCGTGAATATCCCGTAAAGGTAAATGAGAAAGTATTTAATCGCTTCTTTGCAAAATAATTCGTTAAATAAAACGCCCCTTTTGGGGCGTTTTATTTTTTTATGATAACTTATGAATTACCAATCCACTACGTAATTTAGGTTCGAACCATGTGGTTTTTGGTGGCATAATATTACCCGTATCGGCAATATCTATAATTTGACGCATTGTTACCGGATATAATGCGAAAGCGGCCGCCATTTCCCCAGAATCAACACGTTTCTGTAATTCGCCAAGACCGCGAATTCCACCAACAAAATCAATACGTTTGCTGGTACGTAAGTCGCCTAAGTTTAATATTTTATCAAAAACAAGATTTGATAATACCGTTACATCTAAGACACCGATTGGATCGTTGTCATTATATGTTCCTGGTTTGGCGGTTAGTGAGTACCATTTACCGTCTAAATACATTCCAAAATTATGTAGTTTATTCGGTTTGTAAATTTCCGTACCTTTTTCTTCGACATCAAATGATTCACGTAATTTACCCAAAAATTCTGCCGGCGTTAGACCGTTTAGGTCTTTGATTACGCGATTATAGTCAATGACTTTCAATTGGCTTTCTGGGAATATTACGGCCAGAAAATAATTATATTCTTCATTGCCCGTATGATTCGGATTTGCTTTACGTTTTTCTTCGCCAACCAAAGCCGCCGCCGCCGTTCTATGATGACCGTCTGCGACATACATTGCAGGAATGTCTTTGAATATTTCTGTTATACGTTTATTGATTGCGTCATCGTCTATTTTCCAAAAAGTATGACCAAAGCCGTCAGGTGCAACAAAGTCGTATTCTGGTGCATGAGTCGCAACATAGTCAGAAACAATTTTATTCATTTCTTCAACGTCGGGGTACGCAAAGAAAACAGGTTCAATGTTTGCATCTTGAATGCGAACGTGAATCATTCTGTCCTCTTCTTTATCTTTACGAGTCAATTCATGCTTTTTTATTTTACCTGTCATATAATCGTCTACATTTGCCGCCGCTACAAGACCGTATTGAGTCCGACCATCCATTGTCTGCGCATATATGTAATACATTTCTTTTTCGTCTTGAACCAACCAACCGCGTTCTTGCCATAGTTTGAAGTTTTCAACGGCTTTATCATATACTTGTTGGCTGTGCTCATCGGCAATCGGGTCAAAATCAATTTCTGGTTTTATTATATGCAATAGTGACTTTTCACCGGCTTCTGCCTTTGCTTCTACAGAATTTAGTACGTCATATGGACGAGACGCTACTTCTGCTGCAAGTTCTTTCGGTGGACGTACGCCAGCAAATGGTTTTATCTTCATTTAACGACTCCTTTATGTGTTATGAGTTAAAACTTATTATACACCATTATTTGCAAAATCATTTGATTTATTTTCATTAAAAAAACGCGCTTAGTTTGTATAAGCGCGTCAATTTAATTTGAGACTTTTACATATCAACCCGAGCCGGTATGATGGTTTCCGTTTTCGTCTCATCTAACGGATAAGACTGAAAAGGTACGGTTGCAAAATCAATCTTGTTCATATCTATAGAGCGAATGACGCGATTATACATTGTGTGATAATATACAATACGATCGTGCATATCTGTTGCAATTGTCCATTGTGTAGCCGATGGCATATTTACAGGATATTTATCAACCGGAAACTCTGTCCCAATCGGTACGTCAAAGTTATTCAATATGTGAAATGCTTCTAATACCGAATCGTAAGATGTGTCTTGTTTAATAGAATAAGTCTGTAAAAAAGATGCTCTAACGAATCGGGAAGGAGGGGTAAAATCACCCGGTAACCCCAGAAAACCAGAGCCGGCACCAAAAGCCTGTAATTTTACGGCCCCCATTTGAACTGGACCTGCTGTACCTGGTGCAAGGTTTACATAATTATTAAGGTTTTTTAATTGCCATGGATATTCTGGAGAATTGGTTAAAACGCCTAATTCGCTGTCATAAACATTAGCTTTACCGTTTACGATTTCTATGATTATTTGTTTGCCTGAAGGTTCTGTTACACGCCAATGCGCTGTTGATGCACGTGGGTCTATGCTTGTTACGCGAATGTTTTTTATTGCGGCTTTAACCTGGTCAACTGTTGAAAATCTGGATAAAATCCATGATACTAACTGAAAGTCAGAAATTGTATTTGCTTTATCGTCTGGATTATATTCTGGGTATTGACCATAACCTGGGAAATAGAATAAACCTGCTGATAATCCAGCTTCGTTCATACCATCTACAACCCATTCAGGTTTTACAACCGCCAGACCAACATAACCATACATGCTTGAAAAGGCCATACCACCTGTTTCACCGTCGGGCAACATAGATTGTTGAATATAACCACGCGGAACAATGGTGTATAAATTTTCCATTTCCGATTCGCCCCATTCAATTGTACGAGCAGTAACTACACCATCATCTTTTGATTTTAAGGTTATACCTGTACAGGCATCAGCCTTACTCATGCAGATTGTGCCTAATACGGCGACAAAAGCAGAAATTATTTTTTTCCCATCCATCATGTGAAAAATTATGCATTATCAGTATAAAATATTCCACAGGAAAGAAGTCGCGTTAAAATTTATTGAATTTGTTCCCAGATTTTTTTTACGTCATCGTAATCGGCATGCTGTGAAATTTTTTCAATCAAACTTTTTATCAATTTTTTTTGTTCGTTTGACCAATCTAAGTGAGCCATGGCTTTATCAAAAAAATCAGAAACGCAGGAAAACTCATTTGCGTGTGTTATGCAATTCTGTTCAAAGTTTGCACTATGCCAATCGCAAATCATTTCTATTAGGAATATATCTGGAACATCTTTAACAGAATCATAATGCTCTATGTGGTGGGGTTGCATTTTATGGTGTTCGTCATGAACTTTGTCAAACGCTTCTTGCTGCTGCGGCAATAGGACGCAATTTTGATGATGTTTTGCATAATTGCAATATGCGTATCCAGTTATGTATGGTTCTGAAAATTTATCTTTATCATGTTCTGGAAAATGATAACCTAAGATTTCCGCGAAATAATTTAAGGTCTGTATATGACAGTTAGTTCTTTTAATATGAAAGGCGATGATTTCTTCTATTGGTATATTCATGATTTACATATTATATCATAAAACGTATTATGAGAACGGTAATTTATTTATCAACAGGGAAAAACTTACCATCCAAATGGTAACCGTATATTCCGTTAATAATATGATAAAATTTGTTATCCATATTTTCTTTTCTTATAACGCGTGGTTTGTTCATAACTACGACTGAATTATCAGGAACGTCTGTGACTACTACGGCATTTGCTCCTATACGAACATTATTCCCAATCGTGACTTTCCCTATGATTTTTGCCCCAGCGCCAATATAAACATTATCGCCTATTGTTGGTGCACCACGAGACGAAGAGTCCGATAGAGTATTAGAACCAATAGTAACTTGTTGAAATATAACACAGTTTCTCCCGATTTTTGCACCACCAGAGATGAATATACCAGATATGCCATGCGGGAAAATTGGTTCAGATATAATTTTTGCGTTATGAGCAATCCAAGAATTTCTATTATCTAAATATGCATAGTATTTATGTAAAGCATCTGATTGTTTGGATGCGTCTAATTTAAGCATTTGTGTGCGATATTTCCAAAAATTTTCTATTTTATTTAATTGCGTGGAAGATTTGAAATCGCTAATAAAATCATCAAATCTTTCTTCTATATATTTTGAATTAATTACCATTAAACCATTTAGGAACTCTTCTTTTGTATAAGAATATGGTTCTTGGACGATTTTAATAGCAATTTCACCAACTTGGTCGCAATCTAAATTATATGTATATGGAAGTTCATAAGAACAGAGAATTGGGGTGTCATTTAATTTATTACCATCAATGGCGATGGTTTTATAAATAACTTGGATTGGTATTCTGGTATTTTTAATTCGAATGTCTGGTCCTTTGAACCCGATACGTAATTTACATTTCTTATGAACTTTTATATGAATGGTTTCTTCTTCGTTTTTACCGACAAGAATAAAACCTTCGCCATTATTCTGAAACCAGTCAGGTTTTGATATTTCACATTCTGTAGTTTCTATATCTATGCAATCTGTATCGTTAACACATAAAACATCTATTCTAAAAGAAGGTGAGAAGGAAAAAGTTTTTTGTAATGTGTCCATTTTTTGCCTTTTTATAAGTCAAATCGCAAAAAAATAACGATATAGAACGATGCGTAATAAAACGAAAAACGCATATTTTTACTTTATTAAAGCCTACAAACTTTGTATTATTCTAACAGGAAAAAAATCATATTTCAACGAATAATCAAAACATAAATTTATAAACGATAAAATTTGTCCTTTGAAAAAAAACCGCGCAAAGGCGGGTCAAAATTTTGGTTGGGGCAGCTGGATTCGAACCAACACTGACGGAGTCAGAGTCCGGAGTTCTACCATTAAACTATGCCCCAATTGCGCCTCATTATATATTGCACTTTTACCTTTTGCAATCTATTTTTTGCCGGTCTCATCCCTGTTCGTGGCGGTATATGAATACTTTTCCAAATATTTTATATTGAATATTAGCTTGGCTGTGATACGCTCAAAGTCATAGGAGTTGTTTTATAAAAGGAGATTTTTATGGCTACCGATAACCGCATTCTGGCGTTATTAAAAGTATCTTTCTTTATATCGGCTTTTTTTGTTGGGCCCGTATTCGCAGAAGGGCAAATTGTTGTCGGAAGTGGGGAAACTTATAATTTAGAAGAAGATCAATACGAAGGTTATGATAATGCGTCTTTGAATGGAGGCGTCGTATCTGTTAGCGGAACTTTAAATGTTGCAAGTAATGTCTCATTCAAAAATAATAAGGGCGATAATGGTGGCGTCATTTATAATGAAGGTATAACTTCTATAACCAGTGAAAGCGGTAATTCTTTATTTGGTGCAAACGTGGCAAATAGTGGTGGTGCCATATATAACGCCGATACAGGAAACATTAAAGAAATTTCTCATGTTTTATTCCAAAGAAATCAGGGGCAGTCTGGTGGGGCAATAAATAATTCTAATTCAACTGGTGCCGTCGGAGGCGGTGTAATAGATAGAATTGCCAATGCGTCTTTCATTGAAAATTCTGCAGGTACAAATCAGGGGGGGGCGATTCGTAATCAAGGTTCTATTGGTAATATAGAGACCGTTGCTTTTATAAGCAATGTTGCCGGAGAAGGTGGTGCCATAAGTAACGATTCATTTGGAATAATAAAAAAAATAGATGCACAGTTTAATGGTAATCGTGCTTTGTCTGGTGAGGTAAAGCAAGGTGGTGCCATTTTTAATGCCGGTACAATCGAATCGATTACCGATTCGTCATTTGTTGGTAATCAGGCCGGTACTTCAGGTGGGGCAATTTATAATGCAAAAACTGGTAGTATAACTTTTAATGGGGATAATTCTTTTACAGGTAATATCGCAGACGGCGATGCAAATGATATTTATAATAGTGGCAATGTAACAATTGCTGACGGTACAACAACAATCGGTGGCGGAATTTCAGGTAACGGTATTTTAACAATAGAAAACGGTGCAACGCTTAGTATCGGTTCCACAACGTTAGAGCAGGGGACTTTGAATCTATATGGTACTTTATCTGCGTCAATTGTAAATGAACAAGCATTCGGTAAAATTGATGTTGCAGCAATAAACGTTGGTGAAAACGGTAAACTTGATTTGATGTTAGGTTCAACGGGTAAGTATGATTTTGGCACAAAAATTAGTATTGATAATATCGTCTATAACGATTCGATTTACAATCTTTCAATAGATGGAACAAATATAATCGTTGAAACAAAAAATATTGATGAAATTTCTAGTACTTCAAATCTTTCTTCTGATGCCGCGCTTGCATTAGTTGGTTTGGCTAATAGTTCTGATTATTCTATGAATATCGCTTCTTTGAATGCTCAATCCGCTTTGGATTCTGGAAATATAAGTTATGTAGAAAACGAATCGGAAAAATTATTGGGCGATGATAAACCTGTACTTCAATCCATAGAGACTGAGGTTCAAAATCAGATTTTATCTTTGGCTTCTTCCCGTATGGGGGGCGGTAACATAGGTCGCAGCGGCGGAGACGTGGCTAATATTGATTATGGCGTCTGGGCGCAAGGACTAATGAATAGAACAAAGTACGGAGATAGTTTTTCTGGTGACACTAATGGAATCGCGGTTGGTTTAGATGCGCTGGTAAAAGGTAAATATACCATCGGAATCGGTTATACTTATAATGAAGCAAATGTGGATTCAGGGGCTCGAGATATTGAAATAACCAGTAATAGTTTGTTTTTATATGGTCAATATAAACCTTCTAAATGGTATATCAATACTACTTTGAATTATACGATGTCCAATTATGCTGAAATGGCGACTGCTTTCGGAATTATTGTAAACCCAGAATATGATGTCGATTCATTTGGAGGACAGATTTTGACTGGTTATAATTTTGCGGCGGGCTTGACACCAGAATTAGGCGTTCGTTATTTGCACATAAATCAAGATGATTATAATAACGGTTTTGCTGATATAGAAGGTCTGAATACAAATTATATTACAGGTGTTGCAGGGATTAAATATTCTTTCTCAATCGAATCGGAGGGACGCTTATACATTCGACCCGAAGTTCGTGTGGCGGCGACTTATGACGTTATGGCGGATGAAGCGGTTACAACAGTAATAGTGCCTGGGGCAGCGCCATATATTGTTACCGGAGAACAATTGTCACGCTTTGGTGGAGAGTTGGGAATTAGTTTAAGCGCAATGTATAATGAATGGGAATTTTCCGTCGGGTATGATTTAGATTTGCGTGATAATTATACCTCGCATACAGGAATGTTTAATGTGAAATATAAATTTTAGCGAATATAATATTATAAAAAATCCCGCATCTGCGGGATTTTTATTCGTTTGTAAAATATATTGCTCTTTGAGATTTAGATACAGATTCCATTGCATCAAATATTTTTGATGCTGCCGAAGCATCTGACGGGACGTTCCCAGAACCAGACATATAATCAGCACCGTTCAAAATTATTATGCGACTTGGGGTAACGCTACTGCCATTACATTCTATATAATATTTGGCAAGATCATAATATTTCCCATAGCATTTCCCGTTCTCTGCAGCAACATAACCATTTTCAGCCAATTCTGTACAGGTTGGTTGTGCGCTATATGTAATTTCACCATTTTCTAAGAATTCGTCCGGATTATTTAGAATTCCGTTGCACCATACGCGAACGTATTCACCGTTAACAGATGCCATTGTACCGTTTTCTTTGGTCTTGCGTACGCCAAAGCAATCGCCATTCAGTACATTTGTATCAAAATCTTTATTTATATTTGTACCCTTAGAAATGTCTTCGCGACCCATTGCTACGGGTACATATTCACCGTTAGTCAAAGCTTCCGGGCAAATCATTTTCATTCCCCAGCAACCAGTACTTTGATCCCACAATTCACTGTCATAACCAGCACCCATACTTGCATAACAATCTGTTGGATCCAATTTACAAACCGTTGGTTGTTCCCACCAAGGAAGTGTTGCGGCAAAAGCCGCCGGTGAAAATATTAAACAGTATATTGAAAATGCTAATGTCTTTTTCATCTTTTTCTCTTCTTAATAAATTTTAACAAAAAAATTTTTTTAAGGCAAGAACACATATTTTATAAAAGTTGCTTTTATAAACTTAGTGTTGCTGTTGTAACGCTTTCTGGATCAGCGCAATATCCCCACTTTGTGTTAGCCCCCGTCTCATCATAGAAATATTTGAATAATTTATGTCCTGTTTTATCGTGTATATCATCTGTATCTTCTTCGCCTTCGTCGTCGACTTCACCGGTACCTTTTTCGTTTATCCATGGTGTATTAACCCATGTACCACCAAGGCGTTCGCATTCTTCCGATAAAGCCGTTGCCATATCGACGCGAATAGAATCCATGACTACATTGACGTCTTCCAATACATTCATAGGTATAGCTTCTGTTCCGTTCATGATTTTATCATAGTCTGATGGACGAACGCATACCTGAGTTGCGTATTTTACAACTTTCTGGTATAAACTACCCGCATAATCCGTACCGCAATCTGTTTCTTTATTATATACTTCTTCTTCCTCTTCTTCGTCTCCTTCTTCTTTTATTTCAGGTGCGGCGGTTCCACCAGCGCATGTCGCGTTTGCAGGACAGAGCTCACAGGAGTTACCTATAACAGGCGTGCCGTTATAAGTCCACTCGTTATTTTGGTCTTTTGTGGCTAGATAATAACCAGAGTTGCATGAAAGATATTTTTTATATACATTGCATGAGTAGCCCTTGATTGTGCCTGGTTGGTCGTCTCCTCCTCCTTCTCCCGGGTTTTCAGATGGTGGTGTCGAAGAAGATGTGTTATTCCACTGCAATTGATTACAATAAGATTTTGATGCATATATTGCATCACCTGGTGCATAAACTCGACAAGCATAAGGATATGAATGTAGACTATCATTGCTGGGTACTGTACACATATCTGTTGCGAAAGCTTCTAATAAAGAACGGCACTCCGCGGCAATCTTTTGGTCCGTTATGTCGTGCATCGCGGAAAGCAATAATTCTAATCCGTCGCCGTTAGGGTCACCATATAGATTACTACAAGCGTTTAACTTTTCTTTACATAATTCTTCGGAAAGTTCTAAACGAGAACCTAATAATAATTCTTCTTTGACATTACTAAAGTCTTTTAATGATTCTGTTTGTTCATCGTAACATGCGTTTACAACGTCCAAGCAATTATTTTTTACGTCACGTATTTTTTCTTGTTGTCCTTGATATATCTCAACTATAGCCTGTCTTACAAATTCGTCCCATACTTCATTAGCTATGTCACGACAGGTCTCTAAACCACGCTCTGCATATATACGTTTTTTATTTAGTTCAGCAACAATTAAACGATTATTCGCGTTAGTCAGAACATCACCTTCTAATGATATTTGATTGCCCAATTGATAAAAGTTCTGGGTGTATATTGGTTCACCGGTGTCTCGGTTTAAATAAAGCCCTGTTATGTCTAGGCAATGTACATAATCTGTTCCACATGCGCTTTCTGCTGTAATATCTTTCCTTACTTGGGCAATACAGTCATTTATGGCGGTTGAGTTATGAGCATTATAATTTTCTAATCTGGCTAAGTTCATCTCTCTTTCTGTTTCTCGTATAGAGCTGTTTGCCTGAACAAGTTTTGAATCCAAAGCGTTTAATAATGTAGAACAATCGTTTTCAATATACATGCCATAAGCCGAAACGACCATGTCTAAGGTGGAAGAAGATGGACATTGTTCAGAAATTAAATTTACGCATTGGGCATGAACTGCATTATATAATGCCTCGCCAGTTAAATTTGCAATGTTTTGTCCAGAGGCCAAATCAGTAGTTGCCCATATCTGATTTATATCTCCTGCAATATCTAATGTGCCAAGCGTAGATAACGCTTTATTCTTTGTTGATGATAAAACTTCCTGTATCCCCGCAAGTTGTTGAGATGAGGCAGAATTATCTTCTATTATTGCTAATTCTCCTTCGCTTGCATTAAGCATTGCGTTTACTTCCGCGGCTGTTTTAGGAATTACTTCTATATTTAAGTCTGTAAAGTCTTGTAATTGGCTTGACGTTTGAGAAAGAGCACGTTCTCGTTCTTGTACGTCGGTCAATCTTGAAGAGCATATGCAACGACGATATGTATCATTTGCTGTCGCGCAAAACTGATCCATGCAAGTAAAATAAGCGTTTCTACAAGTGTTATAACCTGTACCGAATGTGTTAGTTACAGTTGTTGGGGCAATTGTTGTTGCGCGGGAACTTCTTGAAGGTGACGATATGGCGCTTCTTGCTGTACTTGTGGTTCCACTCCTTACAACGTTATTATTAGTGGCGCTTCGCGGAGAACTAGTTGTTGTATTTGTCGTTGTGCTTCTGGCAATTGCGCCCGATCTTGCGGAAGTGGTTTGAGAAGATGCTGCGCTTCGAGACGTAGAACTGGATATGCCAGAAGTTCTATTCACCGTATTTGTTGTGTCACCGCGTGTGCTTAAAGTATTTGTGCGATTTGAGGTTTGAAGTGCGGGCGTCGTACGCGTTGTCGTTCTGGCAATGATATTTACATTATTATCGTCTGTAGATGTCTGTTGACGATTGATACTATTTTCACTACGAACGGCAGCCTCGACATTCGCGATGCCGATGCAACACGCAACGATAAAGAATAAAATATTCCTCATACTTCTTTTATATATAAAATAATGATAGCAAAAATATATTTTTATGGAAAGTAATATTTCGTCGGGTTATAAGGATTTTTATCAATAAAAAATCCCGCTGTCGCGGGACTGGTTTAATTATTTTCTGCATTTGCTTCATTTGTGCTGCGTACGCGTTCTACAAATGTTATGCGACCTTTATCCAAATCATAAGGAGTCATTTCCACGCGAACGTGTTCCCCTACGTTTACCCATATGCGAGCTTTACGCATCTTTCCGCATACAGTTGCCAGAATTTCGTGTCCGTTTTCTAGTTTTACGCGAAACATAGTGTTGGGCAGCTTGTCTTCAACAACGCCGCTAAAAACTATTACATCATCTTTTGCCATAAATTATCCTATGTATTTACTTAAAAAAATTTCGAGGTCTATGATATTATTTTGCAGAAAAAATTGCAAGTTGTTTTTATCTGCTTGCACATTGGGGGGGCTTTTGATAAAATTATATGTAAATATAAAGCGTAGGAAGGGACATATGAAACTAGGACTTTTTTTAGGTTTGTTGTGTCTGTTACCTGGATTTGCGGGTGCAGCAACGCGTGACGATTCAGCTGTTCGTGTGGGGGTAAGTCGTGTATCGCAGGCTGGTGTTCATGCTCCTAATATGTCGCCAAATTTATCTAGTACATCAACTTCTATGCCAACATTAAATGTCAACCCAGGGGTAACAAGGCCGTCTGCAGGTGGAGAAAGTAGTAAGCCAGAAGCAGGTGGAACTTCCGATGAAAATAAAGATGATAGTGTTGTCACAAGTCAATCGTGTAGAGATGCTTATAGAGCTTGTATGGATGAGTTTTGTTTATTGGATGAATCAGAAGGAAATCGTTGTGCGTGTTCGTCTAATATAAATCAGTCAAAATCTTTAATACAAGAGATTCAAGAAATTCAAGAGGAAGCAGATAAACTTTATACAGAGGGCGTTGAACGCGAGCAGTTGGGGGCTCAGGCTAAGTTGGTTTTCGGTGAAAGTGAAGCCGCACAAAAAAGTTCTCGTATATCAGGTATAAGTTTTTCTGATTGGATAAAAAGCGGTACAGAAGAAGAAGTAAGTTTGGGTATGGATAGTGATATAGGTGACCCTTTATATGCTATGGCTTCCGAGTATTGCGCGGACAGATTGGCGGCATGTGGTAAAGATGCGGAAATGGAGGAAGTTTTGTATGCACGCCAAATCGTACAAGATTGTAAAAACTTTGAATCTTACTTAAAAGATCAAAAATCAATTGCGGAATTAAATAAACGTACAGCAGAAGCGGCTGTGCGCCAAGCTCGTTTAGAAATGCTGGATACAACCAATAAGTATAATCGAGGGGAATGTCTGTTAGCTTATCGTTCTTGCATTTCTGATAAAGGTGGTTGCGGTGTAAACTTTGAAAACTGTCTTGATGCTGATTTGTTGTCTCGTCGTGCAAATGCTTGTGAAAATGTTTTGGATCAATGTATGGCTGTACGCGAATATGTTTTGCAAGATTGGGAAGACGAAGCGGTAAGTATTTTAGCTGATGCCGCAAAATATGCGGATCGTAATGCTCGTGCAACTTGTTTGGCAAGAATTCAGTTGTGCTTGGAAGACAGTTGTTCTACAGAAACAAATTCTGCGTGTTTAACAGATGTAAATGTGGCGGCCGGTATTTGCCCGGTCATTGATGAATGCGAAGAAATGATTCCTGGTATAAAATCTGCAGTAAATGATAAGTTAGGCTATCTGCGCACACAGTTTTGTCAAAACGATATAGATGCTTGTTTGCGTGATAGATGCGGTGATAACTTTACGGCTCCAGAATGTGTAGGTAAAAGTGCTTTGGAAATTGCAGATATGTGTCCGCAAAGTATGTTCCCATCATGTAAAAACGAGACCCAGTTTGATATAATAGTACAGGCGGCAATGTTGCAGATGGATTATCAAATGTTGCAGGGGTGCTTGAATTACTTTAGTGAACAACTTGGTAACGTTTGCGGTACAGATATGTCTTGTTTGCCAACGGATACTCAAATTACTTCATTAGTTGCAGTGCCTGATACTCAAGAGGGTTTGGCGGCTTTGCGTGAAACAGTTCGTTCAAATACAGAAAATGCGGTTGATGAATTCTTTAAGCAGTTTGAACAAGATAAAACAGTTGCTGCATGTCAAGACAGTCAGAAACCGGCAGATAGAGACAGTTTAGGCGATAGTGTGTTTAATAGCGCAAAAATGATTGCTCAGATAAGCGCAGAAAATCGTGCAATGCGTGAGTTAGAATCAAAAATTGCTGAGTTGTCTCGTCAACAAGATTTAGAACAGGCAGAAGAAAATTGTTATAATACATACCAAGTAGAAACGCCGGACAAGTCAAGTAAGAATTATAGTTATATTCGCAGCGTTTCGTTTGAGCCGGCTTTACGTAATTGCCACGTATGCCGTATGCAACAGGTTTGTGAAACTGGCGGACAATCAAAAGGTACGGCTGGTTTGCAAGGCGCAGCAGGTGGTTTAGCAGCTGGCGCGTCTGCCGGTACGATGGTTTCACCGGGTTGGGGAACGGCAATCGGTGCTATCGTCGGTGGGGTTGGCGGATTCTTTGCGGGAAGAAGCGCTGGTGGTGAACAAGAGTTCTGTCAAGAAATTGAAAGCTGTGAAGATATAAATATGTAACTCTTAATTTGTGTTACGTATGTCGTTTATCGGCATGTCGGGAGAGAAGATTATGAAGTTCAAAACAATTTGTACTTATTTAGTTAGTTTGTGCGCATTGATGGTGGTAACAAACTCTTATGCCTTGACGACTTCTAAGACTAGTCGTCAATCCGCAATTCAGCAGGGTACAACTGTTAGAACTAAAGTTGAAGCAACCGGTTTATATGATCAGGCCTGTTATGATGCTTACTTTGGATGTATGGATCAGTTTTGCATTACGGATAACGCTAGTGGCGGGGCATGTAATTGTAGTGATAATATTGCCGAATATGATAAAGAATTGGCCGAAATACAAGATATTTTAAGTGAAGCTAATCGTTTGAGAACTGAAGAAGTTGAACGTGTTAAAGCCGGAGCCGATGCAGATATTGTCTTTACTGGTGAAAGACGTTATGATGCAGACGGTAACATTTTGGCAGAAGGTGAATTGACAGAAGAAGAACAAAAAGCACAAAAACGCGCAGATTTATTGGCCATATTTAATACAAATTTATATGAAGATGATATTTTTGAAGACCAGAGTACTGTTGCCAATATGGCTGATATGACGGGAAGTGAGTTATATAATGCTGCTAATAATTTGTGCGTGAATCAGGTACCAGATTCTTGTGCGGGGGATATAGTTTTCTTACAACAACTTTATTCACGACAGATAACATCCGATTGTTTAGGGTACAAAAATTCTTTGGCGCAGCAACGTGATAATGCAGAAAACGAATTAGCCGCAGCAGAGTCCGAAGTCAGAGCCGCGTTGCAAGAAAGTTTTGAAAGCGCAAATAAATATGACCTAGGGCAATGTATGGTTGAATTTAAGAAGTGTATGCAAACAGATGATGCCTGCGGTGAAAATTGGGAAAATTGCGTTGCAACAATAGCAATGGAAAATATGCAAAATAATACTGCGACAAGTACCGCTGGAACAACTGTTGCGACGGTTGATACGTATGATATAACGACTTCTACAATGAATATATTGAATACGAAACGTCCGATTTGTGAAAATGTTTTGGATCAATGCGTTGCCGTGCGTGACTTGGTATGGCCAAATTTCTTACGCGAAGCCGCCCCTACAATTAAAGTCGCAGAATCTCAGGCAGAATCAAAATTTCGTCAGTCTTGTTTAACGAATATTTCAGATTGTATTCAAACTGCCTGTAAAGATGATATCGCTGGCAAGGGAATTGCAACGATGGACGCTTGTTTATCCCGTCCGGAAATGGCGCGTAGTTTTTGTAAGGTTGAAATAGACCCTTGTGAGCGCATGGAACCTTTGATTTGGGGATATGTGGAAGATAAATTGGCGGCAATGCGTGTAGACGCTTGTACACAAGAAGTTAAAGATTGCTTTACCGCAGATACCCGTTGCGGACCGAATTTTGAAAACTGTATCGGTATGGATTATGATTACATTCATGACATATGTCCGATAGACAGTTTAGTCGTTTGTAAAGCCAATAACCCTAATTTCTCTATGGATGATTTAGATAGTATGTTGATGGGGTTGTATTTAAACATAGACAATGCGATGATGGAGCAGTGCCAGAATTTAGTTGATAAGAAAATGGCAGAAGTTTGTGGCAGCACCACAGATTGTAATAGATTTGCATCTGATGATACTATCGGAACGGGTTCGTTACGTTCACAGAAAGACGGGACAATATATCGTGTAACTGGAATGATTTCTTTCGGTAGTATTAAAATGGGTGACGCTAGCGGGCAAACAAGAATAGACGATGGTGAGGGTGGAACAACTGTTCTTGGGGCCGGAGAAATAGGGGTTTCTGAATATCTGGCAAAAATTAAAGAAAGTAATGCTGGCGTTGCAAATGCAGATGGTATCATTTCTTCTATAGAAGAAGAATTGAATAATATTGCCGGTACAATAAATCGTACTATAGAAATGATAGAAAGCGACCCAGAAATACAATATTGTGTAAGCGGACGGGATTTATCGCAAATTACTGGTGAAAAGGGTGCGTCAACAACTGGACGTTTCCCAAACTTATTAAATCAGGTAAAAATGCAGATAGCCGTTGCAGCTTTACGTCAGGCGCAGGATAATTATAATACCAAATTAAATTACGAGATTGCAGAGGCAACTAAAAATGCTTCTACAGATTTAGCGCAATATATGTGTCAGAAAATAGCCGAAAATGGTGGGGCAGGTGGCGGTGATATAAACGCTTCAACGCCTTTGACGGGACCATATGCCATAAGTTATGATGTTGGTTCTGGCCTGTCCACTGAAGATTTGGCCAAAGGTGGTGCTGGCGTTTTACAGTCTGACGGAGTAACCTTTAAGAATAGCGGATATTTAGGTGGCTCAAGCATGAATGGTGGCGGTGTGACGAAAACAGTTAGGGCGATATTTAGTCGTGATACTAGAACTTGCCACATATGTACACAAACGACTTCTCAAAATTGTAAGACTACGGGTAGTAGCAGTTGGTTCCATAATAACCGTAATACTAGCTGTACTACAGATGTATCCGAAGAAGTTTGTGAAGATATAGTTATGTAAGTTAAACCCGCTTAGGCGGGTTTATAATTAGTATAAAAAAATTCCTAGATATTTATTAAAATAAATGTGATATTATTATCGCAAGGTTAAACATAAAAAGTACAAAAGGGGGAAGTATATGAAAAAAGTTTCTGTTATGGCTATTGCTAGTATCTTAACAGTTGGTTCCGCATTCGCCGATTTCCAACCGAATAATCCATCTGCGGTTAAGACATCTCCTATGGGTGGTTTCGTTGGAGGTAAAGAAACAATCGTTACTGTAAAACAAGTAAAAGAAATGCGTGATGATGTACCAGTGGTTGTTCAAGGAAATATCTTGCAACGTATGGGAGACGATAAATATTTGTTTGAAGATTCAACTGGGTCTATAACCGTTGAAATAGATAATGAAGATTGGCGCGGTCAGACTGTTTCGCCGGCAGATACCGTAAAATTATATGGTGAAGTTGATGCAGGTCTATTCAAAACAGAAATCGATGTAGATTATGTTGAGAAAATATAAATAGATTTTTATAAAAAAGCGCGCCGTTTTTAGGCGCGTTTTTTATCTATTAGTTAATTGTAATTCTATTCTGCGATTTTGTTGCAGGCTTTGATCGTCTGTTCCCAATGCAACGGGATGTAAATCTCCGAACCCACTTGGGACTAGTCTACGACGAGAAACACCATCTTTTGCTAGCTCTTTAGCTACCGCGTTCGCGCGTAACAAAGACAATTCCATATTGTTAGAATACCCACGTGTGCCGGGTACAACTTGCTTACGATCCGTATGACCGTCAACGCGGATAATCCAATTTACGTTTGAAGGTATTTTGTCTTCTAAGTCTTTTATCACATTTGCTATCAAACGTAATTGGTTTTTACCTTCTTGCGACAAAGTATAAGAACCGCTGCCGAATAAAATGTCACTAGATATTATAAAACGGTCACCTTCTGTTTTTATGAAACTATCTTCACCCAAAGCGTCTTTTATCGCTTTATAAAATGCGGACTGATATTGTGCGACACTATTTAATTCGGCAACTTTATCGGCCAAAGCTTTATTCAGTCGCGTAGACATTTCTACATATTGAATGTCTTTTTGATGAGATTCTTCTTCGGCGGCATCTAATGCTGATTGCAATTTATTCAGTTGGTCCGCCAAAGCTGCGCGTTGCGACGCCATTTGTTCTTGTAATTCACGACGTTCTTGTTCTAATTCCGCTGTGCGCTGTTTGTCCAGATTCGCTTGATTTAATTGCGCGGTTAAATCTGAAACTTTTTGTTCGTAATCTGCAATAAGTTCTTCTAAGCTAACATCAACTCGCTCAAGTTCCGAAGTAAGTTCTTCATTATTTGCAGATAAATTTTCTAATTCGGCGCGTGCCAATACCAATAAGCGTTTGGCTTCTTCTTCATCAGCACTCATTTGTACGATTCGTTGCGCTTGTTCTTCATTAGTGCGTTTAAGATCTGCAACCGTTTTTGCTCCAGTATCTTTATTAAATACGCTGGTTGTTGTCCACAAGAACACAAATACTATAAGTAGAAAGATTAGTATAATTACCAGATTCGAGAATAGATCTACGAAAGCCGGCCATGTGTTTGTCTTTTCACGAAATCTTATATTTAACATATTTTCCCTCTCGCTTGACGTTAGTTTTTATCAGGCTATTTCTGAAAAAGTTTGCTTCAGTTCTTTTACGCTTTTATTTAATTCATTTGTTGCGGTTTGTATCTGTGGCAGAACGGTCGCGACGGTATCTGTTGATGCAATGCTGGTATGCGCAGATAAATAATCTTCTAATTCACGGAAAATTCCGTTTTGTGCCAATTGAACCTGTAAGCCAAGAAATCCGATTGTTAAACTGCCGGCTAGCCCCATTAAAGAACTTGTAAACGCAGTTGCCATACCAGATAATGGGCGCGTTAAACCGTTCTGCATAGTTGTCATTACAGCGTCATCGGCAAAATTTAAATTACCGATTAAATCGGCAAAACCGCCAACTGTGACTATCAACCCCCAGAATGTTCCAAGTAAACCTAAAAATATAAGAGTATTTGTTATGTAACGAATAGATTCACGAGAATCTTCGAAACGTAATAAAATCATATCTAACATACCGTTAAGTGTTGCGGCAGAAATACGAACGGGACGGGCGCGAAGAATTAACGCAACCGGTCTTAATAAACGTGGGGGCAGGGGAGCATTTTTACGCCCAGAAAAATATGCTTTTGCCCATCTATATTCTGGCAAAAGGCGGAACATTTCAACAAAACACAAGCCAATTCCAAATATTGCCGTACCAATTATGATGCCGTTTAATAAGATATTAGCAGCGGCAACCTGTAAGAACGGGTCATAAAACAAAATTAAACCAGCAACTAAAAAAGCTGTAAATAACGCCATTCTGTTCAAAGCGTGATGGAACTGATTTGTCATATGATCTCTCTTCTTTATTATAAGATGATAGTAAACTTTACAGATTTAAGTCAACAAAAGATTACAAAGAAATGTTTAATAAAATCTCTGTCTAGTATGAAGCATAGAAAATGCTTGATTTTATTAAAAAAATCGGCATAATGTGGGAAGTTCCTGCTAATAGTAATGGTACTATTGGCTGTATAAACCAAAGGAAAAAAAATGGCTTATTATGAAAGCGTCTTGGTTTTTCGCCAGGACTTAACAGAACCGCAGGTTAAAGAAAAAGCGGCAAAATACACAGAAATTATTAAGGAACTGGGCGGTGACGTAAAATCCACAGAATTCTGGGGTTTGAAAAACTTAGCCTATGTAATCCGTAAAAATCGTAAGGCTCATTACGTTATGTTTAACGTAGAATTAGCCGGTGATAAAATCGCGGAATTAGAACGTCGTGCGCGTATTGACGAAGACGTTATTCGTTTCTTGAACGTTCGCGTTGCTGCGTTGTCAACAACACCGTCTATAATGATGAAGAAAAATAATGAAGAGGTAGAATAATGGCAGTTCGTGCAGCAATTTATCGTAAAAAATCAAACCCGTTGAAGGGCAAGGTTATTGATTATAAAGATATTAAAACATTATCGCACTATATCACAGAACGCGGGAAAATTGTTCCGTCTCGTATAAGTGGTGTTTCACAAAAGGACCAACGTGCAGTGTCTACAGCAATTAAACGCTCTCGTCATTTAGGTCTATTACCATTTGTGCGTAACAATTTGGGATAATGGCAGATTACAAATATTTGGGTTTTACCCTAACTTGAGATAAAGGACAGATAAAAATGAAAGTTATTTTGACAGAAAAAATTACTAAATTAGGTAATATCGGTGACACGGTTGATGTAAAAACTGGTTTTGCGCGTAATTATTTATTGCCGACAGGTAAAGCCATGCGCTGGTCTCGTGAAAACGTTGCTTTGTTTGAAGCCAAAAAAGCAGAATTGCAGGCTCGTCAAGAAGCGGCTAAAAAGACAGCCGAATCAAATGTTGATGCAGTTAAGAACGCAAAACTTTATATGATTCGTCAGGCCGGTGATACGGGGCAATTGTATGGTTCTGTATCAACGCGTGATATTGCACGTATGTTAAAGGAAATTGCAAACGTTTCCGTTGAATCTGCTCAGGTTATGTTGGGTGCACCAATTAAATCCGTTGGTGTATTCGATACAAAGATTGCTTTGCATCCAGATGTCATCGTTCCTGTAAAAATTTATGTTGCTCAAAGTCAGGACGAAATAGAAGCTTTGGTTGCAGGCAAAGTTTTGACCTTTGGTACTAAAAAAGTAGACGAAGATGCCGCTGAAGAAAAATCAGAGGTAAAAGTTGAAGAAAAAGCTGAAAAAAAGGTTGAAGAAAAAACTGCTGATGCAGAATAGTAAAAACGCCCGAAAGGGCGTTTTTAATTTTCATTTTTTTATAAAAAATTATATAATCTATTTTAAATGAAATTAGAATCTGTCGGTGTTTTAATAAATTTGCGTCCGTTGGGGGAGCGTGATTCGGTTGCACGTATTTTTACATCAAATTATGGTGTCCTATGCGGAATGTTGCGGGGAGCGCAAGTTGCCCGTAAAAATAAACCTCTTGTCGGGCAGGTAGGGGGCGTCGTTTGGAATGCCAGATTAGATTCTCAGTTAGGAACTTTTCATTGGGAGGCCGAAAAAAATTTAGCCGCAGTCGCCATGCTAAATAGAAAAACGTTAGCATATATGAACAGCGCTTTTGCTTTAATATCAACTTTACTTCCAGAAAGAGAACAATACCAAAGTTTATATTTTAATACGATTGATTTATTAAGGAACTTGAATGCATCGGATTGTGATGACGAATATTTGCGATGGGAAATGTCGTTGCTTTCTGAATTAGGGTATGCGTTGAATTTAAGCGCTTGTTCTGGTTGCGGAACGACCGATGATTTAGAATATTTATCACCGCGCACGGGAAGGGCGGTTTGCAAAAAATGTGCGGAACCATATATAACCAGATTATATAAGTTACCGATAAATTTAGAAATAACTCGTTCATTTATAGAAAAAGCTTGCCGAACCCAAGGAGTAGAATTACCACCTGCGCGTAATGCGTTATCAAACATATAATTTTTATAAATTTTATTGATTTATTTCTTGCGAATGGGATTTTTTTGGAGTATTGTATTTGCGTTCAACAGATAAAGGAGAAAAACTATGACTTGGACAATCTTGGTTCTAGTGGTTGGTATTCTTCTGTTCCTGTTTGGTGGTATGTTGCTGCCGAAGGGTGACGAGAAAAAACCGTCTGCTGGTAAAATATTTGCAAAAAAATGTATCACTTTAATCGCTATCGTTCTGATTTCAGGTAGCATGTGTCGTTTGTATACACCGTTTTATCTGACGGCTGTAAACCCAGCTATTGTTCAGGAAATGGTAAACGGTATGCAAGAACAACAGCAGGCCGAAAAGAATAAACAAATTCGTAAATTCGTTCGCTCTGAGGGTGAACAAATGATGAAAGATGCACCGGTATTAGGTAACCGTGATGCAAAGAAGACAATCTATGTATGGACTGACTTCTCTTGCCCATATTGCCGCCGAGTACATGGTGAAATTGAACGTGTATTGGCTGATCGTGATGATACACGCGTAGTTATTAAGAACTTCTCAATCCATGGTGCTTTGTCTGATGCTCCGGCAAAAGCGGTTATTGCTGCTAATTTGCAAGATCCGGCAAAAGCTGCTAACCTGACAAATATGTTGATGACTCGTGAATTTTATACACAAGAAGATTTACAAGATCAATCAAAGTTGGCAGAAAAAGTTGAAGCCAATGTTATGAAAATGGCAGAAGAAGCTGGCTTGGATACAGCAAAGTTGAAAGAAGACATGAATGGGGAAGTAGTTGCACGTGAATTGAGAAATGTTCGTGATTTGGCACAACGTTTTGAAATTTCTGGTACTCCGTTCTTAATCATCGGTGAACAGGCGTTCCCGGGTGCAATCCCAGCCGAACAAATCGAAGCCGCTTTGGATGAATAAGTTTTATTCAAAGAATAAATAAAAAACCGCCAATTGGCGGTTTTTTATTTGTCTTCTAGTATCGCTATACCTGGTAAGGTACGTCCTTCTATAAATTCTAGAAATGCACCGCCACCGGTTGATACATATGTAATGTCATCTTTTACCCCGCAGGCAGTTAGTGCTGCAACTGTATCACCGCCACCGACAATACTTTCTAGTTTACCAGCGCGAGTTTGTTCTGCAATTGTACGCGCAATTGCAAAAGAGCCGTATGACCACGTTGGTTGCCATTCTGCCATGCCAACCGTTCCATTCCAAATTACGGTTGCAGCATTTCTTATGGCATCTGTGTCCCGTTTCGTTGTTTCTTCACCAGCGTCAATGATAATGTCGTCGTCTTCCATTTCTGTAAAGTTTTTATTTTCTCGTTTCGCGGTCGGCGTAAATTCTTTCGCGACACCTTTATCTAAAGGAAGTAATACTTCACAATTATTTTCTTTGGCATATTCCAGAATTTCAAGAGCCGTATCTTTATGGTCTGCTTCATATAATGAATTACCGACTTTGCCACCCAAAGCATAATTAAATGTGGTTCCCAGTGCTCCACCAATAATCATTTTATCTGATAATTTGGCAAGTGCTTTTAATACACCTATTTTCGTTGATACTTTACTTCCCGCAACAATGGATAATAAAGGACGTTTGGGGTCCTCCATAACTGCAGATAATTGTTCAATTTCAGATGCTAATAATTTACCAGCATAAGATGGTAAAATTTCTGCAACGCCAACGGTGCTTGCGTGGGCACGATGGGATACCGCAAAAGCGTCGTTTATAAATATATCAAAACCCTCGGCCAGTTTTTTCGCAAAATCTGGGTCGTTTGATTCTTCACCTGGATAAAAACGAACATTTTCTAAAAGAACTAAATCGCCATCGTTCATTTCTTTCATAAAGTCTTTGTCCAGACAATCTTTAATCAATGGTATTTTCATGTAATCGGCAACCGGTGCCATCGAAAATTCCATGTTTTTCGTACCTTTGGGGCGCCCCAAATGTGCACAAATAGCAACTTTTGCCCCCGCGGTGCGTAACGCATTTATTGTCGGCATGCTTTGTTCAATTCTGAACGCATCGGTAATCTTACCGTTGACAATTTGTACGTTAAAATCATCTCGTAACAAAATGAATTTTCCCCGCACGTCTATGTTATCAATCTTGCGTAGTTTCATTTTTATTCATCCTTTCTTTTATGGGTTTATAACTTTTTCTATAATGTTCGTTTATACCATATTTATCAATTGCTTGCAAATGCTCCGCCGTCGGATAACCCGCATTTTTATCCCAGCCGTACATCGGGAATTTCGTTGCTAATTCGTGCATTATTTTGTCCCTAGTTTCTTTCGCTAAAATAGAGGCGGCTGCAATGGATAACGACTTAGCGTCACCTTTTACTACAGCAATACCATCTAAATCTATCGGCAATTTGTTCCCGTCTATTAAACAAAATTGTGGTGCGCAGGATAGTTTTTGTATGGCGCGTTTCATTGCCGTTAAAGACGCTTGTAAAATATTCATTTCGTCAATTTCTGTTGGGGTGCATTCTGCAACTGCCCATATCGTATTTTGAGTTATCCAGTCATATGCGGTTGCGCGCATATAAGCGGTCATTTGTTTTGAATCACGGATTACCACAGGAATTTCTATATCTCTATTTGGAAATATAACAGCAGCTGCAACGACGGGACCGCACAAAGGACCACGACCAGCCTCGTCCACGCCAGCAACGATTTCGAATCCACAATTATTTTCTATCTCAAATGTTGGTTTAGTTTTCATCGCTATAAAAAGATACCACCATTATGGTGGTAATAAAATAGAAAAATGAAATTGTACACAAACTTAAATGGCCATACGGTCTTCGATTTGTTTCTGTACATATTCGTCTTCACTATTATAAAGAGGCCATTCACCTTTCGCTAATTCTTTCATGGTAGTCAAAGGTTGATCTAGGCGCGCACGGTATAACCACATGTTAGACATAACACGCTTAATATAACTACGCGTTTCATAAGTTGGAAAACTTTCAATATAAAGTAACGGGTCATATGTATCAAAGTTTTTTTCAAATTCTACCAACGTTCCCATGCCAGCATTGTAAGCAGCCAACATTTTTATTATGTTATTGTTAATGTTCGGGTGGGCTAATAAATCTACTATATATTGTTGACCAAGGAACATATTATGCTCTGGTTTTGACATATCAATTTCTGAAATATTTACTTTATTTTCACGAGCAACTTTTTTAGCGGTACTTGGCATAATTTGCATCAAACCGTTTGCACCCGCACCAGATTTCGCGTTTGCACGAAAGCCGCTTTCTTGCTTTGTAATTGCTAACAATAGCGCACGGTCAATAGACCAACCGCCCATAGGTTCCCAGTCGGGCAGGGGATATTGCGCAGAATAAATGATGTTATCATCAATTTCTAGAATGCCACGGTCTTGAATTAAGCTAGATGCTTGAATAGAAACTCTGGGTAAACCGTATGCCGTTGCAACGGAATTTATTGCGTGCAAAGTACGGTCGCTTACATTTGAAGTAATCATATACTTTAAGTATAATTCGGCGCGGTCTTTTTGACCGATTTGCAATAAAGCCAAAGCTTTTTTTCCATATTTCGTTTCGCGCAGGGTGTCGACATCCTCATCCGTATAGTCTTGTTCAAAAAATTCATATTTTGGTGTATGCCCCAACATTACTGAAGCCAATGCGCCGTAAAAAGCCATGGGGTGCGCCGAAGCGATTTTCCAATATGCTTTTGCGTCTGTCTTGTTTCCGCTTGCTTCGGCGGCTCGACCCGCCCAAAAAGCTGCTTCTGTTTTTCGAGCATTATTTATTTGTTCAAGGTCTAGAATTGCGCTGAAATATTTTTCGCTTTCTTCGAATTTTTCTTCTTTGAAATATAATAACCCCATTGCCCATAGACCGTATTCTGATTTTGCGTCAGAAGCCACAAAACCCCACTTTTTAGCCAGTTCAAATTCACCGTTTGTGTAATATATAAAAGATAAACGACCGGCCAGACGACCATAGTCTGATTCTGTAAGTTTACTTTTAAATGACGGGTCTTCTAATATTTGACGAGCATTTTTTGTTGAACCGCTGCGTATCGCTCGCTTAAATTTATTTATTTTAGTATTTGTTGCACCTGTATATTTTTTTGCCGTCCAAGTTTCTGATTGCGCCGTTTCTATAGATGCGCCACCACTGATGGTACGAGGTATATAGGCTTTTCTAACAGTGGCTTGCTTTATCTTCGCAAGTTTTACCATTCTTTCTGCACCAGGCATGTCATAATATTTTTCCATCCAGGCAGCGATTTCTTTACCGCGAGTTCGATATGTGTCTGAAATATAACGTTGATATAAAACCTCGTTCATCAGTAACGGGTCTGTAAGTTGCTGTTCTAATTTCTGGGCAGCGGTAATTTCTTCTTCTGATTGCAGTAAAAATATTTGAGTATACAAACTGGCATCTGCGTCGGATAATACATCAATGTTAGGTAAATCGGCACCAACCGCCGCAAACGGCAAGAATATTGCTATCAAAAATGTAAATATTTTTTTCATTGTGGATTTCAGAATAGTGATGTTTTCGGCAACTTACAAACGGCGGCGCCTTCGTCTGCCTCTGGTATCTGGTCAAGAATTTTCTTAAAGTCCGATATGCGCGAGAATTTACGATATACCGAAACAAACCGCACGAATGCAATAGGGTCCAAGTTTAATAAAGAATCTGATACCATTTGACCGACCAATGCACTGCTAACTGTATCATCAGCGGTTTCTGTTTCTAATCTGCGGTGTATAGATGTAACTAATTTTTCAATTTGCTCGTCACCGACATCACGATTACGGCATGCCAACTTAATACTGCGCCGTAGTTTTTCACGGTCAAAAGCTTCTAACTTCCCGCTATTTTTACGTACCATTAAGTCGCGCATCTGTACGCGCTCAACGGTTGTGAATTTCGCACCGCATTGGTTGCATACGCGACGACGGCGAATAATCGCGTCTTCTATATCGGGACGAGAGTCGGTTACCCGGCTGTCGGTTGAGTTACAATATGGACATCTCATAGTGATATACGGTAGCAATCAAATCCCTTTCTGTAAAGCAGAAAGTGATTTTGTGGGGTAGGGGTAAAAAATGCGTTTTTTATAAAAATCAAGCACTTTATTTCATTTCAATTGTGTTGGGGCGGCTTTTTAATGAAGGCTTTTTATGATAAAATGTGTTTTGAGACCAGAGAGAGATGGAAAAATATTTAAACCAGATTTTGACCGGTGATTGTGTAGAACTGATGCAAGGAATACCAGATGCGTCAGTTGATGCTGTATTTGCAGACTCTCCTTATAATTTACAATTAGGTGCAAAAACGCTTTATAGACCAGAAGATCAGACCGCCGCTCGTGCGGTTCGCGATGCTTGGGACGCGTTTGATAGCCCCGCTGCGTATGACGAATTTACTCGCGCTTGGTTGACCGAGTGTAAACGCGTCTTGAAACCAGACGGTGCTTTATGGGTGATAGGTAGTTATCATAATATTTTTCGCGTTGGAGCAATTTTGCAAGATTTAGGATTCTGGATTTTGAACGATATTGTGTGGGTCAAAACAAATCCTATGCCGAACTTTCGTGGAACAAGATTTACAAATGCTCATGAAACGTTGATTTGGGCCACGCCACGCAAAACAGGTAAGTACACCTTTAATTATGAAACAATGAAAAAGTTAAATGGCGGAAAACAGATGCGTTCTGATTGGGAAATGAATATATGTTTAGGTGAAGAACGTATCAAAGGCGCAGACGGTAAAAGTTTACATAATACTCAGAAACCTATGGATTTGTTACGTCGCGTTATTTTAGCCTCGACAAAGCAAGGTGATATAATTTTGGATCCGTTCTTAGGTAGCGGAACAACTGCGGCGGCGGCAAAAGAATTAGGAAGAAACTTTATCGGTATAGAACGGGAAGAAGCGTATGTTGAAGCGGCGCGTGCACGTGTAGAAGCGGTAAAACCCATAGATTTGACCGAAATAGAGGTTGCAACGCCTAAACGAGCGGAAGTTCGTGTGGCCTTTAAGGAATTGATAGAAGCGGGATTACTTTATGTCGGTCAGACGCTGGTCAGCCCACGCGGTGAACGTGTTATGATAACTCGTGATGGTATGCTGACGCATACTTTATATGGCAAAGCCTCAATTCACGTTATGGCGGCAAAATTGCAACATTGCGTAAGCTTTAATGGGTGGGATTATTGGTCCGCCGAAAAGCGAGACGGGGCGTTGGTGCCAATTGATGAATTACGTAAATACGTTCGCGGTATAAAGCATGATATGAAAAAAGTTGCATAAAATCGCTCTTTTAAGGGCGATTTTTGTTCGTGTACCTTGTTTTTTGCTTATAAATGACTATATATATGATAAATTCGCGAATCGGGTTTTTGTGTGATATAGTTTTATGTATAAAATAAGGAATTTATGTTATGGCTTTGATACCTGTTGTTATAGAAGAATCACCGCGTGGTGAGCGTTCTTTTGATATTTTTTCAAGATTATTACGTGACCGTATAGTCATGATAAATGGGCAAATTGAACCTAATATGGCTAGTACTGTGGTTGCGCAGTTGTTATTTTTGGAATCTGAAAATCCTAATGCGGAAATTTCGGTATACATAAACTCTCCTGGTGGTGACGTTTCTGCCGGTTGGGCAATTATGGATACAATGCAATATATAAAATCCCCTGTTTCTACAATCGGAATGGGATTGGTTGCTTCTATGGGCTCGGTTTTATTAGCTGCCGGTGAAAAAGGGAAAAGATTCGTGTTACCAAATACTCAAATTATGATACATCAACCATTGGCTGGGGCTGAGGGGCAGATTACTGATATGGAAATTCGTATGGCTCAATACCAGAAAAATAAAAAGACTTTGATTAAGCAAATGTCTGAATTTACCGGGCGTAAAGAGAAAGAGTTGTTTGACGCAATGGAACGCGATAATTGGATGAACCCGGAAGAAGCCAAGGATTTCGGTTTGATAGATGGTGTGTTAAAACGTAAATAATTTTTCGGAACGTGTGGGAGATTAGTGGATATGAGCGACGATAAAATCAAATCTGCAGACGAAACGCAAGATACAGCGGCACCTCAGTTTTGCAGTTTCTGTGGTAAAGCTGTTTATGAAGTAAAGAAATTGGTCAGCGGTAGAAATGTATGCATTTGTGACGAGTGCATAAATTTATGTAATGATATAATGGCCGATGATTTGCGGGCAGAGGCGGGACATGATACGTCTAAGTTACCGACGCCGCGGCAGATTTATAATTTCTTAAATGAATATATCGTCGGGCAAGACGACGCAAAACGTACTTTGTCCGTCGCTGTATATAATCACTATAAACGCCATAGCGTTGCGATAAATACTAACGTTGAGATTCAAAAATCAAACGTTCTTTTAATTGGTCCTACGGGTACTGGCAAGACCTTGTTCGCGCAAACATTGGCGCGTATTTTAGACGTACCTTTTGCTATTGCGGACGCGACTACTTTGACTGAGGCTGGTTACGTCGGTGATGATGTGGAAAGCGTTTTAACGCGGTTGTTACAAAATGCTAATTTTGACGTGGAACGTGCCGGACGTGGGATAATTTATATTGATGAAATAGATAAAATTGCCCGTAAGTCGGAGAATCCGTCTTTGACACGTGATGTTTCCGGTGAAGGTGTTCAACAAGCTTTATTGAAATTGGTTGAAGGCACAGTTGCTAATGTTCCAGCAGGTGGGGCGGGGCGGAAGCACCCAGGTGAAGCGACTGTTCAGTTGGATACAAGTAAGATTTTATTTATATGTGGCGGTGCTTTTGACGGTTTAAATAAAATTATTGGTGCACGTAAAAGTGAGCGTGCAGGTATCGGTTTCGGTGCAAATGTTCAATCCAAAAAAGAACGAGAAGCGAAAAATTATTTAGAAGATGTTCAGCCAGAAGATTTAGTAAAATTTGGGATAATTCCAGAATTGATTGGTCGTATGCCGATAGTTACAACTTTGCAGGAATTGGACGAGGCGGCTCTGGTCAAGATTCTGACAGAACCTAAGAATGCAATTGTAAAGCAATATGCGGCTATGTTGGACATGGACGGAGTAAAATTGACAATTACTGAAGATGGACTGCGTGAAATTGCTAAACTGGCTGTGGCACGTAAAACAGGTGCTCGCGGTTTGCGTAGTATATTAGAAAAATTATTATTACAACCTATGTTCGAGGCGCCGGAAAAAGAAGACTTGGCCGAAATTGTCATTGATAAAAATGTTGTTGCTGGGAAAAAAGCACCCATAGAAATATTACGTGAAGCAAAGAAAGCGGCTTAAGAAGAAAGTACAAATAAAAAAATCTGCCGATTTGGCAGATTTTTTATTTAGAATCCGAAAACCATTCGTTGTTTTGATTGACGTTTCTTTTCGTTACGAACAGCTTCTTCTTTCAAACGTTTGCGTTTTGTTGTTGGTTTTTCATAACGCTGACGTTCTTTCATTTCGCGATACAGACCTTCTTTCTGTGATTTACGCTTTGCAACGCGTAATGCCTGTTCAACGTTATTATCGCGAACTAGAACTTTTACCATCGGTTATTCACCCCCTTTAACGCAATTTATTTTGGTGGAGCCAATCAGACTCGAACTGACGACCCCCTGCTTGCAAAGCAGGTGCTCTACCAACTGAGCTATGACCCCAAAACTTTGCTTTCTTACTTTTTTACTCTTAAAGCCCACAGATTTTATACACTTTTGATTATATTGTCAAATTAAAAATGAAAAATCGTACGGTTAATCTTTTACTAGACAGGTTTTAAGATGATACATATAATATATTACCATGTTTAAGAATATAAAGAAAAGTTTCAAGAAACTTATAAAAGGTGACGAAACCAATCGTCGTATAAAATGGTCTTTGTATGCTCGCGTTTGGCGTGAAATTGGACGACCGCAGTTAAAATGGCTTATTGGTGGCGTTGTGGCAACCGTTTTTGCTGCGGCAGCAGAGGCATATACAATCACTCTTGTTCAGCAAGTTGTTGATAAGGCTTTCATCCAGAAAAGTATGACGAATATATACTTTTTCGGTTTGCAGGTCATCGCCGCGTTTGGTTTTAAGGGGGTATTTAGTTATGCTAAATCGCTGCTTATGGCAAAAGCGGGTTTGAACGCAAGCGCAAAGTTGCAGCAACGTATTTATGACCATATGGTCAGAATGAACATCTCAAAGTTTTATGGAGACGGTATCGGAAAGCATTTAAATTATTTCAGCGTTCAAGCGGGGGCGGTGTTAAATCTTGTTACAAGTACTTTAATAAGTACGGTACAGCAATTTGCTACCTTGGTTATGACGTTGGGGTTGATGATTTATTATGCGCCTCAATTATGTGCGGTGCTATTGTTCTTGGTCCCTGCAATTATGATACCGATGGTTCTGATTATGCGGAAACGTCGTAAATTATCACGTGAATCTTTCGGTATAGCAAACGACGTATCACAACATTTGAATCAGACGCTGCACGGAATAAAAACCATACAATCTTTCGCTAATGAAAATGCCGAATCTAAAAAATTTGCAAAGGTTTTAGATGCTTCTATGGTGAATTCTTATAAAGGAACGCAAACTTTTGCGTTGCAATCGCCGTTGCTTGAATTGATGATATCTATTGGTTTATGTTTGGCGTTGATTGCGGGTGGGCATTTCATAGTTACTGGGGCAATCACAACCGGTGACTTTACAGCGTTCTTATTGGCGTTGACTGCGGCCTATAAACCAGCGCGTAGTATAACTGGTACCAGCAATACGGTACAGCATGGTTTATTAGCGGCAGAGGTATTGTTTGACTTTTTGGATAGCAAGCCAGATATTCAAGATTTACCAAATGCTAAAGAACTGAAATCAGGTGAGCTTTCTGTGAAGTTTAATAAAGTTTCGTTTGAATATGTTCCAGGGGAACCGGTGTTACAAGATATTAGTTTAAATGTTCCGGCAGGTAAGGTTTGTGCTTTGGTCGGGCCGTCTGGTGGCGGTAAAACGACGATGTTTAATTTAATTGAACGTTTTTATGAACCTCAGAAGGGGAAAGTGGAAATAAATAACACTGATATTCGTAAATATACTTTGCAGTCTTTGCGGGAAAATATTGCAGAGGTTTCTCAGGACGTATTCCTATTTAATGGTACGATAGAAGATAACATAAAATACGGAGCCCCAGATGCCACGCAAGAGCAAGTCATTGCGGCAGCAAAGGCGGCGAATGCGCATGATTTCATTATGGGTTTCCCGCATAAGTATAAATCCAAAGTTGGTGAAGGTGGCGCTTTGTTATCTGGGGGGCAGAAGCAACGTATCGCCATCGCACGTGCAATATTAAAAGACGCGCCTGTTTTGCTGTTAGATGAAGCCACCTCTGCGCTGGATACTCAAAGTGAAAAATTGATTCAAGCCGCATTAAACGATTTGATGAAAGGGCGTACGACGTTCGTTATTGCACACAGATTGTCAACTATTTTGGATGCGGATATAATATGCGTCGTTAAAGGCGGACGTATTGTAGAGCAGGGAACAGACGCCGAATTGGTGGCGCTTGATGGTGAGTATAAAAAATTGCGTGATATACAGTTTAAAAGTAAAAAAGGGAAATGAAAATAAGTCTTAAAGGAGAGAGAAACTTTAAAGAGAAGCGATAATGGCGAACACGGTAGATAAAGATAAGTTAGTCAAGCATTTAATAGAAGAATTATTAAAAGAACCTGCTGTTGCTAGTGCGTTTAACGATTTACAACGTTCAGTTAGTTCGCTGTTACCAGAAATCGTAAAGAAAGTTACGGATAAATTTATAACAGAGATAGTTATTACTCAGGCAAAAAATATTCAAAATCCTTTGGGGAGTTGCTTTTTGGCAAAAGAAAAAACAGATAAACTAAGAAAACCCTCTAAAGATTGGTCAAAAATTTCAGATAATTCTATACGCTCGGCATACAGCTATCGTAAAAGAAAAAAAATAGACATAGAAGATATTTTAAATGAAGAGCTTGCGAAGCGCTTTTCAAATTATAATAAAGTAACTAAAGAATTTTTTAAAAGCGCAGATAGGAAAAAGAGACAAGATTGATCAAATGCCTCAAAAGGTAATTTATATTCTTCTTATCATTATCGCAAAAGATTAGAATTGCCTATAGAAGATAACTTAAATGAAGTCTTAGCAAAGACATTCCCACTTTATGATAAAGAAACAAAAAGTTTTAATAGAAAAAAACGGGACTCAAAACTTGTAAAATTAAAAAAAAGAAATACTGGAAAAGTAACAAACGGTTTAAAGGTTCCGTTATTTTCGATTCGTACAGAGGGTAATAAATATAGTTTATATTTTAGTAATGGTATCAAAACATCAAACGTATTAAAAATGTCAAAAACTCCTTATGAATTATTGATGTTTGATGAGTTGCTTAAAATGGCCGTAGTAAGAAAAAAAACAGAAAGTAGTTCTTCTTTATTATATCTTGTAAATCTTAAAACAGGTTCGGTTTACAGCGCATTAAAACTTGGGGCAAAAGTAATAAGGTATATACCAAAGACTCACGAATTGTTTTTGGCTGGTGATAATTCGCGTTTATATACGGTTTTGTCTCATAATGCGGATGTGAAAAAGATTATAAATGTTCCTATTGGGGCAGAACTGCTTAAGGCAGAATCAATTAGAAAATATACTTCGATCATAGATAAAGACGGTAAAGAAATGACTTTACCGTTGATAGAGATAGGTGATGAAAGTTTTATGCAAAAGTACAATCATCTGATTGATTCTTTGCTTGGTAATTCAGAGAGAAAAATTATCGCGGTAAGAAAACAACCGCAACCCGAAGAGCAGATATCACAAATCTCTGAAATTAAAGAACCTATTATTGAGAGGGTGAAAGAGAAAGAAGATAAATCTATTGCGTATGATAATATGCTTGTGACGCTTAAACATGTAAAAACAACATTAGAAGGCGTTTATAACGACGTATGGATTAACGGCAGAAAAGTATTGTCAAATCATATAAATACGACGTTAAAGACATTTGGTGGTGGGGTAATTTTAGGGGTACATGGTATAGTTACAGATGATAAAAGATTCCCTTTGAAACCAATTTGGATGGTATATGACACATCTTTGAAATTAAGGGTACCAGATAGAAAGCAGGCGTATTCAGATTATAATATTCAGGTAATGAACGTTTTAGACTGTGGTAATAAAATACGTTTAGATTTGAGTAATAAATCAAATTTATTTTTAGATATGGATCGCGTTATAAAAAATGCGGTCGGCAAAAGGTTCTTAATCGCTAAAGAAAAATAAAAAGGTGGCATTTCGCCACCTTTTTATTTTACGGTCAGTTCTTTGCCGTGAACGTCTACATATACGGTACTTCCTTCTCCGACCGTTCCAGATAAAATCAAATCTGCGATTTTATCTTCAACGGCGGACGTGATCAGACGTTTCAATGGGCGGGCGCCAAAGACCGAATCATAACCGTTATCACCCAGCCATTTTATCGCTTTGTCTGAAACGTTTAATTCTATGCGGCGTTCAGCCAGACGTTTTTCTAGGTTGTGAAGTTGAATCTTTACGATACCTGCCATTACGTCTTTGCCTAATGGGTTAAAGAATACGATTTCATCAATTCTATTTATGAATTCCGGACGAAAATGTTTCTTTACTGCTTCCATATCAGGTAAGTTACTGGTCATAATGATTATGGTGTTTGTAAAGTTTACTACATGTCCCTGACCGTCCGTTAAACGACCATCGTCTAGTATCTGTAAGAATACATTAAATACATCCGGGTTTGCTTTTTCAATTTCATCAAACAGCAAAACTTGGTATGGACGACGACGAACACTTTCTGTCAAAACGCCACCTTGCTCATAACCGACATACCCCGGAGGACTGCCAATCAGACGAGATACGGAATGTGGTTCCATATACTCACTCATATCAATTCGAGTCATGGCCGTATCATCGTTAAATAGATATTCAGCCAAGGCTTTTGCAACTTCTGTCTTACCAACACCCGTCGGACCAAGAAACATAAAACTGCCGGCAGGACGATGAGGATCTGATAAACCCGCACGACTGCGACGAATTGCACGTGCGATTACATTTAACGCATGGTCTTGCCCGACAACTCGTTTACGTAATTCATCTTCAATATTTAGCAATTTAGATTGTTCTTCAACGCTCAGCTTATCTGCCGGAACACCTGTCCATTTGCTGACCACGGCTGCAATATGCTCTGGTAATACGGTTTTATATTCCTTTGATTCTGCGTTCATCTTTTTAATTTGTTCTTCTAGCTCAGGAATTTTACCGTACTGTAACGCAGAGGCTTTTTCATAATCGCCGTTACGCATAGCCGTTGCAACTTCGGCTTTTGCAGCGTCTAATGCCGCCATGGCGTCTGATAAACCACGCATTTTTTTCTGTTCTTCGCGCCATTCCGCGGTCAATTTATCAGATTCGGCTTCTGTTTCTTTGATTACAGACTCTAATTCTTTTAATCGCTTTTTAGAATCTTCGTCTTTTTCTTTTTTCAAAGCTTGCTGTTCAATTTTCAGTTGCATTAAATGACGGTCAATTTCATCTAACTTTTCTGGCTTTGAAGCAATTTCAATACGAACGCGAGCTGCTGCTTCGTCAATTAAATCTATTGCTTTATCTGGCAAGAACCTGTCTGTGATATAGCGGTTTGATAATTTTACAGCTGAAACTAATGCCGCGTCAGAAATACGAACACCATGGTGTCCTTCGTACTTTTCTTTCAGACCGCGCAGGATAGAAATAGTGTCATCAACAGTCGGTTCTTCAACATAGACTGGTTGAAAGCGACGCGCCAAAGCAGGGTCTTTTTCAATATATTGGCGATATTCATCCAATGTCGTCGCGCCAAGACAGTGCAACTCACCGCGAGCCAACATAGGTTTTAATAAATTACCAGCGTCCATACTGCCTTCGCCTTTGCCGGCACCAACTAATGTATGTAATTCGTCAATGAACAAAATGATTTGCCCGTCAGAATCTTTAACGGCCTTTAATATCGCTTTGAAGCGCCCTTCAAATTGACCGCGGAACATAGCCCCAGCCATCATCGCACCCATGTCTAGCGATAATAATTTTTTCTTTAATAAATTTTCGGGGACGTCACCAGATACGATTCGCTCGGCTAAACCTTCCACAATTGCAGTTTTCCCGACACCTGGGTTCCCGATAAGGACGGGGTTGTTTTTTGTACGACGAGATAAAACTTGTATCGTTCGGCGTATTTCGTCGTCACGTCCTATAACTGGATCTAGTTTACCGTCGGCCGCTAATTTTGTGAAATCAGTAGTATATTTCGCAATCGCTTGTTCCGGTGTTTCTTGCATTTCTTCTGGATTCATAGTATATAAATCTCCTTTATTTTTCTCTATATATAGTAGCATAAAGCGCTTTTTCAAGGTACAGGAATCAAAACGTTGATTTTTTATAACGGCTGGATTTCGTATTTTTTTGTGATATAATTAAAAGGTTACAGGAAAATGCGCGAATAATAAAACAAATCTTGACTTTTCTTGATTTTTATTATAAATTATGGCGCAGTTATTAAAGGATTATGATATGCCACGTGTATGTAAAGTTACAGGTAAGAAAACACAAGTTGGGATGAATGTGTCTCACTCAGAACGTCATACGAAACGTACATTCTTACCGAATTTGCAAAAATTAAAGTTTCACAGCGATGTTTTGAATCGCGATTTTTCGTTACGTATTTCAACGGCTGGTTTACGTACATTGACAAAGCATGGCGGTTTGGACGCTTATGTTATGTCAAAGTCACCATCCCGTTTGACACCAGAAATGGCGGCGATAAAGAAAGCTATAAACAAGAAACTGGGGGTGGCAGAAAAGCCTGCTAAGAAACCAGCGCACAAAGCAAATCGTAGCGCTCGTTTAGTGAAGAAGGTTGAAGCCCGCAAAGCAGCAGCAAAATAGTTTGTTGAATTGCGTTTTGGCCCCGTGGCGGAATTGGTAGACGCGCTTGACTCAAAATCAAGTTCTGCAAGGAGTGTCGGTTCGAGTCCGACCAGGGCCACCAGAATAAGAAATACCCTGTAGCGGGTATTTTTTTATTTTTGTAAGTATTTATGATATAATGATTATTATCATAATAAAGGAGAGTGCTATGCCAAAAGTTGTGAAAAAATCACAGAAACAATCAGAGGTTAAAGAAAGTAAAAAGTACGCCAATATGATAGAAGCTTATGGTGCCTTCTGGCGGCGTGGTTATAAAGAATGGGCAGGAACTTCTTCGCGTTCAGAATATTGGTGGTCTTACCTGATGAACTGGATAATTTGTGTTCTTTGGGTCGCTTTGATTGTCGTCGGCGGTTTGCCTGATATTAGCGGTGGATATAATGTACATTTGATAAATCCAATAGGTATAGTGCTTGGTTTCGGTTTTTTTGTCTTTATTTTAGCAAGCATAATACCATTTATATCAATGAACGTACGACGTTTGCACGATATTGGGCTTAGCGCTTGGTGGATGTTATTATTGTTATTAAGTCCGATATGTGAAGAGATGGGGGTTTTTGTAAGTTTGATTTTCTTTATCTTTTCTGTTTTACCGACAAAAGTTGAAGGAAATCCGTATCATAAGTTTAATAAGTAAAAAAATCCCCAACTTGGGGATTTTTTATTTACCCCATACTTTACCAATAACATAGTCCGCTGCCAATGGTACGGATAATTTTGTAACGTTTTCCATTGCGGATTCTATTTTCTTTGCAAATTCTTCGGCAATAGTTTCTTCACATTCAAATATGATTTCGTCGTGAACCTGCATAATCATACGAATTTTATCGGCGTTTGGTTTTATAATTTCATGTTCTATATTTACCATTGCGCGTCTCATCAGGTCTGCCTCAAAACCTTGTATCGGGGCATTGACTGCCGCACGCATGGCGTAACCTCTCATACGAGGATTCTTCGCCTCTGGTAATTCTATTCTGCGCCCCCATGGTGTATAAACACAGGCATGCTGCAGGGCAAAGTTTTTCACCTTTTCTATGTAATCTTTTACTTCCGGCAGACCTGCCATATAAGCATTTATTATTTCTTGGGCTGCCGCACGCGATATGCCTAGCTGTCCCGACAAACCAAACGAAGATATCCCATATATAATAGAAAAGTTTACTGTCTTTGCCGCACGACGTAAATCTTTTGGTACAGGCGCGTTATCTGCAATACCAAATATTTGACGTGCAGTTTGTTCATGTATGTCTTTGCCAGAATTAAATGTTTCTTTAAATGTTTGAACGTTCGCAACGTCGGCTAATAACCTAAGTTGAATTTGTGAATAATCTACGGATATTAAGACTCGTCCTTCGGGGGCGACAAAACATTTACGGATTTCTTCACCTAGTTCTGTTTTTATCGGAATGTTTTGCAGGTTAGGGTCGCGACTAGATAGACGACCTGTATTGGTACTGGTCTGTAAATATGTTGTATGAATGCGACCGTCCATCGCAATTTGTCGCGGCAATGCGTCTGCGTATGTCCCCGCTAATTTGGCGATGGAACGCCAATTTAATATCTTTTCAATAATCGGGTGTGCGTCTATTAAATCGTTTAACGCGTCTGCATCTGTCGAACGTTTTTTATTTGCCGGTAATTTCAATTCATCAAATAATATCGCACCAAGTTGTTTAGGGCTGGCAATATTAAATTCATGTCCCGCCGTTTTCCAGATTTCTGATTCCAACTGCGTTAGTTGATTATGAAATACGTTTGATAATTGCTGTAGACCTGTTTTATTTACTAGCACTCCGGCGCGTTCCATCTTTAACAAAATGGGCATTAAAGGCAGGTCGCAATTTTCATAAAGTTTTCTTAATTTTTCGTTTTGATTTAATTGAGGTCTCATTAAATTGTATAAAGCCATACAGATAGTTGCATCTTCGGCGGCATATGGGGTCGCAGCAGATATGTCCAGTGAATCAAAATGCATGTCTGCATCGCGCGTTTTTGGCGGAAATAGCGACGCAAAAGAAATATTTGTATGTGCTAAATATTTTTGAGCCAATTCATCTAAACCGTGACCATGCAGAGTACCGTGCAATGCGTATGATATTAGCATTGTATCGTCAATAGGGGATATCTTATCAATATCCCACCCCTCATTTGCCATAATATGCAAATCATATTTCAAATTATGCCCAATCTTAGTAACTTTTTTATCGGTAAATACGGGTAATAATTTTTTATAAACGGTGTTGATATCTAACTGATTTTGGGCGAGTTCAGTGCCTCCAAATAAATCGTTTCCATGTGTTTTATGGCGAATCGGTATGTATACACCATGCGTGTCATTAGTAGCCAAAGATATTCCGACTATTTTTGCGTCTAAGTAATTTAATCCGGTTGTTTCTGTATCTATTGCGATTGTGCTTTTTACAGTTGATAAAAATTTGTTTAATTCATCAAGCGTGCTAATCGTTTCAAAAGTAAGTTTTTTTTCGTGTACATTATCGCTTTTTGATTCCGATGCTGTCTCTGGAGCGCTGCATTGTGAACCTGCATATTCAAATGGAGTAGGTTTGGGACCAGCATTAAAGTTTTCAATTGGGAAAAGTTTTTCTATTTTTGCCGATAAAGAATTACTTTCCAGTTTTTCTCTTACGAACGTAAGAGCGTCCGGTGTATTAAATATAAAAGGTTGTATTTTCAGCCCTGATAAATCAACATCTGTTTTCAGTGTTACTAATTTTTTAGATATATATGCACTGTCTTTATTATCTTTTAACAATCCGCGAATACGTTCGTTTTTTACTTCGTCTAAATGTTCGTATAAAGAATCCAGTGATCCAAATTGATTTATAAGTTCAGAGGCTTTTTTAGGACCAATTCCAGGGACACCTGGAACGTTATCAGACGAATCTCCCATTAAACTTTGTACATCAATTACTTGATCTGGTCGTACACCGAATTTCTCTAAGACTTGTGGTTCTCGAATTTCTAGTTCTTTCATTCCGTCATATAAAAATACGCAATCTGATACCAGTTGCATTAAATCTTTATCACTTGTAATTACGCGAGTGGCGTCATGATGTGTGCAGTTTTCTCGTGCTAAAGTCGCAATTACATCATCTGCTTCAACGCCAGGAATGCATAAAACGGGAATTCCCATTGCCGCGACGCCTTCGCGTACAAGATATGATTGAGATATTAAATCTGCTGGTGTTTCTTGCCTATTGGCTTTATAGGCTTGGTAAATGTCTTGACGAAAGGATATTCGAGATGCGTCAAATACACATACGAAAGAATCTGTTGGTTTGGCTGACGCTAAGAGAGGTAAAATCATATTAAAGAAACCGTACACAGCACCAGTCGGTGTGCCGTCAGAACGAGTCAATCGACTATGCACACCATAATAGGCGCGAAATAATATGGAATTACCGTCAATTAGTGTCAGCATGTCTTTGTCCTAGAATATATAACGTAATTTCAAACGTAGTTCATATTGTAGTAAATCTGGATTTTCGTTTGCTATGCTATAAAGGTTATGCGCATATAAAGCACGACCTTCTGCATCTATCTTTAACGGCAGTACAGGTATATCAAATGTTGCGCCTAACATGCCCTGGTACGCTGTAACAGAATCAATTTCTATTTCACCGATTTTACCGCCAAATATATTACCGATACCAACGCCCAAATAAGGTTGTACCACTGGGGTCGGCATTTTTACATATGCGTTTATTAAACCTAAATGTAAGTTAGCACTATCTTGATTCAGATAATCATATTCTAATTCGAAGCGAAAAACAGGTATGTCAAGTCCGACAACCGCCCCATATGATTGCGCAGAATGCGTTTCATCCTTTTCTTCTAAAAACATTGTTGCGGCACCTGCGCCTATTGTGGCACCAGCATACAAATCAAACAATGCACCTGCGTTTGCATTGGTACCAGAAAAAATTATAGAGACTATAGTTAAAATACCAGCATATTTTAATTTCATATTTTTCTCCTTTATATGATATTATAATAAAAAAAAGAGATGGATATATGCAAGAAAATAAACCGATTTTAATAGTTGGACTTGGGAATCCAGGCACAAAATATAACGATACGCGCCATAATGTCGGATTTAGAGCTGCGCGGCATTTCGTTCCAGAAGATGCAGTTTGGCGTAAAGAACATGATGCTTTGACTTATTCTGAAAAAGAAAAAGGTCGTCGCATTATATTCGCGTTGCCCCAAACTTTTATGAATAATAGTGGAAACGCCGTCGGTGCCATAATGGCTTTTTATAAAATTCCAATTGAGAATTTAATTGTAATTCATGACGATATGGATCTTAAAATAGGTAACGTTCGTGAAAAAGTCGGTGGTAGTAGTGCAGGGCATAACGGCATAAAATCGATTGATGCGGCTGTCGGATCTGAATACAGGCGCATAAGAATAGGCATCGGTCATCCACGAGATTTTAATTTGCCAATGGATCCGGCAGATTGGGTGTTAGGTAAGTTTTCTGAAGAAGAAAAAAATTTAATAGATAAAGCAATTTCAAGTATACATTTATTATAAAATTAAACTGACTGACGTTTTTGTCAGTCAGTATTTTTATAGGAAATAATATTATTCTCCACCTGTATAACTTATCAACCAGTTTGCCGGAGTTTGCAAAGAACAATTCTCTGACGTTGTATTTTTAATCCAAGTCCATGAGGAGGAGTATTTTCTGGTACAGCTGCCACCGACTTCTTTTTTTTCTCGGTAAAAGATATTAGTAACTGGCGAGAAGTCTTCAAAGTTTTGAGAGTCTCCGCTAGTGTTCTTGGTATAATGCGGCGATATGTATTTTGCATTCATTCCATCAGCACTTTTTATGACGAATATATAATTTCCATTACATGTAAGTTTTTTACCAGATGGGAAAGTTTCTTCTATGGAATTTGTATCTACACCTTTTGCCCCATCGCAGAACAAGAATCCTATCGAACCATCATAGTATGAATCATTGGACGGGATTTTTACAGCTGCAACAAATTCAGCAGTGTCAGGAATACATAAACCATAATTCGTTGTATCTGGTAACGTCCCTTCAATGGAGGTGTTGATATATGGAAGTTCGGTGCTTCTAGTCGTATCCCAGTACCCAGAAGTTGCCTGCCACATTAAACCAGTTACATTTTTGCTAGTGGTTTTTCCCAGCAAGCAGCAGTTGCCAAACGTATCAACTGCACCACGAACGCCACCGCTGGTTTTGCAGCAATTGTTGAAACCACCAATGTTAGTCCGCCAGAAAGTATTTACTGGGCATATTTCTCCGTCGTCAGACATACTTGATCTTGGAACGCACACTGATGATTGAGTTGTTTCATCCCAGTTGGATATAAAACCAGGACCGCAAGAGGTATCACGACAACTATCCATGGCGTCTTCTGTGTTTGTGTTTTTTGCAAACCAAGAAAGCAAAGTTTCTTGATTGTCATCAGGAATCTTTATTTGGTTATGTGAGTTTTCTGCCTGCAAATTTACTGCCGGATGTGTTTCACAATTACCCCAAACTTTTTCTGCTAATCTGCATACTTGACATTCATCAGAATTCTTTTTTGCATAGCTTTGGGTCGTAGCATTAAAACCACATTCAGAAGCACATATATCATATATGCAATTTCTGTTATTAGACGTTATACAGGATGTATCTGAAGTAACTCCTGCTTCTAGTTCAATATTTGTAATGTCTTCTATATTATATGTACCGTATAGTTCATTATAAAATGCCCCATTTGGTTCGTCTATATATGGTTTTTGTAGTTCTGTTATACCGTTGATAGATTCTATACCTGCGCTAGCAACGCATTCCAATACTTCGTCCCAACATGCAGTACGATTGATAATAGCCTTTCTATTTACAGATGTCTGAATGTTTTCACATAGACCAAAGTTACCAGAAATAGATTTACATGATTGTATTATACATGCCCGCCCAACTTCTCGGCAAGTTTGCATGATTGTTTCATAAGTCTTATCTGTGGCAATTTCTGTCATGCCTGTATTCCATTCTTCACCACCGTCAACGGTATCTAACAAGGCGGTACATGCAGTTTGAACCTCTGAACACATTTGTTTAACCGTTTTGTCTGCCTCAACACCAAATATAGATAAAGCGCGAGCATCAAAATCTTCTAAAGATTCTGCGCCTTCAGTTAAACATTGGGTTGTCAAAGTTGTACAACTTTGACGAACTTCCTCTAATTTGTTTTCTTGAGCAAGTTTTATTTGTGCCAACGCGTCTTCAATAAATTCATCCCAGACATAATCGGCTATGTCCTGGCAGTTTTCCGTCGCAGATTCTAAGAACATCTTTTTAGAATTCAAATATGAAACAAATTTTTCGTTACCTGGAGCCTTCGTCCACGTTTGATTTGCTTCTGGTCTTGTTATCAAATTACCCAAATCCACCAAGTTAGATGTTAAAATTGCCTCCCCGGTTGACGGATCTATATACTGACCGCTGATGTCTAAACATTTTTGTAAGTCTGTGCCGCATACGGAAGTATTAGTCAACATATCTAACATTTTCTTTTTACATGTCAATATATTGTCAGAGTTCCTTTCTTGGTATATGTCTAAACGAGATATATCTAATAAAGCGCTGCCTTCGCGAATTTTTTCACGTGCAAGATCTTGCTGAGTTTCATAAGCTTTGGCAACGGTATTACAATCTTGTTCAATTGCCATTTGATAACCACTTTCAACGATATCCAGTTCATCTTGACTACATATTTCTAACGCCATTTCGCGGCATACAGGCAAAGCGGCGCAGTATAGCTCTGTCCCTGTTTTTGCCGTCGTTGATGCACCTGCTAACGAATCGACGCTATCAAATGCAGCGTCTACATTTAATGATAAAGATATCGGTGCTAAGTTGGCGTCAAAACTATCTGTACTAAATGTCGAATTCAATTTTTTTGATATTTCATCTAATAATTTTTTTGAATCCGTAGAATCTTCTTGCTGAAATGCTAATTCACCTTCTGTCGCTTCAAATATTGCTTCTGCGTCTTCTTTGTCCATGTTTACAGTCAAAAGACGTTGGTTAAAATCTAATAATTTGTCTTCAACTTGAGCCAGTTGCTCTTTTACAGAGTCAAATTCATTTACGCGAGATGAACAAGCGCACCTTTTTAATTGGCTGTCTTTGTTCGCACAGAATTCATCCATACAACTATAATAAACCTCACGGCATGTCGTGTAGTCCCGATTTATAATTTCTTCGGCGGTAAGCGTACCCGCACGTGTTAACCGGGCAGAATTATTCATCGTGGCAGCGCGCGACACTGAAGATGATGACGTATTTATTGCGCTGCGACTTACCGTTGGGGTATGTGAAACGTTCGTTACTACGGCACTACGTGCGTTGGTCGGTTGAGATGTGCCTGTGCGCGCAGAGTTTGTTAGAGTGCGCGATATTGCCGTTGCCGTATCACGTGATACGGCTGTGCGAGATACTGTTGGGGTCTTAGTAGAACTATTGGGCGTAGTTCGCGTCATTACATTTGATGTGGTACGGGCTGACACATTTGTAGTTTCAGATGAGGGTGTCGACGTAACGTTTTCTCTGGATACAACGACGTTGTTACGACCAGACATCGTCGCGCTGCGGTCACGCTGGTTATCATTTGTGCCAGATGATGACAGGTTAGTAGAACGAGATATGCCAGAGATTGAATTTGTTTTTTGCTCAGCATTTGTTTCGTATTGTTGGCGTGAAACGGTTGTTGCTGCATTACGACGTGTCGCCGCACGTGCAGCGTCAACAGCATCATCAGCATTTGCACAGGTAAAAGCAACAAAAGCTAACAACGACAAACAACCAGCAAAAAGCAGTTTTTTCCCTTTCATCCTTAATATATGTGTAAGTGTAGCAGATTTTTGAAAAGTCGGGCAAGTGTTTTTAGATTATTTTTTATAAAAACTGGTGCGGATAGGGGGATTTGAACCCCCAAGGATGTTATCCACAGCATCCTTAGTGCTGCGCGTCTACCAGTTTCGCCATATCCGCGTTACGACATAATACCTATGCGGTATATTTTCTTTGACAATTCTTGCAAGAAGAGTTTTTATTTTCAACCTTTTTGTGATACAATATATCTGATAAATAATGTGGGGGACTATAATAATGAAAAGAATATCTCAATTTTTATTGATGGCATTTGCACCAATTGCTGCAAATGCAGCGGGAACTTATTATACTGGTTATACGTATCAATCACCACAGACAAGTTATTCTACGCAGACTTATGCGCAGCGGCAGACTGGTTACGCAAGACCTTATGCAACGAATAATTACTCTTCGTCGTCTTATGCGTCTAGGTATAATACTGCTGCAAATGCAACGAGTGCTCAAAGAGTTGCAACAAATGCAACTAGTTCCAGTGCGCAATCAACTTCGAGTTCTAAAAAATCCGGTTTTTGGTTGGATGCTGGTATAACGCACGAAATGGCGCAATGGCAAATGGAAATGAACCAATCTGGCAGTATTTTAAGTTATGACAACGTCGGTTGGAATGTTTTGGACGTTACTGGTGGATATTCTTTTGATGTAGGTAGTACTACGATGCAGATTGACGCCGGTTTGAAATATGGCATGCAGTGGGGTGAATCTGCTATGTACGATGACGACGTATCAAATGGCGGTTTTTTAATAACTACATGGGTAGATGCTAGTGATAATTCAGAAATCGGTAAACAAATAGGTCATGCCATGTCTATTGGGACCAGCAAGGGTGGTAATATGCTTGGTTTTAATGTCGGTTTCGGTTTGACCGATTTCTTTAAGTGGGGAAATGTTTCTATTACTCCGTCAATTGGATACCGTTATCTAAAATATAAATTAGAAACGGAAAATAATTATGGTTTATCTGTTGATACGACTGCGTGTTTTGAGGTAAACGGTGAAATTCAATGTGATCCTGCCATAATTGTGAATTTAAGTGATGGAAAACAGCAAATTATTTGGCGTGATAGTATAGACGGAACAATGGACGTTCCAGGAAATGCAAGTAGTATAAATACGGGAAGTACTTATTTCTATCATCAGCCAGGGGTAAGCCATTCGTATGAAACTACCTGGGCAGGACCTTATATCGCGGTTGATATGGATTATCTTATAAATCAGAATAATGCTGTAAATGGTCGCGTTGAGTTTGGTCTGCCAGGGTATACTTCCGTTGGTGATCAACCATACCGTTTTGATTGGCAGCATCCAAAAAGCGTAGAAGATAGCGCGGGTATGTTTGGGGCAATACATTTTGGTTTGGGGGCAAATTGGACAACTGCTATAACAGATTCTGTTGCATTGTCTGTAGGTTTGACTTATGATTATTATTCGGTTAGTGGGGCCGATGCCAAAACGTATTTGAACGGAGCTTATTATACCGATTGGTATGATATGATATTAAATTCAGATACTTGGAATGGTGACGAAACGGCCATGCTAAACCCAGAAACAGGTGATCCGACCGCGATAAATATTAAGAATTTGGAAAGTGAATGCCCAGGTTGGGTATGCTCAATGAACGGCGAGATAGAATCTTTCTATAAATCTATGGGAATTCGCGTCGGTGTAAATGCAACGTTCTAAGTAAGTTAAAATGAGTATAAGCAAAAAAATTTTATTCGCATCTTTTTGCGCGATAGTGTTTGGTGCTGCTGCTGCCGCAGATTTGTCAGGTGTTGCTTCCGTAAATGTTACCAGTGATACCGCCGCTGCGGCAAAAGATATGGCGTTGGATGAGGCGCGGCGTCAGATAATTTCTGACGTTTTGGGGCAATACGCGATACCAGACCAATTAGAAGAAGTTGTAAAAAATTCGTCTTCTGGAGTCTTGACTAATTTAATCGCAACGACAAGTATTGATAGTGAGCAGCAATCAAATACTACATATTCTGCAAATATATCTATGACAATTGATAGAAATGCTGCACGTACTTGGATGACGGATAATAATATCCAGAACTGGTTAACCGACGGAAATTCTGGTGATAGCGTTGTAGTTCAGGTGGCGATGACGGATAAATTGGCGGGCTGGATGGAATTAAATCAAATTGCACGTCAAGAAGGTATTGATTTATCAACAAAGTATATAAACGGTAATCAGATAACAATTGAAATACCTGCGGCGCGTCGCGCAGACTTTACAATTGCAGTTCGTGAATCTGGTTGGCGTTATGCGGATCAAAACGGCGTTTTGCATATTATAAAATAAAAGTATATTTTTAATAAGTTTTACGGTATTTTTGATTTGAAAAAGGTAGCGATTCTTTTTATGTGCTTATTTGTCTCGTTTACCGCATCGGCAAACGATGAGCTTGCCTTGAACACAGAAAAACAAAAGTCTTGGTTGGGTTTGTCGCAAGAAAATTCCGCCCTGAAACTTTCCGTGCGTAGAATAGGCTTAGATTGGACCAAAACTCAGGTACAAAATGCAGAAGAATATCAGGATTCGCCGGTTGCAGCGTTAAATGCGACAAGTCAAGATTATATGAAAGGCGTTTTTGATACAATTTTAGAGTTTACGGAAAATAAATTTAAGTGGGATAACAGTTTGTTTATGGAATACGGCAGAACAACGTTGAAACCTTATAACGAACCTGCGACGACAGATGAAAATGCCGATAAAATTTTATTTTCTAGTGATGTGTCTTATGCCTGTTGGGAGTTCTCTGGTTTGAAGTTTGGCCCGACAGTTCGTGCAGGTTATGAAACGCAGTTTGCGGACAGAGAAGATAACCCGCGGCAAAACATTGTGCGTTCAAGTGCCGGTATTTCTTTATTTGATCATGACGTAATTAAAAGTTTATATCTAACGGGTGTGCATGAATATGATTTTACATATGCTCATCAGCAGAATAGTAAGTTCGGTGCCGAAATCGGTTGGCGGTTAGAATATTTGATTCGTGAAGGAGTAAAGTTTTCAGCAGACGGTTATTATCGTGAATACTTTTCTTATTCAAGATATATTACCACAGATTTGGAAAGAGATTTTAGCGCGGTTGTAAGGTTTGATACAAATTTATGGGGAAGCTTTACAATGGGGCCTTACGTTCAATACAGATTGGCTAAAGCGCGCGGTGCAGACCATTACGGTAGTAATTTAATTCTGGGGCTTTCTTTTAATTATATTGCAGACTTTTTGCTCTAAAAAGTACGTCAATTTGTTCCTGTTTTTATTTTATAACGCTGAATTTTATACGAGTCCCGCCGCCCATTTCATCTATTATTCTTACTGTATGTTCACCGATTTCTACTTTGTGGGTCAATGTTTGACCTGATTGAGTTGTGCCTATCATATCATCGTCTAAAAACCAGAATATTTTTGCTTCTGGCATATCAGAAACTGCCTTAAAAGAAATGTTTTCTGAATTTTCGTCTGATATTATAACGTTTCTTGTTCCGTCTATTGGTGATAGTATTATAGGAGTACTGACCGTTGCTGTGATGTCGTCTAAATTACACCCCGGCATGAAAGGTGGAGGAGTGTGTCTTTGTATCCCGGCTCTGGTAAACATATCTAGATATTCGGCATCCCAAAATTCGTAAACTTCCATATGCGTGCTATCTGAGGTACGGTTACAGGCTCTAAGCCCCGTTAGGTTATCTATGGGAATAGAACGATAAATTGAAGATGTTTCTATCGGTGATTTCCCAGGAATAAAATATGCGTAAGTACTTTTAGGGCAATACTTTCCCGCCAAGCCACCGACTTCGTCACACATTTCTATTTCTGATATATTTAAACCATCGCGAAGAAAGTTATTGTTTTTAATTATATGACCGTTTGACGAATAATATTTTTCAACTGTCTTTGCTAAAGAAAAATATATTGGGGCGGCAACTTTGGCGCCACTAAAAGAATTATTGGGGCTTCCGTCAAAATTACCTACCCATACTATTAAAACAAAATCCCCGAAAATACCAGCAGTCCAAGCGTCGCGAAAGGATGAAGATGTACCAGTTTTCCAATAGTGGATAAGGTTTTCTGTCGGATGTTTCGTAAACGGTATGTTTTTTGTCGGTGTTGCTTGCTTGGCTAACATATCAAGAACTATGAAAAATGCTTCGGGGCTTAGAATTTGCTTACCAATATCCTTTTTTTCTGTGCTTTCTGTTCTCAGATTGTATCTGGTTCCCAAGTTGGCCATAGTTGCATATATATCTGCCAATTCCCACATAGATAATTCTGCACCGCCAAGTGCAATAGATATTCCATAGTGGTCGGGGCTTTTTAAGTTGGATACACCAGAATCTGATAGAATTTTATAAAAATTTTTTATACCTATTTTTTTTAAAAGGTTTATTGCAGGTATGTTTCTAGAATGGGTTAGCGCGTCACGAGCCAATACCGGACCATAAAATTCACTATCTGCATTTTCTGGCGCATAAACGCCAAAGTTGATTTTTGCGTCTTTTAATAGGGTCATAGAGTGTATAAAACCCATATCAACAGCCACTGAATATATCAATGGTTTTAACGTAGAACCGGGACTACGTCGAGCTTGGACTCCGTCGTTTTCGCCATAAATTTCTTTGTCGAAATAATTTGCAGAACCTATATACGCTAAAACATCCATTGTTTTATAATTTACTAATATTGCGCTGGCGTTATTTATACCGATAGGTTTGCGTTTAGAAATTTCGTTTTTAAGAGTGCGTTCCATTGCGGTTTGCAACCCCAAATTTAGTGTGGTTTTTATGTTTGAATTGTTGGCACCGAAGTTATTCCAGTAATTTGTGTGCTTTGACGTTTCGTAATTTACAAAGTGCGGCGCATAAAAGGGCAGGGCTTGTGTAGTCCTTACGTGTAAGGGCATTTCGGCCAATGAAATTAAATCTTTGTCGTTCGGATTTTTTTCTATCCATCTACGAACTAAATCCGTACGCATATTCATTATATTATTTAGCCCAGTTTCTGTATTCAGACTGCGTTTAATAGGGTTTTGCGGGATTGTGGCCAGAGTAATGGCTTCTATTTTTGTTAGGTCCGATACCGGTTTATTAAAGTATATTAAAGATGCAGCTCCTATGCTTTCTATATTGCCACCATATGGTGCCAGATTTAAGTAAGCCTCTAATATTTCGTCTTTCGTATAAAATAAGTCAATATAAAGCGCTAAAGCAATTTGTTTTAATTTCCCCCCAATCGTTCTGGTGTTTAGGTCATATTTTATACGGGCAACTTGCATAGTTATAGTGGATGCACCGATTGGTCTTGAGCCAGATGAAAAGTAATTTTTTGTCGCTTTTAATAAAGATACAGGGTTTATACCTATATGATACTTAAAATATTTATCTTCATATAATATTGTCGCATTTTTTATATGAGGACTGATTTCGGATAACGGTGTATATAATCTATATTTATCGTCTGCCGATAAAGTTATGCGTAGCAAGTTGTCGTTACTGTCAAAATAAGCTTTACCAAAATTTGTATCTGATAATAGAGGCGGTGTAAAAAATATCTTTACGATTAAAAAAAAGATAAATAAAACAAATATACAGGAATATAAAATTCTATGGCGGCGTAGATACGTCGCCACAGAATTATATTTTTTAGACAAATTATCGTTCTGACGTTTCATTCGTTACAGTAAAACTTCCAGTCCCTGCAGTCGCATTTATTTGTGGGTCGTACATAGAAGAAGCAGTGACGGCAGGTATTGTAAATATTCCGGCAGTGCCTAATTGGACGTTGTATGTAAATTGTTGTTCGTGGCGATTTAGGTCTGTGTATATCAGAACGCGATCTTCTCGCATTTCAATGTATTTCATGTCGCCAGTTGCTGATTCTACGTCTGCGATGAAACCTCCTGGTAATAGGTCTGATATTACTACGTTTTCTGCAAGGTCAACGCTACCACGAGTACGGGCAAATATTTTTACAGTTATCGTATCACCAATGTGACCAGATGAAATTTTATTACCTTCGGAATCATAATATTCTCTTATAATTTCAATACCATTTGATTCTGATTTCGAATCGGTTGGATAACCTTGTTGTAATAATGTATAAAATAACGAATTATTTTTTTCGCATTCGTCACAGGTAATGTTTATTTCGGTGGCAGAGTCTGGGATGTCGGCAATAAATTCCGTTTCAGATGTTTTTGTAATAGGCATGTTTTCACCGTTAACAGAAATACTAATTGTCGGTATTTTTTTAGTTGTATTATCAGTACCGTTTAACCCCATGATAACAATTGCGGATGTATAAGCACTGTAATTACCAGATTCTATATATGCATGTATAATTTTAGAATCTATCGCAGACATGTTCCCAAAGTATTTAGCCGTTAAGTAATGATACATTGCGTCATTTGCGATGTTGTTATCAAACATATTGTTGTATTCAAATTTATCATTATCAGATAGTTTGTATTTTGATATTAAATCATCTGCTAAATCATGCTGTTTCATGATGTTATAAGATGTAGCTATATATGCGCCCACCAATTCAGATTTCCAATTTTTCATATTTTCATTTGCATATTGAGTAAATTCGTCTATGTAATTAGTGGTTACATAACCATTTTCAGAAATGATGTATATTGCATATGCTACGGCTTTTGCGTAATTATCATCTGTTATCGTACCGCCAGCAAATGTACGTAAGAAATCTAGTCCGCGCGATAACATTTCTGTCGGAACTGAAAAACCAGCTTCTTTGGCAATTGTTAGAAACTGTACTACATATGCTGTCAGATAGGCCGTTTCCGAATCGCTTGCGTTGTCATATGGCGTTGCACCGCCAGCCCATAAAACAAATGAACCGTCATCATTTTGTCTGTTTTTTAATGTGTTTATAGCGTCAGATATTTTTTCTGCAGATTTATTTAATGACGTACCAATAATTGAACTATTAGGCATAATTGCATATGGAATAGTTTTGGATACAAGTTGTTCCGTACAAGGATATTCATACTGTTTAAGATATTCAAATAATGGTATCGTGATAGATTGGGCTCCCTGTGATATATAAAGACGACGTGTCGAGAATTCAGGATACATATTTAATTTGAACTTTGATATTTTTGTATTTTTTGAATTTATTACGCCTGATTTTATATCTGTTGTATAGTTTGTTATCGGGCGAACGGATAGCGTATTCGTTGCCGTACGTTTTATCTGTTCTTTCCCGTCAGATGATAACGAAGCGCTTATGTTTATATCGGCATTCCCTAAGTCTTTTGTTGTAACGGCGTTAAACGTAACTAATTTTTCTGTATCTTTTGGAATAGAAAGTTCTTTTGATACGTTGTCCGTAATTTTTATTCCACCGGTTGAGCCTGCCGAAATTTTTACAGTTGATGATGTAGTGTTGTCATCAGTTAAATTTGTGATTACAGAATTTATATCAAATTTATCTCCTGGTGCCACCGCCAGCGGTGTAGATGTAGATATGACAATAGGTGATTGTACAAGTACTTTTGTGTTTGCAGAACCAACGGCTGTTGTGTTCGCAGCAACCGCAAATATACGAAGCGAACCGTTAAAATATTCTGGTATATCAAAAGATATATTTCCCTCTACGTTTGCCTTTGCATCAATAATTTGAGAATAAAAAGCAACGGGCGGCAAAGATTTCCTAGTAAATGGATTATTTAGTATTTGATTTATACCACCTTCTGCGGCATAGTCACCACCACCGGTTTTTGCGTATTCTTTCAGAATATTGTATTCCGGTAATAATAAAGACAGAATCTGATATGTAGTTACTTGTAATGCGGATTTTTGGAAAAAGTGTGCCAGTGGATTCGGCATTTTATACTTTGCAACTTGCAGAATTCCTTCATTTACCGCAAAAAGCATCATTTTTGCGTTTTTGTCGGTTGTATATCTTATTGTTAGTTCATTGTTTTCAACTTTTTCTGGGACATCTAGTTTTATAGCAATTTTATGTTTTGATACATCGGCGGAAAACGGTGCAACCGCATATGCATATGGGGTTGTGAATATATCTTTACTATTTATGTCGCGTACGAAAGATACATTTATATAACCCGTGCCTTCAAAATCACTTGGCAATGTAATGCGTTGAACAGAAGATGTAGAGTTCGTGTTGAACCATTCGTACGCATAAACTTTGTCTCGTTCAATTGTTATTAAACCAGTCCCCGTGTAAGGTGCAGTTATGCTGACTTCGATGTCTTCCCCTGGTTTGTATTCACTTTTATTTAATTTTATTTGTAATTCAGCTGGTATATCCGACGACATAGAGATATTTTCTTCACCCGCAATATAATATTCTGCATTAGCCAATATTTTATCAGAAGCGTCTAAAACCTGCATAAAATAAGTGCCACTGTTTTGTGTGTCTAAGGTTATCTCTGTACCATTACGTGGTATATTTATGTTTGTTTCAGATATAATTTTATCGCGTGATACGGTTTGATATTTATAATAATTACTATAATCTTTGACTAAACTTGTTTGTTTTTCGCGCTTTATTATACGTAGTTTTAACCCGTCAACAGTAATTGAGTTTTCTGTATGATCAACGGCAACAAGTTTTATTTTTCGTACAGAATTTTTATTTATGTAATTTAAGTCCGCTGATGATTTCCAACCAATAAGGTATTTTGCGTCAGAAACTCTGGTTGTTATATTTGTCTGAACGCTTTTACCTGAACCTGCTTCAAACCCCTGAATGTTTAAGTTTAGTACATAAGTTCCAGAAGGAATATTTTTATTAAATGTTACGTTTATGTCGGCGGTCCCGCTTTCATTCGTTTTTTCATCTGGTAGGTTTTCAGAGTATGTTTGGGAATTGCGTGCCGTATTTTCTGCTAACCCTGTACCGGAAATAAAGTTTGGCGTAAATTTATAATCTTTGAATTTATCAAAAGAGTATTCAACTGGGGTTAAAACAGCGGTTGCTGTTATACGGTTATTAGTTGCAGGGGTACCGAATAAGTTACGTAATGATACATTCGCTTTTAAGTTATTCAGTGGAAGCCAACCTTGTTTATCAGATGCGCCGATGATATTAGCCGTAATTTTTAATGTATCTGGCACGAATTCTTGTACGTCAAAATTTACCGTACCCAGCATATCGGATAGTTTATCGTTAGAACTTAAAGCATATAAATATGCCGACCAGTTTCCTAAATTTGCATTAGATGGAATTTCATATTTTATGTCAAACATACCGTCGGCAGTTAAAGAAAAGGCTTTTTCTAAAACTATTCTGCCACGTGCATCGCGAACCTGTATTTTTACAGGAATTCCGGTCAATGATTTGAATTGCTTATTTTTTACTATACCGCCTATTACCATTGGTTCACCGGGGCGATATATACCGCGGTCGGAAAATAAGAAAGCGTTTAACGGTGTTGACGCAGAAGAATATACGCCATCAACGTCAAATTTAGAATATTCTACCTGTTGATTATAGGCGTTATATGGGATGAAAGAAACGTCATCACCGCGTCTGGCTACAACAGCAACAGGTTCGCGAGCATTTTTATATTCAGACCACGGTAAAGCAGGGATGTCTGCGCGTCCGTTTATGTCGGTAATTCCTGCCCAAATGGCGTTACCGTTACGTCCTAGTACCGATATTTCAATGTCCGAAGCAGGTGTACCGCTATATAAATTAGATACAAATACTGCTGAAGAACCGTCTATGTTTACTTTTCGTATAATACCTAAATCAGTCATAATAATTAAACGTTTATCGTTATATTCAGCGGCGTTTTCCGATGCGCCAGTCTGGATGATAAATATACCACTTTTGTCGTTATAGGTTCTGTCTAGGTAATCGCCTAAATCAATCGAAGCGTAGTTAGTCTTTTTCATGGATGGATTAGCAAAAGAAATCTTTTTCTGAAAAACGACAGACATATCGTATACGCCAAAAGACCAAGACTTAAACTCCATATTTGGGGCAAATACATTATAAGTCTGAGATATTAGATGATTTATTTCTTCTGATTTTACTTTGTATAAATTTACATATGCTGTATCAACTCCGCCCCGTGCCATGATGCCAAGTGCCTGATCTCCGGATAATGATAGTAATGCACCGGAACCAGCAATTGTTACGGTGGGGTCTGGATAAGGAACCCGCATTACGGATGACACACCGTTCTTCATTAGAAAACCGTTTCCTGATATTGCACCAGATTTTATGTCAACATATATATATCTTGTGTTGTTTTCTGATACGTCATAAGAAAAAGCGTATTGATATACACCGTTCGGTACAGCAAATTCCATGGGGCTAATTTCAAGATGTTTAGATTTTTCTAATACGTCTTTTGTAATTTCATCATTTTGCCATATATGTGGGGTTTTGTTTTCTTCTTCGTCGGCATCATGATATTCTGGTAGCAGATAAGCTGTTATATATTTTACTAATTCTTTTTCGCCTTGCGCCGCAGATGTGGTGTTTAACAGTATTAACTGTTGTGCATTGCCGTCCTTGTCATCTACAACTGTCGTTTCAACTGAAGCTATCTTAAAGATGTTATCGGCAGACTCTATCGTTGTTTTTGCCGTAAGTTTTTTTGTTCTAGAATCACCTGCCATTGCGGGAATTCGGTTTAGCTTTATGCGCATAATCTGTGGTTCATTTGTAACTTTTACCGGCTCAGATATTATAAAAGCAGTTCTATGAAAACGGTCAAATTTTACAGAAAAGTCTAATTTTTCATCATCTAATTTTAAAGATACTTTTTTATTAAAGTCGGTTGTGTCTATTTCATAGTCGAACGATATAACAGCAATGCCGACGACAGATTGTTTGTCTTTTGGGGCGGGGTATAAATTGAAATTGTCAACTTTTGCTGTTATCTCTGGTGTAGTGAAACTGATTCTGCTGGTATTTACATCTACGTCATCATTAAATAAATCAGAGTTTATTTTTACAGTAAATTTTGTGTCTGCTGGCCAATTAGTTTCTGGTTTGAACACTAATGTGCTATCACCGTGTAAGTGCCACGTTCCTTTTATAAAAGGTACAATTTTAATTTTATTTACCAAGTCAGCGTCAACAGAATCCATTTTAAAAGTTGGTACGTATGATCCTGATTCTATGTTGTATGAAATGGTTACCGCGTCGGGGGGTGTCAATTCTCTGTTATTATTTACATCGGGCAGGGCATTTTGCGCGGGAAAAAGCATATTATTATCATCGGTAAAATTACTGACGTATGGCGCATAAACGTTCGCAATCATTTTTGGTGCATCAGTACGAAAAATAGAAATCAACCATATAACAAGTAAAATCGCAATAATTCCCAATAATGACAATGAACTTAAAATAGAAAATTTTTTCCAATTATGTTTATTAGTTTTAGGTTTTTTTAACGGTTTTTTGCACTTCATGGGATACCTTTTTCGCTAATGTTTTTATATTAGATGCGAAAGGGATAATTTACAAGCCAATAAATTAAATTTTTATTAAAATATTTTTTAGAATGAAATCTTACCGCGAGTCAGGATGAAAAATTCATCTGTTCCATATGGGTTGTCAACAAAACTGGCGGTTATAGATTTATAAGATATAGAATATTCGATTGCCGGGCGGGAACGCATATTTATTTCGTAATCATTATATAGTATAGCGCCGTTATCTGCACGCCCTATGGGTAATCTTAGCCCCATCGTGCCGTCTATGACGGTGTCTGGAATTGATATACCAAAGGACCAATCTCCGACCGTTGCGCCAAAGTCAATCGATGCGGTATATATATTAGAAAAATTGCTTATCATAGAGTTTTCTATTGTTTTAGGTGTTCCGAAAGATATTTTGGCCTTTTGGAATAACTTTATGTTTTTGAAACGTAATTCTTTTTGTACGCCGATAAAATTGAACCATTCGTTTTCTTTGGTTTGTAAAAATCCGTCACCTATTACCAAATCACTGTTGCTCATGCCGAGTTCAAGCATTCCGACTTTGGCAATTTTAATATCTTCTTTTTTACGTAATCTTTGAAAACCTATACCTGGGTTCTGAACAGATATAACGTCGGATAAATTTGTTTTAAAAGCGCGTCCATATTTATCAAAGTATGCAAAATCTGGTTTGGTACTTAAAATATTATGAGCAAGAGCCCCAGAAACACGTGCAGGTTGGAGGGGGTGCATTGCTTCATTATCACCAATAGGTACTAGTGGCGCACCAACTGGACGCGTTGCACGTTCTAAATCTAACATTCCGTGACCATAAATTGCATCTATTCCTGGTGCGCCTAAATCTCTTGCGGTTTCAAATAGTAAGCTTGTTATTTGTTCTGCTGCCATATAAGGAAAGGCTTCTTTTATTACCGCGACGGCCGCAGAAACAATGGGTGCCGCAAAACTGGTGCCGGAAGATATGAAGTTGTCTGTACTTATGTTTGTCCCCGGGGCAGTTATGCACCATTGACTGGTTATGCCACAGGCGTTACTGTAATCCGCAAGTGCACCGGTTTCACTGTCCCAAGCAACAACGTTTATAAAATGGCCTTCCATTTCTGGCATTACTGATGGTATTGCAGATAGGGCACTGCTTTGCGGGCTATAATCATTACCCGCAGCCCATACAAATATTGCTCCTCGTTCAGCGGCTGCAGACAATTGATTTACAAAATTTATATCTGTTACGTTTATAAGATGCTGGCGAGATTTTAATTCTGTTGCTCGCATGGGAACCGACCAGCTTGAATTAAATACGTCTGCATTTTCTGCCGATGCTATGACGTTGCCTATTTCTTTGTAAGATACAAACTCCATATTATAAGCAATTTTGTAAGAATCGACTTTTGCGTCTGGTGCAATCGGACCAGATGCTATTTTGGCAACTGTTTCACCATGAACAGAATCTAAACCTGCGTCTAGTACAGCAATAGTTGTACCTTTACCAGTATAACCACGGGCAATTGAATAACCTAAACGAATGTCGTTATATTGATTGAAGTTTCTTTTATATTCTGGTGTGTTTATCGCCTCGGCAAGGTGAATTTGTTCTACATCTCCGCCAACAAGATTGTAAGTCGGCAATGTGGGTTGATAATAAGTCTGAGATTGATTGGCTGTATCTGCTGCATTCGCAAGACTTATTAAAGCAAAAGCCCCACCAAGTACAGTCGCACTGGATAAAAAAGGTGCCGCAACGGTTCCTAAGAAAGAAACACATTCATACGGGTGTTTGTTTTTATATTCTGTGTCGGAACATTTGTTAGATGCTTTTGTAATTTCTAATGCCAGAGCGTTTGGCATGACCATAACGAAAAAAAGTACTGTAAAAATTCTATATACACGTTTCATTTTTGTCTATGTTATGATAATACACAATTGTATTTTGTCAAATTTAAGAAAAGAAAGCGGATATTATTGATAAATGTCAAATTTTTCTTGATTTTTGTACTGGTTTAGTCTATTATCGGGCTACGCGCGTCAGCGTGAAGAACACAGTCGTTCGGCCGACAAATTTCTGTCCAAATAAAAATTTGGTTTTCGCCAGCGACGAGGATAACAACAGAAACAAAGGATATTACAATGGCATTGCCTACATTTACAATGAAACAGCTGATGGAAGCTGGCGTACACTTTGGACATCATACGCGTCGCTGGAATCCATTGATGACACCATATGTATATGGCGTAAAAGATAAAATTCACATTATCAATTTGAATAAAACTGCACCATTATTGCACCGTTCTTTGGTCGCATTGGAAGCGATTGCGGCTGCTGGTGGTAAAATTTTGTTTGTTGCAACAAAGCATCAGGCAAAAGATATTGTGAAAGATGCTGCGGAACGTTGCGGTCAATTTTATGTAAACAACCGTTGGTTGGGTGGTATGTTGACCAACTGGACAACTGTTTCTCAATCAATTCGTCGTTTGAAAAAGATGGAATCAGATATTGAAAACGCAGAAAAACTGGGTCTGACTAAAAAAGAAGTCGGTGTTATGACCAAAGAAGTTGAAAAGCTGCGTGACATTTTCGGTGGTATTTTAGAAATGCATGGTACACCGCAGGCGATGATTGTCATTGATGTTCCTCGTGAAATCAATGCGGTACGTGAAGCAAAGATTTTAGACATTCCTACAATTGCCATTTGCGATACAAACGCAAACCCAGAAATTGTAGATTACCCAGTTCCAGGTAATGACGATGCAGCTCGTGCGACGCAGTTATATTGCGATTTGTTCGTAGACGCAATTTTGTCTGGTATTGAAAAGCGTTTAGGTGGCGCCGCGGGTAAGAAAGTCGAATCAGATATGGCGGATGCAGCGGCGGAAGATTTCGAAGCGGACATTAAAGACAAAGAAGCTCGTCAGAAGTCTAAGACATCAGAAGCCCGCGCAGAACGTCGTGGTAAAATGATTGAAAAAGCAGATAAAGCAGATAAATAATATTTGCTATGCGGATGTAATCGAAAGGGTGTGACTACATCACACCCGATACACCAAATAAAAATTTAACTTATGGGGGAAACTATGGCAGAAATAACCGCAAAATTGATTCAAGAACTGCGTGAAAAAACATCCGCAGGTATGATGGATTGTAAGAAAGCGCTTATTGAAACAAATGGTGATATCGAAGCGGCGGCAGATTGGTTGCGACAGAAAGGTATCGTAAAAGCGGCGTCAAAAGCAGGTCGTGTTGCGGCCTCTGGATTGGTTACAGTTGTTAAATGTGACGATATGGGTTGCGTTGTTGAAGTAAACGCAGAAACTGATTTCGTCGCAAAGAATGATAAATTCCAGAAATTGGTTGCAGATATTGCCGCAAAAGCCGCTGAATTGAAGGGGGATTTTGACGCGACTATGGAAGCCGTTAAAGAAGATATCGCTGCCACAATTTCTACAATCGGTGAAAATATGAATTTACGTCGTATTGCCAAGGTATCTGGTGATCACATTTATTCATATATTCATAATGCTTTGGTCCCGGGTATGGGGCAGATTGGCGTTGTCGTCGCGATAAACGGTGATTCCGATAAAATTGACGAAATTGGTAATAAAATTGCGATGCATATTGCTGCAAACAAACCAGAATTTATGACAATCGCGGACGTTGATCCTGCTGCAGTAGAACGTGAAAAGAAAGTTTTCATTGAATCAGGTGCAACAGCTGGTAAACCAGAACAGGTTGTTGAGAAAATGGTTCAGGGACGTATCAATAAGTATTATGCCGAAAGCGTACTTGAAGAACAACCTTTCGTCATGGATCCTTCAAAGACCGTTAAACAGGTTGTCGAAGAAGCGGGTGGTAAGTTGGCAGGTTTTGCATATTTCGTTCTGGGTGAAGGTATTCAGAAACGTGAAGACAACCTGGCCGATGAAGTTGCAAAGATGTTGAGTTGAGACAGCACTTCGTCTTGCGCAGATGAGGCAAGTTGTTTTACAAAATTTGCCTCTGTTTTGCAAAAGGCCGGTATTTCGATAGGTAAAGAAAAGCGATAAAGCCCGGCAGTTGTCGGGCTTTGTTGGTTGTAAAGGCGTTAAAATGGAAAAATGTAAAATAGAATCTTCTTTTTGTGTGGCTAATCAGTTCGTTCATGTTAAGGTAGCAAATAAGGCAGGCGCGTTTGTGTTAAGTTTACCTGCAAAATTCGCTTCTGTATTTGGGCGCGGTGACCGTATTGATGTATTTGACTCCAAGGTAGATGGAAAGCACATTGCATATAGAATTAAAAATCAATTGTTGTTTTCTGTACCGATATTAAATGAGCGCGGCGCAGAAAAAGCCTTAAAGGAAATCTCAGGTTTTCGGGATTTTAGTATGGATAAATTGTTTTTGAAATATTCTGTTTTAATGGCCATACAAAATAATGCTATAAGACCAAGTCTTTCAATGACTGCAAATATGGTTAAATTGGCAAAAGAAAATCAAAGATAAAAATTCCAAAGTTCGTACTTTTTTGGTACTATTGGATAAAAAGGTATTTGTAATGAAACAGAATGAATTATTGCACGAACTAGAAGCGCGCGGTTTTATAAATCAGACGTCTAATTTAGAAGGCTTAAATGAAGCTTTGAATGCTGGGCGTGTTACGGCTTATTGGGGAACCGACCCAACCGGCGATTCGTTACATGTCGGGCATTTGGCCTCTTTAATGCTAATGCGCTGGTTCCAGAAATTCGGTCATCGACCGATTGCGTTGGTTGGGGGTGCTACTGGGCGCATCGGTGATCCGTCGGGACGTGATAAGGGACGACCAATGTTAACGGACGAACAGATTGAAAAAAACTGTGCGGGTTTACGTAAATCTATTTCCAAATTCATCAAATTTGGTGATGGGGAAAATGACGCCATTATGGTTGATAATAATGATTGGATGAAAGATTACAGTCATATGGGGTTTTTGGCAGAATTTGGAACAGATTTTACCGTGCCGCGTATGCTTTCTATGGAAAGTGTTCGCAGACGCTTGGAAAACGGAATGACATTTTTAGAATTTAACTATATGACATTTCAAGCGGTTGATTTCCTTACGTTATATAAAAAATATAATTGTTCTTTGCAGTTTTGTGGGGCAGATCAATGGGGAAATTGCATAATGGGTATAGAACTAATACGTAAGAAGTTAGGGAAAGAGGCTTTCGTATTATCTACTGCGCTGATTACAGATTCTCGCGGTGAAAAAATTGGAAAATCTGCTGGTAATGCGGTATGGGTAAATGAAGATAAAACGACCCCTTATGAGTATTATCAATATTTTCGCAATACACCCGATGATTTAGTAGAAAAATTTTTGAAAATATTTACAGAAATTCCGTTAGATGAAATTGCGCGTTTATCAAGATTGGAGGGGGCCGAATTAAACACCGCAAAAAAAATATTGGCATTTGCGGCAACGGAAATTGCGCATGGAAGTGATGCGGCTATGGCGGCAGAATCCGCAGCAGAGGCTTTGTTCGGTGGAGGTGCAAATACGGACAATATTCCAAGCGTTGAGGTGGAAATTTCTGAACCAATGGGGATAATAGATTTCTTAGTTGCAGTAAATTTATTCTCGTCTAAATCTGAAGCCCGTCGCATGATAGAGCAAGGGGGAATTCAAATTGACGGTAATAAGATTACCGATTGGAAATCAGAAATTAAACCAGCAGAACAAATCATGGTGCAAAAAGGTAAGAAAACTTTCTTGCGCGTTATAAGAAAATAAAATAAACGGGTTAAAACCCGTTTATTTTATTTGGCTACGTTTGCAATCTAGCGTTATTTTGTTACAATATAATGGAAATGAAAAAAATTATGTTGAATCTTGGACGGTTGCTTTGTGCGGGGCTATTATATACTTTTATGTTTCAAACGCCTAATGTATATGCCGCAAGTGAATTGGCTAATATACAGGCTCAGATAAAAAAGACAGAACAGCAAAACAAAAAGTTGGAACAGCAGGTAAAGAACTCAAATAAAGAAGTAGAATCTACAAAAAAGAAATTGGTAAAAGCGGCGGATCGTGTTAGTACGTTAGAGGAACAACGCAGTGCCGTTTCTAAGAAGATAAAAGAGTTAGACGCAAAACGTGATAAGTTAGAACGGGAATTAAAGCAAAATCAGGAACGAATTGCCGATGCGGCGGCTAGTATATTATTTGTTGCATCGCATCCAAGCTTTGATTCAGAAAATATGCGAGAGTATGTTTTGACGTCTGCGATATTATCAGAGGCCGCAGAAAGTTTTGACGAAGAAATTCAAGCCGCAACAGAACAGATAAAGGAACTTGCAAAGATTCGTGAAGAACGAGCAGTAGAAAAAGAAAAATTAGATCGTACCGCAAAGCGTTATGCGAACGAGAAAGACGAATTGGATAAATTATTGCGTACACGTTCTGCGCAGAATCAGAAATTGCGTACGCAACAATCTGAATTACAGAAAAAGTTGCGTGACTTGTCGGCGCGCGCAAAAACAATATCAGAATTATCTGCCGGCGTAGGGAGTTCAGAAATGTCATCGGATTCACGGTTTTCTTTGCGAAAATTAAATAAACCCGTTCGTGGTACGGTGACGGTACGTTTTGCAGAAAAGACGGCACTGGGTTTGAAATCTGACGGTTGGCATATTCGCGTGCGTGGTGACGCGTTGGTTATGGCTCCGGCAGATGGGGAAATTAAATTTGCCGATAGTTTTAAGGGTTTTGGTAAAGTTATAATTATGTCTCATAAAAACGGTTACAATACCGTCATGACGAATCTTGGTGAAATAAATGTTATGTTAGGTCAGGAAGTCTTAGCTGGGGAACCGATTGGTCGTATGAATTCTGAAAAACCAGAAATGTATTTAGAGGTTCGCCGTGGCGATAAGGCCGTTGACCCAGCTAGGTTATTCAAAGAAAAAGATTAGCGAAATTACTTTATATGAGTTTATCTGCATATAGCATGCTTCTTTAATATTTTCATAATGTCTTCTTGCGTTCTGACAAGGCATTCTAGCATATAGCGGTTATACGTTCTACAGTCTTCATGGGCGCGTGCAACCAAAGACATAGCGTAATTTATATAATCTGCTTTATGGTTGAATAAAATTGGTTCACACTTATGTTGTAATAAAAACCAATTCATTACCATTCTGGCGGTACGTTTATTAAAATCGTCAAATGGTTGGGCTACAAACATCTCATAATGGAACTCTAACGCGCGAGTCAAATAGTCTTTGTTGGAGTTTTCGTCCGTTAAACGAAATACAAGGTCATCCATTATAAAATTTATTTTGTTATAATCCGGAGCAGCGACGTCAGTTCCCATTAGTAAAACACCATTAGAAATGCGATATCTGCCGGGTGCAATCTTTGTTCTGTTGGCAAGTCGGCGATGTATGTCAATCACTTCTAGATGAGTTATTCTTTTTGTCATAGCAGCGTTACTTCTAATGTAGTCAAATGTTTTTTCTGCATTTTTTATATTGGTATAGTCAATCCATAATGATTTTTCTTCTTTCGTTGCATATGGAATTCGCATTAAAATTTCTGCTTCTTTATGTAATTGATAACGTAGCCAATCAACTTCTAGAAATTTTTTTGCTTTATTATTTAATAATTTACAAATTTTTTCATGATTTGTATTGATTACATAACGAATGTCTGTACTTTTTTTCTTTTGATATATGATATCTTCAGCGTAATCTTGATGTTTATATATTTTCGTCATGGTTTTATCTGTGGTGTATATATGTATATATAATTCCTAAAAATAAATTTGTCAATTGTTTTGATGCCTCGTGCAAATAGTGTTAAAAAACAGGCTTGCGGTTGGTAAGTTTTTGTTTTATTGTTACTTACAACTAAATTATTTTTTTCTTATCAAAGGAAGGTAAATGCTGAAGAAAATATTGGTTTTATTGGCGTTGACGGCTCCAATCGTTGCTTTTGGGGCGGATAAATCAAAAAAAGAAGAACCAGTTGAACATCTGACAGATGAGCAGATTTATGAACAGTTGAAAAAGCTTGCTTTAGTTTTTGAAACTGCTCGTGATAATTTCGTTGAAGAGGCAGATGAAAAGAAAATGTTAGAGGCTGCAATGAACGGCATGTTGCAGGCGTTGGATCCTCATTCTTCTTATTTGTCTGAGGATGATTTCAAAGAATTTAATGATAAGTCTTCCGGTGAATTTGGGGGCTTAGGTATTCAAATAACAAGTGATCGAGGGGCTGTGCGCGTTATCTCGCCGATTGACGACACACCTGCTGCAAAGGCGGGAATTAAGGCTGGGGATTATATCACTCATATTGATGATGAGCAGGTTTTTGATATGACATTGAACCAGGCCGTTAAAAAGATGAAAGGGCGTCCGGGTACAAAGGTAAAACTAACAATAATATCTGATGGCGAGGAACCTCGTACAATAACTTTGAAGAGGGCTATAATAAAAGTAGAATCCGTAAAGGCAGAAGAAAAGTCTATTGCAGGTGCGGACGAAGAATCAGAAGAGAAAATTGGTTATATTCGTATTTCTGACTTTGGTGCCACAACTGCCAAAGAATTAAATAAGGCGTTAGAAAAATTAGAGAAGAAAGATGTTATCGGTTATGTCTTAGACGTTAGAAATAATCCAGGGGGATATTTAACGGCGGCCATTGATGTTGCCGACGCGTTCTTGGATGCAGGTGAAATTGTTTCTACGCGGGGTAAACGTAAGACAGATATTGAGCGTAATTATGCCAAAGCGGGTGATTTGGCAAACGGTAAACCTGTAGTAGTATTGATAAACCATGGTTCGGCGTCTGCGTCAGAAATTGTTGCGGGGGCTTTGCAAGATAATGGACGTGCGCTGGTTATGGGTTCTCAGTCTTTCGGTAAAGGTAGCGTACAGCAACAAAAACCGTTGGGAGATGGAACTGCAATACATATTACGATTGCGCGTTACTATACTCCATCTGGTCGTTCTATTCAGAACGAGGGGATTACGCCTGATATAGAAGTTTTGCAAAGTAAGATAGAAGTTTTAGAACGTCGTGAAAGTCTATATTCAGAAGCATCTTTTAAGAATTCATTGAAAAATGAAGAGGCTGAAAAAGACGATAAAAAGAAATCAGACGATGATAAAGAATTAACTGATGAAGAAAAAGATGCATTAGATTATCAGTTGCAACGTGCAATGGATATGGTGCGCGCAATGTCAAAATTACAGGAACGCGCAAGTTTTGTTCCTGCAACACCAGAAGACGCTGCTGCATTAGACGAAAAAATAGAAGACGGTGAAAAAGTGGCAGATGAGAAAAATTCTGCTGATAAGAAAAATAAATCCGATAAGAAATAGTTTATAGGTTTAAATATGGGCGAACCAAGCAGGTACATTTATCAAGACGGAAAAAAATATGACGTATTTGAATTGCCTAAGAACTTCGTTATAAAAGAAGGCATAAATCTTGCCAAAATGGGTTTGACCGAATTGCCAGATCTTTCAACGTGTGTTTGTTTGGGGTATTTTAATTGTTCTTATAATCAATTAACCTCATTAAAAGGTGCACCAAAAGAGGTAAAATGTTTTTATTGCGATTCAAATTTACTGACTAGTCTTGAAGGGGGACCACAAAAAGTAGAAATATATAATTGTTCTCATAACGCGTTGACGTCCTTAAAGTTTGCACCGAAAGAAGTTGAAGAATTTTTGTGTAATCATAATCAATTAGAATCTTTGGAGGGTGGACCGGTTAAAGCAATAAAATATGTTTGTTGTTGGAATCATTTGAAAAGTTTAAGGGGGGCACCAAAATTTACGGAAATATTTTATTGTTCTTTTAATGATTTGTTGTCACTAGAGGGTGGACCAGAAAAAGTAAAGGTGTATAATTGTTCGTTTAATAAATTGAGCAGTTTAAAAGGGGCACCAATAGAAGCGACAAATTTTTTCTATTGTTGTGATAATCAGTTGAAAGATTTGATTGATGGTCCCCAAAAGGTAAAAAATTACTATTGCAGTAATAATAAATTACGGTCTTTGAAAGGTGCACCTAGGGAAGTAGAAGAATTTGATTGTGGGTGGAACCTTTTAAAAGATTTAAAGTTTTGCCCACAGAAATTGGAATTGCTTGATTGTTCAAAGAATAATATTCAGACGTTTTCTTATTTACCCGTAGATTGTGATTGTCTCGTTTTTGAGGATACCCCCATTTACGAAACGTATAAAAGTCGACTACAAATAAAACGGGGTAAGATACTTAAAGAAAATTGCCGCTAAATGGTATTTTACCACTATGTAATTTTGTCAATTTTTTTATAAATCTTGCCTTGTGATAAATTTCGGGGTATCATATAGCCCGTACGAAATTTTAAGGGAAGAAAAATGGCTAATTTAATTGTTGACGGTAACTGGGCAGCGGCAGACGTTGCTTATAGATGTGTGGATTTTGCGGCTATTTATCCGATTACACCAAGTAGTACTATGGGAGAGTTGGCGGACGAATGGTCTTTTCAGCATAAGAAAAATATTTGGGGGGCAATTCCCAATATCATAGAAATGCAATCCGAGGGTGGTGCTGCAGGGGCGATGCATGGTGCTTTGCAGATGGGTTCGTTGGCGACCACTTTTACCGCATCACAAGGTTTGTTGTTAATGATTCCTAATATGTACAAAATTGCGGGGGAACAGACGCCTTTTGTAATGCACGTTGCTGCACGTGCTTTGGCTACGCACGCTCTTTCTATTTTTGGCGACCATAGTGACGTTATGTCGGTTCGTTCGACTGGTTTTGCGCTGCTGTCAAGCCACAGTGTACAGCAAGCTCATGATTTAGCCGCAATTGCACATGCTGCAACTTTGCGGACAAGGGTACCATTCTTACACTTCTTTGACGGTTTCCGTACAAGTCATGAAGAGTCTCGCTTGGATAGAATTTCTGACGACGTTTTGCATGAAATGATACCAGATGATTTGGTATTGCAGAATAGGGCGCGGGGGATGACGCCCGATAAACCGACTGTACGCGGTACGGCGCAAAACCCAGATGTTTTCTTTCAGGGGCGTGAAGCATCTAATCCGTTATACGATAAAACACCTGAAGTCGTTCAAGCCTGTATGGATAAGTTTGCAAAGTTGACTGGTCGTCAATACCATTTGGTTGATTATGTGGGGGATCCAAAAGCAGAAAATATTATCGTGGCAATGGGAAGTGCCTGCGAGACAATAGAAGAAACTTTACCGCACTTGCCGAAAGGGTTGGGATTGGTAAAAGTGCATTTATTCCGACCTTTCCCACGTGAAGCGTTCTTAGCGGCGTTACCTAAAAAAGTAAAACGTATAGCCGTTTTGGATAGATGTAAAGAACCGGGTTCGTTGGGTGAGCCTTTATATCAAGATGTAAAAACTGTTGTCGGCGATTCAGCAGAAGTATTTGGCGGTCGTTACGGTTTGGGATCAAAAGAATTTAAGCCGCGCGATGTAAAAGCGGTTTATGAAAATTTGATGCGGGGCGAATTACATCATAACTTTACGGTTGGTATAGATGATGATTTGACGGGATTGTCGTTAAAAACAGACCCTGCGTTCGCGGTTCAAGACCCTAATTTTAAAACAGCTATTTTATATGGAATTGGTTCTGATGGTACCGTTGGGGCGGTAAAGAATATTGTAAAAATTGTCGGTGAAAATTCTGATTTATATCCGCAATCTTACGCCGTATACGATTCTAAAAAGTCTGGTGGTTTGACGGCGTCTCATATTAGATTTTCTGATAAACCTATTCAAAGTCAATATTTAATAGAAGTTGCAGATTTTATCAGCGTTTCAAACTTTATGATTGCGCAAAGATTTGATGTATTTAAGGGGTTGCGTGCCGGTGGTACTGTTATGATAAATACATCTATGGAACCAGAAGTTGCATTCGCTAATTTACCACGCGAAAGTCAAGAGCATTTAATGCGTTTACGCGCTCGCGTATTCTTTTTGAACGCAAATGCAGCGGCGGCAGAGCTTGGTTTGGGGAATAGAATCAATACATTCATAATGTTGAATTTCTTTAATTTGACTCATGTGATTGATCCGGACGTTGCCGCAAAAAGTGCCAAGGTCGCAATTGAAAAAACATATAAAAAGAAAGGAATGGATGTAGTACAGGCTAACTGGACTGCAGTAGATAAGGCGGCCGAATATTTACACGAGTACAAGTTGCCGTCTTCTGTGTCTAATTTTGCGCCAGATTTCGTTCCTGCCATGACGGTTGATGCGCCGGCAGAGATTGCGGGAACTTTGGGTGAAATGGCGGCGCAACGTGGTGATGCGTTACCTGTGTCTCGTTTCCGTGTAGACGGAGAATTTGGGGCAGGGCAATATCCCGTTGGAACAGCAAAGTATGAAAAGCGCGCAATTTCTGAACGCGTCGCAACGGTTGATTTGTCAAAATGTATTCAATGTGGAAAGTGCTCAACCTTATGCCCACATGCTGCGATTCGTATTAAAGCGATGACCGCGCAACAGGCGGAAGAGGCACGTAAAAATGGTGTGATAGTTGTACCGATGAAAACACCTGAGCTGGGACCTGATATGTACTTTACTTTGAATATATCTGCGGCAGATTGTACAGGATGCAACGTTTGCGTTAAAAATTGTCCTGTACAAGCGCTGTCTATGATGGCGTTAAAAGATGCCAGTGAACAACAAAAGGCTTTTGATGCGGCGCAAAATATTCCAGATATTCCACGGGAAAAGTTAAACTTAAATATTCCTAAGCATGTGGAATTATTGCCTCATTATTTTGAATTCCCAGGAGCTTGCGCAGGGTGCGGTGAAACACCTTACATTAAAATGATTTCTCATTTATTTGGTGACCGTATGGTTGTTGCTAATGCAACTGGGTGCTCTTCTATTTACGGGGCTAATTTACCGACTACTCCATGGACGCACGATGCAAACGGTCGTGGACCAGCTTGGTCTAATTCTTTGTTCGAAGACAATGCAGAGTATGGGCTTGGTATGCGTATAGCTTTGAACCAAAAGCGTGAAACGTTAAAGGGGTTGTTATTTGAATTAAACGTTAAAAACGTTGAAGAGAAGTTTGCAGAACGGAACCCAGATAAACAGCGTGAAATTGAAAAAGAATTACGCGCAGAATTAGAAAAAATCGATTCGCCACGTGCCGCATTGGCGCGCAGTTTGGTTGGTGAAATCGTAGATAAATCTGTTTGGATTATCGGTGGTGATGGCTGGGCATATGATATCGGTTACGGCGGATTGGACCATATATTACATAGCGGTGAAAACGTAAATGTTTTGGTCTTAGATACCGAAGGTTATTCTAACACAGGTGGGCAGCAATCAAAAGCAACGCCTTTTGGGGCAAGTATGAAGTTCGCTATTGGCGGTAAAGAACACGCCAAGAAAGACTTGGGTATGATAGCAATGATGTCTGGTGCGTATGTCGCGCAGATTGCATTGGGAGCAAATCAGGCCCAGGCTATACGTGCTTTCCGTGAAGCTGAGGCTTTCCCAGGGCCTTCAATTATCTTAGCTTATGCGCCGTGCATCGCACATGGGTTTGCTTTGCAAAATGGGGCAGAACATCAGATGCAGTTGGTAAGTACAGGTGCTTGGCCGTTGTATAGATTTGACCCGTCTTTGGTATTAGAAGGTAAAAGTCCTTTGACAATGGATTCTAGTGTTGATAATCCGACGCCTTTGGAAGATTTTCTGAAAACAGAAAGTCGTTTTGGAGCGGCGCGTGCTGCTAATCCTAACTTTGACCGTTTGGTTGAAGAGGCGAAAGAAAATAATCATTATCGAAGCGAGTTAAAGAAGTATATTGCTCACTTTGCGATGATGAACGCACCAGAAGTTAAAGAAAACGGAGAAGGTTAAAATACCGCCCTTTGGGGGCGGTTTTTTCTGTTGCAATATTTAGTGGCTTTGGTGTAAATTTGTTGTATGAAAAAAATATTGATAATTTTAACAATGGCATTGACCGCGTGTACATTTCAAACTAAGCATCGTGGCTACGTTTTTCCACCAGACTTAGAATCTGAGATTGCTGATATAAAAACTACAACACAATTGACGAAGGAAATTGGGTTACCACAGGTAAAAACCATTTATGGTGACGAAGTTTGGATTTATTACGGGGCGGACGAAAACTATCGTGGTCCTTTGCCATTAAAGTATGATAATAAGACGGTTTTATTGGCGTGGGTAAACGGAAAAAACGTTACGGATATCAAGGTATTGCGGGATGCTGATTTGCCGGACGTTATGATTTCAGAAGACGAAACGCCGATACCGGCAGCAATAGAATTAAATGCTTTGCAGGAACTGTTTAATAACATAGGTCGTTTCTCACCAGCAGGGCTGGGGCAATAATAAAAAGACGTTTGCAAAATTAAAGCAAAACGTGTAAAATAAAAGAAAAAGAGAATTAGGAATGAAACGAATTTTATTTTCTTTGTTTTTTGTGTGCGGATTTCTAATCCCTTGCGGTGTTATTGCGGCAGACTTTAATTGTGGACCTGGTTATATTTTGGTTTCTCATAATGATATTGATGATATTGAAGCGGCAGAGTGTCAGAAGTTATGGTGTCGCGATTTAGAAACTGGTAAGGCTATGGGAAGCGGGGACAGGGCAAACACTGGTTATAAAACAACTGCATATCCGATGGAATTATGCGACGCCGAAGGTAATTGTGTAGAATGTTTCGGTGACCGTAAATGGTGCAGTGGACAGCAAGAAGGTTTTTGGAACCCAGAATATGGTGCGTATACTTATGGCGGGGCAGATAACGCAACTTATTCATCTTATCAGCGAGGAAGTTGTTTTGCGTGGAACCTGAAAAAGCCAGATTGCCCAGACGGACAGACGGCAGTGATACAAAACGGCGAGTGGGTTTGTGCAGTAGCGTCAGAAACCACGACGGGTAGCCGCGAATCAAGCATAAGAAGAACGTCCGGTTCTCTACGTAGACCGATACAATAGTTATAAAATGCTCCGGAATGGAGCATTTTTTATTTTTTTAGTTCTGTCATTTGTTTTTCACGTTTTTTGTGCTATAATACTTGGGACAGAGAGAATGGCAACTGTAAAGGTATCCAGATTATGCCAAGTAAGAAGTTAGATTTTAAAACAGGTCAGTATGTCGTTTACCCGACCCAAGGGGTGGGTAAACTTGTGCGCGTTGAAGAACAGAATATCGGCGGGCAGAAAATAAAGATGCTGGTCATAGATTTTGAACGTAACCATATGACTTTGCGCGTACCCGTAGAACGCGCTGAAATTTCTGGGTTGCGACCGTTAACGTCAATTAAAAAGATGGATGAGGCGATTTCATCAGCAAAAGGTAAAGCGGGGGCAAAGCGTATGATTTGGGCGCGTCGTGCCGCTCAGTATGAAGAGAACATCAATTCTGGTGATCCAATGAAATTGGCAGAGGTTGTTCGGGATTTGCAGCGCCGTAACGCGACAGATACTATGACTTTCTCTGCGCGTCAATTGTATTTACGCGCGCTAGAACGTATGGCTCAAGAATTTGCTGTTTTGCATAAAATGGATATAGATGCCGCATCTGATAAAATTGAGGATATATTAGGTGTCCCAAAAGAAATTGATTTGAACGCCGTTGATATGGACGATGAAGACGACGAAACAGAAGATGAAGAATCTTAGAAAAAACCGCTAAAAGCGGTTTTTTTACATAACAAAATCTTCGCCTAGATAAACTTTTTTTACCATTTCGTCTTTCACAATTTCTGGTGTCGTACCGTGCTTTAAGATTTTACCATCGTGTAATACATAACTACGATCTGTAATGCCCAATGTTTCGCGTACATTATGGTCTGTAATAATAACGCCAAGACCGCGGTTTTTTAATTGAGATACCAAATCACGTATCTCGTTTACCGCAATAGGGTCAATACCTGCAAAAGGTTCGTCCAGTAAAATGAATTTGGGGTCATTTGCAAGTGCGCGCGCAATTTCTACGCGGCGACGTTCCCCACCAGATAACGCCGTTGAAGGGCTGCGTCTAAGTGCGGCTATGGAAAATTCTTCCAATAAAGAATCTAATTTATATTGGCGTTTTTTCTTGCTTGGTTCTACCACTTCTAAAATTGCCATGATATTTTGTTCAACGGTCAAACCACGAAACACACTGTTTTCCTGTGGTAAATAACCTATATGCATGCGGGCGCGTTGATAAAATGGAAGGTGGGTAATGTCTTGAGAATTTAAGAATATTTGACCACCGGTGGCACCTAATTGACCTGTAATGCAATAAAATGCCGTTGTTTTTCCCGCACCGTTGGGACCCAGAAGACCAACCGATTCGCCTTGATGCGCCTCCATAGAAATATCTTTTATAACCATACGTTTCCCGTACGATTTTGATAAATGTTGAACGCGTAATACAGATTGTTTCATAATTTTATCACCAATTCGTTTGTTCTTATTTTGTCGCCGTTGCTGGAATCTACTTGTACATTATCATTCAAAGTAACTACCTTTTTTATACGGTCGTAACGACCTCGATCCGCAACTATGTCGTCTTTTATTTTTTCACCGTTAGATATGCGAGTTGTTGTACCAGAAACTTTTGTAAGCAGTATTATATTAGGATTATCGTATTCTTGTCGACCACTTTCTGCATGAATATAAAAAGGTTCTCCGTTTTTATCTGTTCCAGAAAACGACGCGCCTGACATTTTAAATTGATTACTGACTATGTCCGTCATATTTATCGCGGATATCGGCGTCCATAATAATTGGCGCGTAAATAAGGAACCTGCAATAAGGGCCGCAACCATTACAAGCCCCCAACCAGTAAAGAAAAATTGCCACAGACGTTTTAAGCGTCTATGTTTAAAGAATATTATAAAATTACGTTTATCACCTTGCACGCCCTTAGTGTATCGTGAATATAACAAAAAAGCAATTTTTATATTTATTCTGGCTTTTTTTTATGTTATAATTCTTCGCAAGAGAGATGAAAAAATTTTTACTATTTTTTGTTAGTGCTTTGTTTTGTATACCCTGCTTTCAGGCGGGTGCTGTTACCATAAATAAGGCCGCGCCAGTTGCTGCGCAAGAAACTTCGTCTTCGACAACGATGACAAGTTTGGTACCGACTGTTTTGAACTTAATAAGTAACGTCCAACTTTTAAGCGCTAAGCAAAAAGAATTGACTAATGAATGCATCCCAAGTTCTCAGGAAATCACTTTCGTTGACAATATCGTTAAAGAGTGGGCAAAAACAGGTGCTATGTCCGCAGATGAGGTTCAGAAAATATTGGGACGCGAACGTTGCAGGGTTGCAAATGGCGGGTATAGTTCTGCCGTTGAACTGGCAGCGGGTACAAATATGGATGAATTGATTTGTTACGATTATTTCGGTAGCGAAGCAGATAGAGGTATGGTGTGGTACGGATTTCCAAAGGTCGGAAAGGCAACGTATTGTTCCGATGGGTCGCCTGCAGGAATGTGTTCTGAAAAAAATAGAGTGACTGTTTCTGATATATATGACATTTTTAACTTGGTTGATTTTTCAGAAGCGGATTATAGTTCTTCAGAATTAACTATGGCCGGAAATCTAATGGCGAAGATAGAGCAATGCTCTTATTCAAGATTGAGCGCAAAAAAGCGTGAGATGTGGGGTGAGTTTTTAACGACAACAATAAATTCTTTGGGTGAACCAACTAATACTGGTGCGATAATGCAATCTGTCGGAAGTATAACTGGTGGGGCAGGTTTGGGTGGATCTATAGGTTCTATAGGTGCACTTGCTACGTCTTTATTTGGTAACTAAAAAATCGCTAGAATAGCGATTTTTTTTTCGGTACTTTTTCTCTTTACTCATATGCCAAAAAATCGTATAATACAATAGATTATAAAAAGGGATTTTTTATGAAAAATAAATCTTTAACTTCTATGTTTGTTATTTCTCGCGTGCTAGCGATTGCTTCCGTTGCAACGTTGGTAGCGTGTGCGGGCAGTAATAATGGTGAATACGAAGCGGTTGCAACACCTACAGTTGATTATGTTGAAAGTTTAGATGTTTATTCCGCACCGCATCAAGATTCCTTTTTAAATCAATTGGCGATGAATTATCGTTCTTATGCAATTTATAACGCGCGTACAAGTGGTTATCCAGATATGGGTGAATTCTTTGCGCAAAAAGCGGTGGCGGCGTTTAGCGGTGAATTGCCGTTCCCAGAGGTTTTGGATAATTGGCCAGTTGCTGACGAACAAGAGTCTTTTGAATTGTATACTGCGTATAATGAATTGTTAGAACAGTTGAAAAATGATGCTAGTATGACTAATCCTGAATTAGCCGCAGAAGCGCAGGCTAAATATGACTGTTGGTTGTCCGCGTCTGCTAGTGGTCAGACGGGAACAGCGCAGGAATGTCGTGATAGATATTATAAAACAATGACTGCTTTGCGTGATTGTACAGGTGGTAAGATTGTAAAGACAACCGAAACCACTGAAACGATGGTAAAGACAAACGGTGAAGTTATGGTCGCGGTTGAGCGTGGAAGTAAACCCGCACCGCAAGCGTATTATCCGGATACTCGCAATATGTCGGCGATGAATGGTTCGGGTAAGGCAAGAGAGGGCGTGATCATTGTAAATAATGTAAATGTTCCGGAACATTTGATTAACCCTGTGCCGGTTCAGCCGTTAGTATTTAATCAGAATATTTATGGTGGTGATAAAACAATAAATAGCGAATGTAACCCAGATGTTGACGTAAATTGCCCGCAACAACCTGCTGCAACAGAAGAAATACCGCAGGTAAGTGATGAATTGGTAACTCGTGAAGAATTTATCAATATGATGATGGCTATGCGTCAAGAATTGGCGGCTATAAACGCCCGCTTGGATCAGTTGCAGGCGAATAACGAAAAAACTTATGAAAAGACATTCATTAAAGTTCAACAAATACCGATTGAACCGAAACAACATGTTATGGAAGAAGTCTTTGAAATAATGTTTGACTTTGATAAGGCGACCATTAAACCAGAATATCAAGAAATCATACAGCAGCTGGCAACTGCTACACAGGGAAGTAAGAATATAAAAGTCTCTGTTGTTGGTCATACTGATACTATGGGAAGTAAAGATTATAACTATGCTTTGGGCGGTCGCCGTGCAGAAGCCGTTCAGAAAATGTTGATAAAATACGGTATCCCAGCCAGTCAAATAGTCGCAGTTTCTGCAGGTGAAGAAGATTTAGCTGTTCAGACGGGTGATGGAGTTGCAAATGCAGCGAATCGTAGAGTTAAAGTTGTTAAAGAAGTTCATTATACTGAAGAACAACCAGTCCCAGTAACGGTTGTTGAAGAGTATGTTGCACCGGAAGATGCAGAGGTTTGCGGTATGTACGGATGCACGCAATAGTTTTTCAGAGAAGAGATATATACGAAAATACTTGACAAAAAATATTTATTCGTATATATTCTCATTATCCGAGAGATGTTTGTAAAGAGGCATAGAACATGACGGAAAATATGAATAAGTTTACAAAAGCGGCGATGGCGGTACAGGGCAAGGCGCGTGCGGCTGGTTATAAAAAAAGTATTGCTGCGGTAAATTTGGCCGCAGAGTTTAAGGCCCGCAATATAAATGTTATTGACACGCAAAACGAAAAATAATTAGTTCAATTCTAGTTTTTTTATTACGAGGGGGATTTTCTCTCTCGTAATTTTTTTAATAAAAACCCGCCAAATTGGCGGGTTACATTTATTTTTTTGCGGACCAGAACAATGCCCATAACCATCCGATACCTGTCCAACCGAAAATCCAACTGGCTAAACGTACAAGAGTCATATCTTGGAAGTTTTTTCCTGTTTGGCGCGCCAACCAAGCCGGAGTCAATATAATTGTTACCAAAATAATAATGGCAGCAATATATTTTATGGTCAGTAAAAAATCAAAGGGCATTGTCATATTTTTGTGGTCCAAGTTTTACGAATTATATACCGTATTTCGCATTGTTACCAAGTTCTTCTTCGATTCGTAATAACTGGTTATATTTTGCCATTCTATCTGTACGTGACATAGAACCAGTTTTTATCTGACCAGCATTCGTTGCAACAGCTAAATCGGCAATGGTTGTATCTTCTGTTTCCCCGCTACGATGAGAAATGATTACTCCATATTTTGCGTCTTGCGCCATTTTTATTGCTTGTAATGTTTCGGTCAGACTGCCAATCTGATTTACTTTTATCAATATAGCATTTGCAACGCCGGCGTCAATGCCTTTCTTTAAGCGCGCCGGGTTGGTTACAAATAAGTCATCTCCAACTAATTGGCATTTTTCACCGATTTTGTCGGTCAATTTTTTCCAGTTTTCCCAATCTTCTTCTGCTAAGGCATCTTCAATTGAAATAATCGGGTATTTAGAAATTAAATCCGCATAATATTCAATCATTTGGTCGGCTGTCATCTGCTTGCCTTCAAAAGAATATATTCCGTCTTTATAAAATTCTGATGAGGCAACGTCTAAACCAATTGAAACGTCATTACCTGGCGTGTAGCCAGCAGCACGAATTGCCGCAATAATTGTGTCTAATGCTTCTGCACAAGAGTGGAAGTTCGGTGCGAAACCACCTTCGTCACCGACGTTTGTAGAATTACCACTCTTTTTCAATATAGATTTTAGATTGTGGAATATTTCTGACCCCATACGAATTGCTTCAGATTCAGATTTTGCACCGTTTGGAATAATCATAAATTCTTGGGCGTCCAGTCCGTTATCAGCGTGCGCACCACCGTTGATTATGTTCATCATCGGACGAGGTAGTACATCTGGGTTTGAATTACCGTATATTTCAGCAATGTATTTATATAATGGAATGTTTTTTTGATGTGCAACAGCATGTGCGGCGGCCAATGATACAGCCAATATTGCGTTCGCACCTAACTTTTCTTTATTTTTTGTTCCGTCTAAGTCAAACATTTTTTCGTCTAATTCAGTTTGGTTGGATGCGTCTGTGCCGATAATTGCCGGTGCAATAATTTCGTTTACGTTTTTTACCGCTGTTAAAACTCCTTTACCCATATATGCGTTGCCGCCGTCACGTAATTCTAATGCTTCAAAAGAACCTGTCGAAGCACCCGACGGTACGGCCGCACGACCAAGTGCACCGCCAGCTAATATGATATCGCATTCAATTGTTGGGTTACCACGACTGTCCATAATTTGACGAGCGTGAACGCTTTTTATAGAAAACATACTTTATTCTCCTTATTCCTAAAAAAAATACCTTTCTTTTACAGTTCCGTCTTGTTTTATTTGACGAATTGTGCAATAATATAATCATAAAATTGGTTGGAAAGAAATAGAAATATGATGAAAAAGACAATATTTTTTATGTTGTGCCTTGCACCGCTTGGTGTACAGGCCGCTTCTTATACTGGTGGCGTTGTGACAAGCCCAAGTGGTGGCACGTTCAATGACGGCATTGATGTGAATAACATCATAATAGGTTATCAGTTACCAGAAGAGTCTGGCGGGCAAAATGACCCTAACACTTTATATGCTGGAACGCAGGCTAATGAGGCCTTCACTTTGCTGTCTGGCGGGGACATCAGCGTAAGTAATAATGTTGAAATCGCTGCGGGGCATCATTTGGGGTTGGGGGTACCAAGTGTACCTGGTTCGCCCATAAATATGACTTTTGGCTCTATTATGGCAAATGGTAGCTTTGCAGTTGAAAAAGCGGATTTATTTAAAGTGCTTAATAATGTAAGTATTGCAGACGGTTTTTCTTTGCAGGCCAATTCTGTGGAAACTGGTGCAATAATGGTAACGGGCGGAATTACAGATATAGACGTTTCTGGCGCTTTGTCCGTGGCAAGTTTTTCTAATAGCGGTTCTGGTACAACTGCCATTGCGGCCGATTCAATTGATATTACTGTCGGTGATATAGAAAACGGCGATCTGGCTGGTAATATGACGATTACTTCGGATGGAAATATAGATGTTGCAGGTTCTGTATATAATTCTAATTCGGAAATGAACGTAAGTGCCGGTGGAGATATCACGGTTGCGGGCGTTATAAAGAATGACTCGGATGAAAATAATGAAGGTTCAATGGTTTTGTCCGCTGCGAATTTAACAGTTTCTGGTGGTAACGCAGAAGAAGGGTCTTTCGCTAATTCTGGGGATTTAACAATTAACGTAAAAGGCACAACTAATCTTGAATATGGTTTTGATTTGAGTGCCATGGGAATTGATAATAAATTTTCTTTAACCACAGGAACTTTGATATTCGGTAACGACACGAATTCTGATATGTGGTTAAATGTTTTCTCTAATAAATTAAACCAGTTTACGTTGAATATTACTAATAGTGATTTAGATATCGCTAGTAATATTATAAATGGTTTGATGAATGATGATGTAGTTAACCCTACTTATAATAAAAACGCAAATATGTCTCTTACCGGGCTGGCGTTGTCAGTTGATGGAAACGTAAGTAACTATGGTAACTCTTTGGTAATAAAGGCAACAGAAATCGGTGGAAATGGGATAGAAGTTAAGGGTGACGTTGTCGGAGGAGTTGGTTCTACAACAAGTATTGCTTCTGCGGCTTTGTTGAATGTTATAGGTGATGTATCAAATAATGGGAGTATGAGCTTAAACGGTACCCAAGTACAGTTGGCAAGCGCTTCTAATAATGGTGGTGATTTAAGTATTACTTCTTTAACAAATGAAATTGGTAAGATAACAATTGCCGGTGACGTAACAAATAAATCTGGTACAACAAATATAAACGCCAAAGATATTGAAATTGTCGGTAATTTAACAAATGTTGACGGAACGACGACAGTAAAAGGTTCTGATACAGATGGTAGTGATATGCAAATCGGTGCCATCGCGGTTGAAGGCGGTACTGTTAATATTGATGCGTTGCTGGGCGGGGTAAATATTGCCGGTGCGTTAAGCGTTACTGGCGACGGTACACTGAATATTGATAGTTCTACATATTCTGTTACTGCGGCGCAATCAATACAAATAAATGGTAATTTTAACGTCGGTGGTAGTGCTGCTGCAATAGGCAATGGCGATGTTTATGTAGATGCGTCTGGACCTCAAAATTTCATTATGTCTTCAACTGATGGGGCATTAAACATTGATGGTAATGTACTTGCCGAACAAAGCGGTGTTTCTTATAATGCAACGCTTGCAGCTAATACTATTACAGTAGGTGGTAAGGTGACTGCAGTTGGGGCTAATAATAATTTAACTTTCGGTACAGATTCTTCACAGCAGTTAACTGTAAATGGTGCGGTATCTGCTTCTAATGGTGCGACTATCGGAATTGTGTCAGATGATGCAAATATCAGTTCTTTAAGCGTTGATGAAGATAGTACTTTGTTGGCAAGTGGTTCTCAAATTACCGCTACAACTGGTGCAATTGATATTGCTGGTGGGGTATGGTTTAATGCTTCTGCCGTGTCTGCGAAGCCGGATAGTGGTTTAATCGTAGAAAATACAAATAGTTTAACTTTAAAATCAGATAAAGCACAAGTAGAAGTTGGTGGCCCAATAGCTTTGGGGGCAGGTAATACATTGTCATTGGAGTCTGTTGTATCAACTGTATCTGTTGGTGGAATGATAAACACGGCAGGTACTTTGAATATAAATGCTGACGGCGCTTCTACTGTTTTGCCGAATGTATCTATTGCGGGATTAAATGTACTAAATGGCGGTGTTGTGAACATAGACTCTGCGGCTGATTTATTATATGTAGGTTCATCAGCAGGGATAAATGTAAATGGAAATATGGCGCAGGGTGCACAGACTGGTGCATTAAATATATTGGCTGATAATGCTAAAATTGCGGGGACCTCTTTGGATGTAACTGGTGAGTATTCCGCAGTTGAGGGATCAGCATTGTACGAGTTTTCTGACGGAATAAGTTTCGGTGGAAACATGGTCGTCGCAAATGAAGCGGATGTAACTTTTGATGGCGAAACTTTTGCTGCTAAAGATATAAACAATTCTGGTACATTAAATGTAAATGTTGGAAATGGTATTACTCTTTCTTCTATCAATAATACAGGAACGTTAGCCTTGGATTCCGGTACTGGTATTATAAACGTAGAAGAATTTGTGTCGGGTGATTTAGGTACGATTACACTAGAAGGAAAGGGCTTTACTTCTGCTAGTGTATTTGATATGCAAAATACGATTTTATACCAGAATTATGTGGACGCCTTAACACCAGGCAGTGTTAACGTAGTTGCAAATAATTATGTAATAACTGCAAATCAATTTAATACGGCTGGTATAGAACAAGTTTCTGGTTCTATGCAAATAAACGCAAGTGATGTAGATGTTTTGGGTGATATTGATGCCAGTGATTTACGTTTCGCAAAGAATCCTGCGGATACGTGGATAGACGCTTATGTTAATGGCAGCGTTTCAGGAGGCGTTGATTTCTGGGGAATAAAGCGTTTGGATATAACCGGTAATTATGTATTTAATAATGATAGCGATTTGTGGGCCGCTATTATGCCGTATGGCGATGGCAACGGTAATACATCAAATCAGAATTACTGGTCAACGATAGAAGCTACAACAGATAATTCCGTTGGTGAAATTACTAATGCTGAAGATGGGGCGGCGTTGATTACAGTTGGTGATCAATTCGTTTCTAATATTACCGGAATTTGGAATAATACAGCAAGTACAGAACCTCAGGTCGGTATAACGCTGTTTGATACAGTTGACCAAGGTACTGCAATATGGTTGTTACACGCAGAAAACGGTATTAACGTAACAGACGAGTTTACTAAATTACGCAATTTGGATGTTCGGTTCTGTAATGCAGACGGTTCTATATGCATAGATTATTTGGATACATTAAATAACCCCGGTTTCGGTGAATATAATGGGTCAGACGAAGATTTGCCTGTTTATATTTCTGAACGTGATACAGATGGTGATGGGGTCGCAGATAGTTTATACGTTGTATTTGATCCTGCGTTTGGTGGTCCTGCCGAAATCTTTAAGATTCAGCCGATTGTTGGTGCGACAGTACCGCATACAGAAGGAGAATATGTATCTGCCGGGGCGTTAGATAATTTGATTGCAGGTCAATTATTGAATACAAAGTTCTTTAATAGCAACCCAATAGAATTGCTACCGCAAATATTTAAAGGTACGAATTTGTCAGAAATGGCGAATGAGTTGTACGAACGTATGGAATATTATAATATGACAGGTGAACGCGAACCTTTGGCTAGATTCAGCCGTCTTTTCCAGGCTCGTGAAGTTGAACAAATTGCTGGCAGCGTTGTACTTAATGAACATACTAACTTCCGTGATTTTGAAGACCGTATGTTTGATGAGTTTATTTGGAATCGTAACCGTAGTTTGAAAAAAGCTTGGTTGGACGTAGATTATGGTATGTTCTTCCAGAATGTTTCTGACGGAAAGCACGCTGACGGGCAACGTTTCAGCATTGCTGGTGGTTTTGATTGGCAAAACTCAGAAACGACAATTTTAGGTTTGACCGCTCGTGTGTCTAATTCTTCAAGTGATAATTCTGACGCGGTTGAGTTAGGCTATTTACCGAATCAGTCTTTATTGGGAACAGTTGATATGACAGTTGACGACTTAAATATCGGCTTAGGCGGTTACATGATGAAGATATTAGGTGAAAAAACACGTCTATATGGAAATGCTTTCTTGGATATACATTTATTTGATATATCTCGTGATCAGACGTTTGTTGACCATATTGACGGCAGCGGAAGCGCGTTCAGTTTAATCAGTGAATGGGGGTTGATGCACGACTGGTTGAATCAGTATATTGTTGGAAATGCGTATGCTCGGGTTGGGTACAACTTTGGCTTTGATGTAACAGAGCACGCTGCGGGGCAAGATTATATGAATATGCAATCTGATGGTTATCTGATTTTAACGCCGGGGTATTCATTGATTGCTCAGAAACGTATATATCCTTCTTCATGGTTCCAGATGCGTCCGTACGCGTCGGTTGGTGTAGAGTATGATGTTTTGGGCGCACCTGATTACGTAAAGTATAAATTTGCGTTGGCTCATACTTATACGAAATATGATGTAGATATTGATCCGTTATGGGCTAATATCGGTGGTGGTATAGAATTCTTGTCTGCAACCGGTATTCAAGTCGGAATAGATTATCGCTATCAGTATAATGACGCAATACAGTTACATAACATCAAGGTATCTGGATCGTACAGGTTCTAGAAAAATCCGCCGTTCGGCGGATTTTATTTTATAATAAAAATCCCGCAAAATGCGGGATAGTTTATTAAAATGGAATATCGTCTCCAATATCTGCAACGGATATTTCTTCACGTGGTTGCGAAGACGAGGCAGAAGAGGCCGCACTGTAATCGCTACCAGAAGATGCACCGTCTAGGCTTTTAGCGCCAGCCAAAATAATCATCTGACCTGCAAACTGATTCAAAACAACTTCGGTCGTAAAGACGTCTACGCCTTGTTGGTTTTGCCATTTACGCGTACGTAAAGACCCTTCTAGATATAACTTTGTACCTTTTTGTAACATACGTTCGGCAACATCTACTAGGTTAGAATTAAATATTACAACGCGATGCCATTCTGTTTGTTCTTTTTGTTCGCCGGTTTGTCTGTCACGCCAACGATCTGATGTAGCCAGAGAAAAACTTACTACTTTTTGACCGTTTTGCATTGTACGAACTTGTGGGTCTTGTCCCACGTTACCGACTAGAATTACTTTATTTATGCTGCCTGCCATCGTAACGTCCTTTTTGTTATTATATATATAATTTGAGCAATAAAACCCACAAAAATCAAGAAAAAACAGTTGTAGAATAATTGAGAACTTGCCAGTGCTTGACTTTTTGTCAAAAAAATTATATAATAATATGGTCTAATAAAGGGATGGCGAGGTCTCGCATATGTCCCATTTCCAAAAGAGGTTTATTCATGCATATAAATGAGTTGAAGGCAAAATCGCCACAACAATTATTAAAAATGGCCGAAGATATGGGCATTGAAAACCCAGCGCAATTGAATGTTCAACAGTTGCGGTTTGCTGTTATGCGCGTGTTTGCGGCAGATAATAAAATTACTTTAATCGGTGACGGCGTTCTGGAACGTATGTCAGATGGTTTCGGTTTTTTACGCGCACCGGAAAGTAATTATTTGGCGGGACCAGATGATTTATATGTATCACCGGCGTTGATAAAAAAGTATGGACTGAAAACAGGGGATTATATTGAGGGGCAAATACAGGCACCGCAAAATGAATCAGAACGTTATTTTGCTTTGGAAACTATAGAACGTGTAAATGGGGGCGACCCCGATAAATTGCGTCATCGGGTATCGTTTGATGATATGACGCCTCTATATCCAGACGAAATGTTAAAGATGGAGGTCGTTGACGATAAAGATAAAGGTCGAAGTCTGTCTGCGCGCGTAATTGATTTGATTGCGCCAACTGGTAAAGGACAGCGCAGTCTGATTGTTGCACCTCCTCGTACAGGTAAGACGGTAATGCTACAGAATATCGCACATTCTATTGCTACTAATTACCCAGATGTAAAATTGATAGTTCTGCTGATTGATGAACGACCAGAAGAAGTTACGGATATGCAACGTAGCGTGAAGGGCGAGGTAATATCGTCAACTTTTGATGAACCTGCGTCTCGTCATATCCAAGTTGCTGAAATGGTCATAGAGAAAGCAAAGCGTTTGGTTGAAGCCGGACAAGATGTAGTAATCTTGTTAGATTCTATTACTCGTTTAGGGCGTGCGTATAATACGGTTGTTCCAAGTAGTGGTAAGGTTTTGACGGGTGGTGTTGACGCATATGCGTTGCAACGCCCAAAACGTTTCTTTGGTGCCGCCAGAAATATAGAAGGTGGTGGTTCTTTGACTATAATAGCGACCGCCTTGGTTGATACGGGTTCTAAGATGGACGAAGTAATTTTTGAAGAGTTCAAAGGAACTGGTAATAGTGAAATCATCTTAGATAGAAAACTATCTGATAAGCGCGTTTATCCGGCGATTGATATTACAAAGTCCGGTACTCGTAAAGAAGATTTATTAGTCGGGAAGGATACGTTATCAAAAATGTACGTATTGCGTCGCATAATAAATCCAATGGGTACTTTGGAGGCAATGGAGTTCTTATTGGATAAGTTACGTTTAACTAAAACGAACGATGATTTCTTTTCGTCTATGAATCAATAACATCGTTAATTTGATTAACAAAAACCGTGCATTTTTTATATATGTGCGGTTTTTTTATTTTTAGGGTCTTTTACAATGAAAATATATGGATATATTTTTATATTATTAGTGATAGGTTTGGCTTATTTCGCGGGGGGGCAGACGGAAAAACAAAAATGTGATTCTCGGATTGCAGAAATAAACAACGTAAAACAATCAGAAATTATTAAAGTAATGGGAGAGGTAAATGAAAAAACTTTTAATACTGGTGTGCGTGATATTCGTAACTTCTTGCACGAACACTACACAATTGCAGACTAAGCCTTGCCCACCGTGCTTGCCGATTTATGGGCAAGAAAGTGATTGGAATCTTATCAGTGATGATTTGGCCAGAAATATTTATCGTCATAATTTGCTATGTAAAGAAACCGCTTTATAAAGCGGTTTCTTTTATTCGTTTGCAACTATTCCGATAAGTTTTTTTACTATGTTTGCACTTTGTTCATCGCCAGACGGAGAATATTCTACAAATTCGAAACTATGAGCGTTCGGTGCAAATCTTTGTACAAAATATTCAGCCGCGTCTAGACTTATACCGTTCGCTTCTGGAACTAATACATCTTTGAATAGTGACGGATCTATCGCGTCAAAGTCAAATGACACAACGTAAGGTTTGCTTCCTATTTTTCTTAGCACTTCATCAGCGGTTCTTTTCCATGTTTCAGGCATTTGCAATTCTTCGGCGCTACGCATATAAATATTTTTATTACTGACGTATCTAATTTCTGACGGTTCATAAGAACGACTGCCAAGATAAAATAAGTTTTCTGATTGTAGAGCAGGGTGACGTTTTTGTAATGATAACCAACGAGCATCCCCTTCACCAAGTAATGCACGAACGTTCGTCCCATGTGGTGCACCAGAGGCTTCCGCTTTTGATGATTCTGGTGTGTGTATATCTAAATGCGCGTCTATATATATTAGACATAAATCTTCTTTTGGTAATCGGTCGACTAGTGCCGAAAAGTGACCAAAGTTTACAGAATGGTCACCGCCAATCATTATATGTGGTTCTTGCGGTGTAGAGGCAAAAATTTTCTTTTGAATTAAGAAATTTTCACCGAAACGGTCTTTGGCGCAAAGTTCTGCGTCGTACGGATCCGCTTTAACCATCGTCCAATTTGCGCTTGGATACATTTGCTTTACTGCATCAGGCGCCAAAGCCGGCCCCTGAGTAACAATAGCGGCCGTGGCACCACGACCGTATTCTATACCCATCATAGGTTTCATTTATAAGACTCCACTATACTTTCGGCTGCATTTTTTAACCGCTGCAATGAAGTTTCGTATGTTGCACAATCGCGTGCAATTTCCGAGCGGTATGCGTCACGTAAATTAGTTTGCATATATGCACAATTTTTTAAATGTTGAACACAATATGAATGACCTGTTGCAAAAGCCTGCTGCCCACGAACTTGACTTTCCGTTCCGGACCAATCTATGTTTAGAGCATCGTCTAGGTTAGCCCAAGAATTATCGCCGGTATATTGACCGATTTTATCCATCCAATATTCTTCCATTTCTTCGTCTGTCCAATAATTTTTATTTTTTAGTGTTAAAATTTCTTTAATCAACCGGTCTATTTCAGGTTTATATTGAGCGTCTATTTGGGCCAATTTAGCACTGCAATAGCAACGATTATATTCTGTATCTTCGCGTTCGCAATAGTCATTCATACATTGTACATAATCAGCCATACAGCGGGCGGAAGAAACGGCACTATCTGTGGTTGTGTATGTGGCTGTACTAGATTGACGTACAGTGGATAGTGTTCCGTCGCCGCGTGAAGTTCTGGATGTTGCCACGGGTTGCATCGCCGATGTGCTTGTGCCGGAACGTGCCACGACTTGCCGAGTTGAACTTGTAGTGCTTGGGGTACTTGCGACGCGTGCGGTACTTGCAGATACCGTAGAACTGTTGCTACGTGGAGAAACTCTTCGTGTTGATGATGTGTTTGTTTGAGTATTCGCTGCTCTGACCGTTGCAGAATTTATTGCGGACGTTGAAGTGGCGGCGCGAGCGGTATTTGAGTTAGCAGATGTAGATTTGCGCGCGACGACATTTCTTGTCGGGGTATTATTTGTTGTCTTTGTGCGAGCCAGAACATTTATTTGAGCGCTTGATTGAGAAGGTGTGACGCCTGGGTTCAGATTAGTACGCATAGTGTTATTCATATATGGGTATAAGTTATTATATGTATTTTCGCTTACATAATCAGACGCCGCAGAACGTGCGGTAACGGCGGTCGCTGCACCTGGTATTGAGGCGACCAAAACGAGTAATAAAGAATAAACAGCTGTATTTTTTAACATATGTTTATATTGTAAGAAGTTTCGTCTAACTAGACAAGCACAAAATGTATATAAAAATTTGCATTTATTAAAAATGCTGTTATAATAGAGGTCGTTTCGGGGTGTAGCTCAGTCTGGTAGAGTGCTTGCTTTGGGAGCAAGATGTCGAAGGTTCGAATCCTTTCGCCCCGACCATTAGAATTCCAAGTCGCGCAGTGTCGCGACTTTTTTCGTGTGTCCGCCGCTACCTGCGGGCCTGACGGCTCATGATTGACTCTGGTATTCCGACAATATACGCAAATCCGCCCATAATATCCCGGAATGTATACAATACCCATTTTCGCGGAGTCAATGGGGTTGAAAATTTATGCTATTTTTCTTATATTCCCAGTGAGAAAAAACAAAGGAAAGTCAAATGGATTTAAAATCGAAAAAGATTAGTTTTTACGCATTAATTATTGTCGCTTTGGAGCTAATTTTGTTCGGCTTACTTCATAGTTCTAAAATAGCGGTTTTAGCTCAAAGTATTGGTGTAAGTATTTTTGCTGCATATATTTTCTATTTTGTTACGATATATGTACCAGCAGAGAAGAAAAAGAAACAAGCAAATAATATTTTACATAGTCCTATGACAAATGTAAATTCGCATATGGAAAAAATATTAGCTATATTTAATGGGCTTCTAACGGTTACAAAAGATAATACTATCGCGTGCAAAGATGACAGTATCGCAAATACCCAAAAAAAAATTTATTTTAAAATAGATAACTTGTTATATTCAGAAAACATATCATCTTTTATAGCCCACAATGTACGTTTATTAAAGAAAAATATAGATAAAATTGTAGGGAACAGGTGTTTTTATAATTTGGATGAAGAGGTTATAGATAATATATTACGGTTGCAATCTTCTGATTTTTTAATGCATTTGGAACATATGCAACTACAAAGAACAGATGATATAAAAATACACTATGGTGATTTATACAAAGACTTTAAAGAATTTAAACAAATATATGTATCTTTGGCACGAACTAATATTTTGCCAAAAATAGAAATGATGACAGAACAAGAGCGGAAACATTATAATGTGATTGTGCCGGAACTTATTATGAGATCTCAAAGTCCTGAAATGTCAAAAGTCAGCGCAATCATCCTAAACAATGTGTGTTATATTCCGAAATGACTTTAAACTCCTGTTCCTGGTCGGCGAAATCCTCGTACTTACTTGCAATTTGGAATAATGTTTGCAGGTTGATGTGGGGTGGAATTTTGCTGTCCATGATGTCGTTGATAATCCGTGGCGACAGGTATGCCAGATTCAGGTATTTATAAATCGTGCGTTGGTCGCGGTTTTCTGTGGTGGCAAGCGCTTTGACACCAATACCGCTTTCATAGGCTTTCTTGTATTTCCAACCATACGCCAAGGCTTTGATAAGCATGGTTGCATTCTCTGTTTTTGTTAATAAATCCCGACTACATCCAGCGTTTCTGTGATTTATGCAGGTATGGCTGGACAGATAGACAACCTGTTCAATAATAACCTGCTTGCTATCGGGACTTGTGCAATATTCCATTGGGATGGCGTTTGTGTTTATATAGCCGTCTTTTCTGAATACGCCCAATTTATCCAGGTCTGCAATATTTATGAAAATTGTCAGTTTGTGTTCGTGGTACACAATTCGGTCAATTAGCGCGTGGGCCAATTCATCGCTATATTCCAGTTGTTTTAATGATAGTCGCGTTGTATCTAGCAACGCACCCATATCAGAGTTTAAAAAGTCCCGAACATTATTACAAATGATTGCGTCCAAATCCCCAGCCGGCAGAGATGTTGTTTCGCATTTGTAGTATTTATATTGCCGTAATCCCTTGTTTCCAGTTTTATTTTTGAACATTGCACCATCGGCGGTATATATCATGTTGTGAAACAATAATCCGCCGCGGCAATAACTGGCGCGCCCTTTATGATGATTATTGTCGGTCAGTTTTTGCTGTACGGCGTCAAACAGTTCCTGGGTAATAATTGCGGGATGTTGGCCATCAAAGACTTCCCCAGTCGATTTATTTGGCAATTTGCCCAGATAAATTTGATTTTTCAAAATCCGTTCAATGATATTTGCGGTCATTTCCCGGCCGCCACGTGTTTCGCCTTTACTGGTCGTCCATTGCTTGCCATGAATCCCAAGGGCCGCAATGCGATCCCGGCAATCTAATAAACTGTGGCTGGCCAGGTATGTATTGAATATCTTATTTACAGTTTCCCGTTCCGTTTCGTTTACAATCAGTTTTCCAAATTGTATGTCATAGCCCAATGGCGGCACGCCACCAACCCATAATCCTTTGGACTTGGTCGCACGCATTTTGTCACGGACGCGTTCACTGGCAACCTCGCGTTCAAACTCTGCAAACGATAGCAGCATATTTAGCGTCAATTTACCCATTGCAGTACTGGTATCAAAACTTTGTGTAATGCTGACCAGGTTGCAATCGTGTGGTTCAAAATCCTCTTTCATCATGCGCTTAAAATCATAAATACTGCGCGACAGGCGGTCTATTTTATAAACCAGCACGCAATTTATTTTGCCATCCCGCATATCGTCCAACATTTCTTGCAGACCGGGTCGGGCCATAGTACCGCCGGAAATGGCCGCATCAGAATATGTTTTTACGTATTCCCAGCCTTGGAAAGCCTGTGACGCGATATAGGATTTACAGGCCAGTTCCTGGTTATCCAGTGAATTAAACTCCATATCCAGTCCACGTTCTGACGATTTGCGTACGTATATAGCACATTGTATTTTCATTGTTTTTACCTCTTTGCGTGTGTGCATTAGTGCTTACAAAACAATGTAAGTCCAGTGGTTTATTAGACTTGACTTATGGGGCTTTGCGAGCGGTAATTGCAACAAAAAAGGATGTAAAATGAATGAATTAAAACAAATGTCGCCGGATAAATTGCGGGAACTTTGGCGACTATATTTTCAAAATGAAGCCCGACCACAATTGCGCCCACTGTGGTATAAAATTCAATGTGCGCGCACTGGGCAAAAAATTGAGCAACGGCATTTAACACGATTGAATAAGTATGCGGCATCGCCGGAATTATGCACATCGCGGGCAAATCAAACGAAATATCGAATAAAGCCTGGCACACGCATGATAAAGAAATACAAAGGGCGCGAATATACCATTGAAGCACTGGGCAATGACACTTTCCGATATAATGGGGCGATTTATAAAACCCTGTCCGCCATCGCGATGACCATCACAGGTCATAAAGTATCGGGTTATGATTTCTTTGGTCTTTATACAAAAAGGAGCAAAGAATGATTTATGGCTATATACGTGTTTCAACCGATAAACAAGACTGCGCAAATCAAAAAGGAGGTAATTTAAGGAGCCCCACCTGGGGTTGTGTATTGATAAACACATAGAAAGCATCAGAATATAATAAGTTTATTACTGATTTCAAACTGTTATACGAGATACTATCGTAAATGTATCTTACAAAAATGAATTTTAAAGTTTAGTGAAAAGATTTTATTATTCTTTTATAAATCTTATTTTGTTCTTTTATCTGTCCACGAAATAAATCAATTATGCTTTCTGACACATCCATATGTTTCATACACATGAATTTCAGTATTGTTTTACGAGATAGCTTATATTTTGCCCAGGGATTTTCCAGCATAATTTGTTTTTCTCCAAACGAAAATATTATTGCTGACAATTTATTATCAAGTAAAAACCTGCCGTTGTGTTGCATACGACAAAACAAATCACTTGGCATAACCGGCTCTATGTCTGTTAAAAAACTTTGTTTTTTATGTTCAAGAGACATTGCTTTGTGTATAAAATTTATAGGCGCATTCTCAAATATTGGATATCCTTTTTTCCCGTATAACGCATACCATATAATATTAGAGTTTATACATTTATGATTACCAAATCTATTAAATGTTTCTATTGGGAAAGTTGTTTGGTCTAGAGTGTCCAACTCCGACATATCCAGCCATAAAACAAAAGGGTTCCCTTTTCTCGCTTGATAACTATATATTTTGTCTCCGTTTTTGTTTTTGCATTTTATGCTGCAAATAAAAGAAATATATCGACTTCTAAAATTTTCATCATAATAGAAGTCTCCTCCTTTTTTGCTAAAAGACATCAAATCTTCTTCAATATATTCTCCATTAGCCTTATTCTTTGGTCTTGGAAATCCTCCTGGCGCACATTCTTTTATACCAGTGGTTATCGATCCTTGCTTAAAATTAGTAGTATTTGATCTATGATCAATGGTATTTACTTTTTTATTGCTGCTTGTTGGCGTTGTGTTTTCTATAAACTGGGGGCTATTTACTTCAATATCAAAACTATCCCCCATAAATGACACCTCAAAATCCGGGGTGGCACCCTCAACCTCTTTTATATGTTTAATTGAGAAGCCGCCATTTAATAATTCTGCACAAGCAACTATTTCTGCGATAGCGCCATTTATAATAGTTATATCCTTTGATAATAGATTCGTATTTTTATGATGATTTAAAAAATCACGTAAATTTTGGTTATTGCTGTCAATGATTGTTTGAATAGCATTTTCTAATTTTTGTCCATGAATTGTTATATCTGCCTTTGGTTGCATTCCACTATGAAGTTCCCTTATCATTGCCCATATTGGATGAGACAAAGTCCCGTTTTTATATGTCATTTTTGATATTTTTTTATAATTATCAATCCCGATGCAATTTAAAAGAAAGATACCATTTTTCATAGAAGCATTACTCCTCCCAAGTTTTTGTGCAATAAATACGCCAAAGAATAACTGTTTTTTCGATTTGAAAAGGGGCGGTAAAGAATGATATATAGATATATCTCCTTTTTCCGTAATCTTCGGCATTAATTTAAATTCACATATGCCTTTTTTATATATGTATAGTACCAATCAACAGGTGCAAGACCTTCTACTTGATAAGCTTCATCAAGACGTTTGTACAAGTCTTTATAGGTTAGCCCTAAGGCAAGTATGGCTTTTAAAACATCAATTTCCAGAGGGATTATTTTCATACCAACTTGTGTATATGTCTGGTCTGAACGACTATAATATGTCGCATTCTTTCGTAAACGGAAATCTGATATAACGTTTGGATCCAAATGGTTCGTCGCGAATATACAATAAGAGTTATTATTGCGAGTTCTTATCAAATAATCACCCAGGTGTCTGGATACAGGTTCCATTTCCATCCTGCGTTGGTTTGTGGCATCTGCTAGGGTTGCTTCGATAAGAAGACAGTGTTGCGGATAGTAGTCGGAAGCCTCGTATTCATAAACGATATCTGCTTCCCCACCGGCAGCATGCGTTTTTGGCAACAAATCTGCATCTAATGATAATTTCATATACTCTAGGACATTTCCTTTACGTTCGCTGACTTTATACCACAATATGCCCAATATATATTCAAAAATAGTTGGAACATCGGCATTGTCTGTTACTGTTTCTTGAACAAAAGAATCGTCTCTTGTTTGAAATGCGGTCAACAGATCTTGTATCTTATCGTCCGTAAACAACCGATCTATCAAGAGGTTAAATCTCCGTAATCTCTCATTTTTTATAATCTCTCTTGCAGAGACCAAATTATTGGCATTTGTCCCAAGTTCGTGATTGATCCCGTCTAATATGGCGGCTTCGTTTATAGTTAAGCACGGCGAAATTTGTTCTAAGCACGTAACTTTGTCGAGATCATTATGTGATTCAAATGCGGACAGGTATAGACAATCAGCGATAGGTACAAAGAAGCTTTTTGGTATAAGATCAAACTCTACTTTATCATCGTGGAATAATATCAAATCCGTAAGCTTAAAATATCTTCGATTTAAATCAAAGTAGTCATATAATGTGGCTTTTGTTTTGTTTACATGCATTACTTTAAAAAATGCCTTTTTTAGATCCGTTTCGTTCTGTACGGAGCTAAAAATACAATCATTTAAAGATTCCTCTGGATTGGCTATAATGGCTTTTTCAGAAAACTTGTTAAACACAAGACTCAGCCAATATTTCCCTGCCGTATTGGATATGCTTCTAGTCGCCTGATATAATATAGGAACCTTAGAAATGTCTTTATCTAAGAAAACATCTTTCAAAGCTAAATACAAGAGGTAATATGGCTTATCATAGTTCCTACTCTTACGATTTATACCTATTTCACAGATCAAACTCTCAGTTACTGCATTCTCCAGAAAAACAGTTTGTGCCTGCTGATAATTATCCATTTCAATAATGCGGTTAAAAATAACATCTTCTATTGTCTCTTGTCCGAAACGCAGCCTTTGAATATGTTCAATAATTTCTTGTGTCGTCCCTTGATTTATGCATAACGGTAGCAAATACATGAATTCCTGAAACGAAAGACTCCCTAGCTTTGACAACACGTACACCAAAACGACAAGCGGACGCACTGTATAGCCAGCCACAACAGAACTTGTTTTTAACAGCTGCTGTGTAAAAATCATACTATCTTTTTGTATTTGGAAAGCATTATCATCGTCGAAGTTCCCTTCTAGACTTATGTTCAGCAATTTTCTGCCACTTTCCGTCAGATGTCTATCTTGTGTTATCAGCCCAATTTCAACTAGTCCAGATGTTTTTTCTCGTGCATCTTTTGGTTTATTCTTAGCTGCACCTTCAACAAACCCTTTTTCTTGCATATAATCATAATATGCTGATTGAACCGAATTATTGCCATTCCATACAGCATCCTTATTCTTGGGCAAGTTCCAAAAATCATTTAAGAGCAGAAGCTGTTGTTCTATTGTTTTATTGAAATTTTTGGTTCTGAAACTAGTTGTTCCTAGGTTCCAACAAAAACTTTTATACGGAATCGGCATACTAAACTTCCTTTTTAATAATTTATTATCAAAACTTCCTCGCTAGAATCTGTCTTGTCCTTAGTTTGATAATTGGAGTTCGCATAAGTATATCTTAATGGAATTACTTTGTATTTGTCAATATTATTGCTGAGCCACTGTAGCAAGACACTATTTTCCTTACCTTTACTTCTCAACACATTAGAAAGCGCAAACTTCGTTCCATATTGATGAAGCCTATCCAGAAACTTTAGGAGGTCTTTTTCTGTTTGAATATTCCAACCGCCTTGTTCATTATATGTGGCGCAAGTAATTAAATATGGAGGATCTACATATACAAAATCATCTGGACCTAATGCTTCTATATCAAAATCTCGAAAATCTTTACACATAAACCGGCACTCCTGCTCATGCAATCTATCGATGAAAGAAGACAACTTTGTCGCCATATTGGAATTAAAGTCTCTTTTCCCCACAGGCAAATTAAAATCGCCATGAGCGTTAAAACGTATCTGATTGTTAAATGCATAAACAATCAAAACATATAAGACCACATAATAGTAATAGTCCTCGTTTAACTTCGTATTAAAATCGTCACGCAACTTTAGAAATTTATCTTTATTATACGGTCCCAATCCCGTACTACTGTCACAACCATAATAATCGTATCCATGCAAACTAACGAGTGAAAGATTGTATTTATCTATTATTTGATAAACCCAATCAAATACGGCTTTTTTATCAAGATTTTTTAGTGTGTTATACAGACAAATAAGCTCTCTATTGAGGTCATTATATATCACAGAATTAGACTGAACATTTATTCCAACATTGCAGCCGCCACAAAACAAATCCACAAAAGTATTTATTTTCTTTGGGAACAGAGGCAAAATCTGGGATAAAAGTTTTGCCTTTCCACCGGTATAATTAAGAGGGGATTGTATGAAAGGCAATTATGTTCCTTTTGGGTAGCATGTACATAAGAACAATCTCTCCTCATTGTCTTCTATATCGGATTTTCCTGTGGTAAAGGCTTTGTATTCTGTGGAAAAGATTTTGACAGTTCCTTTGGCACTTAGAATACGCATAATGTCTTCATCCGATATTTTTGCGTTGGATCGATCGTTGCCTTTTTGGGACATGTTATTATATGATAACAATATATATTTTGCATTTATACTCTGAATTAAATCTTCGAAAGATTTAGTAGCTTGATTAGTGCAATACTTGCTTTTTATGTTGGAACGATCCATCTTTTTTGCAACACCGTACACTGTTGGTTTCTGCCATCTGGCAACATTTTCAAGTAAATGGTAGGCATCGCAATACTGTCTGGAATTATATGGCGGATCTATGTATACCAAATCTGCATATATATCTTTTACCAACTGATTGGCGTCAAGATTAAAACATTTGTTCAGTTTATTATTCGTTTTTGGCGCAAGTGGCACATATAATTCCAAAGCAGTGTCATAAGAGCTACCTTTTCTATAAGCATCATAATGCCCGCATGTCTGAGCTATTTTGTCCATCGCATATAGCAAAGATGTAATCAGAATAGCGCGTTCTCGTTCATTTATAAATTTTTGTTTAAACAATCGCTCAATATCACTGCGTATATAGCCAATCTTCGAACAGTCTTCCTTGCTGAAATATGTATCCGCAAAGTTTTGTGTCATGTAGTTAGATTTGCATGATTCAAGGGCATTGTACCGCTTTATCAAGTCTATAATCTTTTTTTTACTATAAGATTCTGTCCCAAACCAAGCATAGTTACAGATATAATTACTATACATCAAATCATTTGTGATTATGGCTAATTTATCACAAAAAGCTGACGAAACCGCACCCGTTCCAGCAAAAATATCTGCCAGCGAAGTAATCCCTGGACATTCCTTTGCGACGATCTCACTGATAAATGGCAACAATTTGTATTTGTTGCCTAAATAACGTCGATTGTTAATTTTGGACGTTTTATAGCCCTGCATTATCCTTTCCCTTCATTAGAGAATTTAGAACAAAACGTGTATATAAGTCAAGAAACAAACGACATGGGCTCGGGCAAGATGACACGTAATTTGTCAAGCAACCTAAAAACACAATTTAGGCTTGTAGCTCTCCATTCATAATATTCCCTCATATCTAGGAACGGAGTTCTAGGCTTAGCAGTTCATCTGGCACTATTCACACAATAAATATTGTACTCAGATTCGCTGTCCTGCGGCATACTTGCATATCGAATTACTCTATTGATATTTCTAGGGTTTTATGTATAATGGCAAAAAAATAGGATATAATCGTGGCTAATAACAATACGGTATCTGTTGACGTTTGGGGAAACGATAAATTGGACATTAGGGAAAAGGTCATTGGATTTGCCGACATATTGAAGCAGGAGAAATTTACAGAACACGGTACATCCAGGGTATATTCTATTTCTGCGGAATTTGGTATTGGGAAAACGTTCTTTTGCGAAAAGTTACGTGATGTGTTAGAGCAAGATGGCGTACCTGTATCTATGCTGAACATATGGAAAATGGATTTTTACGAAAACCCGCTTGTCCCGTTACTTATTAAGCTACAGGATACATATACGCAATATTACAACACTCCTGAAGGTTTCCCAAATCCGAAAACACTTTTAAATGCGTTTAAATCCTTGGCGGCAGGAATTTCTGTTGAGGCACATGCCCCATTGTTCGGGAAAATAGTTATTGATGGTGAAAAAATCATCAGTCGTCATGAAAACCTAAAAAAGACTGCAGAGGAGAATAGTATCTATTCCGAATATAAACAATTTAAAACAGAATTAGATAATTTGAAATCGTTTTTAGGCAATTGGGCACGTGAAGCAAATAACCCTATTATTATCATAATTGATGAACTTGACCGTTGCCGTCCGGATTATGCTGTTAAAACACTGGAAATACTAAAGCATTTCTTTGATATTCCAGGTTTTGTATTTATTTTGGCTATAGATGAGGAACAATTAAAGAACTCTGTCGAAACATTGTTTGGCACAAAAAATTTTGATGGCTATAAACGCAAATTTATAAATAACTCGTTTTTATTACCAGCGCCAGACAAGGTAAAATTTACAGATTATTTATATGAAAAATCTGGATTGGCTGACATTGTGAAACAAATAGAGGCAAATAAACAAGATTTAGTATTTAAAACAGTTATCAAGAATCTAGAACTCAGACATTTTAACAGAGACAAGTCTCTCAGTGCTGAGCAAACTTTTAATAAAAATCAAACAACAGAAAATATAATTAAACGGTATTTTGCTGCGTACAGTATATGGTTTCAATTTTCTTTGCGACGAATGGAACAAGTGTTTGATAGGCTGGTATTATTCTCTAAAAACATACTAAGTAGCAATGAATTATATTCACCCGATTTGGCTGTTTTATTGGTGTGTTTACATGAGTTTGATTTAAAAATATATGATAAACTACGATTGTCTTCGTTTAGAGTATATGGTCAGCATGGAGGCCTATTGAGACACATTTATAATACCAGTAGAAACGATTTCTCTTTTGCGAGATCTGTATATGCCGATAAAGCAGACGATATGTTCAGCACATTAAATCGCACTTTGATACCTAAAGTTCCTGAAATCCAGGGCTTCTCGACAACCGAACCAACTGGACAAACGTATATAGTTATTATTCACGATGATGTTGATAGATTCTTTGTTGCAGAAGAATCACAAAAACATCCTTTAGCGTGGATTGTTGAAATACAAGATTTTGAGTCTGGCGTACGATCCATGGTACAAAACAATGGACGAATAGCAGTAATAACCAATTCAAAACGAGATGCTGCTTGGAAAGATGGGCCTGCTGATATAGATACAGCAAGTCAATTTAATCTTGAACAATTCAGGAAGAATTATTTTGATAAGATGGATTTTGTATCTAATTTTAAATAGGTCCTCTGTCCAAAGGCACGCATTTTTCTGCATTCGCTGCAAATATGTTGTATGTAGAGTATATTTCCCTGATACGCCTCAATAAATTCCCTGTTATTTTACGGAAATTTTGGTGGAAAGTGCGGAAATCTGATGTTTGTGCACGGACGTGCGGTCAAAATTCGCTGTAGATTCCCTGTTAATCCCTGAAAATGAGTATTCTGGTATCCGTTTTTTAGCAACTAAATACCGACCGACCAGAAAATTCAAACCGTCGCAAATGCGGCGGTTTTAATTTTCTGCTTGGAACGTGCATATTCAAACAAAAGTCGTTAATTTAGGTTATGCTGATTTATCCAACGTTCGTGAAATAAAATGGCCTTCAAAAGAAATTAGTGGCTTAAATAGTACTAAAAATCTACCGTCCGTTTTGGATTTTAGTCATACAGATGAAGTTAATTTATCTGAGGCAGATTTGTCTATGGTACGCAAAATAAAATGGCTGATAGAAAAAGTTCTCGGTGATTATTGCTTGGCAAATTGGCCGCAGCATATTCAGAAATCATATAAATATTGGAAAGGAAGTTTAGCAATAAAAAACGCTGTTAAAAACCAAGTACAAGATATGGGTACAAAAATACAACAAATTTTTATGGACCGTAATTAAGAATAGTTTGTATAAAGCATATAATACAAAAGGTGTTTGAATCTGGTTGAATCCTGTTTTTTATACTTTATAATCAATATAAAACAAATATTAGGAGTTAGAGAAATGTACAGATTTCCAGGATTATTTTTGGTGGGGGCTTCGTTTGTTTTATGTGCTTGTGCTGAAAATAAGGCAGAAGTTATTAGCGGCACTTTGACTATGGGGCATGAAGTTAGGGCTTTCGTTCCAGATGGTCAAGATAAGGAATTTTGGCTGATAGATAAATCAGGGGATTTATACGAACAATATCAAAAAGTTGCGCCGATAGAATCTGGAGCTTATATACCGGTTCTGGCAGAATTAAAAGTAACAGAATTACCAAAAATGCAGGACGGTTTCGGGGCAGAATATGACGGTACATATGATGTCATTGAAACCATTTCAATAACCCCGATAAAAAAATGAGGTGATACTATGAAAAAAATATCTATAATTGCATTTTCTTTATTACCGACAATTGCTTTTGCTAGTGATGCTGAAGATTGGAAAATTTATTTAAGAGCAGACGCAGGTATAACGTATTCTGATTTAACCGTAGATGATTATGATTTGGGCGGTTTTCAGGGTATGTTTAATTTTGTCGCCGGCGGTCAGAAAGGGCCTTGGCGCGCAGAATTAGCGTATCAGGAACGCGCAACTGTAAGTGAATTATTTAGTTCGTTATTGACGCAAACTATGGCTTCTATGGAACAGCACGCTTTATTGCTGAATGGTTATTATGATGTTTGGTCTTCAAAATATTTCGCTTGGTACGTTGGGGCGGGTGCGGGCTTAAATAGTTATGAAAAAGTAATTACCTATCAAAACACAGGAACAGAGGTTAGTGAAGACGGTTATTCTGCTATCCTTGGAGCCTATACAGGTTTGAGTCTAAACTTTGAACATATAGGAATTGATTTAGGGGTTGATTATTATTATACCTATAAACCAAATTTAAATTCTTTGGTACCCAAAATCGGTTTGCGTGTGATTTTCTAGGTTGAAATAGTTTTATTAAAGACGGGCTTTCTGCCCGTCGATTTTTATTTGATTATACTTTGTTTTTGTGGTATACTTATACTAAATAAGTTTGTCGGGTCAAGTGTCCCGACATTTTTTGTTTTTAGGTCCCGTAATACGGGCTTTTTTTATGGAGATTTTTATGAAAGATAAAAACTTTGAGGAAGCAATAGAAAAACTTTTTATAAATGAGGGCGGGTATACACCAGGTGCTAATCAAATTAAAGACTTTCCAACTAATATGGGGATTCAGCAGAAGACTTTGGATAGATATAATTTGATGTTTCCATATAAGAATTTTCCGAAAGATGTTAAATTATTACAGAAAAATCAAGCATATGAAATATATAAGGAAATGTATTGGGACAACACAAAGATTCCGCAGATAAAAAATGCACGTATTAGAAATGCAGTTTTTGATATGAACGTTATGGGGGGCGCGGGCATAGTCATACAACGGGCATTAAATGGTTTTCTTGGCGCTGGTTTAATAGAGGATGGGGTAATCGGTAATTCAACGTTGAAAGGGATAAATTCTATTTCAGATGATAGTGTAAATCCTTTTATGGATATATTAAAGCTGGTAAGAATAAATTATCTGAAGGGTACTATAAATTGGTCGACCGCGAAAAACGGTTGGATAAATAGAACAAATAAATATTAACTAAGGATTAGTTTCAAAAAAACATCCATTGAATTTTATATGTAGTATACTATAATAAACATATAATAATGTATTTGTTGAAAGGGGGGAATATAAATGCCAAGAGTAAAAAGTGAAAAATCTAAAAAAGCGAAATCAAGTCAGGGTACAAATCTAATTACAAATTCTGTTAAGCGCTTATATAATCAAAGCGCACCACTATTGATATGTGAGGCTTTATTATTTGGCATAGCCGCAATATTTATGATAATTAAACCAGTTGCGGTTCTAACGGCGTTAACGTTTGTGATAGGTGTTGCGCTGGTATTGTTTGGTTTGTACAGAACTATAGCGGGTTTTATCGTTTCTCGTGATGTTGGGGGTGGTTGGTTTGATGTGGTGTTTGGTTTGGTAAACGTTGTTTTAGGCGTTTTATTCTGTATTTACCCAGTTGGATCGGTAGTTAGTTTGGTTTACATTTTTGTGTTACTGTTTTTATTCAAATCTTTACGTGCGTTGATATTTTCAATAAATATGATACGCGCCAAATTTGGGCATTATTGGTTTGATTTGATAATGTCTATTATATTGATTGCGCTAGCGGTTTTCTTATTGTTTTATCCGGTTGCTGGTGCGGTCGTTATGATTTATTATTTGGCGATAACATTATTACTATATGCGGCGGCAGATTTATATATGTATATAGAATTGCTGCGTTTGAAAAAATTAGTATAAATAATATAAATTATTTCTTTTACAACTCTTGGGGCATCCAAGAGTTGCTTTTTTATGTCTCAAAATTAAATACTGAAAAGCCCCGCCAAAAATGACGGGGCTTTTTAAAAACTGGCGCGCCCTGCAGGATTCGAACCTGCGACCTGCGGATTAGAAATCCGATGCTCTATCCAGCTGGGCTAAGGGCGCGTTAGCGCAATTCTATAATATTTATATTCAAATTTCAAGCCAAACACAGATTTTTATTGTTATAAATACATCTTCTTTTTGTGAAATCGTTCCTGTGTAGTAAAAAATTTACTTGTGTTATACTTACGGCATGTAAAAAGGGAGTTTCGTATGAAAAAATTTTGGTTGTTTATTTTGGCTATATTTATATCGTTCTTGCCCGGAATCATAGGAATGATATTCTCGCCAAGCGGTATGTCCGATATGTGGTATAACGCATTGGCTAAGTCTGTTCTAACGCCAGATGGGTGGGTGTTCGCCGTAGTTTGGCCAATTTTATATTTATTACTTGGAATTGCGCTTTACCTTATATTTATAGATAAAACAAAGTATAGTAAGGCAAAAGCCTATTGGTTGTTTGGCGTAAATATGTTCTTAAATGCTTTGTGGTCATATGTATTTTTTGGCTTAAATTTTATCGGTATTGCTTTAATAGTTCTTATTGCTTTAATCGGATTTACAATCTGGATGATGCGGTCATTTAAAGCAATAAATCATGCGGCATATTGGTTGATATGGCCTTATTTAATTTGGCTAATATTTGCTTTATATCTAAATGGAATGGTATCTTTATTAAATTAAAAAAAAACCGCCAATTTGGGCGGTTTTTTAAATCTTTAAAATTCTAGCCTTTGGGTCGCCTATATTTAAGTATTTTAACCCCAACTCTTCAACATAATCAGAACTATATCCCTGTAATAATTCAATGTGTCGACGAATTGCTTTTAATTCGGCTTGCTCTGCCGCAAGTTGTTCTTGTTCGCCATTTAATCGCCATATGTTCATTATTAAACGTTGAACGTTTACTTCGCCCCAGAACATACGTACAAACATGAACGCGGCGAATATCAGCAGCAGTATACCAAATTTCCCGTATATACCGTCTGACCAAGCACGTTTCATAAATCCAAAGAAATTTTTGATTTTTTCCTTCATCGGTGGCATTATATCACAAATGTTAGTACATAATCAAATTTTTGGTGCACCGTTGGCAGGAATTACTGATAAACCGTTTAGAAGGCTTATTCGTACTTTCTCTCCGAAAGCACCGTTATATACAGAAATGATATCATGTCATTCATTGGTTGGCGCGCATAAAAACTGCTTACGTAATTTTGATAGATATGATGATGAGGGTAATATAGGTGCTCAAATATTTGGAGCTGACGCAAAATTGATGGCCGACGCCGCACGTATATTACAAGATTCTGGTGCCTCGTGGATTGATATAAACATGGGGTGTCCCGTTCCAAAGGTTGCCACCAGAAGCGGTGCCGGTGCAAATTTAATGCGTGACCATCGCTTGGCAGAAAAAATAATGAAGGCGGTAGTTGGTGCAGTGCAAATTCCCGTCTCAATTAAAACAAGACTGGGCTGGGATGATTCCCATCGTGATTGGGCCGATTTAATTGGTATTGCCGCAGATTGCGGAGTTAGTTTTGCTGCTTTGCACGGTCGTACGCGTGCTCAATTATATACAGGAAACGCCCAATTACCTGAAATTACAAAGAATATTAAAATACCTGTTATAGGAAACGGTGATATAAAAAATATAAATGATATAAAGAAAGTAATAAATTTGGGTTATAGCGGGGTAATGATAGGACGAGGATTGTTAGGGCGTCCCTGGCTATTAGGTGAATTAGAGGGAATATGTAAGGCACCGACTAATATAGGTACTGTTGCACTGAAACATTTTGAATATATGTTGGAATATTATGGTGAAAAGAATGCTACTCAAATGTTCAGAAAGCACGCAGCGTGGTATTCTGCAGGGATTCCAAATTCTGCGGAGTTTAGAATAACGGTAAATCAAATATCTGGCGCAAAGGAATTAAAGGAAGAAATTTGTAAATTTTGGGGTTGCGAAGAGGGTATATAGATTCTATGATTATCTAAAATAAGGGATAAAAAGATATGACAGAAAATATAAATACAGAAGCACAAAACGAAATGACTGTCGGCGAAATTTTACGTAACGCTCGTACAACTGGGCGACGTAAGCGTGAAATTCAAACCATTTCTAAGCAGTTATGTATACGCGAAGAATTTTTACAGGCATTGGAAGACGGAAAGTATGATGTAATTCCAGAAACAGTTTATATTTTGGGGTTTGCACGGAACTATGCCATGGAGTTAGGGTTAGACCCAGATGAAATAGTTGTTAAATTAAAACGCGAGATGGGGCTAGTATCTGACGCTAATGAAGATGAAGAAGAAGAAAAAGCTGCTAATGTGTCTGTTACAGATGATGCCGGTCAAGAAAACAAATTTATTCGTATCATAAAACAATGTGGTAAGTTTATTCATAAAAATTGGTTATGGTTTACGATAGGTGTTATTGCAGTAGTTGCAATAGTTTTATCAATTTTACTGATAGGCGGTTCTGATACAGATACGGCTGCGCTGGATAATTCTGTTGTAACACAAGTAGAAACGGTTGTAGAACCAGAATATACGGTGGAAGTTCGTGAACGGTTCGGGACAGAAAACGCAGAAAGTGCGTCAATAATATTACAGGCTACGCAGGAATCCTGGGTAAAAATAGAAGACGCGCGTGGGAATACGGTATTTAGCCGTGTATTAGTTCCTGGGGATATTTATTATGTTCCAAGTGGTAATGGGTATAAAGCCGTATTTGGTAATGCCGGTGGAATGGACGTGTGGGTAAATGGCGTTTTGGCGCCGAAGCAGGGGGCTGATCATGTGCGAGTCGCTGATATTGCGATGACGCCAGAGCGGTTGTTACCTCAAGCGGTACCAGTAACAGCGGAATAAAAACAATCCCGCATAAGCGGGATTTTTTATGTATATAGTATTGCATTTTCGTATAAATTATCTATATTTGACATTATGAGTGGCATAATAAAAATTCGCGGAGCACGCGAAAATAATCTTAAAAATATTGATCTGGACATACCAAAAAACAAATTGGTGGTCTTTACCGGCGTTTCTGGTTCTGGGAAATCGTCATTGGCGTTTAATACCATTTATGCCGAAGGACAGCGTCGTTATGTAGAATCTTTGTCTTCGTATGCGCGGCAATTTTTGGACATGCAGAAAAAACCAGATGTCGATTTGATTGAAGGTTTGTCGCCGGCAATTTCAATAGAGCAGAAAACTACATCTAAAAACCCTCGTTCTACCGTTGGAACGGTTACAGAAATTTATGATTATTTACGTCTTCTGTGGGCGCGCATCGGGATACCGCATTCGCCGGTAACTGGGTTACCTATTAAATCTCAGACCATTCCAGAAATGGTTGATTGGACCATGAAAATTCCGGCTTCTACAAAAATATTTATAATGGCGCCTTTGGTTCGTGAACGTAAGGGTGAATATCGTAAAGAAATTGCTTTTTTGGTAAAACAAGGTTATCAGCGCGCAATAATTGATGGTGAGTTATATGATTTGTCGGCTGTTCCTCCATTAGATAAAAATAAAAAACATTCAATATTTGTGATTGTAGATAGATTACAAATGCCGGCGGCAGACGCATCCGAAGCAGATTTAGAAGAGTTTAGATCTCGTATGTTCGCTTCGTTTGAAGGTTCGTTACGTTTAGTTCCAGGTTCTGTTTTAGTCCGGCGTTTAGATACGAACGAAGATATTTTGTATTCTCAGAATTACGCTTGCCCGGTTAGTGGGTTTACAGTTCCTAAGATTGAACCGCGTTTGTTTTCGTTTAATGCCCCTATGGGTGCTTGTACGGCTTGTGACGGTTTGGGGGTACAGTTAAATATGTCACCAGATTTGGTTATACCAGACCCGTCAAAATCTATATTAGATGGTGCTATAGCGCCTTGGTCTCGCGGGGGGATGTTAAGCCAATTTGACCATTTATTAGATGCGCTACATAAAAAATATAAAATACCTTTATCAAAACCTTGGCATACGCTTACGCAGCAACAGAAAGATTTAATTCTTTACGGCAGCGGAGACGAACCTATAAAAATAAATTGGAATGGGTTCGTTTATGAAAAACCTTATGAAGGGGTCATTCCTAATATAGAACGTCGCTGGCGCGAATCGGATTCTGAGGCCGTACGTTCAGAACTTGCAAAATATCAGTCTGAAAAACCGTGTCCTGTGTGTCACGGAAAGCGATTAAATATTCAAGCTTTATGCGTTAAAATTTATGGATTGGATATTATGGATGCTTGTGATATGGCAGTTGACCAATCTTTACAGTGGTTCACAGACTTGCCGAATCATTTAACGCAAAAAGAAAATGATATTGCGCGTGTAATTCTTCGTGAAATTACTAGTCGCCTACAATTCCTGAAAAACGTTGGTCTTGGGTATTTAACGATGTCGCGTATGGCAGGAACTTTGTCTGGGGGCGAGGCTCAACGTATAAGATTAGCATCGCAAATCGGCAGTGGTTTGTCCGGGGTTTTATATGTGTTAGACGAACCGTCAATAGGTTTACATCAAAGCGATAATGATAAATTATTGGATACTTTGAAAATGCTGCGTGATAAAGACAATACTGTCGTTGTTGTAGAGCACGATGAAGATGCCATGCGTGCGGCAGATTATCTTGTGGATATAGGACCTGGTGCCGGCATAAACGGTGGGCACGTCGTTGCGGCTGGTACTCCAGAAGAGGTTATTAAAAATAAAGATTCTTTAACCGGACAATATTTATCTGGTAAGCGAAAAATAGAAGTTCCGAAAAAGCGTCGTGCTGGAAATGGACAAGTTATTTCTATTCAAGGGGCACGTGAAAATAATTTGAAAAATATAAATGTTGATTTCCCATTGGGTAAATTCATCGCTTTGACGGGGGTGTCTGGTTCCGGTAAATCAACGTTATTATTAGATACTTTATATCCCGCATTGATGCGTGCGTTATATAATTCAAAAATAGAAATGGGGGCGCACGATATAATTCGGGGTATGGAAAATGTAGATAAGGTTGTTGATATTGACCAATCTCCTATTGGGCGTACGCCACGTAGTAACCCTGCAACTTATACTGGGGTATTTTCAAATATACGTGATTTCTTTGCAGGTCTGCCAGAAGCGAAGGCTCGCGGATACGGACCGGGTCGCTTTTCTTTTAACGTAAAAGGTGGTCGTTGCGAGGCTTGCCAAGGAGACGGACAGATTAAAATAGAGATGAATTTCTTGGCGGACGTTTATGTTGAGTGCGATAAATGTCATGGTGCTCGTTACAATGAAGAAACATTGGCAGTAAAGTATAAAGGTAAATCTATTGCCGATGTTCTAAATATGACAGTGGAAGAAGCGTACAGATTTTTTAGCAGCGTTCCGCAAATAGCTCGTAAATTGGAATTGTTAAAACGCGTGGGGTTGGATTATATAAAACTTGGTCAAAGTTCTTTGGACCTGTCTGGGGGCGAGGCTCAACGTATAAAGTTATCTAAAGAATTGGCGGCTCGTAGTACCGGACAGACCATATACATCTTAGACGAACCGACGACAGGTTTACATTTTGCTGATATAAAGTTGTTGCTATCCGTCTTGCACGAATTGGTTGACCAAGGTAATACTGTTATAGTAATTGAGCATAATTTAGAGGTTATCAAAACTGCTGATTGGATCGTAGATTTGGGTCCTAATGGTGGGGCTGGTGGTGGGCGCGTTGTCGCAACTGGTACACCAGAACAGGTTGCACAAAATCCAGATTCTTTAACGGGTAAATATTTGCAAAAGTATCTGGACAAGCCTAATAATAAAAAATAAAGTTTTAATATTAAAGCCTAAGGAGAAGAACATGTTTGGACTTGGTAAAAAGAAAGCGGATAAAGTAACGAATACAACTGCGACAGATAATACCGAAGCGCAGATAGATGAAAAAGAACTGAAAAAAATGGAGGACAAAATCCCCAGTGGTATGAAAGAAACTGCAGAACGTATGATGAGCGGTCAATTTGATATGAACGATATGCTGGCGCAGTTGAAGCAGATTAAAAAAATGAGTAATTTTAGCGGACTATTAAAAATGGTCCCTGGTATGTCTGGTGCTGTATCTGCCATGAAAGAAAAAATTAAAGATGGCAGCGTTGACGCACAAATAAAAATATTAGAAGCAATGACACCAGAAGAACGTGCAGAACCAGAAAAAATTTTTGCTAATGCAAAAACTCGCATTGCAGAAAAAGCAGGTTGTACAGTTCGCGACGTAGAACATATTATAAAGCAATATACAAAGATGCGTCAGCAAATGGCTATGTTACAAAGAATGGGAGGGGTAGAAGCAGTAATGGAAAAAATGAAAAAAGCAGGGAATTAAAATGCAAATAGTAACAAGGTTTATAAATGCCTTTAATTGGACACCGACATCAGTAAAAATGCCCAGACCATTATATGAAAAATATGACGATAGGGGGCCGATGCTTTTGGGGTATGAGGTTGAAGTAGAATATTTATATCACGCCCCTTATAAATATCTGTTCCCAACTGATGAGGAAAAAATTGGTTTTGCATCGCGTAGATATGCGTTAGGTCGTGCCGTTTCTTTTTATAAAAATATGCGCGCTAAAATTTCATCTTATGAAAAAGGGCAAAAAAGATGAGTCTAAATTTTAAGAAAATTTTTAATTGGGAGATACATTCTGTGTCTGAACCTGTCGGGGTTTATGCACCGGTAACTTCTGATTATAAAAAATCAGAATTGATAGGATATAATGTTGTGGTATATTATAAGTATCATGAAGCTCGGTATCATTTCTTTGGTATGGACGACAGGCGCTGTTGGGTTATGTATGCGGGGCCAAAAGAAGCCGCGCAAGATTTTTATGAACAAATGAAGAAGAAACAGGCAAAGCAAGCACGGAAATGTTCTTATAATTTATATCGTTAAATAGATATCTGTATGAAAATATTAAATAAAAAGATTGCTGCGAAAAAGTCTTCTGCTGCGTGGATTCAACGCCAGGCGGCTGATCCATATGTTGCGCGTGCTCACAAAGACGGTTATCGTGCGCGGGCGGCTTATAAGTTGATTGAAATAAATGAGCGCTTTAAGTTTCTGAAAAATGGTCAGGTGGTCGTAGATTTGGGGGCGGCACCCGGTTCTTGGACTCAGTATGTAATGCGAGAATTCTCAAAGTCTAAAGTTTTTGCCATGGACTTGTTAGAGATAAAACCGATTCCAGGTGTAGAATTTTATCAAGGAGATTTTACAACCGACGAAGCATTAGATTGGTTGGTTAAAAAATTAAATTTACCAGCAGACGAAGCAAAACACGGAACAGTCGATGTTGTCTTATCTGATATGGCCCCTAATACAGTTGGACACAAAAAAACAGACCATTTACGCCAAATGGTATTGTTAGAATACGCTTTTGATTTTGCTAAACGGGCTTTGAAAACTGGGGGGGCTTTTGTGGCAAAGTCTTTTACAGGTGGTACAACAGGTGAATTATTAAAGCAAATTAAAGAAAAATTCGAATCGGTACACCATATAAAACCACCGGCATCGCGCAAAGACAGCGTAGAAATGTTCATCGTTGCGTTGGGGTATAAAGGTTAAATAAATACCGCTTTTTACAGCGGTTTTTTATTTGAAACTTTCTGCGGCGGTTCGTGCCAATTCATCGCACCGTTCGTTCATTTCTTGACCGGCGTGTCCCTTTACCCATACCCATTTTATTTTTTTCGTCTGGGCAAGTTCGTCTAATTGTTGCCACAGTTCTTTGTTTTTTACAGGTTTCTTTTCCGCGTTTTTCCAGTTGTTATTTTTCCATTGGCGAACCCATTTTTCCATTCCGTTTTTTACGTATTGACTATCCGTATGAATCTCTAATTCATCATGCTTTTTCGCGGCAGATAAGGCTTTTATTACCGCAGTAAGTTCCATACGATTGTTCGTTGTATTTGATTCGCCACCGCTGCGCTCCGCGATTTCTTTCCCATTGGTTGCTATAAAAGCCCACCCCCCAGGACCGGGATTACCTAAACAACTGCCATCTGTCCAAATTTTTAACATTTTTTATAAACCTGTTTTGTGATATAATATCATAAAATGAGATTTGATGCCAAACAATTGAAAGAAATGTCTAAATCTGTGCGTGCTCACGCACTGAACGCCGTGCGTCATGCCGGCTCTGGGCACGTTGGAATCGTATTGGATGCAGCAGATATAATTACAACTATTTATGCTAATTTTTTACGTCGTGGACGGGATAAGTTCGTCTTGTCTGCCGGGCACGGCAGCGCATTGTTATATGCCGTGTTAAAGTTGTCTGGGTATAATGTTGGAAATCTAGAATCTTTTAGAAAATTTGGTGGTTTACCAGGACATCCGGAATTTGGTATCGACGGTGTTATGGCGACAACAGGACCTTTGGGGCAGGGGGTAGGAAACGCCGTTGGTATGGCGCTGGCAGAAAAAATTCGTGGTACAGATGGAATGGTCTATTGTCTGTGTAGTGATGGCGATTTAATGGAAGGCGTTGCGTCAGAAGCAATCGCTTTTGCCGGAAGATATCAATTAGATAATTTGGTTTTGGTCTGGGATGATAATGGAATAAGCATTGATGGGGTTGCTTTGACCGACCTGAACGTTTCAGAAAGAATGAGAGCAGCAGGTTGGAATGTAATATCTGTCCCTGGAAATGACTTTAATAAAATCAATCGTGCGTTACAAAAAGCAACAGGTAAATCAGCACCTACATTTATTGCTGCAAAAACAGTTATTGGTTTAGATTCTAGTCTGGTTGGGACTTCTGCGGCTCATGGTTTTTCTTTAAGCGATTCGGAAATGATGCGATTGGTAGAGAAAAATATTTCTCCTGATGGGGATGATTTATGGGCGGCTGTGGCACACGAAGCGACGGCAAAATATGTTTTAAATATGCCTAATATAAAAACAGATAATGTGTCAGTTCCAGAGTCCGATAAAGATATTTCTACGCGTGAACTTTCGGGGATTTATTTACAAAATTTGATTGCAGGTGGCGCATGTTTAATAGGGGGAAGCGCTGATTTAGGCGGAAGTACAAACGTTAAAACTAAATCTAGCATTGAGATAGTGCCGCCTAAATTTAAAGGGAATTATATAAATTATGGTGTGCGAGAGCACGCTATGGGCGCAATTATGAATGGTTTGGCTGTGTCGGGTCTTCGTCCGTATGGGTCTACCTTTTTAGTATTTAGTGATTATATGCGGCCAAGTATTAGATTGGCGGCAATGTCGGGGTTACCAGTTATATATGTGTTTACTCATGACAGTATTGCTGTCGGGGCAGATGGACCGACTCATCAACCCGTGGAACAATTGCCTTCTTTGCGTTTGATACCGAATCTAAATGTCTACCGGCCATGTAACGGAGCAGAGGTTGCATATGCTTGGCAATCGGCTATTGAGGATGTCGTTCATCCGTCTGCAATAATTTTATCAAGACAGAAGTTTGCACAAATTTCTACACCAAAAAACGCGAATATTGCAAGAGGTGGCTATATAATTTATCCAGCAACAGCACGACGGGTAAAAGTTACAATAATTGCAACGGGGGCAGAGGTGCCTTTGGCTGTATCTGTCGCTCAAAAACTTGGGGATGCGGTTCAGGTGGTTAGTATGCCTTCTGTTGCCGATTTTAGACATCAAGATGAAAAGTATAAAAGTAAGATATTATCGGGGTTTGTCGTCGTAATAGAGGCGGCGGCAACTGCGCCTTGGTTTGAGTTTGCTGATGCAGTCGTTGGCATCGATTCGTTTGGTGTGTCTGGTAGTGGAAATGATGTGTATACTCATTTTGGGTTTGACATAGATACAATTGCGCGCGATATTTTAAGTAAGTTAAAATAAAATCAATTACTATTTTATTATATGTCGGATTACGAGTTCGTTTTATCATCGGGTGAGGTTGTCCCAGTAGTAATTACTACTCGGCGCGGTTTGCGTAATATAACTTTACGCCCTAAAACGCGACCGGCACGAGAAATTCATATATCAAAACCTTGGCTGACGCCGACAAGTGCGGCAATACGCTTTCTAGAGCAAAAGCGAAAATGGTGTGAGCGTATATTTGATTCTGCACCACAAAAAATGCCTATAAAACCGGGTGATTATATAGAGTTTTTGGGACGTAAAGTACAATTACTTCATGATGCGGGACGGCGCGCAAACGAATTTATAATTAAAGACCAAATATATGGAACTTTAATTGTCGGGGGCGACATTGGTATGTTTGAGCGCAGAGTTCGTGATTTTATTCGCGCACAATTTTTGGTCGTGTTAAAGCAGATGATTCATACTGCACCAAAAGAGTTTTGGCCACGTCGAATTGCGGTAAGGGATACTTCTTCGCGTTGGGGCAGTTGTTCTAGTAGTGGTACCATGTCTTTTTCTTGGCGTTTAGCTTTTGCACCGACAGAAGTTATGCGTTACGTTGTTATGCATGAACTGGCGCATCAAAAACATATGGATCATTCACCGGCATTTTGGCAGCAAGTTTCTGTTTTATATGGTTTTGGCGTTGAACGTGCCAAACGTTGGTTAAATGTTCATGGCGCAGAACTTCATAAATTCTTTTAATAAAACTTGAAAAGTGCCGATTTTCCGGTATTATGAAAAATATGATAGCCGAAAAATTTTCTTTTATAGTTTTTATCCATGCCCGTCAGGGCGACTGTTTATAGCGTTTTGCTCTTTCATATGATATAATATTTGACATTAGAATGATGCCGCAGAAAATTCGTGCGGTAAACAACAGGATTAAAAAATGGAACTTAAACCAACAAAAACTTTATCGGGATTTATAGAATTGTTGCCGTTACAACAACGCTGTTTTGATGAATGTGCGACTCGTATGCAACGCGTTTTAAAAACGGCTGGTTTTGCACATCTTGATTTGCCGGCAATTGAAAGAGCCGAAGTATTGACGGATAAAGATAACTGGGATGAAATAGAAACTCAGATGTTTTTATTCCAAAAGGGCGATACTAAAATGGGCCTGCGGTATGACGGAACTGTCGGGTTGTCCCGTTATGTGGCGGGGCACCTGAATGATTTGGCTTTCCCGTTTAGAGCGTATCAATTTGCACGCAATTATCGTGGCGAACGTCCACAACGTGGCCGTTATCGCGAATTTTATCAAATGGATTTAGATATTATGGGCATAGATTCTTTGTCTGAGAATTATGACGCGGAAATTGTTGCTACATTAGCAAAAGCATACGAGTCTGTTGCAGAATTTATAGGACCAGTAAGTATTCGCGTTGGTAACCGTAGATTCTGGAACGCTATGTTTGAAAAACTGGGGTTGAATTCTGAACAGTGTCGTAATGCGTTCGTTTTGATAGATAAGAAAGATAAGATTCCGGATTTTTATGATGGGCTTATTGAAACGGTTGGTAAAAAAGCGGCAGACGAAATAAACAAAGTCTTTTCAGATGGTTATAAAACTTTTGCCGGTGGTTCCGAAGCGTTAGATGCCGCCATTGAAGAAATAGATAGGTTTATGAATTTATTAGATTCTATGGGAATTAAAAATGCAAAAATTGATTTAGGTATTATGCGTGGTCATGCGTATTATACTGGTATTGTATTTGAATTTTTCTTGGATAATTTCCCAGAATTGGGTGCCGTTGGTGGTGGCGGGCGTTATGAAGATTTGGCCTCTAAATTTTCAAAAACAAGAATCATCGGTGTAGGTGCGGCTGTCGGTTTTTCGCGTTTAATGGTTGCTTTGTTAGATGAAAATAAAATTGATTTGTCTAAATTTGAGAACCCTATTCGGGCGGCTGTTTTAGTTATGGGGCAGGCGCAGGTACCTTATGCAATGGGAGTTTTGGCTGCTTTACGTGATGCGGAAATTGTAGCGGTTCCATATTTAGACGCAAATAAAAAGTTCAAAAATCAGATTGAATTTTCAGATAAAATTAAAGCGGACTACAGTATCATAATTGGTGACGCAGAAAGAGAATCTGAAATGTTGGCTGTGAAAGATATGAAGTCCGGTGAGCAAAAAAATCTGAATCTGTCTGATGCGATTAAACTATTAAAATTGAGATAATAAAATGGTAATAGACGATAAATTAAAAGAGATTCAATCCAGAGCCACAGAAATTGAGACTCAGATGAATTCTGGGGTGGTAGATAGTGCAGAACTGGCGAAACTCTCGAAAGAGTATTCTAGGTTGTCGGAAATTTTGCCGTTGATATCAGAGTATTTTCAGATAAAGCAAGGAATTTCGGACGCAAATGAAATGTTGCATGACGAAGAATTGAAATCAATTGCATCTGAACAATTAGTTGAATTAAACCATAAATTGCCAGACGTAGAAAAGCAATTACAAATCGCGCTGTTACCGCGAGATGAAGCCGATGATAATGGGGTAATTATGGAAATTAGAGCCGGTGTTGGTGGTGAGGAGTCGGCTTTGTTTGCAGGTGATTTATATAATCAATATAAGTCATATGCTTTGCGAAAAGGTTGGAAAATAGAAGTAATTGAAGAAAATGCAACGTCTTTGCACGGGTATAAAGAAATAATATTTAAGATAGATGGGGCAGGGGCGTACGGCAGAATGAAATTCGAATCGGGTATTCACCGCGTTCAGCGAGTCCCTGAAACCGAAGCGGGCGGTCGAATTCATACAAGTGCGGCATCCGTAGCGGTTATGCCAGAGGCAAAAGATATTGACGTAGTGATAGATGATAAAGATATAAGAATTGATGTTTTTCGCGCGTCTGGGGCAGGAGGACAGCACGTAAACAAGACGGACAGTGCCGTTCGTATTACTCACTTCCCGACAGGAATTGTCGTAACATGTCAGAATGAACGTAGTCAGATTCAAAATAAGGCAGCAGCAATGGCTGTTTTACGCTCTAAATTGTACGAAATGCAACGTGAAGCCCAGGTAAATGCAAGTAACGCATCAAGAAAAACGATGGTGGGATCTGGGGACCGCAGCGAAAAAATCAGAACATATAATTTCCCAGAGCAACGCGTTACAGATCATAGAATAAAACTAACTTTATATAAGTTGGATGATATTTTGGCTGGTGGTCCAGCGCTAGATGAAATGATAGATGCTTTGATTACTGCTGATCAGTTAGAACGTCTAGCCAATATGGAATGAACTTTCTGGGGTAAATAAATAATGGGTTGCAATTTTATACAACCCATTGTTTTTAGAATATATATTTCAGATTAAAACCGCCGCTCCATCCGGTACGACCGCCGTCCCTACGAGTGATATTTAATGCGACGTTGAATCTATCGATGGATTTTTCAATACCAATTCCATATTCTGCATAATCACGTGTATCTAATTCCTCTAATTGTATACCATTTACGATTACATCACCGCCGTGACCCATCATAAAGGCATATTTGAATGTCAATAAACCAAACCAACCTTTGCCGATGTGTTTTATCGCTTTGATTTCAGGTGCAACTTCAAACGTATTAAAGTTTTGATTTGCAACTGTATCACCAGACATAGACATGTAATTTGCAGAACCTATCCATGTGTAACCGGCATATACCCCAGGTTGTAAAGTAAACGATTCGTCCAGCGCAATATTATACGTTGCATTTAATGCGGCACCAGCCCACATGTTTGCAAATTCGTCATTGCCATATTCGTGTTCGGCGTTGTTATATAATGCGCCGGCATTCGCAGCAATAGATAGATTAAACTTTTGAATGTTGTATCCGGTATATATACCGACGTATCCGCCGTTTTCATCAATGTTTATAAATTCATTTTCTTGACTGCCACCAATATAACCACCGAAAACGCCCCATTCAGATATGCCGATGCCGCGTTGCGCTTCACCGCCGGCAATGCCAAACATTATCATGTCTGTATCGGTATTTAATTCATCATATCCCTTGAATTTCACATCGTCATCAAAATGTTGCCAAGTTAACCACGCACTATTTATAACAGGGCGGGGATCTTCAATCGTTATTTCTTCTTCATCACCACCATTGTGCCCCTTTATTGTGTTTGTAGACCCCTCGTCTCCGTATTCACCGTATAAGCGTGGCCAACCATACATAGGTGAGGTTCCATACATGTATTCAGATTCTTCGGTGTGTTTAAGTATCCTTGCTCTGCCACCAAGTGCTGCCGCTGCTGTTCCTTCAAAAGTTTGCATGGCGTTTGTCATTATGGAGTGTTGCATTGCTGTAATATTATTTGCGGTAAATACGTTTGCGTATACGTGAGAACCAGATGCCAGCGCACCATTTGTTGATAAAAAGAATATGAACAATGTTAATAATGATGATTTTTTCATGTCTCTCTCGTTTTTATTTTCTTTATTATTTATTATAGCACATATTTTCCTGTTTCAAAAATAAAATGCTCTTTATAAATAAAATAAAAAACGAGATTTAATAACGAAAAATTACCTGTATAAACCGCCGTTTACGTGTATTACTTGGCCGTTGATATAGCTGGCTTTTTGCGAGGCCAAAAATCCTACAAGACTGGCAATTTCTTCCGGTCTCCCATACCGGTTGGCAGGAATTTGTTTTTTTAAGTCTTCTCTGTGCAGTACAGGAAATTTATGTAATGCATTCGTTTCTATTAGTCCGGGCGCAATGCAATTGATTGTTATTTCGCGCCGGGCATATTCTGCAGCAACTGTTTTTGACAGGGATGTCAGGGCACCTTTTGTTGCTGCATACGCAGACATTCCCGCATCTCCCATGGAATAGGCCAAAGAGGTTATATTTATTATTCGACCGTATTTGCTGCGTAACATATAAGGAATTGACATTTGCATTAACTGCATCGGCGCTAAGAAGTTTATTTGTAACATTTGATTCATAAAGTCGGTGGAGGTCTTTAAAAATAGTTTAGCATCTAGCATGGCAGCGTTGTTTACAAGTATATTTATACGACCGAACTCAGAAATTGTGTGGGTTACTAAATTCGCCGCAGCATTATTGTTGCTTAAGTCTATCGGGAAGCATATTACAGAACCGATTTTGGATGCATCGGTTTGATATAACTTGTTTTTTATTTCATTTAATGACGCTTCTTTTCTGCCAGTCAGAACAATATTTGCACCCAAATTATATAATTCTTCTGCTATTTTTGAACCTATGCCGCCAGTTGCCCCAGTTATTATCGCGACTTTGTCGTTTAAAGTATTTTTCATAAAAAACTCTTTATTTACCGTATTATAAAAGTGTTCTCATGATAATACTTAATTTTTAGTTTTCAACAAAAAGGGGGTGATTTTTTATTGTTTATTTGGGCGTTTTTTATTAAAATCTATGATTATGAAAGAAAAAGTTAATTTAGATAGACCGATCGTAATGGTCGGTTTAATGGGAGCAGGGAAAACCAGTGTAGGGCGTGCGTTGGCGCGCCGTTTAGGGATACCTTTTGTGGATTCGGATAAAGAAATTGAAGCCGCGGCAGGGTGTAGCGTTGTAGATATTTTTTCTTTGTACGGTGAAGATGAGTTTAGACGTGCAGAACAACGTATAATTTCTCGTATATTTGATACACCACCGTCATTGAAGGTCATTTCTACGGGTGAGGGGGCATTTATAACACCGGCGGTACGAGAAATGGTTTTGAAGCGGGCTTTGTCCGTATGGTTGAAAGCAGATTTGGATTTGTTAGTAAAACGTACTAATTTTCGTGATACAAGACCGCAACTATTGCATACGGATAGCCGTAAGATTTTGGGACAACTAATTGAAGAGAGGTATAATATTTACGCCGAGGCCGATATAACTGTCGAAACAAAAGATGAAAGTTTAAGGAAAACCTTAGATAAGGTTGTCGCTGCGATTAAAACTTATGAAAAGGATAAAAAAAATGGCTAAAAACAAATTCATAAATGAGTTTCGTTCGTTTATAGAACGGGGCAGCGCGATTGATATGGCTGTCGGTATTATTGTCGGTAGCGTTATGACCAGCATGGTAAATTCATTGGTAAAAGATGTTATTATGCCGCCGATTGGAATGGTGCTGGGGAATATTGATTTTTCTCAATTTTTTATCGTTTTATCTGGTGGTGAACCTGGTGTTCATTACAATACTGTGGCTGAGGCACAGGCGGCCGGCGCCGCTACAATGAATATAGGCGTGTTTTTGAATACGGTAGTCAGTTTCTTTATAACGATGTTTGCTGTGTTCTTGTTGGTAAGAATTATGAATAAAATACGAGTAAATAAATCGGTACCTACGCGTGAATGTCCATATTGCAAATCGAAGATAAATTCTCTTGCGTCGAAATGCCCAAATTGTTGCTCTGCGGTAAAGCCGGAAAAGATAAAGCAAGAAAAGAACAGCGATTTAGAAAAGAGTTTGAAAAAACTAACAAAAATTGCAAAAAACAAGGCAAGCGAAATTGCAAAAATAACAAAAGGATCAAAATAATTTATGATAATTTGATTCAACTTTTTATTCGAGGCCGTTGTGCCTCGATATTTTTTGCTTTTTGTAAATTCAAAAGATGTTGTATAAATAAAATATTGTACGCATTTATTAAAGTTTTGTTTTAATTTATTATTTTATGCTGTTTTGTGATTTGGGTGCAATAAATTCTTACTTGATAATCGGGGCAAAGAAGGGCAAAAAAGGTAAAAGTTGCCTTAGTTGTTGTTATATGGGTACAAGGGTGTTTTTTAGATGTTTTTGTGGTTGGTTTTTGCAACAGATAAATATTGTTTTCATGACGCAATAGAAGAAAAAAAGATAGAGCGACCGACACTAACGTTGTGAGTTTAATTTTATTTGTTTTGCAAATTTGTAAGGGCGCCCTTGGCACATTTGGCACATTGTAAAAAAACATAGTTTTATTGCGGGGCAGCGATATTACAAAAGCGCATAATGTATATTATGTATAGTTATATTGTGTGAGGGGGGGGGCGAAATTGGCTATAAGTGTGTAAAAATGTTTTGCTAATGTTCGTTGTTATTTTTTTTGTTGCGCTGATGTTTTTATTTTTTTTGTCTGAGAGCTGTGATTTTGTTTTTTTGTAGTTGTTGTGTGATGTATTTGTGTTCGTTTTTTCTTTCGAGGTCTTTGTTTGTTGTTGTGTGTCACACAATCTTTGTGTAAAACGCTTTTGTATCTTTTCTCGTCTTTGTGGCGGTTTAAGTTGAAGTTAAATTATAATACCGCCCTGCTATCATATTGTTTTTTGTCTGTTATAAAACAAATCAAAAGTTTGTAAAAAATGCGCTTTGAGTGTCAAAAAATGGCGAATTTCTGCGATTTTTTGCAAGAAAGAATACAAAATTTATTTATTTTATAAAAAATTGTGTATAATATATTGTATTTTAATAAAAATGTATGTAAATTATTCATAGTATTTTTGATCTTGTGGGTACTTTTTATATGTTGGTTTGTTTGTGTTGGGTAAATGCATGTTTTTTTGACCGCGATTCTTATTCTTTTTTAATTGTTAAAAAAACAAAAATATAAATTAAAACAAATTATTATTTATATAATATAAAGTTGTTTATTGTCTTGTGTAAAATCAGTTTTTTCTCGGAAATGAATTTGAGTTTATACCGTGTTGATTTTGTAAAAAAACTGTTATAGACTCATATTTATGAGGCTGGATCAAGAGTTAGTTTTTAGGAATTTGTATCCGACACGAGCGAAGGCTCTTGCCGCTATAAAATCTGGTTTGGTAAGCGTGAATTCTGTACTTGCACAAAAGCCAAGTCAGCAGGTTGCACCTGATGATGATATTATAGCAGGGGCCTTGCCCTATTCTTCTGGTCGCGGCAGCTTGAAGTTGGCGCATGCGTTAGATGTTTTTGATGTTAATCCTGCCGGGTATATATGTTTAGATGTTGGCGCAAGTACGGGCGGTTTTACGGAGGTATTGTTATCTCGTGGGGCCAAGCGTGTAATCGCAGTTGATGTTGGTACGAATCAATTGATTGATGAACTGAAAAATGATTCTCGTGTTCTTTCGTTAGAACAAACTGATATTCGTGAATTAGAACCTATTGAACCGGTTGATTTAATAGTGATAGATGTTTCGTTTATTTCGCTGATAAATATTATGGATGTCTTGGTAAAATGGAATGCGCCGCAAATTATTGCTTTGATAAAACCGCAATTTGAGGTTAGTCGTGCTGTGGCTGCTCGTTGTGGTGGCGTTATAAAAAGTGAAGTTGAACGTAAAAATGCGGTAAAAAACGTAATTCAAAACTTTGAAAAAAAAGGCTATAATCAAGTAAGTATAACTGAATCGCCTATCAAGGGCGGCAGTGGTAATATAGAATACCTTGCATACTTGCGCCGCGCGGCGCAATAGAAATCTGAAATGACTTGAATTTATCAAGGTTTATGTATAAAATTTTCTCGGTTTATAATATTTTCAAAATAGGTATAAAAAAAATGGCAGATGATATAAAGAAAATTCACGATCGTGAAACTAAATGGCAACAACGTTGGATTGAATCTGGTGCCTTTACACCAAAAAATGACGGCAGTAAAAAGCCTTTCTATATGCTGGCAGAGTTCCCCTTCCCGTCTGGTGCCGGTTTACATGGCGGTCATATGTTGAATTATACGGGGTGCGATGTTATGGCGCGTTTTCGTCGTATGCAGGGATATGATGTTTTGTATCCTATGGGATTTGATTCTTTGGGTATTTCCGCTGAAGCGTTCGCTACAAAAATTGGTAAGCACCCTTCTGTCGTTGTAAAAGAGTTGGTGCAGAAATTTACGAAAAGCATGATTGAAATGGGGTGGTCCATTGATTTGAAATCTCAATTTGCGACTTCTGACCCTGAATACATAAAGTGGACTCAATGGATGTTTATCCAGTTCTTTAAGGCTGGTTTGGCTTATAAGTCTATGTTGCCGATGAACTGGTGCCCGCATTGCCGTACCACTTTAACTAATGAAGAATTGGAAGATGGCAAGTGCAATCGTTGTCATGGTCAGGTCGAAATTCGTGAAAAAATGCAGTGGAATCTGGCAATTACAAAATATGCTCAGCGTTTGCTGGATGATTTGAAATTGGTTGATTATCCAGAACGTGTAAAGCGTGACCAGATAAACTGGATTGGCAAATCGACCGGTGCAGATGTGGACTTTATGGTGGGTGAAGATAAGATGACAGTATATACCACCCGTCCCGATACCATTTTCGGCGTGACGTTTTGTGCGATTGCGCCAGAGCACAAGTTATTAGCAAAGTGGTTGGACGAAGGTAAAATTACAAATGCAGATGAAGTTCGTAATTATATAAAAGAGTCTGCGGCTAAGTCTGAATTTGATCGTACAGACGTTACCAAAGAAAAGACAGGCGTTAAATTGGGCGGTATAATGGCAAAGAATCCTTATACTGGGGACGAGATACCTGTTTTTGTTGCGGACTATGTATTGGTAAATTATGCGCATGGTACAATTATGGCTGTGCCGGCACATGATGAACGCGACTGGGATTTTGCTAAAAAGTTTGGCATTAAAATCATTCCTGTAATCGCTGGTGGTGAACCAGACAAAGTTTGGGAAGGTGATGGTGAACACATCAATTCCGGGTTTATGGACGGTATGAATAAGGCAGATGCGATTGCTGCGGCCATTAAGTACGGTGAAGAACACGGTTTTGCGCGTCCTAAAACTCGTTTTAGAATGAGCGATTGGGGATTTTCTCGTCAGATGTACTGGGGGGAGCCTATTCCGCTAGTTTATTGTGAGAAATGTGGTTGGGTACCAGTGCCAGAATCTGAATTACCGTTAATGCAACCATATATGGAAGATTATCAGCCAACAGAAGACGGTGAAAGTCCATTGGCTCGCGCAACAGATTGGGTAAATACCACCTGCCCTCATTGTGGCGGAGCCGCACGTCGTGAAACTGATACTATGCCACAGTGGGCTGGATCTTCTTGGTACTATATGAGATATTTAGATCCGCACAATGACAAAGAATTTTGTTCTCGGGAACAAATGGAAAAATGGATGCCTGTTGACCATTATAACGGTGGTAATGAGCACAATACACGCCATTTGATTTATTCTCGGTTCTGGCATAAGGCTTTATATGATTTAGGCTTTGTAAATACTGTAGAGCCGTATAAGAAAAGAACTACAAATGGGTTGCTGATGGGGACTGACGGTAAAAAAATGTCTAAATCAGCTGGTAACGGATTTCAAGTAGACGAAAAAGTTGCAGAAATCGGTGCAGACGCGGCGCGTACGACGGTTTTATCCTTGGGACCATGGGACACAAATGTAAACTGGTCCGAAGGTGCGCTGGCGGGCGTTCAACGTTTCTTAAAGCGTGTAGAAAATATGACCGATAATTTAACCGACGAGCCAATGACGGCAGAACAAGAACGTTTAGTTCATCAATTGATTGCCGATATGACAGAACGTTTAGAAAACATGCGCTTTAATACAGCAATTTCCGCTATGATGGAGTTTATAAATGAATTTAGCGGTAAAATGCCTCGTTATGCTTATGAAGTTCTGATTCAGATGCTGAACCCATTTGCGCCACATATGACAGAAGAAATCTGGGAAAAGTTGGGGCATAAGGAAATGTTAGTATTTCAGCCTTGGCCGACGTACGATGAAGCAAAGTTAGTAAAAGCAACGATGACAATTGTTACATCTATAAACGGTAAGCGTTCTGCTGAATTTGAAATACCGGTTTCTGTTTCCGAAGCCGAACTTATTGAAGCAGCGAAAAGTGCGGCCGCGAAAAAACTGGATGGTTTGGAAATAATAAAGACAATTGTTGTTCCTAATAAGTTAGTGAATTTCGTTGTAAAGAAATGAAAAAACGCCCTTTCGGGCGTTTTTTTAAGATATTTTTTCTATTCTTCGAATTCGACGTTCAATTGCATCAAACGGGCTTTCTAAAAATGCACGAGTAATTAAAAAAGATACTTCTATGTCTAAATCGTCTGCCGCCAGTGCCAAAACATTGATGTCGTCATGAAATCGGTCGTCGCGCGCCTGATCTGGGCGATCGCAGCGAGAGGCACGAATGTGGCGATAGCGATTCGCTGCAATTTGCATTCCTGCCCCGGTACCGCAAATTAAGATTCCACGTGATTTTTCGTCATTAAGCATTGCGTCCGCTAGTGTCTTGGCAATGTCTGGAAAATCTACAGGCGTCTTTACGTCGTCTGTTCCAAGATTTACAACGGTATAACCAACGGCGCTTAACATTTCTATCAAGTATAACTTTACCCCTACTCCGCGGTGGTCGGCTGCAATGTATACTTTAGATATAGTTTTATTCATTTTTTTTGTCCTTTCTTTTGGCCAACTTGCATTCCAGACCGGTGTTGCCAGTAATATTTAATGTGAAATAAGATAACGTCCCCGTCATTTGAGCGTTACTAAACACGTTCGCAGTGGTTACAATTGCCGGCCCGTCCAGCGTTCCGTGTAAGAATAAGTTAGTCGCTGTAACTTTCCCTATGACTTTCCCACCGCGCCCTATTACAACGGTTTCTGCCGTTATATTACCGACAACGTGACCATGAATTTGTACAGTATGGTCTGTTTTCATGTCCCCAGTCAACTTACAGCCTGCCCCGATAATTGTCGGTGACGTTTTTTCTTTAGCGTTTGTAAATGCCAGCATTTTTTATTCCTTTACAAATTTTGCGGGATCAAATGGAACGCCCTTGTACCGTATCTCGTAGTGCAAGTGCGGTCCTGTTGAACGTCCTGTTGAACCTGCTAGACCGACTACTGTACCCGGACGAACCCAATCGCCACGAGCCACAGTTATCTGAGATAAATGTGCATATAATGTAGTAAAACCTAATCCATGATCAATCTCAACTGTTGTGCCGTAACCAACGCGCTCACCCGCAGAAACAACACGACCAGGTGCAACCGCCATCAGTTCTGTGCCTATTTTACCGGCAAAGTCAATTCCGCGGTGTCTTTTTTGTTCACCCGTGAAAGGGTCTTCCCTGGTGCCAAAATTTGAGGTCACTCTAACATTTTCAACGGGGGCACCAATCGGTAAAATGGTATTTAGTTTAGCTAACCCATTCCATAATTCTAAGTCGTCCGCAAGTTGTTGATACTTAGGATCCATGTCTTTGTCAAATTCAATCGGACTGAATGCAGAACCAACCAATTGATTAGAGAACTTATTCGCGCTTTGAACCAACTTATTTTGCGTTAAACCCAATGCAGCAATCGTGCCGCTGATTTTTTTCATATTATCACGAAGTTCTTCAATATTGTCTTTCGTTAGTTTTGATACAACGTCAAAAATTTTTGTGTCTGCCGTAATTATTTCTTGCATTGATTCTGCTAATTGAGCATTACGAGCTTTCAATGCATCGTTTTCTGCGCGCGTCAGTTCAAATTCTGCAGATAGTTCGGACATCTTTGTATATTCGGCGGTATAATCTTCGTTCGTAAACATTTCCGTTAGTCTTGTGCGTAGAAAGTCCAATTCTCCCCATGTCTTTATACGACTGTTCATCAGTTCTTCTTTCTTTGCGTCACTTAGATTTTTAGTATTTAAGATTTTATCGTCTATTACGTTCAGGCTGCGGGTCAATTCGTTATATTTTTTTAGATATGTCTGCAGGTCGGACATTTGACGTTCGTGTAGCGCGCGAGCTTCAGATAACTCTTGTGTTCGCTTTTGTAACAATGGACGGTGATATACAAATACGTATGTGGACCAAGTAGCCCAGACAATTAAACCGACCTTACCACAAAATTTAGTAAAGCGCCAGAAACTGCTTTGCCGGAAAGTATAAACATTACCACGCGGTGTATCCATAACGGTAAATTCACGCGGTGGGAAAATTCGGCAAATCATACGCCATAGCGCACGAAAAGGAGACGTTATAAACGCCCATAAAGATGTAAAATGTCTTGTTATAAAGTTTATCATATCCATCCTAGGGTAGCCAATGCGTCGTCAATAGTCAAGCCATCACGTAAAATGGGTTCGTAATTCATCGGTAGACCTTTATATATTATCGTTCCACCTTTTGTGCCGACACGAGCACGCAATAAAACTCTTTCCGCTGTATTTTTTGCGCCAAACAACGGTAATATTGTTATGTCTCCACAGTGTTGTTGCATTTGCGCTATTATATCCGCGGTTCTATCGGCGGATGCTATTATACAAAAATACCCTCTTGGCTTTACGCGGGCAATGCATTTTTTGACCCAAGCAGTTAAATCTGCGTTATGATGGGCATTATGCTTTGCGGGCGTGCCACGAAAATAAGGCGGATTAGTAATGACTACATCAAATGTTCTATCTGTACGCCAATTTAATATGTCGGCATTTATCAGTTCTATTTCGCGGCGGTTTAATTCTGCGTTCTTTGCACATTCTTTAAGCATATCGTTTGAATAATCTATACCAGTAAGATGAATTTTTTCATCATTAGCAATAACGCATAACCCTACTCCGCCGGTACCGATGCCTACGTCTAAAACCGTGTGCTTGTTTTTCGGGGCAAATGCGGCTAACCATACAGCATCGGATGTCGGATTATATTTTCCATGAGACATCTTGACACGCCCGCCCATTAGGGTAAAAATTTCTTGTTTTTGAACCATAGCTATATAATAATTCATCAAAACGAAAAGGCAAGTTATGTTTGATAATACGATGATTGTACAAAGTGCGGTAAGCGCGTTTAATAACGCTGCATTGGCGGCGCCGGCGTTTTTTTGGTGGGCAGTTTTGTCTATTCCTTTGTTCGCAATGGTTTATTTCTGTGGTGGCGCTTTTATGGAGCGTATAGGCTGGAACGCTCGTAATATAAAATCTCGGGCATCTTTGACTACGGTCATTTTGACTCTTGCGTGGTTGGTGTTGTTCGGCGGTAATTATGGCGTTTTACGTGATAATGCTACGGTATTACCTTTTATGGTTGCCGTAATTGTTTTTGTTTCTTCCGTATTCATCGGTTCTAATTTGAAAAAATTGAAATTACCGCAATTTCGTGTGGCTGCGCGCAGTCAGAAATTAGGTATTATCGGTGCATGGGCAGTTATTCTGGCAGCCTTTGGTTTGTCTGATATTCATACTTGGTGGGGGCCTATATTACAGATTGGTGCTTTCGTTGGGGGGCTGTTGGTTGGGCGCGCGGCGCGAAATGAAATGCGACCCATCGCTGGAACTGCGCTGGTTATGTTGGCAACTGTCGTCGCTATTTTGATGCAACCAGAATTTTTCCGTTTTGGTCAACTGGGTGCCTTGACAGCGATACATTTGATTTTCTTGATTTTGATTGCAGGCTTTATTTCTGCTGTGGTTGCTTTACGTAATGTAAAACCAAGTGGTTTTATAAGACGTAGCGCGTTTATTAAATTGAAATGGTTAGCACGTTTTATCGCGATTTTATGCATTGCTTTGTTCGTGTTGACTGAGTCTGTTCCTGTTTTCTTAGGGATGACGTTTATGTTTTTCGTTTTGTTTGCTATGTCAATTAAGCACTCGGAAAGTACACCAGAGCGTATAGATGAAAAACTTTTTTCCATAGCACTTGGCTTGTTCGGAATTATTACAACGATGCCAGTTATTACTGCTTTGGGTATATTATACTGGATAAACTTGCCGCGATATGACCTTTGGCAGAAATCGAAATACCTGTTATAATTTGTTATATTTATTGAATACCAATTTATAGGCAGATAATGTATTATTTGGGTCGAAAAGAAAGAAAAATATAGGCCTAAATAAGATGATACATCCAACTGCAATTATACACGAAGGCGCCGTTTTAGGCGCTGATTGTAAAATAGGACCTTTCTGCATCGTCGGACCAAACGTTGTTTTGGGGGATCGGGTGGAGTTGGTCTCAAACGTCGTAATTGACGGTAAAACATTTATTGATGATGATTCCATCGTATACCCATTTGCAGTTCTTGGCGTTATGAGTCAGGATTTGAAGTGGCAAGATGAAAATACCATGACGGGTTTGCGGATAGGAAAACGTTGTAAAATTCGAGAATATGTTACAATTCATTCAGGAACACCAGCGTCTGACGGGACCGTTATAGGGGACGATTGTCAGATAATGGTAAATGCTCATGTGGGGCATGACTGTAAAATTGGTAATAGCGTAGTTATGTCTAACTTGGTACAGGTTGCCGGACATGTTGAGGTGGAAGATTTTGCTATCTTGTCTGGTGGCGTGATGGTTTTGCAATTTGCTCGTATAGGTCGAAATGCTTTTATAGGCGGAATGTCTGGGGTTGGTAATGATGTATTACCGTATGCCATTTATGATGGTTCTCCGCGTGCGGTTTATCGGACGATAAATCGTGTTGGTTTAATGCGTCATGGGTTCACAAATGAAGACATGCACGCAATTCATAACGTCTATTCTGCCGTATTCCGCGATTCAGAAGGTACTGTAACAGAAAGATTAGCGCGCGTTCGTAAGGAAGTAAAAAATAATAAGTATGCTATGGATGCGATTGATTTTATAGAAAATCGTTCAAAACGTGGTATAGGTACTTCTAAAAATGCTGAATAAAAAAATTCGTATTTTTATAATTGCCGGCGAAGTTTCCGGTGATGTGCTTGGTGCTCGTATTATGCGGGAAATGCCCGATGCAGAATTTGTCGGCATCGGTGGCGAGAATATGACTTTGGCCGGTCTGAAATCGTTATTTCCTATGTCTGATTTGGCTGTTATGGGAATTATGGAAGTTGCGGCTCATTTGAAAACATTGACGCAAAGAATAAAGCAAACGGCAAGTGCCATAATAGATATGAAACCGGATATAGTCGTGACAATTGATGCACCGGGATTTGCAAGAAGCGTTATAAAGCAAGTGCGAAAATTGCCAGACGGAAAAAAACTGATAGAAAAAGGTTTAAAGTTTCATCATGTGGTTGCACCGCAAGTTTGGGCGTGGCGATCTGGGCGGGCAAAAAAATACGCAAAAACGTTTGATAAATTATACGCTTTTTTTGATTTTGAAGTACCGTATTTCACAAAATACGGGTTAGATACAATCGCAGTTGGACATCCGATAGCAGCTGGGTTAATTGGTAAATATGGCAGAAAAAAAACTTCAGAAAGTGAAAAAATAATTGCTCTTGTACCGGGAAGCCGTATATCAGAAGTTAAACGTTTAATGCCGGTTTTTAAGGAAGTTGTCCATCAATTAGTGGCAAATGGGTATCGGGGTTATAAATTCGTCATTCCGACTGTTGAAACTACAGTAGAGTTTGTTAAAAAAAGCGTCGAAACGTGGAATGTTAAACCAGAACTTGTGTCGTCTGATAAACGTTACGATGTTTACGCGAAAACTTATATAGCAATAGTTGCTAGCGGAACAGTTTCTGCGGAACTGGCGATGTTGCATATTCCTACGATTGTAGTTTATAAAATGAATCCGATAACTGTTTGGATTGGGCATTTACTAATTCACGTTAACTGGGTTTCATTAGTAAACATATTACTTAATCGTGGTATTTATCCGGAATTTTTAGGTGGTGCGGCAACCGTTGAAAACATATTAAACGAGTTCCAACAATTGACCATACCATCTGTAAGAGAGAAAATGATTTCTCAATTAAAATTGGCAGATAGTATATGGTTGCGCCCAGAAGGAGAACCGTCCGCATTGATTGCGAATTCCTTGCGTAAGTCTGTTAGAAAATAATGAATATTGTTATTAAAAAAAACACCAAGTTTTTGGTGTTTTTTTATTTTATATAAAAAGCCCAAACTTTTATTATTATACTCCTAATCCTTCTGGTAAATTTACCAAATCTTCTTCGTTATATATGCATACACCGCTTTCTTCTGTACTACCAATAGGACAGATTTGATTAGACGTACTTGCTGGTAAAGTACACCAATCTGTTAGTCCAGGTATATTAGTATCCGCCTCCGTCTTAGGTACGGGGAACAGTTCTGTATGTTTGGCAGGATCGCATTTTGCGTCATTTGCCCCAGCAACTGGTACGCCTGCAATACACTTTGGACTTTTACCCCATTTGCTGCGACGCCCACCGTTTTCCCAACATAAGCATGCGCCCCATGATTGTGTGTCGACGTTTAAGTCATAATCTCGTGGGCACATATTTTCACCGAAACCAATCGCATATATTTCTACTAGATTTGGAGATAGAGAAACACCACCAATGGCAGTATCTGTTTTTCCTCCACCGTATTCAATAGAGTTTATGAAATTAGATTCACATAAATTATTTTCTTTATATAAACCAGTAATAAATTGTAATTCAATGAATCGACCTTGCAAGTTCATACACTGCGTTGATAGTGTATCAACGATTTGGTTGTATATTTCTGTCGCTACCCCAGTAGGACGCGGTACGTGATGAGATAATACTTTTGCCGTAACAGTACCTGTTGTATTATCTTCGTTAGTTATCGTGACTTGTTCTGAGGTTTTACTTAATGTACCATACTTTCTATGTTTCCCCTCTTCACCATTTTCTTTATATTCGCCGTTTGGGTCAAAATAATATATGTTTTCATCATTAAATACGCCCTTACTTGCGGTTATCACGTCAAATCCACCGAATGCGGCACTCATCATGTCTTCTGAACTGCAAGAATCTATGGCTTTTAATTGCTGTGCACATTTTGACACGGGTTTTTCTCTTATAGGAAGCCCTGTCTCTGGGTCGTATTCATATAAAGTAAACCATTCAAGCGCTTCACCCGTTTTGAATAAACCGCTATAAGGATAGTAAAAGTTTTCATAATTGGTACCACCAAAACTATCAAAACATTGTTTCACAACAGCGCGACATGCGGTAAGAGTATCTGTTTCTTGACGATTATTTATATAATCAGTTACGATGTTCTGACCGTCTGTTTGCTCATAGAACATCATGTTACAAGAGTTTATGTAATCGCGGCACATTTCTGTGGATAAGGTTACCTTGTCTGGTTGTAAAATTACCGTTTCATCACCTGTTAGTTCAGCCATAGCAGCGGTTAACGCTGCTTCACCGTTCATGTAACATGCAGAAACGAAATCAAAGCACCCTTGTTTAATTTCTTTAACTTTTGACTGCTGCGCATAATAAATGTCTAACATTGCTTTGTCTAAGTACTCTTCCCACACGCTATCCGCAATTTCTGTACATTTATCTAAAGCGGGTTCAGCAAATTTTTTTACACGAGTTTCAAAGTTTTTCACGAAAGTTCTATTATAGGTTATTTTAGATAGTTTTTGGTCGGCTGCGTCAACGCCGTCGGCAAACTTTAGCAGATTCCCCAGTTCATAAAAGTTTTCAACACCTGCAATTGGTGCACCCGTTGAAACGTCAATGAATTCACCGTTGTCTAAGCATTTATGGTATCCAGCACCGCAAACTTCTTCACTAAGAATCGCGTTTTCTACTTCGGTTAAGCAAGTGGCCATATCGCTAGAATTGTGTTTCTGTCTATTTTCTACACGAGCTAAATCTAATAAAGCACTGCTTTCACGTACAGCGGATTTCATTTCTTTCTGTTGGTTTTCTATTGCGGATTCAACAGCGTTGCAATCTTGCTCTATGGCCATAAGGTATGCGGTTATCGCGCGTTGTAATTGTGCGTCAGTACAATCTGCACGAACGGCGTTTCTGCATTGTGGGTATACTGCGTTATATAAGTTTTGTCCGTTATAAGACGCTATTATCTGACCAGAATCAGCGGTACCAAACGCGTTCACAGTATCAAAAGATATAGTTATGCTATTTAAATCAGAGTATTTACCACCAACGGTTGAGTCTTCACCGCGAATTGAATTCATAATGGCCTGTAACAATTGTTTTGATGCGGAAGTATCGGCGGTTAAAGCGTTTTCCCCTTCTGTGGCGGTTTTCATCGCAGTCGCCTGCTCTGCCGTCATGCCAACAACATCAAGATTTTCTGTAAATACGGTTAACTGAGAGTTTGCGTCCTGCATAACGTCGCGAATTTCATCTAAATCAAAAACGCGATTGCTACAAGAACAGCGACGATAATCATCGTTCTTTAATTGGCAGAATTGATCCATGCAGTTAAAGTACGCGCTTTTGCATTGTTCGTATTCAGCGCCAGTTTTTGTTCCAGACATAATGTCTGATACCGTATCAATTGCGGTTAATGCCGCGCGAGATATTATGGTAGAAGCAGAACGAGCGGAATCATTATCGTTTACGGTGATATTTCTATTTATTGGGGTTTGAGCAACTGTTGTGGCGCTTCTTGTGGTTGTTGAAGCGGCGTTTGTGGTTGGACGCGTAACGGTGGCACTGCGAGAAGCGGTTGTATCTGCACGTGAGTTGGTTACGTTTTGCGCTGTTGTGGCGCGGGATACAATCCCTTGAACGGCAGTCCCCGTGCGAGCGGTTACAGCGCGCCCCGCAACGGCCTTTGTAGATGCGGTTCTGGCCGAATTACTGACCTGGTTTTGAGAGGAAGAAGATTGACGATTCGTGGCGTTTTCATCACGAACAGCAGCATTGGCAAAGCCAATGCATATTGCTAATATGCTTATAAAAGACAGAATTTTCTTCATCTCTTATTAAATGTTAGCAAAATTACGAAAATCAGGGCAAGCGTTTTTGTATATATTGGACAGGAATTTTTATTTATTTATTCCATAGAAAAAAGATTTTCTTGTTGCAAAAAGAATAAACATAAGATAATATAATCAATCGCTTGATCGTTTGCGGATATGGCGGAATTGGTAGACGCGCTAGTTTCAGGTACTAGTGGTAGCGATACCTTGGAGGTTCGAGTCCTCTTATCCGCACCAAAAGCGTACAAAGCATTTAGGGGTTGTAGCTCAGTTGATAGAGCGCTACGTTCGCATCGTAGAGGTCGTGGGTTTGAGTCCCATCAGCTCCACCAATTTTTATTAGGTTGCACGGGGATATGGCGGAATGGTAGACGCTGAGGACTTAAAATCCTTTGGTTATTGCAACCGTGTGGGTTCGAGTCCCACTATCCCCACCAAAAGATTTAACCGCGATATTCGCGGTTTTTATTAAAAATGGATGTGTAGCTCAGTTGGTTAGAGCGCTTCGTTCACATCGAAGAAGTCGTTGGTTCGAGTCCAATCACATCCACCATCTGGTTTATTATTCTTGATTTTTATTCAATTTTCTGATATACTTTTGTGCATAAATGACGGACACAAAATGTCCGCTTTTTTATTACCCCCGCAATTCTCTGCGGGGGATTTTTTATTCCAAGGAGATTTTTATGTATAAATACATCAACCTGTTTTCGGGTATAGGTGGCTGGGAACTTGGACTACAAGAGCTACCAATGGAAAACGTATTATCGTGTGAAATTGATAAATATGCACGTGAAACCTTCCTTGCAAACTTTCCCGACCTGCCCTGCGTAAAAAATAATAATTATCCAACCGATATTCGTGAACTAAACCCGCAGGATATACCGGCATTTGATATTCTGGTCGGCAGCCCACCTTGTCAGTCTTTTTCTATGGCTGGTCTTCGTAAAGGTCTGAAAGACGATAAAGATGATAAAGGTAATATGTTTTTCTATGTCTTGAATATTATAAAGCAACGTCGTCCGAAAGCGTTTATACTGGAAAATGTAAAGGGATTACTTACTGCCGAAGGTGGCAGAAGTTTTCGCATAATTCATGATTTGTTCAGAAATGCGGGTTATTCTTTTCACTATAAAGTAATAAAGGGATGTGATTGCGGCATACCACAGATAAGACAGCGGGTGTTTATGGTTGGTTTTCGTGGCGAGAACCAAGAAACCAGCAACTTTCAATTTCCAGAACCTGTCCCGCTAAAGTTTACTATGCGCGATGTGTTTAAGTGCAAAACATGTAATAGAGATATAGGTTGTACAGTCATGACCCACAGCAGTGGTAAAAAATTAGGTCAACCACATAATTCAGAATATTACTTGGTTGACGGTGTTCCCAGAAAAATTACACTTGAAGAAAGTCAGAAAATTATGGGTTTCCCAGATGATTTTATATTTCCTGTTCCTAGAAGTCAGAAATATAAGCAACTTGGAAATGGCATAATACCAGATTGCGTCAGATTGGTTGGAGAATCTGTAGTTAAATACTTGCAAGATAATATCTAGGAATATTATAATTCAATAACATGCAGAAGTTAGTTATTAAATTAGTTCCTTTTTTAATAGCATTTTTTTGGGCTATACCGGTCTTTGCTTTTAATATAAACGAATTACAGCAATGTCAAAGTATAGCCATCAAAAAACTGTCTTTGTCTGATACGCCACATAGAAAAAATAGTACTGCCACAGAGTTTTACGGGAATAAAAGTTTGCAAGATTTTTTCGGTGAAAATAAAGTTTATTTTGAAACAGAGTACATTTATAAAAACGATAACTCTGAAATTATATTAAATGGTGATGCAACTTGGTATCATATTCCACAACCTCACAATACAAACAAGAAAAGGTATCGCCTACGTTATCAAAAAAACGATGTTATGTTAGCGTCTGCACCTAATGATGTATTAACAATATGTCGTAAGAAAAATCAACAGATTGTTATGCTGATAACGAAAGCAGGTTCAGATATAGAAGCAGAATTATTTAATTTATTGGATGTCAATGAATTTGATGCAGAAGAACCGTCGTTTTGGCAGCGATTATGGAGCACAAAATCAAAAGAAAACTCAGAATATAAAATAGAAGAAGAAAAGTTATCTATACCGAAAATTCCGGAAAAATCGTGGGTTCGTGTATACTTTACCCCAGGTCCAGATTGTGAAAACAATATAATTACTGAAATCAATCAGGCAAAGAAAATAGATATAGCCGTCTATTCTATTACCAACCAGAATATAGTTGATGCGATAATAGATGCCAAAGAGCGTGGTGCAAAAATACGTATTATTACCGACAGATTACAATCGGCTGGTAAATATTCGTTGGTGGAAGAATTAAAAACAGCTGGTATTCCAGTTATAACAAATACCGGTCATAAGATAATGCATAATAAGTTTGCTATATTTGACGGGAAAAGGATAGAAAGCGGCAGTTATAACTGGACAGACAGTGCGACGAAATCCAATGCAGAAAACTGTATGTTCTTTGACCAAGAAGATAAAGCATTTACCAAGCAGTTTAATTATCTGTGGGATTTGTATCAAAAATAAAAACGGCTTTTGCCGTTTTTATTTTACCGTAAGCCTTTGGCGCGACAGCATGCCGATGCGGCGCTGCGCCAGTCAGAATATTTCTTTGACGGAGAACGTAAATCCTGCCATGCCTGCCAACCGCTGCAACTTTTATTTTCACCAGTTCCAGAGCATTTTGCATATCTGCGTAATGTACATGTCTGGGTGGACGTTTTACCTGTGTCTGTCGTGCATTTTACAACAACAGTTTGATTTTTTGCATCACCCTTACCCAATTCTTTTGATGATAACAATTGATACGCACTTGCACCATACACAGATGTTATAATTAAGCATAGCGCAAAAAATAATTTCTTTATCATAGTTATCGTAACTCCTTTCATAACTTATTATAAGTGGTTACAAATAAAAAAACAATGGGTAATTATTCGCCGACCGTTTCTCTGGTCGTCCAAGGTTCGTCGTTCATAACCAGAAAATATAATTCTGGATTTTGGGAACCAGGATTACGAATAATAGGACGAACTACGTAAATATCAACATTACACGGATAATCATTTTCTGCTTTTTGCATTTCGTCCAGATTAAAGTGGAATTTGTTCGCAAAGTCCATCGCCTGTAGAAATGCCACATCATCATCTGCTGCACTATAAGAATCCCCAACCCACATAAACCACATACCATGATTTATTTCGTTTTCTTGTCCTTGTAAATCGTCAGCAGACAATAATGTTAAAGGTTTAAATTCAATGTCACTAGTAAATTCTCCGGTACTTGTTTCGGTCCAGTCATACATTCCACCAACAAATTTTAATGCGCCGTACAAAAGTCCGCCCGTGCTTTCCAATTTCGCTAAAGCACCAATGTTACTTAAAGATGATTGAAATAACCAATCTCTGATGCGACCAGATAAAGTGCTGCTTTTCGCAACTTTTGCTGCATTACGTAACTGCTTACCGCCAGTGTTCGCATTTTTTACAAAACGCCATGTTTTCGCGATAATATTTCCGCGCTGTGCCGGACGAAGAACGCGTAGTGCGCGACGGTATTCATTTAATGATGTAAATGTTTCACTGTATTGTCTGTATTGCCGTACATTATCATCCACGTTTTCTAGATTTCGCATTGCTTGAGTATAATTTTGTAACTCTCTCGATTTTTCTGCATATCTTGCCGCATCGGCAACCCGATCAATTTTTTGTAATTCTTCGGCAGCTTTTGATGCTTGCTGGCTAATCCTTATATAATCACGAACCGAATCTGTTTGACGTAATGTACGAAGAGACGTAGATAAATTTTTTAATGTTTTTGATGCACGCGCCGCTTTTGTCGTACCAAGTACTACCTGCCCCCCGCCAAATGTTGCAACGGTTATCGCAACGTCTAAACCAATTTCTAAATATGAAATCCATTGTAAATTTACATCACCGGCAACGTAATAATCGTTTGTATCATCTTCTAGATTTACAGTTTCTTTCATTGCACGATTTATCATCGTGTTATCTTTTGTTAATGCAGATTTGCCTGTACATTGCCTGTTCTTTGGAAATAAATCATCAATATTATCTTCTATGTATTGTAAAGAAACGGTATTATTTTTCCCTGTTCCAACAAAATTATCCAGTGTGCCAGATTCAACAACCATAATGGCGTACCAAGCGGGATCAGTATTCGTCCATATTGAATCATCGTCTGGTGCACCAACACGAGGATTGGGGTCAGAAGGCAGTTGTGGTTTATTGGCTATTGTTAGACGTTGCTTTAATATTTTAGGTTGCGTTTCATAGTTCACTGTTATTTGTCGCCCGTTTGGGAAAGTATAATTTATCGGCAGAAAAGTTATAGTTTCATCTTCTGCAACGTTGATTATTTCCGGGCAAGCAAGAACGGCTTGTAAAACATCTTTTTGTTGAAAAACTTGGTATATCCATTTTTGGATATCTTCTTCTAAGGCGTTTTCTGAAATTTGATCTGCGGTGGCAGACAAAGCATTTTCAAAAATTGCAGTTGCGCACTGTGTATCATCTGGAACGCGAGTCAATAGTTCTTCGGTTGAAATAAAGTTAGGTGAGTCAACAGGAATAGTTGTTTCATAATCCATAGTTACACAAAGCGCCACATTGGTGGCGCAGATTGAAAACATTAAAGATACCAGTGCTTTGCGCAGCATTAAAATGTTCCTTGTGCCCCCATCATATATCCGCATCTTTGAATAATCCCAGCACGTTGTGCTTGAATACGCTGTATCAGTACGTCATAAGGATTCGCATCAGGACTTTCTGGTGTCGTATAAGGTTTTACAGGCTGGTTATTAGCATTCGTCGTTGAAATGCAAGTGTCGCCAGAACGTTTATAACCTTCTACGCACTCCCAAGTCCAACAATAGTTATTTGTGTCTGGGGTGTATGTTATGTATGCTTCAATACCTTCCTTTGGCATTTCTACAGAAGGACAAAAACGAGTTGTGCATTCAGGTTGCCAAAAGTCATCTTTCCATAACCCATCCCACCAAGATGCCGCTGTATCTGACCACGAAGATTCATCTTTCATTTTACCTTGTAAACATTGACGTACACCAGGAGGTAGTATTTTATTAGTTCCATCTGACTGTTCGGCACCACAAAACATATAGTCGCCTATTTGTGCCTGACGTTCGCCTTTATTGAATGCTGTATTGCAGCAAGTAAACTTACCAGTAACTGGATCGTGTAAGCAATCTGTTTCGGAAAATAATTGTGAACCTGCAAATAACCCACCGACAACTGCACCTATACCGGCTCCGATTGCTGTCCCAACACCAGGGATAACGCTGCCAACTGATGCACCAAGTGCCACACCGCTAGCAGCACCGCCAGCAACATTCCAGCCACTATGTTCATCTTGGCCGGCGGTTGCAGCATATATTCCAACTGCTCCGCCAACTGCCCCCGCTGCGACCCCTAGTTTTTGTGTTGCAGATAGATTTCCCCAGTTCGTTCTTACCCCTGATACGAAACTGGGCGATGAAGTAGGACCTGTAGGCGCAACAGGAGTACTTGGTGTCGTAGGAGTACTTGGTGTCGTAGGGGTACTTGGCGTCGGCACTGTAGGTGTAGTAGTTGTAGGCGCAACAGGAGTACTTGGTGTTGGTGTGGGGGTCGGCGTTGTCGTTGTTGGCATTCCGGAAACATTTATGAATTGACCCGTAACCGCATCGCGCCACCTATGATCGGAAATGCTTTGAACCGGAATTACATCAGGATCGTTCCAATTTAGCGCAAATACATCATTAGAAATGGCGACTAATGATAGCAATGAAAAAGCGATAATTTTTATACGCATCGTTTAATAGATTCCTTTTAATAACTTTTGGCAATCGTTGAAAGATGTCCCCTTAGACCGACAGTTTTGTAACGTTGCTAAATCTGCATCAATTGTAGATAGTTTCGCCAGTTCTTGCGTACAATATGCACTTGTACGCCTCATGTAGTCTTCTTCGCTTTCTATATTTATTGTGCGGTATGCTGAGACCCCTGCATAAGGTGCGTAACCCGCCGCATCATTTTGCATGCGCTCTGTAAAAGATAAATCGGCCGCAGTCTTCGGAAAATCGGCTTTTGCCAATGTTGTATCACCAGATGTGTTGGACGCGGATTGTAAATTTTCTAGTTCTTGTTTGCGTTCCAACATGTCTTGCATCCAAGGCTCTCCATTCCAAGTCGGTAATTGACGCTGATAAGGATTTTGAAATTCAACTTCTTGTGTGTTTAAGTTTTGATTGGGCGTCGTCGCACTAGGAAATGCGACTGTTTTACCAGATGGCGCAGCCACAGCGTTTTGTGAAACATATTTACTAAATTCTGTATCAATATAACCTGCACAAGGTGTTACGTAATTATGGTTGGGCAGGCTGGCTAATTGTACGGTCAGTGTCGGACGCGCTTCATCAACATCTATACCAACGCAATTATTACGCGAAGAACAATACGCAGAAACTAACGCACTAACAACCGCCTGACAGTCACTGGTACTTATATCTGTACCTTGAACGTAAACCGGTACAGGCATGCGTTGATTATATGGGCTGTCTGGATCCCAGAAAGGATTAGAAGAATAATTCTGAACGTTTTGAATTTGCCCGTATTGCGAGAAAGGCGTTGTCGTCGTTGGAAACGTTGTGGCAATGGCCGATGTTGACACAAATGCAAGTAAGGCAGCCATTATAGAAAATTTTTGTAATTTCATCTCTCTATCCATTATCCCTATTATTTATGTATTATATCAAAAAGGTCGTTATAATTAAAGACAAAATTCCACCGGTGATGAAAAATGGCGCAAAAGGTATAAATTTTTGTTTTTGTCGTTTACCCCAAATTATACCAGATACACATGCTATGATAAGAGAAATTGCCAAATCTAATGTTCCAAGCCATATTCCGCCGACGGTTATCAGTTTTATATCGCCCATACCAATCGGAGAAATTTCATTATTTTGCCCTCTTTTTTTACCGATTTTCTCAAAGATAAAACCTATAGCATATGACAGTAAATATCCACTGGTTGCAGCAATAATTGAGTCAGCAGGATTGCTGGACCAAGGGAAGAAGACCGTAATAATCAGACCTATCAATAACAGTGGGAAAAGGTACACGTCTGGTATTATCCGACGGCGCCAGTCCGTAACGGATATTTTCCATGCACAAAAGGCGCCAAGTACCAATAACGTAAAGAAAATTATGTTATATAAATCTATATTGATATTCATATTTCCCCCTTGCCTTTCGATTCGAAACTATGCTACAATTATATCGATATGTATAACAAGGGTTTTTTGAAATGAGTAAAGGTTGGGATAACGCAACACTTAAGAAATTAAAAGCGCTGACGGTTAAAGGTTTGTCTACGTCTGAAATAGGCAAACGTTTAGGGATGAGTAAAAATGCCGTTGTAGGTAAGTTAAATCGTTTGGGGTGGAACCTGAAAGCTGGTGGGGTCGCCGGTGCAGAAAAAGCGAAAAAGGCGGAAAATAAAAAGCCTGCGGTGAAGGTTACGTCTAAGAAAGCGGCCGTGACAGGTAAAGGTTCGGCAAAAAGTATATCTGGTTCTCGTGAGAACGCGAAAAAGAAAGCTGTTGCGTCTAAGACGCCAAAAAGTACGGGGAAAACTTCGGCTGTAAAGGACTCTAAGTCTTTGAATAAGAATTTGGCGATGCATCAGCGTATAATACAGCATTCTTTGGAAATGGCTAATTTGAAACCTAATCAGTGTCGCTGGCCTATAGGTGATCCGGATTCAGAGAACTTTCACTTTTGCGGGGAACAAGTTTTCGTTGGTAAGCCATATTGCTATGAGCATTGTAAACAGGCGTATCAGTTTACACCACCCAAAAAGAAATAGAATTCAAACTAGTGGGCTGAGCAAAGCGAGAGGGAAAAATGGAAAATTCTGTTTTAACGTTTATGGAATACAATATTGCTGGTAACTTACTACGCGCATATTATGACGCAGACGGTAAGTTGGTCTTCGTTTTGGACAGTACAATTGATACCAGAAAACCGAACGTCCTCTTAGTCATAAACCCCGTCGGAGATAGAAAGTGGGACGATATTTTAGCAAATGATTATGGGGTTGATTTAGAAACAGTTCGCCCAAAGAAAGATAATAAATATCAGAAGTTGGATATAGAGTATAGCGGTTTGGCGGAATACGATGCACTTATAAATGCATATAAATCTGGTGACGATATAAGCGGGGCGTTGAATGCGCTGGCAGCGTTTCGTGAAGAGTCCGTTAGGCGTGCTGCAACCGAAAGGTTGGCGGTGGCAGAGTCTAATGCTGAAAAAGCTCGTGAAACGATTTTACGGACAAAAGAAAGCATTGATGAAATGCAAGATAAATTGCGTCAATTACGTTCAAAATTATCGCAGCAGAAAAAGCAAGTTGGTCGTGAACCAACAAAAAAGTCCGCGTCAAAGATACTACGTACAGACGCGCAGATTGATGCAATAAACGAAAAATTACGTCGCGCAAAAAAACGTTTGGATAACGCGCAACGTAGATTGATTGTCGCCGATGAAGATGCAGAAATAGCGCGCGATATATTATCTCAAAAATCAACTAATTTTGGTAAAGAAGTTGCTATGCCACGTCCAAGTGCAGTTGTGCCAAGTACTGCGGGATATAAGAAGACTGTGGCTGTTGAAGCGAAAGATGAAGATGTTATGCTTGAATCTGCTGGAAAAACAGATGAGTATAACGAAACAGTTGAATTTACGCAGAATATAGAAATAAATAACGAAAAAAAGGCGGAAACAATGGCCGACGAAACGAAAAATGAAGAAGTAAAACCATTATTTGATAAAGACCCAGAAATATTGGATGAAGAAATTGCTTTTAAACCAATTGAGTTCGGTGTTTCGAGTCCCGTTGAATCTGAAAATCCTGTTTCGGAAAAACCGGAAATTTATGAAAGTGTAATTGAAGATAAGCCGTTATCTTTTACTCCGCCGGATGTATCGGATAGTTCGTCAGCGCCGATAAATGTAAAACCTGTAACAGATATGAATGAAGAATCTCAGCAGACTTCGGTGCAAGAATCTACATCTACGCCTGTGTTAGATACAATAAAGTCTGTAGATGTTCCATCATATAATTCGACGGATAGATTAGATTCAGAACTTTCTGGTACTAATAATGCAGGCCAGAGTGCGGCTGACGCTATATCGGAACCGGTTAAAAAAGCAGAAACCGCCTCTATGGCGCGGCCTGTGCCGCCTGCTGCAACATTGTCAAATGCGGCTGCCAGACCTGTTTCGCCTATTACGGGTAACGCTGCACCAACAAATCCAGCACCGCGCAAACCCACTTTGGTATATTACATAATGTTGATATTATTGATAGGTTTATCTGTATTTACATTATGGTTATATCAGAAGAATACAAGTGAAAAGACACCGGATTTAACAACGACTGTACCAACGGCTGAGGTTGCGGTTGATGAAAGTAAGGACTCTTCTATGGATAGTCCTTTTATCCCAGAATTAGAACCTGTGGCAGAAGATGTTGTTGACGTTCAAACGACGATTGCGGAACCTGTTATAGAAGAACCGGTTGTCGAGCCTGAACCTGTTGCTGTTGAAGAACCTGTACCTCTTCCTGCTATAGAACCAGAACCTGTTGTGCCGACTAAACCGGTTTCGGATATTTCCATTGAAAGTGTAACTGTGTCAGTTCCTGTTGTGGAACCAGAGCCTGTTGTAATACCGACAGAAGAAGAAGTTTTGGCCAGCAAACCGTCATATAATGTTTCCCAGAACGAGAAAATGTTTGTAGCTGCCCCAGAATACGACACAGAAACTATATATGAAGAAACTACTGTAGAGGCAGAAAATTTGCCGATGTGCCCAGATGGTACGGCGCCCGATGTAAACGGTTGTTGTGCTGGTGAAATTTATACGAATTTGGGTGAAGCCGGTTTTAATTGTTGCCCAGAAACAGGTGGCGACTGTTTCCCGCCATTGATATAAATAAAAAAACCGCCAAATTGGCGGTTTTTTTATTGCTTTTCAATTACAACCATTGCAACCGAATAATCATCTTGGTCTGTAATGGATAAGTGCACAGATGCATTCCCTGCGGTCAATTCTTTTAAGGCTGCTTTTGCGCCCCCTGCTAAAAGTAATTCAGGGCGACCGGCGTCATCATGTGTAACAGATACGTCAGAAAAAGCGATGTCGTCACCGAACCCTGTACCAAGAGCTTTTAAGCACGCTTCACGTGCCGCCCAGAAATTTGCTAGATGCTTTTCGGCGTTTGCATTATCGGCATCTGCATATTCTAGTTCTTTCTTTGTGAAAATGCGTTGTTTTTTGAATGCAGACCAATCAAGAAATCTATCGCATTCAACTAAATCAATTCCAATCCCTACTATCACGGATAACTCCCTGGTTGTGTTTAATTGATATGCGAATACTAGTAACATTTTTCCGATTCGTGCAAGCACAAAATATATTCTTGCTTTTAGTATTTCAGAATTGTATAAATGTTCTTACGTCGGGGCGTAGCTCAGCCTGGTAGAGTACTTGCATGGGGTGCAAGGGGTCGCAGGTTCGATTCCTGTCGCCCCGACCAATGCCGATTAAAAATATATGGATTTTATTTGCATTCTTGCGCTATCGTATCCGCAATTTGTTTGTCCATTGCAAATTGGCGCGCTGAACCGGCTGCGCAAGGATCGCAATCCTTCCGAATTTGACCAGGTGTACAGGTAAATTTTACGTTGTTGCAATATCCTGTTTCTCGCGTTGTTATTTCTTCGTTCACATATGCGTCTATCATGCTTAGATATTTCTGTGGTACGTTTTCAAAGTTATATGCCCACATTTGAGAAATTGAATTGTTAATATTCTGCTCGCAAGGGGTTCGTTTATTAGTTACCCGAATGACGTTCCCATCATTTATATTAGTTGAGCTTTCTTCATTTTTGGAAACAAGTGTATATATTATAATCCAAACGCATAAAATTAAAACTAGTGCAAATAAAATATATCTGGCAATTTTAAAAGAAGTCGTTTGTAGTCCCATTTTTATATCCTACTTTTTAATTTATTACTTTTATTTTATCATAAAAAATAAATGCGTAATATGCGTTTTTATTCCTGTATTCGTTTGATTTTTTTATTTTTGTATTTTACAATGCAACAGTAAGAAAAAGAGGCGTATTATGTTCGTAACGGAAAAATTAAAGACTTTTTCTTGGGTAAATATTGGGAATCCTGATCACGAAGACTTTGAACGCCTGCAAACTGAATATAAGATTGACGAAGATACCATTTCCGACATTCTTGACCCAGATGAACAACCTAGGTTTGAGGTTGAAGATGACTATAAGGTTATTATAGTTCGTTTCCCAATTATAAATCGTGAATCTGATACGCTTTGGCACACAGAACCTCTTTCCATAATTTACTCTGCTAATCGTGTAATAACGGTATGTCGTAAGCGTTGTGATTTATTGGATAGAATAAAAAAAGACGAAAAGACGTCTAGAGAAGAATTCGTTCTGAATATTATATATTATATTGCGGAATCGTACTTGCGTTTTCTTAAAGAATTGAATAAGCGCGTTTTGGCTTCTAAAAAGGTATTGCAGGAACGTATACGTAAAAAAGAACTTATGGCGTTGCTAGAGGTAGAAAACAGCTATACTCTATATATGGCTGGGTTAAAAGGTAACGTTGCAGTTTTGGATAAATTAGAAAAAGTTCGCGGTTTCGTAAAAAGTGAAGAAGCAAAAGAATTAGCAGAAGATACTCGCATAGAATTATCTCAGGGTATAGAGGTTGTTACTTCGTATAGTAAAATGTTAAAATCGATAAAAGAAACTTTTGAAAGTGTCATCAATATGGATTCTAACACATACATTAACCGTTTGACTATGTGGAATATCATTCTGGTCGTCCCGACGGTAATTGTTGGTTATTATGGAATGAATGTGAAGTTGCCTTTTGCGGAAAATGCAGAAACAGCGACCGCTATATTTGTTCTTATAATGATATTATTAGTCGGTTTTGCAATGTTTAGTTTAATAAGACGTAGGATTATATAAAAAATCGCCGCAAAGGCGATTTTTTATTTTTCTAATGCGCTTAGTATATTTTTGAAGTTGTCGTCTAGTTCACCGCTTACATCAACGTCAGAAAACTTAATACCGTCAGCGGTTCTTAACCAATTTATTGCTGGTACAGTCGTATTCCAGAAAATATCTAGTCTTTTACGTATAGCAGCGGTGTCGGCGTCGTCTGCCCGACCACCACCTTCGTTAATACGCTTTTGAATGCGTTTAACCATAACTTCTTCAGGAACATTTAAGTAAATTATATGAATGTCAAATTTTGTCGAATAATTGTCGACCAACCACTTAGCTTGTTCTAAAGTGCGGGGGAAACCGTCAAGCAGCACGTCTTTATCACCAGACATATTTGCCGCAACTAGTTTTACCAACATGTCAAAAGACAATAGTTCACCACGAGCCATAATATCTGCAATGTTTTTATCGTTTGCAGCGGCGTCACGTAACATTTTTCCTGTTTCAATGTATTTATATTCATGGCGTTCACGTAGCATTCGGGCAAAAGTCCCCTTGCCTACGCCTTGACCGCCCATAAGTACAATAATTTTTTTCATGACTTAAATTATACCATAAAAAACAGAACCCGACAAGTGTCGGATTCTGTAATATAAAGATAATTTTGTTTTATCTTATTTTTTGCTGTTTTCAATTGCAGCACCAAGAATGTCGCCCAAGACAGAACCACTGTCGTCTTGATTGGCGTATTCTTTAACCGCCTGTTTTTCCAACGTTACTTGTAACGCACGGATAGACAGTTTGACAACGTTGTTGTCAACGGAAACAACAGATGCTTCAACTGTGTCACCAACGTTAAATTTATTGGTGTCTTGTTCGGCTTTTTCGCGTGACAGGTCTGTACGACGAATAACGCCTTTGATGTCATTTGGCAACGCCAAAATCAATTCATCTGGAGTTATTTCAGATACTGTACCAGAAACAACCGCGCCCTTCTTTAACGAAGCGCTATTATTGTCAGCACCTTCTGTCAACTGTTTAATGCCCAAAGTGATACGTTCTTTTTCCGGATTGATGTCCAAAATCTTGGCTGTAACTTCCTGACCGCGAACGAATTTTTTCAATTCTTCTTCGTCAAGTTTGTTCCAAGATAAATCGGAAATGTGAACCATACCATCTAAATCAGGTGTCAAGGCAACGAACAAACCGAATTCGGTCGTGTTTTTGATCGGACCAGTTACAACGTCACCGACATTGTGTTCTTCGGCAAACTGTTTCCATGGATTTGGTTGCAGTTGCTTATAACCCAAAGAAATGCGACGTTTGTCTTGATCTATGCCCAATACTACAACATTGATTTCTTGGCCGACTTGCAGAACTTTCCCTGGATGGATGTTCTTGTTAGTCCAAGATAATTCGGACATATGAACCAAACCTTCAATATTGTTGCCTAAATCAATAAACGCACCGTAATCAGTCAAAGAAGAAACCTTGCCGGTAACTGTGTCGCCTACGTTAAATGCGCGAGACGCATTTTCCCATGGGTCTTCTTCTAATTGTTTTGCACCCAGTGAAATACGATGGGATTCAGGATCAAATTGGATAACTTTCACTTTGATTTTCTGACCGACGTGAACTAATTCACGAGGATGATTTACGCGTTTCCAGGACAAGTCTGTTACGTGTAACAAACCGTCAATTCCGCCTAAATCAACGAATACACCGTAATCTGTAATGTTCTTTACGGTACCTTCAATAACGGCGCCCAAAGAAATGTTCTTCATCGCTTCTTTCTGTGCGGCCGCGATTGTGTCTGCCTGAATTGCACGGCGAGAAACGATAGCGTTCGTACGCAGAGCGTCCATTTTTAATACGCGGAATTTATCTTTCAAACCGATTAGTGACTTTGCGTCACGAACAGGTTTGTGATCAACCTGAGAAGATGGCATAAATGCAAATACGCCATTGATATCAACAGTATAACCACCGCGAACTACGTCTATGATTGTACCTTCTGGATCAATGCCTTCGGCAACCGTTTTTTCCAATTCTTTCCATGCTTTTTCTGCACGTGCCTTTGTATAAGACAGAACCGCAGTACCTTCGCGAGATTCATAACGTTCAACGAAAACGTCAATGATGTCACCTACAGAAGGAACAGAAGCACCAAATTCTTTTAACGGAATGCGACCTTCTGATTTCAGGCCAACGTCAACCATAGCGAAATCACCGCGAATGTCTTTGACGGTACCTTTTGTTGCGTAACCTTGTAAAGTTTCCTGAGAACCATAGTTCTGATCGAACATCTGGACGAAATCTTCACCAGATAACGGGTTAAATAAATCTTTGGATAAATCTTTCATATAGAAATTTCATACAAAGCTTGCCATCGCCGTTTTGTTTTGAATAAGACGAGGTCTTGTGGGGTTAGTCGGATTGATAATGCGCCCACCCGCAAAATCAGGGGAATTATACTGTAAAAATTTTGAAAAAGCAAGGATTTATAAGAATAAAATAAAAGAAAACACCCATTCGGGTGTCTTTTTATCTTGTGCGCCTACAAACGTTATTCAAAATGTATTGTATTTGAGATGGTGGGTATATAGAGAACGCAGTTGATGGGGTCCCAGATAAATGCGAATTGTGATATACTTGCAAAACCTCAGATGTTGGTAAAGCATTTGTATTTCTTATGTTGCCTTTTTCGTCTATTACACCGTTTATTAAATCTATTCTGAAGGCCCAGGCTAAATCCATTACTAAACCAGAATTTACGCAGTTTTTCGGTAATTCTGGGTTATATGGGATTTTATATTTTTGATGTACTTTGATGTATCCTGGTAAATTTTTATATGCGTGTCCCATACGAGGATCGTATTCGTGGTAATTACCGGACAAAACATAATCTTGCGCGGCCAAAGAAGTGCGTAAGATCAAGTCATAATTATTTTTAAAAAAGTGCGGGTTTATTTTTTCTAATAGTTTTACTCGCAATTCATAAATAGGTACTAATATAGTATTCATAACCAAACCTCTTTTGCCCGAATGAATTTATATCATTGGTATAAAATATGTCAATGTGTTTTTTAATAAAAAAGCCTCTGTTTAGAGGCTTTCGAGTCTTTTAACGAACGTTTGCTTGTTGGAACAATTCTTCTGGTTTTACGGCTTTTTCTTTCGTTTTAACGTGAGTCAACATTGCATCCAAAGCTTTGCGTTCAAAAATCATTCCGCGTAACATCGCCAAAGCGTTTTGATTTTTGTTATAGAAATCAAATACTTGCTTTGGGTCTGGATAGCGAGACGCTTCTGCCCAAACAGCTTGCTGTAAATCTTCGCGAGTGACTTCAACTTTGTTTTTTGTACCCCACTCTGCTAAAATCAGTCCTAGTTTTACGCGACGTTCTGCGTCTTTACGTTCTTTCTTTTCGTCCCATTTATGGTCCGCCCCACAATCACCGTTGCAATGTGCGTGCGCGTGATCGTGTTCTTGCTTAGCCATATTTAATTCTTGCTCTACCAGTACTTCTGGTAAATCAAGTTTGATTTTGTCTGCTAATATATCCAATAGTTCATTACGCATTTCACGCTTCGCTGCTTCTTCGTACTGTTCGTTCAAAATGTTGCGAATGTGTTCACGTAATTTTTCTACAGATTCATGCCCTACTTCTTTTGCTAAGTCATCTGTCAATTCTGGTAACTTATGATGACGAACTTCATGAACTTTTACTGCGAACCTGGCGTCTTTACCAGCTAAATTTTCGGCATGATAATCAGACGGAAATTTTACATTTACGTCAAATTCATCACCTGCTTTGTGACCAATTACTTGATCTTCAAAACCCGGGATAAAAGCACCAGAACCTAAAATTAAATGATGCTTTTCTGCAGCACCACCTTCAAAAGCTTCGTCACCGATAAAACCTTTGAAATCAATTACAGCGGTATCACCGTTCTGGGCTTTATAATCTGCAGATTGTTTTTCGGCAATGCTGCGAGATTTGCGGATGTTTTCCAAAGACTTTTCAACTTCAGATTCATCAAGTTTTGTTGTCTTCTTTGTAACTGTGAACTTTTCTAAGTCTACTTCTGGTAACGTTGGTAAAATATCAAAATCTAATGTGTATTCTGCGTCTTTACCAATTTCCCAACCAGATAAATCAACTTTCGGAGAACCCGCTAAACGTATCTTTTTTTCCGCAATATAATCGTTCAAATCGCGGTTCATCAGTTTGTCTATTGCTTCTGAAATTGCAGAGGCGTTATATTTCTGGCGTAGAATGGTTAAAGGAATGTGACCAGGACGAAAACCAGGCATTTTTGCCTTTTTCCCGTATTCCGCTAATATTTCATCGGCGGCAGATTGCAGTTCGTCGGCAGAAATCTGACCGTTTACTGTATAATGCAAATCTTTGACTTTTTCTTTTTTGAACATTGTATTTCCCCTAAAAATAATGAATTGCTGTGTGATTATACACAGTTTTTTTATAAACGCAATACAAAGTTTTTTGATACTTTTCAGAAAAAATCCGCCATGATGGCGGATTTTCCATGTGTGCAATTTTTTAACGTTTGCTGAATTGTGTTGAACGACGAGCTTTGTGACGACCAAAGTGCTTACGTTCAACGACACGACTATCGCGTGTTAAGAAACCGGCGGCTTTTAATGTCTTGCGCAAATCTGGTTCTGCTTTCTCTAAAGCTTTGGAAATGCCGTGCTTTACAGCACCTGCCTGACCAGATAAACCGCCACCCATAACGATTGCGTGTACATCATATGCAGTTTCACGTTTCGTTATCCCAAATGGTTGAGCGATAATCATCTGCAATACCGGACGACGGAAGTATTCTGCCATAGGTATACCGTTAACAATTATTTGCCCCTTACCCGCAACCAGATATACACGAGCAACTGAATCTTTACGTTTACCCGTTGCATATGTTGCGTTTGATAATTTTACGTCAGCAGCCGCTTTTTTCGCCGTTGTTTTTGCTGGGGCTGCTTTTTTTGTTGTTTTTGCGGCTGTTTTTTTAACAGTCTTTTTTTCTTCTGTCATTATTCGCCCCTTTTATTTTTACGGTTCAATTCTGCGAAATTGATAACAATTGGGTTTTGTGCTGCATGTTTATGTTCTGAACCAGCATAAATATGCAATTTAGTTAAACGTTGGTTCGCCAACGCAACTGCTGTGCGGCGTCCCATCATGCGTTTTACAGCGTTGAAAATCAGTTTTTCTGGTTTTTCACTGCGCATCTGACCCAATGTGCGTTCTTTCGTGCTGCCTGTCCATAAAGAATGCCAGAAAAATTTCGTTTTGTCGGCTTTTTTACCGGACAAAGCAACTTTATCTGCATTTATGATGATGACATGGTCGCCGCAATCCATATTCGGCGTCCAAGTCGGCTTGTTTTTACCACGCAGAATGTTTGCAGTGTATGCTGCCAAACGACCCAGCGTGCAATCGGTTGCGTCAATCAGATACCATTTAGCATCTAATTCGCATTTTTTTAACGATTTTGTCGCTGCCATGTTTTTTACCTTTTATTAAATTTAGCGGGACAATTATGCCCCGCTATACCCGAAAAGTCAAGAAAAATCGATATGGTATTATTGTACCGTATGCCGTTACATCTCTTCCGGGATTTTTAATCCCATTAAATCAATTGCACTTGCCAAGGTGTCATGTGCTATACGCGTTATTTTTAGACGCTGTGCGCGTGTTTCCTCATCAATGTCGTCGCGTAAAATTGGGCAATTGTGATAAAATGTATTTATCAATTGGCACAAATCATACGCGTAGTTTGCAATCATATCAGTTGCTCTATTATCAAAAGCGTTTTGAACGGTACGTTCAAAGTCAAGCGTTTCAATCAATAGATTTCGTTCGTCTTCTGATAATGATTTCAAATTAGAATCAGATACGTTCGCTGCTTTTTTTAAAACGCTATTCAAACGTACCGCTGTATATAATATGTATGGACCTGTTCTGCCCTCAAAACTGGTTACGGATTCCGGTTCAAATACATAATCTGAACGTAAATCGTGCATTAAATCGTTGAATTTTAATGCGGCCAGTGCGATAGCATCTATTGTTTCAGGCGTCAGATTTTTACCGCTTTCCGCAACTCTCTTTTGTACTGCCGCATTTATCATTTCAATAATATCGTTTAACCCTGCAGCGTTACCGTCACGGGTCTTGAAAGGTTTCCCGTCTGCTCCGTTTATTGTGCCATAACCAATATGTTCAAGATTTTCCGGTGGAAATAAACCGGTAATTTCTGCAACGCGGAACAGCTGTTCAAAGTGCAATTTCTGGCGTATGTCGGTCAGATATATAATTTTGTCTGGATTGTCGGTGATTTTTCTATAATACAAGGCCATTATATCTGTTGCGTCATAAGGGACAGCACCACGAGAATTATAAAACATAACAGGTGGCATTGGTGCCGTATCTGTATCTTTTTTTACGACGATTACTTCAGCACCGTCACTTTTAACCAAAAGATTCTTTTCGCGCAGCATTTTTTCAACTGGTTCAATATATTGCGCCGCGTTTTTTTCACCAAGATTTCTATCAAAAGGCATGATGTTTAAACGTTTGACCGTTTCCATCATAGACTCTAAAGATATCGGTAAAAAAACATTATATAAAGCATTATATCCAGGATGTCCGCGTTGTAGTTCGGCTGTAATGACGCGGGCCTCTTCCATAAAGTTTTCATCGGTTTTTGCTAGGGCCGCTGCCGACGGATAATAAGTATCTAGTTCATCAACCGGCATAGCGTATTTGCTATAATCTGCATCTGGGTTGAAGTCTTTCTGGAAAAAGGGCCAATCTGGATGGTTGCGCTTTATCCAAGCAATTACCAAACCCATAGAGCGACCCCAATCGCCCATATGGTTATAAGATATTGTTTTATGCCCTAACCTTTTAGCGATTCTGTTTAAAGTATCGCCTACTATTGATGTTCTAAGATGACCGATATGCAAAGATTTGGCCACATTATAAGAACCATAGTCCATATCAATTATTAGTGGTTTATCTGTTTTAATGTCATGAGGCTGAGCCGCCGCATCCCAAATAAAATCATCGCGTAATTTGATATTGATGAAACCTGGACCAGCAATCGAAGCGTTTTCAACGAAGTCAAGTTCAGACAATTTTGGTAATATTTCCGCGGCAAGTTCTCGTGGGTTTTTGCTCGCGCTTTTAGCCATTACCATTGCGGCGTTCGTTGAAAAATCGCCAAAGTTACGATTGCGCGGTGTTTCTAGATTTGCGGAAAAACCAAGTTTATTATTTATCGCGTTGGATACGTATTTATATAAATTCATTTTTGACACTCATAAAACTATATAGGTAAAACAATTCTGACTTTTAAACCACCAAGGTCGCTATTCTCTAAGAACATTTGACCGCCGTGATTTTCAATTGCTGTCTGGGCAATGGATAAACCAAGCCCTGTACCACCGGTCTTTTCACTGCGCGATTCGTCTAAACGCACGAATGGACGTAATGCATCTTTCTTTTTATCGTCTGGTATGCCAGGTCCGTCATCTTCGATGATGATTTCTACCTGTTCCGCTGTATCACGTTCCGTAATGCGAATTTTCTTTTTAGCGTATCTGGCGGCATTTTCAATGATGTTACTAAATGCACGAGCCAGTGCCATTGGGCGAGCATAAAATTGAACAGGTTCTTCTGGAAAATCTGTCTCTATTTTTTTATCTGGTGCCGCATCACGAGCTATGCGTAATAACATTGCTGGTAATTCTGTGGTCTGCTCTATTTCTGGTATTTCACCACGTGCGAACGCCAAATACCCATTTACCATTTCTGTCATGCGGTCAATATCTTGTAACAAGCCATCTTTTGACGACTCGCCCGTTTCTACGGCCAAGCGCATGCGAGTTAAAGGTGCTTTTAAGTCATGACTTACAGCATTTAACATATCTGTTCTTGTACGATTGTAGCGGTTTAGACGTTCTTTCATCGTTATCATAGCCGTCGCTGCTTCTCGGATTTCTTTTGAACCCGTCGGCTGAAAACCTGGCGCGTCTAATCCGCGACCAAATCTGCTTGCGGCTTTTGCAATGCGACGTATACTGCGCGTGTGCATTATTATAAATGGAGTAATCAAAATAGATACAATCAATATTGAACCGATAAGCCATATGATAAACACTTCTGTACTGGTTGAATATATTCTATACAAAGATGTCCCAAAAGTAGCAATTTTCCCGTCGTTAGTAGGGACGTCTATGAATACTAAACGTTTACCCTTATCAATATAAATCTGTGCGGGGCGGTTTAATCTGCCAGACAACTCGCTTGCCAATAACCCCGCTTCGCGAGATTCGTTATCATTTTTACTTGGGCGGTTTAATTTCGGGTTTATGGAAACGTTTATGCCCATATCGCGAGCCATGGTTGTGGCAGTGTCTAAATTACCGTTGTCTATAAAGTTCATCATAGTTACAACTTCTACCGCCAAACTACGCGCTAACGTGGCATGAACGCGAGTCCAGTGATTGCCAAAAAATACGTTGGCAATTATAACCTCTGCGATAATCAAAGGTACCAGAATCATTAAAATTGTGCGCCATAAAAAGCTACGTGGTATCAATCTCATTTTCTTTCACCGTCATAGTTTTCGTCGGTACGAATATGAACTAATTTATATCCGCGACCGCGTATTGTAATTATGTCTATACCTGATAATACAACATTTAATTTGTTGCGCAAGCGTTTTGCAACCATTGGCGCTGCTGGCGCTATGTTGCCAACAGGAGTTGTCAGTTGACGTAATAATTTCTTTTCTTCCCCGGATAACGGTAAAATACGAGGAGGTGTTGTTTTCCCGTCTTGCGGGGTAATGAAAAATTCTTCATCTGTAAACATTAAACCGTTTGGTAATTTTTCATCTGGTACAGTGTCGTTTTTTATGATGTTGTTTAGACGAAGTACTAATTCTCGCAACTGGAAAGGTTTTGCTAGGTAATCGTTCGCACCACCAGCTAAACCGTCAATGGCGTTTTCTGCCCCTGTCATAGCGGTCAACATTATAACAGGAATGTTTATCCCGCGCCCTCTTAAATTTTTTAGAAACGTCAAACCGTCAGCGCCACCCATCATACGGTCAAGAACTATCGCGTCTACTTTTATTCTAGAAAGCACCTCGTCCCCGTTTTCCGCGCTGCTGACGGTTAAAACATTAAAAGCATTGTCGCGCAAACCGCGTGCCAACGTTTTGCGCAACATATCATCATCGTCAATGATTAAAATTGTCTTATTCATATAATAAATTTCGCGTCAATATCGCGGCGAATTTATTTCTTTAACGGTTCTACCGCATATTCACCGGGTTGTATCGTCAGCATCGCATTGGCACCGGTTATTCCATCTTCTTCGGTAACTGCCGCACGGAATTGCATACCACCAGTCGTAAATTCTGTCTTAAATAGCGCGTAACCAGTACCCCCACCTGTAGTTGGCCCCTGCATACCCAAAGAATAATAACCGCCTATGATACCGTAATCTAAGTCAATGTAATCTATGTTTACTAACAAAGACACATTGCTTAAACCGTCACTGGTCATATTACATGTAAATTCGCGATTGGATAAAGTAGCCTGTGAATTTATCGGTACGACAATGTCCATAACAGTTGGTTCGCAAGTTCTTGCAATACCATTTACTAAGAATTCATATGTCATGCTGACGGTTGCTTTTGATAAACCTGTAGAAAGGTTTACCTGTGAAATGGTCGCTTTTGGTATCTTTACCAGCGCATTTGCGATACCGCTGCGTACAGGAAAAGAAATGCCGGACTGCAAGCAGTCGCGAGAAAATGGGTCTGCTTCACATATATAAACGCGGGAATGTTCGTTCATCATAAACATGTTTGCCAGACTGTTGAATAAAAACGTGCGGGTTATTCTGTCATTTAATCTTGTGCAACCAAAGTTACGGCATATTATCATCGGTCTGGTACCAAATGATACGCCAGGATGCATCATGGATTCTATTTGCCGCGCCTCTTCAATATTTAAGTCGTAGTCTAAACTATCTGCGCGTTGCATGAACTCAGTTTCTGGGATGAAATTAGGGTCGTCTGGGTACGCGTAATACGATTGAACCGGAGTTTCTGTATATATTGTTTGGAAGTTATCGTATACGATTTCTTCGGTTTCTGCATTTGCGTTTAACGCTAATAAACTAGCAAAAACCGCCGTTAAAATGAATCTTGTCATGTCAATGCCCTTTTCTCTCTGATAAATCTTAAAACATTCGCGCCCTGTGTGTCAAAACAAAAATTTCTGTTGAAAATTGTATTTCGTTTGTTCTATAAGTAATATAATCTAAAAAATATATAAGAAAGGCGAAAAAAATGGTTGATATAATGATTGCCGGTGAGGCCGGAAATTTACATGCGGTTTATCATAAATCTGATGCGCCATCTGCGCCACTTGCGGTAGTTCTGTCTGGTAACCCTCGTCAAAAATATCATATGAATGACCGAGTCTCATACGCTATGTTTCGAGCGTTTATGGATATCGGTTTTTCAGTCGTTAGATTTAATTATCGGGGGGTGAACTATTCAGAAGGCGCAATCGGTACTACGACAGAAAATATGCTAGATATTGCAACGGTAATAGATTGGATTCAGAACAGAAATGAAGATAGTGATCGTATCTGGTTGGCGGGTAATCAACTGGGTGCTTGGTATGTGTTGCAGGCTATGATGCGTAGACCAGAAGTTTCCGGCTTTGCCTTGGTATCACCTGACCCATCAGTGTCAGATTTTGCTTTCTTGTCGCCCCGCCCTAATCGCGGTCTGCTGTTACAGGGGGCTAATGAATCTGATGAAGCAAAAGGTTTCGCCACGCATTTAACTCAGGTTCTTAAAAAACAGGCGCAGATAGATCTAGAAACAATCCGGGTTAAAAATTCGGATGAACATTATAGTCAACCTGCGGATTTGCGCCAGATGTATAACGATTTGAAAGCGTATGTAGGTCGTGAAAACGCCGATAACAAGTTACTGTAAAAAATATGCAAAATAATAACGAAAGATTTTTAGATCCTAATATCCCAGACGAAATAGCTGCTTCTATTCGTCCGCGGGCTTTGTCAGATTTTATCGGACATGATTCACTTAAACAAAATTTATCTGTTTTTATAACTGGGGCGAAGACTCGTGGTGAGGCTATGGATCACGTTTTGTTATATGGTCCTCCTGGGTTGGGTAAGACGACATTGGCGCATATTGTGGCAAATGAATTGGGGACTAATTTTCGTGCAACGGCAGCACCTATGTTGACCAAGCAAGGTGATTTGGCAGCAATTTTAACTTCGTTAGAACCTATGGATGTATTGTTTATTGACGAAATTCATCGTTTACCGACCGCAATAGAAGAAGTTTTGTATTCTGCCATGGAAGATTTTAAGTTGGACATTATGTTGGGCGAAGGACCGTCGGCGAAAAGCGTTCGTATTGACCTGCCTCCGTTCACATTAGTCGGTGCGACTACGCGTACAGGTTTATTATCTAACCCTTTGCGGGATAGGTTCGGAATAGATTTACGTCTGTCTTTTTATTCACCAGATGATTTGGCACGAATTATTATGCGTAGTGCCAATATTTTGGGTACACCCATTGATGAAGCTGGAGCACAGAAGTTGGCAAGCAGCGCACGCGGAACGCCGCGTATAGCAAATAGATTGTTAAAACGTGCGCGTGATTTTGCGACTGCTTTGGGTCAGAACATGATTTCGTCAGATACAATCAAAACGACTTTGGCGCAGTTACATATAGATGATAGCGGTTTAGATGAATTAGACCGTGAATATATGACGGCAATCGTACGGCATTATGCTGGAGGTCCTGTCGGTATAGAAAATTTGGCGGCGGCGTTATCCGAACCTGCTGATACGATTGAAGATGTTATAGAACCGTATCTTATGCAGTTAGGTTTTATACAACGCACACCCCGCGGGCGTATCGTGACGGATGCCGGATATAAACATCTTGGTTTAGAAAAATAAAATTAGTCCGATATGAAAAATATAGTAAATTTTCTCAAAATAGCAGAAAAACTGGAATGCGAATACAGAATAACGCGTATGTCAGATAATGCGCAACAGTCAGTGGCATCGCACTCTTGGAATATGGCAATGACGGCAATTGCTATTAAACCTTATTTGCAAAACCGTGTTGATATGGAAAAGGTTTTAACAATGTGCATATTACACGATTTACCAGAGGCAATCGCACATGATATACCATTACATCAACAAAATGATGTATGCCGTATGAATAAGAAAAATCAAGAATCTTGCGCAATTAGTACGATAGAAGAAATGTTGAAAAATCAATATGTATCAGATTGTTTTGAAGAATATGAAAAACGGATTTCTTCGGAATCTAAATTAGTAAAAGCACTTGATAGATTGGATACAACCGTCCAGCATCTGTGCGCCAAGGATTTGTCTTATGTAGGGGAATACAGCGAAAACTTCTATTGGAAATTGTTTTTCTCTGAAGATTTTGCAAAAGGCTTTGACTTTGAACCGGTTTTGCGTAAAGTGTTCGATGAAATAAAGTTTCGTGTTTCAGAAAGATTAAAAAATGAATTGAACGTTGATTCAAATTCGTTTGTTGGGGTAGAAAATGAAAATTCATAAATTTCCGTTTGCAATTGCCTATGCTGATACGGATGCCGGTGGTATAGTTTATCATGGGCGCTATATAGAAATAGCAGAACGGGCTCGAATGGATGTTTTAGGTGGAATGACGTTTCCTGATGGTGACGTTGGTTTTGTCGTGCGTGATTTAGGCATTCGGTATGTTAAACCGCTATTTTTGGCGGATAAAGTAATTGTTGAAACAACTGTTACGAAATTTGGGGCGGCGTCTTTGGCCGTAGAACAAAAGTTCGTGAAAAATGGTGAAGTTTGTGCTATACTATCTGCAACTGCGGCTTATATTGGTGCAAACTTGCAGCCTAAACGTATACCGGAAAGTGTCGCGGTTATGTTTAGAGAATTCTTATCAAAACAAAAGGTAAAGTAATGACTAATACGTTTTCTTTGTTGTCTTTGTTTACTGGGGATATAATGACTCTGTTTATATCTTTGGTATTGGTATTCGGTAGCATTATGTCTTGGGCGATAATAATAGAAAAAATTCGCTTGTGGCGTTTTCAGAAAAAGTCTCCAGTGCAAATTAAGAAAGACGATAATCTATCGTTGATTGCAGACAAATTAATTCGTCCGTTTGACAGAAATTTATGGTTCCTATCTATGGTTTCATACGTTGCGCCGTTTATAGGTTTGTTCGGAACCATTTGGGGGGTTATGGATTCGTTTGCATCTATCGGTGTAAATCAATCTGTTTCTATTGGCGTTATCGCACCAGGTTTAGCAACTGCTTTGGGTACGACGGCTTTAGGTTTGATAGCAGCTGTTCCGGCGGCAATCGCGTATCAATATTTCAGCAAAAAGTCGGATGATTTGTATGATACTTTGATTGAAAAGTGCAAAGAATTAAAAGAAAGTAAATCAAAAAAATAATCGGAGACGTATAATGTCGCGCAGAAGATTCAGAAGTTCTGATGCATCTATATCATTGACGCCTATGATTGATATCATGACGGTGTTGTTGGCAGTATTTATGGTAACTACCCCTATGCTTACTACCGGAATAGATTTGAATTTACCAAAGGCCGGTAATTCTGCTTTGACCGGTAATGACCACGCAGTTCAGATTAGTGTGGATAAAAACGGACGTTATTATGTCGGTAAAACAGAAATGTCTCGGGATGAGGCGGTAAAACGTGTAATAGCTATGCGCGGGGAAAATTCTGATTTAACCATAATGATAAATGGCGATGCAGAGGCTGATTATGGTGCTGTAATGTCTATCATGGGGAAGTTAAAAAGTGCCGGTTTCCAGAAGGTTGGTTTGCGCACGCAATTAGAAATTTAATACATGAATTTTAGTAATAGATTTTCATCGGAAAATTTGTTGATGTCTATTTGCGGGCATCTGTTTCTGATTGCAATAATGTTGACTTCCTTTGCGTTGGTTGTTGATAGAGCAATGTTGGTTGCTCCTGATAGAATAGAAATTTTAGAAATTGATTTGAATTCTGTTCGAGTTGGCGGTGATGAAACAATCTTACATAACGTAAATGCGGATGCAGAACCAGAACCGGAACCGGAAAAAGAGGCGCCTGCCCCCGTACCGGTGCCGGCGCCTGCAGAAGAAGAACCTGCAGAACCGATCGTTGTACCGAGCCTTGTAGAAGAAAAACCGGTCGCGCCAGAAGTCCCAGATCCTGTTGTAAAGCCGGTTGAAAACCAAACTGATACAGCCAAAAAGGATGAAGCACCGAAAAAGAAAAAGACAGTTGTACGTGTAAATCGGGAAGTCGTTTCTTTGGATAGAACTTTAACTGTTTCTGTGGTTGATGCATTACGTGTTGCGATGACTCGTTGTTGGAACGTTGACACGAAGCGTCCTGGTATAGAAGATATTCGTGCGGTAGCGCATTTGACAATGCGTAGAAACGGTACTGTTCGTGATGTTTGGTTTGAATCGGCGGCACGCGCAGAAACGGACCCTGCCTTCGCTTATGTGTTAGATACAATTCGTAGCGCCATAGACGTATGTCAACCATTTAAAATGCTGCCGGTTGGAGAATTTGAAAAATGGGAAAAAATTCAACTTACTTTTTATCCGACGCAAGGAAAAGTTATGTAATTCATTGTCCCTTTGGGGGCTTTTTTATTCCAATATCAGTAAGTTATAAATTGTTAAAAAAAATATATTTTGCGGTTGCTCTAAGTGTGCGTTTTTTGCTATCGTGCCGGTATGGAAAATCAATTCGTTCATCTTCGTACACATTCAAGAATTTCTATCGGGGCTGGTACGCTAAAAATTAAACAAATGCCTGAATTGTGTAAAAAAAACAATATGACTGCGTGCGCCTTGACCGATACAAATATGATGTCGGGGTGCGCAGAATTTTCAGACGTTATGCCTAAAAATAAAGTGCAGCCAATAATAGGCACAGAAATAACGTTAAATCAACATGTGGCAGATCCGAAAATACTGCGTTCGGGGGCTCTTTCCAGAATCGTTTTGTTGGCTCAGAACCATGAAGGTTACTTGAATTTGTGTGAACTAAGCCGCGTTATGTACATGCGGCAAGAAAATCATCATTTAGGTCCTTATGTAACATTTGAAGAATTGGCGGCGCATAATACTGGTCTGATTTGTTTATCTGGTGCTCATACCGGACCAATTGGTATGGCGATATTGAATAACCAAGATGTTCAAGCAAGACAATACGCACAGCAATTTTTAGACATTTTCGGCGATAGATTTTATATTGAAATTCAGCGGCATGGATTGGCTGACGAGATAAAAACAGAACCTGAGTTTCTAAAAATTGCATTAGAAAAGAACGTTCCTATTGTTGCGACCAACGACGTCGTTTTTGCCACAAGTCATGATTATGAGGCAGAAGATGCTTTAAGTTGCGTTTTGGGGCAAACGAAGGTGATAGATCCAGATCGTCCGCGAAAATCTTCCGAACAATATTTTAAGACGGCGGATGAAATGGCGGAGTTGTTTTCTGATTTGCCGGAAGCCATAGAGAACACAATCGTTATTTCAAAGAGATGTGGCTTTATGGTAAACGTGCATGAGAAGCCGTTGCTGCCACGTTTTGGTAATGATTTAGAGCAAGAATGTCAAATGCTGCGCAACCATACGATGTCTGGTTTAGCAAAGAAATTAGAGCAACATGGAATCAAAGATACCAAACCGTATTATGAGCAGGCCGAATTTGAATTGGGCGTAATTATAAATATGGGGTTCCCTGGGTACTTTTTAATCGTTGCAGATTATATTGATTGGTGTCGTAAAAACGATATTTTGACTGGACCAGGGCGTGGTTCAGGTGCGGGGTCTATTGTTGCGTGGGCGTTGGGGATTACCCATGTGAATCCTCTAAAATATGGTTTGCTGTTTGAACGATTCTTAAACCCCGACCGTATTTCAATGCCCGATTTTGACGTGGACTTTGAACCTACTGGTATTGAACGAGTGCTGGCATATATTTGTGATAAATATGGGCATGATTCTGTCTGCCGTATAATTACTTTCGGTAGTTTGCAAGCTCGTGGCGCAATCAGAGATATCGGGCGCGTTTACGGTATCCCTTATTCTAAATCCGATAGGCTTTCTAAATTGATACCTCAGGACGCAAAAACATTGAAAGACGCCGTTGACGCTTCGCCAGAGATTCAAGCGGTTTTGCAGACCGATGAAGATATGAATAAGGTTGTTACTATCGCTGAAGAACTTGAAGGTTCGTTACGTAATTTGGGGCAACATGCTTGCGGTGTCGTTATAGGCGACCGACCGACAACAAAAATAGCACCCGTTTATAGGGATCCTGCTAACCAATTACCATCTTGCCAATTCGATGGTCACTATTTGGAATCTGCTGGTTTAATTAAATTTGACTTTTTAGGTTTAGAAACGTTAGCTGTTTTGAAATATGCGATAAAGTTAATACAGCAGACTCGCGGTATAAATATTGATTTAGATAAGATACCGACTGATGACGAAAAAACGATGAAATTATGGCAATCTGGAATGACAGAAGGTATCTTTCAATTTGATGCTCCGTTTGTTCAACAAACTCTGCGTAAAATGCACCCAACCAGTTTTCTAGAAATTTCTGCGTTAAACGCATTGAACCGTCCTGGACCTATTGCTTTTATACCCCAATTTATCGCCCGTATGCATGGTGAAGAAAAGGTTGAATATGTTCACCCGCGAGCAGAACCGATATTAAAAGAAACTTATGGAATCATCGTTTATCAAGAACAGGTTATGCAGCTGACCAGAGCGCTGGCCGGATTTACCCGTGGGCAGTCTGATAACGTGCGTAAAGCAATGGGTAAAAAAATCATAAAGATGTTGGATGAATTAGAGGGTAAGTTCTATGAAGGATGTGAGAAAGAACAAACGTTAAATAGAGAAGAAGCCAAAGATTTATGGGAAAAATTTAAGGAGTTTGCTAAGTACGCTTTTAATAAATCTCATGCAATTGCTTATTCCATAGTTGCTAATCAATGTGCGTATTTGAAAGCGAATTATACACCAGAATTCTTGGCTGCGTCTATGTCCAGTAATTTGAATGATACAGACCAGTTGGCTTTATTTGTAGATGACGCAAAGTCTAATTTTGGTATCCAGATTGTCGCACCAGATATAAATGAAAGTGAATCTTTGTTCACAGTGCGAAACGGGAAAATTATATACGCATTGGCGGCAATTAAAGGTGTCGGAACCGTCGCAACAGATGCAATAGTTGCAGAACGAAACGCAAACGGCAGATTTAAGAATTTAACTGATTTTGCGAAACGTTGCGCGCCGATAATGAATAAAAGAATATTAGAAGCGTTTGCAAAAGTTGGTGTGTTAGATTCTTTGGAGCCTAATCGGGCGGCTATATTTATGAATGCAGATGCGATATTGTCTTATGCGTCAAAATCTCGTGATGGGGCGAACTCATTATCGCTGTTTGCAAACACCATAGAAGATGATGTAACAGAAGATAGGTTGAAAAAGAATTTACCTGTAACGCCTGCTTGGACTTTTGCGCAAAGGCTGGAAAACGAATTGTCCGCGTTGGGTTTTTATATTTCCGCGCACCCATTAGATCAATATAAACATTTAATAACAAGAGCAAAGCTTGCAACAAGTTCTACTTTGGCAAGCTTAGGAGACAGAAAACAGGTACAAATTGCCGCGACTGTAAGTTCTTTTTCTCGGCGGCGTACTAAAGCTGGTAAAGAAATGATAACCATAAACGCGTCGGATAGTTTTGGTAATATAGATGCTGTAGCGTTTGGGCAATCTGCTGCGGACTTTGCACAGATTTTATCTAATGAAAGCATAGTCTTGATTTCAGGTAAAACGTCGTGCCGTGATGATAGAGTTTCTGTATTTGTAGATTCTATTACGCCTTTGACAGAATGGGTGGCGAAAATAGCGAAGAAAATAACCTTGGAAATATATAATGGTAATGTCCTGCCGGATGTAAAAAAAGCGTTAAGCGCGTTAAAATCCGGAAAAACGAAAGTTGTTTTGAATTTACATGCTGGTGATAAAGTGGCTTCAATGGCGTTACCAGGTGGTGTTGAATTGGGGGCGACAACCGCAAATGATTTCGTAAACTTAGGAATAAGGGTTGAAATAGAATAATGAAACATATACCTGTACTTTTAAATGCAGTAATGCAGGCTTTGGGTGATGTAAACGGTAAGAGAATTGTAGATGCAACTTTTGGTGCTGGGGGGTATTCTCGTGCTTTTCTTGAAGCAGGTGCCACAGTAATCGCTTTTGACCGTGACCCAAATGTGCGCGCTGACGCGCAGGAACTTGCGTCAATTTTTGACGGTAGATTTGAATTTATACCGCAAGCATTTTCAAATATATCTGAATTACCTGGAACTTATGATGCGATAGTTTTTGATTTGGGAATTTCTTCTATGCAGATAGATATATCAGAAAGAGGTTTTTCTTTTCGTGCTGACGGCCCGCTAGATATGCGTATGTCGGTTTCAGGTATGTCCGCATTGGATTTAATTAAAAAGTCTTCTGTTGATGAATTGGCACAAATATTACGTGATTATGGTGATATAAAAAGGCCTGTCGTTTTGGCGCGGGTAATTAAAGAAAAAGTACCTAAAACAACGTTTGAATTAAAAAATTTAATTCGTAATCCTCATGACGTTGCACCGGTTTTTCAAGCATTAAGAATTGCAGTAAACGATGAAATGGGCGAATTAAAGAAAGCGTTAGATGATATTCCAGATAAATTAGTTGTCGGTGGGAAATGTATTTGCGTTACTTTTCATTCTATTGAAGATAGAATAGTAAAAAATACTTTTAAGCAGTGGACAACGCCTTTGGGTGATCCGCGTATGCCAGTTGTGACAGAAGCGCGTTTTTTACCAATTCGTGCGGTAACGCCATCAGACGAAGAATTAAAAAATAATACACGTGCACGAAGTGCTCATATGCGAGGCGTGATAAAATCATATTGACCGGATTGTATGAATTTGTGTACGATTATAAAAAATAAGTTAGTTGGAGTTAAAAACATGAAAAATTTAATGTCGTCTTTATTTTTTGCTGTTTTGGCAATTTTTATTATTTTGCCTGTCGCGCAGGCAGTTTGCCCTGTTTGTACAGTTGCGGTTGGTGCTGGTTTGGAAGGAATGCGGTTGCTGGGCGTAGATGATGTCATAACCGGAATTTGGGCAGGTGGTTTGATGTTGTCACTGTTCTTTTGGACTGCAGGTTGGTTGAAAAAGCATAATGTCAAAAGCGTTTTTTGGCAGATAGTTGTTCCGTTCGTTTTTTATTATGGTTTGTTAGCGTTAGTTTATGCCCTGCCCGGCGTTCAATTTGGTGCGTCAACTTTGTGGGGAATTGATAAGTTTTTGTTGGGCATAATTGTTGGTACTGTTGCATTTTATTTGGGGGCTCGCTGGTATATTAAAATAAAACGTGAAAACGGAGGACATGCAAAATTTGCATTTCAGAAAGTAGTCGTACCGTTGTCTTTTTTAATTATAGCAACTGTAATATTTTGGCTTATTACAATGTAAATTCTATTTCATAGAAAGGAAGGTATAATATGAAAACAAAATCAGTAAAAAAGGTCGCAAAGAAAGAATCTAAAACTTCAAAGATAACCTTAGAAGAAATGATAGCCAAAGTTGATGCGTCTAAAAAAGTAAACCCATTAGATTTATCTTCGGATCAAGACTTATCCATTGCTTTAATGAATTTGATTTCACTGGAAGAGCATTTCTTTTTCAGCGGAGCCAAAACTCAGAAAACAGGTTTTTATGATTTGATAAATACTGTTCGTGACATGCGTAAAGATTTGATGTCTCGTATAGTAAAGAAGTCCACCGCTGAAAATGGCGAAGTATGGTGCATTTCAAAGCATTTATTGGCGGCGTCTATGCGTGTAATGGAGGTGGGGACAAAAGCATTAGGTGCGGGAAATACCAAAGATGCTTATGATTTATTTAACAAATCGTATGAATTATATTCTTTGTTTTGGGGAATAAATATGGATTTAATCGATTTAACGGGGGTTAAAAAGATTGCACCAGAAGTTTATGATAATGCTATGGCAAAATGCAACATCGCTTCAGAAAATGCGACAATTAAATCAGAAACAAGTGTTCCGGAATCAAAATCTGCCGTACGTCGTTTAGGTGATTGGGTAAAAAATGCGGTAAACTGTTGTATTGAGTAAAATTGGTTGTTGATTCAAGTACCAATAAAGTGATAAAATGCAGAAAGAGAGATGTAATTTTGACAATGCGAATAAATAACTTTTGTAAATATTCGTTTGTTTTGGCGGCGTTTTTATCCGCTGGTTCTGTTTTCGCTGCACAGGCAACAAATCCGCGTGGTGCGCTTGTAGGAACAGACGGAAATATTACGCCTGCGACTGCAAGAAGTACAATTTCGCGTGTGGCAAGGACGAACGAAACAGATTCAAGTGTAACTTCTCGTTCTGCTTTAACAACCGTATCGCGTAGTGCAACAGCAAGACCCGAGACCGCCGTAAGCGTATCAAGAACAGCGGTCGTTCAACCAAGTGTTACTGGGGTTGTGACGGGGCGCAGTGGTTCGGTTCAGGCATCAAGTGTATCGGGTTCTGATGTACGTAATTCATCGATATCAAGGGCGGCTTCGTCAAACGTTGTTCGCTCGGCGACTCATAATCCGGCAAGTACGGCTCGTGCTGCGTCTAATAATTCTGTTGTTGGCGCTTCTCGTTCTTCGGCCGCGCGTGCAACAGCAGTTTTTTCAGATATTTCCGCAATTGGCGGGGGGTATGCAGAATGTCGTGAAGCGTATGCAACTTGTATGGATCAATTCTGTGCAAATGCAAATGATACATATCGTAGATGTGTATGCAGCGCTCGTTATGATGAATTTCGAAATACGGAAAGCGCAATTGACGAAGCATTGAATTTGCTGGTTCAGTTTGAAGATAATAACTTAAATGCTGTCGGGTTGTCTGCCGAAGAAGTAAATGCTATGTATACCGCTACAGAAGGTGAAATGGCAATTAAAAAAGATACCAGCGCGGCAGCCAGCATGTTGGCGGAAATTAGCGATTTGTTGTCTGGAAAAAGTTCATCGTCTTCAAGCAATAGTTTAAGCGGTACGTCTCTTGGGTTGTTGACTGTTGATTTTACATCGGATTTAGGCGACATTTGGGGCGATTCTGGAACGTCTATATTTGACACTTCAACAGGGGTAGATTTATCAAGTTTAACAGGTGAAGATTTATATAATCAAGCAAGTAAACAGTGTTTAGAAATAATTGCGGATTCTTGTGAAAATAATGCTGTTTTGACGATGGCGCGCAGTGCGTATGGTATTATGATAACGCAAGATTGTAATATATATGAAAAAAATATAAACGCGCAAAAAGAAAGTTTGGAGCAAACAGTTCGTACGGCAGAAAAGTATTTGCGTGAGGCTCGTTTAGAAGAATATCAGTCACATAACTCTGCAGATGTAAATGAGTGTATTACCAATGTTCGTGCGGCAATACAATCTGACGTGGCGTGTGGTGCTAATTATAAACGTTGTTTGGATTATACGGGTGCATACATAAACCAGAATACTGGTGAGGCTATATATTCACCTCGTTTATTTCAATTATCGGATATTATTACGTTGCCGGGTGTAAATAGTGCTAGTTCCTCTATGGATGTATTGGGTGCTAATCCTGAATTTAATTCTTTCTTAGACAGCAGACGTATGTTTGCTGAAACAGCACTAGATACTTGCCGCGACATTTCTGACATTGTATGGGAAGAATTTAAACGTCAGGCATTGATTGAAATTGCACAGGCACAGGATGAAAAAATAGAAGAAGTGAAGATGTCCTGTGTAAGTACGATGGCTGAGTGTTATGACACCCAGACAGGTGCATTGCAAGATTTTGATAATACAACATCCCAATATACGGGGGCCATAAGTGCCTATGCTGCGCGTGCAATGTGTGAAGACAAAGTAATTGCTTGCGCATCGTTATATGGTGATACCGATGGATGCGAATTTGATGGTAATGGTCAATTGACAACAGGTAACGCAAGTGGCGGATTGACTGGGGCTGCAGCGAATACAAGGTGTGGTTTGACTGCATTGTTGGCTTTTGTTGATACTGTTGATACAGTTCGTGTGGCAGAAGGTTGTGAAACCGCAGTAAATAATTACTTAAAAGATTTGTGCACGCCGACAGGAACTAGTGCTGGTTTGGGGTACCCGTGGGGTTGCCGTAATTTATCGCCGGATGAATTAGAAAAATCTATAACTAGTTTTGCCGAACAGAATTGTTCTGACCCAACAACTTCTGGTAATGAATTTTTAACTCAAGTAAATGACCAGATAAAAAGAGCCGTCGCTGACGTGTCCGAAGAAATGGATTATATGCTAATGTCTAAGTGCGAGAGCTTAAATGGCTATTGGGTAGATTATGATAATTCAACTTTCAATCTTAGCGATAGCCGGACAAGAGGAGATGAGGCTTTGTTAGCGGTGTTTTATAGAGATGTTTATGGTGGTAATGAAGTTGTCGGTTGGGGCAGATGTGTAGAGAATACAACAAGAGTAGCATGCTTGAATTATAATGACGATGATAAAGATCCTGTTGCATCTTATGATTTGGCAAATGATGAATGTACGTTTACAGATAAGTGGTACGAAACTAGATGTAATTTGATTGGTGGATATTATGAAAATAGTATTTGCTACGCAAGTAAAGACTAATGATGGTGAAAGTATAAAATGAAGAAATATTGTTTATCTTTTTTACTATCTTTGTTCGCGGTTTGCCCGGCTTTTGCTGGTGGTGGTGTAAATGTTAGTTCTTTAATCAATGACTGGGGTGGCGGAACCTTGAATACGTGCGGTGCACATGCTCTTGTAGGAACAGAGGCGTGCATTGGTGCCAGTCAAAGTAAAAACTGTGATGCAAAAGGTGTTTATGCCAGAAATTATACCGATGAATACGGAATGCAGATGATGGTCGCCAGGAAACTGACAAAACAAGGTGGGTATTTTTGTCCGACGCAATTAGAAGGAAAAAATAAAAACAAAGGAAATGCCTGGACAGAAGCAGGAGATTTATCAGTTGGAAATAATTCTTTGTGTGTTTGGCTTTGTAAGTCTGGTTTTACTGGTAGTGAGTGTGAATTGGCAGAATCAGAAGTTAAAAGTTGTGACACAAAGTTATTAAAACGTAGCGATTATTCTTATTTGCAAAGGCAGACGGCTGGTGCAAATATAGAAAATAACATTGCAATGTTTGTGTTTAATAAGTATGCGGGTTGCGGTGTAAATAAGGGGCAAGAACACGATATGATTCTTGCCATAACAAAATGGACGCCTAGTGGACACGGGGCATTTGTTCAGCAGATGGTTTGGCGTGCAGAGCGTTCGGGTTGGAAAGATATGATTTCTTGGGCTTCCATTTATCCGGCAACCAATAGCCAAGAAATTTTAGTTTGTAAAAATGGTTACAGGCCTAATCCTGCCAATACGGATTGTGAGGAAATAAATTCTAATTTATGTCGATCTCAGAGCTTATGTAACGGTTGGTCTGGATTTGATGAAACAATACATACTTTTTATCAACTACCGGAAAATGATACTTGCTATCAGTTTCGCTGTGTAGAGCCAGGGACGGCCTTCCCTTCAAAAGAAAGTAGAATTTGTGAACCGTGCACTTCTGAAGATATTAGAGCCGGGGTTTCACCTGCTGATGGGACTTGTGTTCATTGTGAATCTGGTAAAATATTTGATGAATCTGCAGCGTCATCTGGTTATTGTGCAGTAGCTACAGCTTATACGAAAACGGATATGCAGTATGGAAAAGATCAAACTAAAAATACGGTTGAACTAGACAAACAATGTTGGATTATTGCAGATCCAGAAGATTACGAGGATTGTGTAAGAGGTAGAATGACAGATTCTTCTGGTGAGAGTAGAATCTAAGATGCTTATTTATATAAAAAAATCCGTTTTATACGGATTTTTTATTCTACACCATTCAATGCTTTTAACATCTTCATAATAGTCTTTCGTTGCTCGTCGTTCGGTAGTTTCCAATATAAATTTATCAGCTGAAGTGATTCATTTTTAGATAAAGGGTCGGTAGAGTTCTGTTCTGATACTCTCTGAACTCGTCCGCTACGATTAGGTTCAGGCATATAACCAGGCAGACCGCTAAAAAAGAAAGATATTGGTGTTTCCAATGCGGAACTTAGCTCAAAAAGACGTGATGCAGATATCCTGTTCCCTGCACTTTCATATTTCTGAATTTGCTGGAACGTAACACCACAAATTTTCGCTAAGTCCTTTTGCGATAGCCCCATCATGACACGGCGCAATTGCACGCGCTGACCTATGTGCTCGTCAACAGCCGTTGGATGAAAAGGTTTTCCACTCATTGTTTTTTTATCTCTCTGTTATTATGAAATACTTCCTATACAGAATTTATACAATCTTTCTTTTTCTTTTGCAATCAAAAAACAGTTATGATACATTTTTGCCGTGAAAAAGATTTAGGGGAAAAGATATGACCAAACCACTTGTTTTATGTATTATGGACGGTGTCGGTATTCGAGAAGACGTTGAACATAACGCTGTTGCGAACGCAAAAATGCCTTTTTTTACTAAGTTATTAAAAGATTATCCGCATTCTCAACTGGATGCAAGTGGACCTGCCGTTGGATTACCAGACGGTACCATGGGAAATTCTGAAGTTGGACATATAACAATTGGTTCGGGGCGCGTTGTAAATCAATTTTTGCGTCGTTTTCAATTAGAAAATTGGAATAAAAATGCGCCGTTACGCGGCTTTATAGATTCCGTCCGTGAGTCTGGTGGAATCGTTCATTTAGCTGGTTTGATGTCTGACGGACGTGTTCATGCCGATATTCATGACATGATGATGATTGCTAAGCATGTAATGGACGCCGGTCTGAAAGTTTGTATTCATTTTATAGCCGACGGACGTGATACGCCTCCGCAATCGGCGCCCGTTTATATTGAAATGATAAAAAAGACTTTGGCGGATTATTTTGCGGATGGGCGCGCTTTTTTTGGTACGTTGTCTGGTCGGTATTACACAATGGATAGAAATAAAAACATGGATAGAACGGCACTAGCATTTGATGCCATCGCTTTAGCAAAATCCGAATATATTGCACCGACAATAGAAAGCGCTTTGGAGGCGGCTTATGCTCGCGGTGAAACAGATGAATTTATTCGCCCGACCGTTATAAAAGGTGATATGCCTATAACAAATAAAGATGGTTTTTTATTCGGTAACTATCGCAGTGATAGAGCGCGTCAAATCGTGCGGGCTATGTTGGAAACGGGTGCTAAGATGTTATGCTTTTCACAGTATGGCGAAGGATTAAACGAATATTGCCCTGCTTTGTTGCCAGATGAAAAGGTTGAAAGTACTTTAGGTGACATTTTGGCCGAAAATGGTAAAACTCAATTGCGTATTGCAGAAACAGAAAAATATAACCATGTGACGTATTTCTTTGATGCAGAACGTAATATTGATTTCGATGGCGAAGAAAAAATATTGATTCCGTCGCCAGATGTTGCAACGTTTGATTTGAAACCAGAAATGTCGGCTTTGGAAATAACGGATGCTTTATTACCGAAATTATCACAATTTGATGTGGTTATTCTTAATTATGCAAATGGTGATATGGTTGGACATACTGGTAAAGAACCGGCGGCAATTCAAGCTATGGAGTTTTTGGATGTGCAATTATCGCGTCTGGTGCCGGCGGTATTAAATTTTGGGGGGACGATTCTTATCACTGCTGATCATGGTAACGCTGAAAAAATGTGGGATGATGAAAATAATATACCTTGGACAGCGCATACTACGAACCCTGTAAATTTTATAGTTGTGTCCGATAAACGTTACGTTGTTCATGATGGTGGTTTGTCTGATATCGCCCCAACTATGTTGAAACTATTAGGAATAAAACAACCAGAAAGTATGACGGGAAAGTCTTTGATAGATTAAAAACGGCGTTTTATGCGCCGTTTTTTATTTTTCTACGTTCGTAAAAGAAATCTTTTAATAGTTTGGCAGACGCTGCGGAGTATTCTGGCAGTTGAATTACCTTTGGTTTCCATAGATGCTTGTCTGTTTTATATACGGTGGAATTATTGGCTATGCCCCCACCCTTCTCGTCCGATGCCGCATAATAAACTGTATTCATTCTGGCAAAAGAAATTGCCGTAGCGCACATAGCACAAGGTTCAAGAGTTACATAAATATCGCAGTTGTCTAAAAACTTTGTCCCAAGTTTTTTACAAGCGCGGTTTATTGCGACAATCTCTGCATGCAAAGTAGGATTTTTCTTTTTCTGAACTTGATTTTCGCCACGTGCAATAATTTTACCGTCACGAACGATTACGGCTCCTATGGGAACATCTTCGTGTGATTGTGCTATTTTTGCTAAATTTAAGGCTTGCTTCATAAATCTCATAATGTACACTTTATCGTATGAATTCAAAATTGCAAATCATTTCAGGACGATTTCATGGTCGTAAGTTATACTTGCCTCGTAACGCTCGACCTACACAGAACCGTGCGCGAGAAGCGTTATTTAATATCATTTCCTCATCATTGTTTAACTTTGGGGATTCTTTTACTGTGTGGGACGCTTTCGCCGGCAGCGGGGCGTTTGGTATAGAGTTTTTGTCTAGATACCCTGATGTAAAAGTTATATTTACTGATGTGGACTCAGATTCAATAAACACTGTTCGTAAAAATCTGGCTTTGTTAGAGATTGGTCCCTCTGCGATAGTAGAGCAAACAGATGCTTTGCAGGCAGTAAAGAAGTATGGAACAATTTCCGATATTATTTTTGTAGATTCTCCATATGATATGGCCGATATAGGGGTGGCTTTTGTGCGGGCGCTTACGCGTCGAGTAAATATAGGGGCTTTTTTGATATGGGAACAAGAAGCGGAAAAAGCTCAAGAACCACCACGAGGTTGGGAAGTTTTGAAGGATAAAAAGTATGGGCGGGCGCGTTTCTTGATTTTAAGACGCGTTGGTGAATAAAAACCTTGATTTTTCAATAATTTTAGTAAATAATATTGCCCGCGTGGCACCCTTGGAGGTCACGTGTAGTAAAAAATTTTTATAAAAAGGAACTAAAAATGGCAATTAAACTAAAAGCAGAAATTCGCAACGCTGCTGGCAAGGGGGCCGCACGTAGCATCCGCAAAAATAAGAATATCCCTGCCGTAATTTACGGTGAAAAAAAAGCGCCTGTTGCAATTGAATTGAACGGTCGTGATTTTGAAATGTTATTGCAGACGCCAAGTTTACGTACAAAACTGTTTGAAATTGATACAGCAAACGGTCAGGAAGACGCAATGTTGATGGATATTCAATATCATCCGGTAACAGATAACGTTATCCATGCGGATTTTAAACGTATAGATGTAAAGAAACCTGTAAACGTAAGCGTTCCAGTTGAAGTTATCAACGCTGATATTTCAAAGGGTTTGAAATTGGGCGGTGTTTTGAACTTTGCTGTACGTAAGGTGGCTTTACGTGGTTTGGTTAACGACATCCCAGAAAAAATCACCATTGATTTAACAAATTTGACAATTGGTGATACCGTTCACGGTTCAGATTTGGTTTTACCGGCTGGTGTTGAATTGGGGCTGCATCAGGCTGAATTGGCTTTCGCTATAATCGGTGGTAAGATGCCAGATGAAGCGGATAATGCAAAAGCCGCCGCGGCCGCTGCACCTGAAGCGAAAAAATAAAATCGTTCTAAAGAATAAAAAGCTGCCCTTCTTGGGCAGTTTTTTGTTATTATTTTTTTCCTGTGGTCTTGAAATGCCTTTTATTGTTCACTATATGGTAAATCAGCAAAAAGAAAATAAGTTTTGAAGGAGTGAAAAAAATGGGAAAAGTATTAGGTATTGACTTGGGAACAACTAATTCCGCCATGGCGTTCATGGATGGCAGTGACCCAAAAATAATTGAAAATGCAGAAGGACAACGTACAACGCCGTCTGTTGTTGCTATGACTTCTGGTGGTGAACAGTTGGTCGGTATTACCGCTAAAAATCAGGCTGTAACAAATCCAGAAAACACAATTTATGAAATTAAACGTTTGATGGGGTTGCGTTATGACAGCCCTGCCGTTAAAGAAATAGCAGCACGCGTACCGTATAAAATCGTTGCAGGCGACAATGGGGATGCTTGGGTTGAAATAGAGGGCAAAAAATATGCTCCGTCTCAGATCTCTGCAATGATTTTGGCAAAATTAAAGAAAGATGCAGAAGCCTATTTGGGTGAAACGGTAACAGACGCGGTTATTACGGTTCCTGCATATTTTAATGATTCTCAGCGTCAGGCGACAAAAGACGCAGGTCGTATTGCGGGTTTGAATGTTTTACGTATTGTAAACGAACCAACCGCAGCAGCGTTAGCATACGGTTTGGATAAAAATAAGAATGGAACGATCGCCGTGTATGACTTAGGTGGTGGTACGTTTGATATTTCTATTTTGGAAATTGTTGACGGTGTGTTTGAAGTTAAATCTACTAATGGTGATACCGCTTTGGGTGGTTCTGACTTTGACGCACGCATATTAAAATATTTGATTGATGAATTTAAATCTCAGACTGGTATAGATTTGTCTAATGATAAATTGGCGCTGCAGCGTTTGAAAGAAGCGGCCGAAAAAGCGAAAATAGAATTGTCTTCAAAGACGACGACAGATATCAACTTACCTTTCTTGACTGCGGATGCAACTGGACCAAAGCATTTTAACACCAGTTTGTCTCGTGCAAAGTTAGAATCTTTGGTAGATGACTTGATTCAGAAGACGATTGAACCTTGCCGTAAGGCCTTAAAAGACGCCGGTCTGGATAAAAGTCAGATAAATGAGGTTATATTGGTCGGTGGTCAAACACGTATGCCAAAGGTTCAGGAAACCGTTAAAGAATTCTTTGGGCGTGAGCCACATAAGGGTGTAAACCCAGACGAAGTGGTTGCTTTGGGTGCGGCCATTCAAGGTGGCGTTCTGAAAGGGGACGTAAAAGACGTATTGTTGTTGGATGTTACGCCGTTGTCTTTGGGTATTGAAACGCTTGGTGGTGTGTTTACTCGCTTGATTGACCGTAACACAACAATACCGACAAAGAAGTCACAGGTATTTAGTACCGCAGAAGATAACCAATCTGCCGTTACAATACGTGTATTCCAAGGTGAACGTGACATGGCTGCAGATAACAAACTGTTAGGTCAGTTTAACTTAGAGGGAATTGCCCCTGCTCCGCGTGGTATGCCGCAGATAGAAGTATCTTTTGATATTGATGCGAACGGTATTGTACACGTATCGGCGAAAGATAAGGGTACAGGTAAAGAACAAGCCATATCAATTAAATCAGATGGTGGCTTGTCAGAAGAAGAGATTAAACGCATGGTTGATGAAGCGGCAGCGAATGCCGATGCTGATAAAAAGAAACGTGAATTGGCAGAGGCAAAGAACAACGCGGAAACGGCTGTGTTTACAGTAGAAAAGGCTTTGAAAGAGCACGGCGATAAGATTAGCGAAGAGGAAAAGAAAGCCATAGAAGATGCTAAGAAAGAATTAGCGGATGAATTGGCGAAATCTGATGCTACGGCCGATAGCTTGAAAGCAAAAACAGAGGCTTTGACGGAAAAGTCAATGAAGTTAGGTGAAGCGGTTTATAAAGCTTCTCAAGAGGCGGCAAACGCGTCATCAGAGGCTGGTGCTGAAAACAAACCTGGCGAAGATGGTGCTCGTGACGCAGATTTTTCTGAAAAGAAGTAAAATTCAACGAGAGTCGAAAAATAAAAAGCGCCCTTTTGGGCGTTTTTTATTATGCAGATGAACGATAAGCCGGATTCTGTCCTGCCTTGTTCCAGTTTTGCAACCAGACCAAGGTAGTGAGCATAATCAATCTGCATCAAGTGTTACCACAAGACGTCAAGCCCTCTACCCGTCCCCATGCCTGGGACATGCGTCGGGGACCTATTTGAGGTTGCTGCGCATAGAGATTGCCCGTTTCACCCGATATATTTCAATCGATTCGTCACTGTTGCTCTAATCGTCGGATTGCTCCGCTCGGTAATTAGCCGATATGCTGTCCCATGCAGTCCGGACTTTCCTCTGTCATAAGTTTTTATGACAGCTATGCTCTGTTCATCTGTGAAGATTAGTTTAACATTGTTTTTGTTCTTTGCAATTAAAATAAAGATATAAGGGATTTTTTGCTTGCAACACAGGGTCTCTTTTTCGTAAAATGAGACATAAAAGAGAAAAAGAAACGGAAGTAGGAAGATCTAATGTCAAGATTTCTGCGTTATTTAGCGTGTTTGGTTACGTTGATGTTTGTCGGCAATGCACTGGCGGCAGGGTATGATTGTTCGGTTTATAAGAAATATACAAGTTGTAATAGTGGGTACTATATATCAAATTGTGGTACGTCTGGTTGGACTGGACAAACGATTTCAAGTGGCAGTTTAACCGTTGGAAATTCATGTAAAGCCTGCCCATCTGGTTATAAATGTTCAGGTGGTTTGGTTTGTCCTAAGGCAAATACGGTAACATGTTCGGCAGGGTATTACTTAGCTGCAAATGCTACATCTTGCTCTGCTTGTGGTGGTAATAATTATTATTGTCCGGGTGGTACTTATACGCCATCTTCAAGTGCCCAAGGTAGAAAAACTGTAAGTTCTGGTTATTATTCAACTGGTGGAACATCTACAACTCGTACTGGTCAGAGTCAGTGTACTGGAGCGACCTATTGTAGTGGAGGCGTGAAATCTAACTGTCCGAGTGGATATACCGCCAACACGACTGCTGGTAAGACCTCTGCAAGTAGTTGTCAGATAAGTTGTGCTGGGGGGACATACGTAGCGAAGGCAAATGCGGCATGTACTAGTGTTGGAACAGGATATTATAAAGCGGCGCATACGGTAAACTATGGTGGCACGAGTACGCGTAGTGCATGTCCGAGTGGTTATGATGACGGTGCCGCTGCCAGTGCCCAAAGTGGCTGTAAGATAAGTGTTGCTGGTGGTAAGTATATAAAAACTGCAAACAGTGCGACTTTATCCACATGTGCGGCCGGAACATATAAAGCAGCACATACAGTAAGTTATGGAAGTACATCAAGTTGTAGTGCATGTAGTGGGCGAACAAAGTATAGCGCTGCTGGTGCAAGTGCGTGTAGTACAGTAAGCAGTGGGTATTATACTACAGGATGTAATACGAGTAATAACAACTGTACTGGTCAGAGTCAGTGTACTGGAGCGACCTATTGTAGTGGAGGCGTGAAATCTAACTGTCCGAGTGGATATACC
>CALXMU010000003.1 GCA_944389555.1 uncultured Alphaproteobacteria bacterium
ACAGTAAGTGCAACATTCCAAGCTGATCCTGGTGCGTATGTTACGGGAAGTGGTGCAAGCTCAAGCTGCAGCCGGTGCGGTGCAAATGACTATTGTGCCGGTGGAACCAGTGCCGCTCAGAATTGCCCGACAAATTATCCGTACTCTGCGGCCGGATCTTCGGAAATAACGCAGTGTTATAGTGGAACAAAATCTCGTGCATGGACTGGAAGTCAGGTAAATGGTAGCGTTCCAGCAAATTGTGCAAGTGTTACTAGTTGGAATTCTTGTTCTATACCTGCGTGTGATTATGTAGCGTATTCTAACAGTGCTGGTACGGGAGATGGCACAATAAAGAGTGGTTGCTCGTCTAATAGTGCATCTTGTACAAAAACTCCGGCATCAGTAACTGCAGATAGCGGTTATTATGACGCAGGTAGCAGTTGTTCTAAATGCCCTACTGGGTATCCAAACTCTGCGGATGAAAATGACGGCGGAATAACTCAGTGTTATAGTAATACGAAGTCTCGTGCATGGACAGGAAGTCAGACGGCCTGTACAAAACCAACAGGATGCTATTCTGTTACTTGTAACGCATGTTCTGGTGAGGCGTGTTCGTATGTCGCATACTCTAATAGCACAGGTACAGGTGACGGAACTATAAAGAGCGGTTGTTCAACAAATAATGCTTCTTGTCAGCAGACGGTCAATACAGTTACTGCAAATGCCGGTAGGTATGTAAGTGGTAAAACCTGCCCTGTTTGTTCGGTTGGAACTTACCAAGGTACAAATGGGGCAACCGTAACTAGTTGTTCTGTGTGTTCTGGAAATACTTATGCTGCGTCAGAAGGTATGTCTGCATGTAGTAGTTGCCCATCTGGATATAGCATATCTGGAACAACCGCCGCAAATCACGATGCGAAGTCTGATTGTAAGATAAGCTGCGCTGCAGGAACGCAAGTGGTAACCGCAGACGCTGCTTGTACTACGCCGGCTGATAGTTGGTATTCTGCAGCTCATACAGTGCCCGCGGGTTCTACGTCTGGGACAAATGTAAAGGATTGTTTGACTAATTATTATACGCCTGATACTACAACACGTACGGATCATGATTCTTCTACGGATTGTAAGATAAGTTGTTCGGCTGGAACTAGAATCGTGTCGGCAAATGCCACAAGTTGTACAACGCCATCAGGTAACTGGTATATTGGTGCACACAGCGTTTCTCAAGGTAGTACAAGCAGTGTAAACAGCTGTCTGGCTAATTATACGATAAGTGGCACAGCAGCAACAAACCATGATGCGGCGAATGACTGTAAGATAACATGCTCTGGTGGCTCTTATATCGCTACGGCTAATAACACTTCCTGTTCACCTGTGGGTGCTGGATTCTGGGCAGCTGCCTCTACTGTTTCACAAGGAAGTGCTGGGTTACGTAACGCTTGTGCAGATGGTTTGACCACTATCGGATCGGGAAGCGGCGCCGACGAAGCTGGTGATTGCGGCCGAGTGCTGAATTTCAACGGTGAAAAAGTTTATCTGCGTAGTGATAAAAAGACGACTCCATCGTTGAATGTAAGCATTAGCGGAAAGACCTTCTACGGTAATATGGGAACTGGTGTTGATGGGGCATTGAAAATAAAGTCCGGTAGCACGACTTATTCTGTATATGATGACAGTATGGAATAAAATTTAAGTAAGTAAAAAACGCGCAAATTTGCGCGTTTTTTATTTGTCTTAATAAAGTTTAGCGTTTTTCACCTTGGTGGCGGGCCGCAGATAACGCGGAACGTAATGATTGTTCTGCTATCTGACGAATTTTCTGTGAAAATGTGCGTAAATTTAGAGTGTCTGCAACAGAATCCGCAAAAATCTGGGCAATATATTCAATTTGAGTGGGTGCCACTATAAAAACTTCACTTGTAATATTTGCTGGATTTAATCGACGTATATTGGTTGGTTCGCGCATATTTTTGCTCCCTATTTAAGAATTTTTACGTTTCTATACTTGTTTGTGCCTTTGTTTGCATTATATCATAAAGTACCTTGACCGCAAGGTTCAAAATTGCTATACCTTTCAAAGAAAAGACAAGGATTATTAGTATGTTAAAAAATGTAATTGCAAAATTATTAGGTTCTGCCAATGACAGGGTGGTAAAATCTTATGATAAAATTGTTTCTTTAATAAATGATTTGGAACCGAAATATCACGCGATGTCTGATGAAGAATTGCGCGCGCAAACGGATGTTTTACGGAAACGTATCGCCGACGGGGAAAAAGAAAAAAACATATTACCAGATGCTTTTGCCGCGGTAAGAGAAGCGTCTATTCGTTCCATAGGATTAAGACATTTTAATGTTCAGCTGATTGGTGGTATGGTTTTGACAAACGGTCAAATCGCTGAGATGAAAACCGGTGAAGGTAAAACCTTGGTTGCCACGTTGGCTTTATACTTAAAGGCTTTGTACGGTAAAGGTGCTCATTTAATTACTGTAAATGATTATTTGGCCTCTCGTGATGCTGAGTGGATGGGGCAAGTTTACCGTTTCTTGGGTATGTCTGTTGGAATCATTCAGCACGATATGACTGACGATGAACGGCGTAACGCGTATGCGTGTGATATTACATATGTTACAAATTCGGAGTTAGGTTTTGATTACTTACGTGATAATATGAAGTTTTCAAAAGCGCAACAAGTTTTGCGACCTTTGTTCTATGCAATCGTTGACGAGGTGGATAGCATTTTGATTGATGAGGCTCGTACGCCTTTGATTATATCGGGGCCCGCGGAAGATACTAGCGAATTATATGAAAAGGTAGACGCTGTTGTCGCTAAATTGTCTGCGGATGACTATAAAAAGGATGAAAAAGATCGTCATGTCACATTGACTGAAAGTGGTGTGGATAATGCTACTCGTCTACTTAAATCTGCAGGTTTGTTAGTAGGAGATAATTTGTATGCTTCTGAAAATGCCGCATTAGTTATGCATATTCAGCAATCTTTGTTAGCACACCACTTATACCAGAAAAATGTAAATTATGTTGTTAGAGACGGAGAGATTTTAATCGTAGATGAGTTTACGGGGCGTGTTATGACAGGTCGTCGTTTCGGCAAGGGTTTACATCAGGCAATAGAAGCGAAAGAGCATGTTAAAGTTCAACCGGAAAATCAAACTGTGTCTAGCATATCGTATCAAAATTTATTCCGTTTGTACCCGACTTTGTCTGGTATGACCGGAACGGCGATGACAGAAGCTGCTGAATTTGAAGAAATTTATAAACTACGTGTAGTTTCTATACCGACAAATCGCCCTGTCGCTCGTATAGACCATCATGATGAAATATATCGTAATAAGGAAGAAAAATACGAAGCCATTATAAAACAGATTGAAGACTGTATGAACCGTAAACAACCTGTATTGGTTGGGACAGTTTCAATAGAAAAATCGGAAGAGTTGGCAGCAATAGTGCGTAAGAAGTTAGGCATAAATCCAGCTGTCTTAAACGCAAAGCATCATGAGTCAGAGGCTAAAATAGTTGCTCAAGCTGGTGCACCAGGAGCGGTTACAATCGCAACGAATATGGCTGGACGCGGAACAGATATTAAATTAGGCGGTAACGCAGAAGAACTAATCGCAGAATTGGACCCAGAGGCACCAGATTTCGAATCTAAAAAACAAGAAATCTATGCAAAAATTGAAAGCAATAAAAAGTTAGTTCTGGATGCGGGCGGATTATATGTAATCGGTACAGAACGTCACGAGTCGCGTCGTATTGATAATCAGTTGCGTGGTCGTAGCGGTCGTCAAGGCGACCCTGGGGACTCTAAGTTCTTCTTGGCTTTAGATGACGATTTAATGCGTATATTTGGTGCGGCACGTTTGCAGGGCATGTTGACTACATTGGGGTTAAAACCGGGTGAAGCCATAACGCATCCTTGGATAACGAAAGCATTAGAAAAAGCGCAAAAACGAGTTGAGGCAAGGTACTTTGAATCTCGTAAGGAATTGTTGAAGTACGATGATGTTATGAATGAACAACGTGGTGTCGTATATAAACAACGTGACGATTTGATGGTTTCTGATGATTTAACTTCTTTGGCGCACGAAATGATAGGTGACGTCATAGAAATGATTTGTGAAACGAATATACCAGAAAAATCTCATCAAGCTGATTGGAATATAAAAGGTATCCATGATGCTATGTTGCGTACGTTCGCTTTGGATATTACAGATTTAGAAAAATGGAAAACAGATGAAACTGTATCAGAACGTAGAGCTTTTGAAATATTACATAATTTGGCGATGAGACGTTATCAACAACAAGCCGAAAAATACGGCCCTGAATTGATGCAAATGGCGTCCAGACAAATGATGCTTGGTGCGTTGGATTCTGTATGGAAACGTCATTTGCAGCAAATGGATTATCTGCAGACGGCGATAGGTTTGCGTGGTTATGCACAGAAAAATCCTTTGTATGAATACAAACGCGAAGCATTAGACTTGTTTAGAAACACAATAAATAACTTTAAGATAATGTCTGTATCATATATATGTCGTATGGAGTTGACTCGTGAAGACGTTGACGCCACAGAAAAAGAACGCGCACAGCATGATGCTTCATTAAACGACGCTGGTGAAGCACGCAGAAATGCCCCCTGCCCGTGTGGCTCCGGATTGAAATACAAACATTGTTGTGGCAAGCTTAAATAATAAAAAAATCCCGCTTTTGCGGGATTTTTTATTTTGTCTCTCCGATATAAATTCCCATGTCCGTAGCGATATCCAACAATGGGTCGTCCGGAGAAATATATGCGTCTGAAGTTTTTATGTCTGGAATATTTGGGTCTGGGGTAACTTCGCCAGATTCAAAAAATTGCTGTAAACTTACGGTCTTGCATGTGCAATCATTTATCGCTGTCATTACATATGTTTCATTGTTTTCTATTGCGTGTATTGCACAGTCTGCCATACGTGCCGCTAAAATTCTATCTGCGGCTGTTGTGTCGCCTACGCGTTGAGTATGTTCAGGATATGCGGTTCTATTCATAATGCCGGCCGCCGTCAATTTACGCGAAATCATATCGGCAGGTTTACCAGAATGCCCACGTAACGAAATACCTTCGGATACTAAAATTATTCCGTAATCTGTCGGTGACTTTTTTATGTGATTTATAAGTGAGTCCACATCAAATTTTATTTCCGGAATTAGAATTGCTGTTGCACCAATGGCAATACCAGCATTTAATGCAAGTTGTCCGCAATCACGCCCCATAGTTTGTGTTACAAACCATCTGTGATGACTTCGCGCAGTCAGCATTAACTGATCACAAAAAGATGTTAGCTGTTGAACAGCAGTGTTAAAACCAATCGTTTTATCAGTTAACGGTATGTCCATATCTATCGTCTTCGGAATGCATATCAACTGAAGTCCATTATAAATTTCACGGTTACACCAAGCCAAAGACAGGCTACCGTTGCCGCCAATTAAAATAACAGCGTCAAGTTTTAATTCTAATAATGATTTTCGTAATTGTTTATTGAATTTCTCAAGTTTTCCTGTTTTTGCCGCGGTTTCAAAATTTAGAGCTTGCGCACGTCCATTATGTAAGAAACTGCCAGCAAGGCGAGCCGCCTCAATAGGTAAAGTATTATCATTAAATTCTATTATGCGTGGCGGCGTTTCACATAACCCGTCCGTACCGTCTAAGATACCGATTGTTTGCCAACCGCGAAGTGACGCTGCACGATATAAGCGCTGAATCACGGTGTTCAAACCAGAACAATCTCCCCCTGTTGTCATAATACCAATGCGTTTCATTTGAACTCCATTTAATCCATTAAATTATATCACAAATAAGTTGACAAAGAAATTATTTTTGCAATAATTTGTCCAAAGACAATAAAAGATAAAACGCAGGAGATTATTGGTATGTCAAAGAATAACAAAAACAGCAATATCGGCAAAACAAAACGCTCAACCGACGAATTGATTGATTCTGCTATTGCACAGCAGAATGATTGGATGGAAAATCGTCGGAATTTTGCGCGTCGTTTTTTGAAAACGTTAAATATTTTTGCACGTCCTAATCCCAAAAAAGAAGAAAATGAAGTTGCTTTGAGTGTAAATGTTAAGGAAACAAAGTCTCGTAAAGGTTTGGCTTCGTATTGGTTCCCTATTTTGTGTGCGATAATCGTTGTCTTTGTTGCTGTTTGGGTGGCGTTCTTTCATGGCGGCGTTCAGAAAGTTATCGTTGTACCGCCTGTCGCTGAACCAACAATACAAGCTGTTATAGAAAATCCTACCCCGTCTTTTGATATCGTCCGTATCGAACAAGAAGGAAATATCATTGTTGCTGGTCGTTGGTTGGCAGACGAAAGCGTTTCCATAGTAATCAATGGCGATATCGTCGCTACAGAACGCACAGATAAAAATGGTGAGTTTGTATATTCACCTAATCGTAAATTTGACGCAGGAAACTACACTATTTCTTTAATCGGCGTCAACGGCAATGTCAAATCAGAAGAAAACGTGTTTGTTTATATCTCTGAACATGGGTATAAGAATTCTGTTTCGTTGTTAATGACCAAAGACGGCAGCACATTGCTTCAAGCTCCTACTATGTTAACAGATGGTGACTTGGTCGTTTCTAAGATAGATTATTTAGATACAGGTCGTATTGTTGTTACAGGTGATTCTTTACCACGTTTGCGTGTGTCATTAGCCCTAAACGATAAGTATTTAGGTTTTGCACGTGTTTCTGACCATAAACATTTTGGTTTGGGTGCAGACGTGGGAACGTTAGAAAGCGGTAAAGAGTATAAACTAACTGTACGGTTGCACGATGGTGATGGAAGAACAATTGCCGAAATAAATCACGAATTTATTATGCCAGAAATGACAGGTGACGATGATACTTATTACACCGTTAGAAAAGGCGATTGCTTATGGATTATTGCCCGTAACTTTTTACGTCGTGGCATTTTATTTAGCATCATAGCAGAACGGAACAATATTGGAAACCCAGATTTGATATTTCCTAAGCAGGAATTACAGATACCAACAGGGGCAAGTAAATAATGAATGAAAAACGAAGAGATTTTTATCGTTTCAAAGAAGGGAAAACAGATACAGAATTAACGTTAGAGAATTTAATTGCATTAACCTCTTCTTTGGAAACGAAAGCGCGGGCATTAGGTGCCTTAACCATTATGCGAGAATTATTTGCTTTAAGAAAATCCGCACAAAAAAATAATGGTAATAAAAGATTGATAAAATCAATTCAGAAAAAGTATGACTTATATTCAGCAAAAATTGTAGAGCTAGAAAAACTCAAAAAGAAAGTTCGTTAAAAAATAAAATAGAGCGCATTAAGCGCTCTTTTTTTTAAAACCTGGTGCGGGCGAAGGGAATCGAACCCTCGTCTTCAGCTTGGGAAGCTGACGTGCTACCATTATACCACGCCCGCGTTTTTATGGCACGATTTTATACCCTGCCGGTTAAAAAGTCCAGCATAAAACGAACGCAGGCTTTTCTGGTTGCTTTTTTAATTCTTCGGTCCTACATTTAATCTTGCCTGTTAAACAAACATAAGGGAGTTTTAGTTATGGCAAATGAAAATTTAAATTCGCTGATTGGCGCTCAACAGCGCGTAAAAGTAGCGTGTGAAAAATTGGGTATGAGCGCAGACGTTTATGAAATTTTGAAATACCCACAACGCATGATAGAAGTTTCAATACCCGTAAAGATGGATGACGGTTCAATTCGTGTCTTTACCGGTTTCCGTGCACAGCATAATACTGCTGTTGGACCGTCTAAAGGTGGCGTGCGTTTCCATCCAAATGTTACTCGTGATGAAGTTGCAGCTTTGTCTATTTGGATGACTTTTAAATGCTCTGTTACCGGTATACCATACGGCGGCGGGAAAGGAGGAATAATAGTTGACCCTAAAACATTGTCTCAGGGCGAGTTAGAACGTTTGTGTCGCGGTTATGTGGATGCAATTTATCCGATATTAGGCGAAAAGAAAGACGTCCCTGCTCCAGATGTAAATACTAACGGTCAGATTATGGCTTGGATGGTAGATGAATATATAAAATTATCTGGCGACGCTTCTTTCGGTACTTTTACAGGTAAGCCCGTTGAATTGGCTGGTTCAAAAGGAAGAAGTGCTGCAACCGGTTTAGGTATTTCTATTATTATGAACGAAGCATTAAAGAAAATGGGAAAAAACATAAAGGGCGCAAAGATTGCGATACAAGGCTTCGGCAACGTCGGCAGTTTCACTGCAAAATGTGCACATGATATGGGGGCGAAAATTGTAGCAATTGCAGAATGGAATACCACATTATTTAATGAAAACGGTTTAGATATAGATGCCTTGATGGCTTTCAAATCAGAAAACAATGGCAGCATTAAAGGCTTCCCACATGCATCCGAAATTAGCATAGAAAAATTCTGGGGCTTAGATATTGATGTCTTATCTCCTTGTGCTATGGAAAATACCATAAACAAAGATACCGCACCTTTAATTAAAACTAATTTGGTAGTTGAAGGTGCGAACGGCCCGACAACAATAGAAGGTGAAGAAATTCTATTAAAAAACGGTGTTACGGTTGTGCCAGATATATTGGCAAACGCTGGTGGGGTTACGGTTTCTTATTTTGAATGGGTTCAAAATAGATATGGTTATTATTGGGAAGAAGACGAAGTCAAACAAAAAGAAGAAATCGCGATGAAGAATGCATTTGATGCAATTTATAAAATTAAAGAAGAATATAATGTATCAATGCGAGAAGCGGCGTATATGCACTCTATAAAACGTGTCGCGTCGGCTATGAAATTACGTGGTTGGTGTTAAATAAAAAAATCCCCGAAACGGGGATTTTTTTTATTTAAGGTTTGCTTGATTATTCAGAGCAAACTTCAACTGCGTAAACCTCGGCTGCTGCATCTTCTACGGTGCCACAAAACAGACGGAAGTTACATTTGTTTTCTGGCATATTCATATCTTCCATAGTTTTGGCAGGAATAATATTTAATAAACATTTTCCCTCTTCAATAAAGGCAGACGGGTTTTCTGCGGATAAGAATGTAACAGTTTTTTTCATATCGGCAATTTTAAGTATTGTTTCACTGGCGTTGACGGTGACAACGTAATCGCCAGCAGGACCCAAAGTTACAATTGATACGACATCTGGATTTGCTTGAATTTCTTGTTCAATAGCAGAAAAATCTTCTGGTGTCGGTTTGTTTTCACCACAAGCGACTAAGGTAACAGCCGCCAAAGCAAGTAATGATAATTTCTTCATGCTTTTCTCCTTTTTGCGTTTACAGTATAACAAAAAAGAATTATAAAAACCATAAATTATTTGACTTTTTGCATTTTTTGAAACATAATTACCTCGCAAATCCCAAAGATTGCTATTACAGGTATCCCAGTACGCGGTATGCGTATGGTACATCAACCGGCGAGTATTCGCTCTTGATGATGTTTTTGTTGTGCGATTTATTTGGGTAAAACAGTTAAAAAATAAGGAGCAAAATTATGGCAACTGTTATCAGATTGGCGCGTTTCGGTGCGAAAAAACGCCCATATTATCATGTCGTTGTTACAGATTCTCGTAACGCGCGTAATTCCGGTAATATTTTAGAAGTCGTTGGTAAGTATGATCCTATGCTGCCACGTGACAATGCAAATCGTGTTGTTTTGAAAATTGACGAAGTAAAATCTTGGTTGGCAAAAGGTGCAAAACCTTCTGATCGAGTTTATAGATTTTTGGCTAATGCTGGTTTGGTAGAAGCACGCAAGGTTCCTAATCAGACGAAAAAGAACCAACAATCTGAGAAGACTTTGCAGAAGATTAAAGATAAACAAGATAAATTGGCAAAAATAGCCGAAGAAAAGGCGGCAGCAGAAGCCGCGGCTAAGGCTGCTGCAGAAGCGCCGGCTGAGGCTCCTGCTGAAGAAAGCGCAACGGAAGCGGTTGCAGAATAATTTTGCTTTTGCCCGGGTTTATAACCCGGGCATTAAAATGAAAAGTTCGCCAATGGCAAATGTAAAAAAAATCTTAGTTGGAAAAATCGTTGCACCGCAAGGAATTCGTGGCGAGGTACGTGTTCAAACGTATACACAAACACCATCAGATTTTAAGACTTTGAATGTACATAGCCAAAATTTAAAAGAAGATGCGTTTCATTTTGTTAGGCAATTAAATCCTACTTCAAGTGTAATTATTGCAAAAATTGACGGTGTAAACGACCGGAATTCCGCAGAATTACTACGGGGTATAGAACTTTTTATAAATCGTGATGAATTACCAGAATTAAAAGACGGAGAATATTACCAGGCAGATTTAATTGGTATGCGGGTTGTTCGTGACGGTATAACTATCGGACGGGTTGACAATATTCAGAATTATGGCGCCGGAGATATAATTGAGCTAGATAACGGTGAGATGATCGCCTTTGATAGTGTTGACGTGGACTTAAAGAACGAGACGATTTATCAAAAGGTATAAAATATGCCAAAGAAAATGCAAATCACGTATAAAACATTTGTTCTAGAAAAAGAAGAAAGCGTTTTTGTGCCGAAGCCTCCAGTCGTAAGAAAAGCGGAAGAAGGAGTTTTTAGGTATTGTTCCTGCGTACATGTTTGCCCGCAATTTCTAAGCTATCCTGTAGATAGATGGGGACGCAGAATAATACCAGAAAACGCAAGGTGTCCTTATGTAAAATCACCCTATGTAAAGCAAAAAAATACGTTGATGTATTGTGCCGGAGATTTTGTATATATGGGGCATTTGGGAAAGATTACAACTCGTACTCGGGGTATGAATCATTTATATAAATTATATACCTGTACCAGGGAACGTTAAGTTATGCATTTTAATATATTGACTATTTTCCCAGAAATGTTTCCAGGCACACTTGGTGCCGGGGTGGTTGGTCGTGCGTTAGATAAAGATATTTGGTCGTATGATGTCATAAACATTCGTGATTTTGCGCATGATAATTACGGCAGCGTTGATGACGAACAGTTCGGTGGCGGTGTCGGTCAAGTTATGCGACCGGATGTTCTTGGTGACGCATTAGATTCTATTAAAGAACGGGGTAAAATAATATATTTTTCACCTCGTGGTAAACAGCTGACGCAAAAATTAGTGCGTGAGTTTGCAAGCGATGAAAAGGCAAATTATACCCTGCTCTGTGGTCGCTATGAAGGAATAGATCAACGTATTATAGATGAGTATGATATAATGGAGCTGTCCATTGGGGATTACATACTGTCTGGTGGAGAAATTGCCGCGCAGGTTTTTGTTGACAGCGTGGTTCGCGTGATGGATAATGTATTGGGTGGTGGTAACGAAGCCACTGCTAATGAAAGTTTCGAAATCGGGGGGTTGGAATGGCCGTTATATACCCGCCCGTCGGCATGGCGTGGACACAAAGTCCCAGAAGTCCTGCTGTCCGGTCATCACGGCAATATAGAAAGATGGCGGAAACAACAATCGGACGAAATAACAAAGAAACGTCGTCCGGATTTAATAAAGGAAAACTAAAATGAGCATTATTAAAAAAATTGAAGCTGCTCAAGTTGAAAAATTAAAGGGCAGCAAGAAAATCCCGGCTTTTAAGGCTGGTGATACCGTCAAAGTACACGTAAAAATTAAAGATGGTGACAAATTCCGTATTCAGGTTTTTGAAGGCGTTGTAATTGCACGTGACGGTGGCGAAGGAAATAATGCATCCTTTACAGTACGTCGTGAATCTTATGGGGTTGGCGTAGAACGTAAATTCCCATTGTATAGCCCTGCGATTGAAAAAATCGAAAAGGTTCGTACAGGTAAGGTTCGTCGTGCTAAATTATTCTTCCTGCGCGGGTTGTCTGGCAAAAAAGCGCGTATTGTCGAAGATTTGTCAGCTGCTGCTGCAGAAAAGAAAGCAGACAAATAATATCTTATTGTGTATAATAAAAGACCCGCTTTTCGGCGGGTTTTTTGTTTAATAAGAATAACTACGAGAACGTGAGATATATGGATTTATTAGTAAAACCGGTTTATAACCCGTTTTCTCTACCGATACATTTATACATTGCTGATGGTCTAAGAAGTCATAGTCTTGAATATGTATATGACCGTGATAATTTACTATTGGTGGGTTGTTACCGAATTCAGGTAGAGGCTCATGAGATAATAATATATAATTTTCCGCGTCATAAATTGGATGTGAAAATACCTTGTCAAAGCCGCAAGACAACCACCATGTTTCAGAATGGTTCCTATCATGATTGCCCATAATAAGGTATTTACGACCGCGCATACGGCTTAAGATATTAAAAACTTTATCCTTTGTTGCACCATACATTACATCGCCCAACCAATAACAGACATCATGCTTTTTTATAATCATATTGTAATTGTATATGAGTGTTTTGTTCATTTCATATATGTCCGCAAAAGGACGATGACAATTTTTAATGATGTTCTCTGAATAAAAGTGAGGGTCCGAAAATACATAAGTTGCCATAATAATTACCTCTTTATTACTTTATAGTGTTTTCAGCCTTTGATTCAGACAGCAGAGAGATTTTATAATCGTGTTCCAGTCGTTTTGTGGGCAAAGAAATTTATTGCTCATTTGAACATAATCTTTGCCGAGTTTTTCAAGTGCTTCTGCGTCTGGTAATAGTTGTATGTCGCTCATGCTGTTTAATGCAGGTATACACTTTTTGGTATATTTTGCCTGATGTTTTTCTATGTCAAACAGCATGTGTTTGCTTTTTGTTAAATCAACGCAGTTTAGATCATATAACCGCGACACATCATAATAATGTCGCGAGAAGAAAGAACCGCTTTTGGGACGTTTTGCTACTGTGTTTGAGTGTAACGCATATACTTTATCCCAAAAAGTATTCTCGTACCTAACCGTTGGAATGTCGCCTAGCGACTGATTTATTGAATACGGAACAACAGATGTGTATTGTATGGAATCCGCTGGATATCTTCGCGGTATTATTTCTATACAAAGATGCCCAAGATTTGAACAGAATTCCGATTTATACATCAGATGAAGTGTCGGTGAAGTCATAAAAAGTTCTGTGTTTGCAAAACCTCGCCAGTCACAATCTGTAAGTATTAAGAACTGTTGGTTTTTATTTATAATTTCATTTATGCGCTGCTTTAATTCTGTAAATACCTTTGCGTTAAAACGTTTTCTAAACTTTTCTAGTTGCTTGTTGGAATGGACGTCTGGTATATCAATGTCCGCAAAGTCTGTACAGACTAAATCAATGTCTTGACCTATACGCATGCTTAACTGATAAGACTTCGATAAAGAAGCACCTCCCGCGAATAACATGTTGTCGGCCATATAAGAATCATTAAAAAGTTTATCCAATACGACACATTCTAAATAGTCCTTTTCAGCCATTTCTGGTTCCTTGGCTTGGCGTAGGATTTTATATGTGCCACTGCTAATTTTTACCATGGTTTAAGTATTGCACATAATTATAATTTGTCAATACCTTTTTAAGTTGGGTAATTTAATAATTTGACTTTGGTGTGGTGCAACTGTAATATACGAAATATGAAAAAAATATGTTCTTTGATTTTATTTAGTCTTTTTGCGGCGTCTTTTTTACCAAATGCTGCTGATGCTTACATAGATCGTAAAAATGCGGTAGTGCGTATTATGAATAAAGCCGCTGGTAAAGTACAGACGGTTACCCTGCCCGTCGGTAAAAATGCACAATTTGAAAAATTAAATATGGTTGTGCGTTCTTGTAAACAAACCGACCCTTTTGATGCGGAAGATTTTTATATGTTCATTGAGGTGGAAACCGATACAGACGGTAAAATTTTTAGCGGATGGATGAGTGCAAACGAACCTGGCGACAACCCGTTACAAAACGCAGATTATGATTTATGGCTTGTACGTTGTGAGCAATAATATATTTGGAGGGTCAAATGAAATTTATAAAAAAATATTTGAAATTTATTATAGGTATCGCTGTTTTGGTTTTGGCCATTATTGTTTTTGCTTTTGCAATGAGGACAAGCGACTTAGAAAATAGTAATCTAAAAAAATGGCGTAGCGCCGATTTAACGAGACGAACTGCGGCAGCTCAGATATTATCTGCATCTGACGAAAATTTAGACTTATTGGTTCAATGCGTAGATAAGATTGCGACCTTGCCGGAATCTGGTGATATGGCTGTCAGAGATGCTGTGGCGTTATGTTATACTGGAATACAGGTAAATCAAAATAACTAATCTGTGAAATGAAGTGGCTTACAATACTGCTTGCATTGGCTGGATGTTGCACTAATTCGTATAACAATGATATCGGGCGTGAATATTTAGGTGTTAAATACATTGCAGATCCTCTTGGTGAAGAAACAGCGCCAGATTTAGATCCGTTAATTAGAACAGATGCTTTTGATTGCACAACTTTTGTAGAAACTGTGTTAGCCGATGGTAATGTAGATTCCCTTACAAAAATAAGGTATAAAGACGGGAAAATTGGTTTCTTAAACAGAAATCATTTTATTGAAACCGATTGGCTGCAAAATAACTCAGAATTGGTAGAGAATGTAAGTTCAATATATGGACAAACATCAATTCGTGAAGTTACTATAGATAAGCAAAACTGGTTAAAGAAAGTACACAATATAGAGGCGTCTTTTAATCCGCAGACCGTATACTTAGAATATATACCATATAAGAATATACAGACATTTAGTTTATCGTTTCCAATGATTGTACTATTTATTACTGGAAAATCAGAAAAAAGTGATAAAATAGGTACAGATTTAGCGGTTGTACATATGGGGCTTTTGTTGCCTAATGGGATTTTGCGGCACGCTTCATCGCAGTTTGGACGCGTAATAGATGTTGATTTTTACGATTATGCTTTACAGCGCGCTCAAAATAAAAATAATATAGGAATAGCATTGGTGAAAATAAAATGAGCGAAGATAAAATAATTCAAATGAATATGGGAAGTTTATCCGGCGACGTCCATGATGAAGCCGACAGTTCTAAACCTATATTGTGTTTAGGTATAGAATCTTCTTGTGATGAAACGTCTGCAGCGCTGGTAGATTCTGATCGTAATATCTTATCTCATATAATTTATTCTCAAATTCCAGAGCATCAAAAATATGGTGGGGTTGTACCAGAATTGGCGGCACGTGCACATATCTTGGCGATAGATGATGTTATTCATAAAACTTTATCCGCCGCAGGAAAAACGATAGAAGATGTAGACGTTATCGCTGCAACAGCAGGACCAGGGTTGATTGGGGGCGTTCTTATCGGATGGATGGCTGCAACAGGTATGGCGCAGGCAGCTGGCAAACCCTTAGTCGCTGTAAATCATCTAGAGGGACATGCTCTTGTTCCTCGCTTGCACTCGGCATCGGCTAATGGTGCAGATGGTGTAACCAGTATAGATTTTCCTTATTTATTGATGTTGGCGTCTGGCGGCCATTGTCAAATATTGTTAGTACGTGGTGTGGGACAATATGAAATGATAGGTCAAACACTTGATGATAGTGCCGGAGAAGCCTTTGATAAGGTCGCTAAAATGTTGGGGTTGGGCTATCCTGGCGGACCTGTTGTTGATAAACGTGCTTCGGCAGGAAATCCGAAAGTGTTTAGATTCCCACGACCTTTGTGTGACAAACCGGGATGCGACTTTTCTTTTAGCGGTATAAAAACAGCGGCTCGCACATTTTTATCTAAGGTTGAACAGCCCTATTCTGACGAATTCATAAATGATTTTTGCGCATCTTTTCAAGCCGCAGTTGTGGATTGCATTATAGACAGATTATCAAATGCGTTTAATGACAAGCGCGTCATTAACGCAGCACCAAAAACTTTAGTGGTTGCAGGCGGCGTTGCGAAGAACAGCGCCATTCGCAGTGCAATGGAAGAATTGGCAAAAAAACGCAATGTTGTATTTGCCGCCCCACCGATGAATTTGTGTACAGATAATGGTGCTATGATTGCATGGGCAGGATTAGAAAATTATAAAATCGGGCATATTGTAAAAGAACCTGTCGCACCACGACCACGTTGGCCATTGACAGAATTATAAAAATACTGTTTCATATAAAATATGGTGAACAAAAAGAAACTTTATGACGAGGCAACAGAAAAACTGGTTAAGCAGGTAGAAACAATGTACCTGCCTGCGGAATTTCAAACTAAATACGATTTAACAGAAATAGTTCGGCGTTTCCGCGAAACCTTTAAAAATCCAAGCCTGCGAAGACTTGTTTTGAACCCAAAATATGAAAAAGAACGTGTGCATAACGCACGTTTTTCTGCGGGCTTCTGCGGAATTGCTAGTTATACGTGGAATCATTTGTTTCGTATGCCGGACAGAACAGAGATATGGCGCTTAAAGCAATATTCTGGAAACAAAACAATATATGGATTATCCGATCATGTATGGCTAGAAAATAAATTTGATGGTTCTATTTTAGATTTGGCTTTTGACCAATCAATAGATGAAGAAGGAACTTTTGTAGAAATTCCGTATTTTTTGGGGGAAACTGCCGATAGTAATTTTGACTTTAAGCGCGCATTTCTTTTCGCAAAGCGTATGAATATAGACCTTGAAAACATAGTCTTTATAAATATGCTTATGAATCAGAAAATATAATGTCTATTTAGTTTTTTGTTTTATCTTTTTTATGTTGTTTTCTAGTTTGTTTTCTTCTTTTATAACAGTTGTCGCTTTTTTTAATTCTTCGGTTGAATTTATTTGATTATATATTTTCTTTATTTTTTCAATGTCTTGCTGAATAATTCCTATGCGAATTTTTGTCGCAATGTTAGGTTTGTGTAAAAATTCTGCGGCAGCACTTTTGAAATTATATAACGCATTGCGCATGCTTTTTACATTAGAACTTGTTCTTACATTTACATTTTGTTTTTTAGGTAACTTTTCGTATTCTGCGATCAATCTATCTATGTCTAACCAGCCAAGACGAGCGTAATCTACACCGAACATGTAATCTGCGTTTTGATATTTCGCTTCTGCGAAATCAATTATTGAAACTATTTTTGTTTTCTTATCAAAAAATATATTGTGTTCATTCATATCACCATGAGCAAAAACAACACTTGCATCTTTATCCGAAGCAACGTCAAACCATTCTTTTGCTTTTCGTACAATTTGTAATTCTTTTTCTGGAATGTACTTTTTAAGTTTTTTTAATATTTCATCTATTTTTGTTGCCCCCATATATTCAACACTGGTTGACATATCAAAAGTATCTTTTTGCGTCAAAACTGGTCGCGATTGATTTATGTCATTTGTAAAATTAGCTAAAGCTTTATAAATTACGTCTAAGTCTTTTGGTGTTAAAGTTTCTACGAAAGAAGTCTTTAACGGTGTTCCTATCATACGTTCTTCTTTTACAAAAACTTCTTTATCTGAAATTTCCAACACCCGCGGGATTTTGTAAGCACTGTTATTAAAAGATAATATTCCGTCAGATACTTGACGAGTTAATTTTTGTTTTTCAAGCCATGTTTTTATATTTAACGGGTCTTTGCCTGAAACTGGTTTTTTATATACAGCGTCTTTATCTAAATAAGCCAAAGTTTCACGTGGTGCATTTGTATTTAATAGTTGCAAACTTTCCAGTTTCAGCATAATATAATCTCCATAAATCGTTATTTATAATTATACCATAAAACAATGCAAAAACCAGAGCCTTTTGTTCAACCAGATATGATTTTTAGCGTTTCGGACGCGTCTGCGTTGTTAAAGAATGTTGTTGAAACGGCCTTTCCCCGTATTCGCATCCGTGGGGAATTGTCACAAATAACACGTGCAACTTCTGGGCATATTTATATGACAATAAAGGACGCTGGGGCCGCAATTTCTGTGATAATTTGGCGTGGCACACCAATACCGTTTAAGTTAGAAGATGGCTTGGAAGTAATAATAACAGGTCGTTTTACAACCTATCCTGCACGTAGTAATTATCAGATTATAGTCAATGAAATAGAAATGGCGGGAGTTGGCGCGATTCTTAAAATGCTAGAAGAGCGCAAAAGGAAACTAGCAGCCGAAGGCTTGTTTGATCAGGCTCGTAAAAAAGCACTCCCTAAATTTCCACAACGTATAGGTATCGTCACGAGTCCGACGGGGGCGGCATTCCAAGATATTCAAAATCGCCTGCGAGAACGTTTCCCAGTAGAGATAGTTTTGTATCCTGCAACCGTACAAGGGGCAACTGCTGCCGCTGAGGTTGCTGCTGGTATAGAATATTTTAATCGTGCAAAAAATGTAGATGTTATAATTGTCGCGCGCGGTGGTGGTGCTTTGGAAGATTTGTTACCTTTCTCAGAAGAGATTGCGGTCAGAGCAGCTGCGGCCAGTGAAATACCTTTGATTTCTGGCGTGGGGCATGAACCAGATTGGATGCTGATAGATTATGCGGCGGATGTTCGCGCTCCGACTCCGACGGGTGCAGCAGAAATGGTTGTACCAACAAAGTTATCTCTTATTCAAGAACTTGATAACTTGTGGCACAGATTATCTAATAACTTTACTACGCGTCTGGCAAACGCTAAATCTCGTATAGATGCAATTGTAATAAAAAGCCCTAAACAAGTAGTTATGGAACAGCAACAGCGCTTAGACGATGTGGCCAGAACCATGAATATTATTGTCAGTAATAAACTAATGTCCACACGGCAAAAAATGGATGTTGTGTCTAATTTTCCGGGTATATTACAAAACAAGATGACAAGCCTTGTACAAGATGTGAATCATCTTGGGCAGATGTTAAATTCTTTAAGTTATAAAAATGTATTACAACGTGGTTACGCTATTGTAAGAGATAAAGACAATATAATTATCAGTCGCGCTGAAGAAAATAGAAAACCTGCAAGCATTGAATTCGCAGACGGTAGCATAAAAATTTAACAAAATGCCTTATACAGCGTTTCATTTTATAAGTGTTTTCGCTGTAGCTAAAGATTCCGGCGTTATTTGTGTCCCGCTAATTATTCTGGCGATTTCGTTTATGCGGTCGTCGCCATTTATTTCTACTACATTTGTTGTTGTGCTTTCGTTTTGTGTCGTTTTTGAAATCTTGAAATGTTTATCGGCAAAACCTGCGACCTGTGCAGAATGCGTAATTACAAGGGTTTGAGCCGTTTCTGCCAAACGATTTAATCTTTGACCGACCGCACTGGCCGTTGCCCCGCTAATTCCTGTATCTATTTCATCAAAAACGAAAGTGTATGCGCCATCGTTATTTGCTAAAACAACTCTCAAAGCCAGCATGAAACGCGCCAGTTCTCCGCCGGATGCCGCACGGTGTAATGGCGCAAAAGGCATTCCGGGATTCGTTTTTATCATAAATACGACATCGTCACATCCTGCGATAGACGGCGAAGCCGGTGTTATATCTACCATAAAATCTGCGCCACCAAGTTTCAAATCCGGTAGTTCTTTTAATATTCTGCTTCGTAATTCTTTGGCGACGGCCTTCCGCTCGGCATTTAATTCTGTCGCAGAAGAATCAAAAGCTGATTTCAGCTGTTGTAGCTCTGCTGAAACTTTTTTTAACTCTGAATCAGAATTTTCAATTGCGTTTAATTCTGCAGACATTTGTTCAAGTTTTGCAGGTAATTCATCCGCTGATACACGATGTTTGCGCGCCGCGGCTCGTATTGCGAATAATCTTTCTTCAACCGCATCTAAATTTTCTACGTCTACATCAGTTGGAGATAATTGTTCTGTTACATCTGATATGATTTGTGCAGCATCATAAAGAGCATCTATTTGTTTGGAATACGGATTCGGTTCGGTTTTTATGCGCTGTAAAATATGTGCAACCGAGAAAATCTGAGAGTCTATAGATTCACCGCGAGAGTTCAAAGCGGCAATTGCCTCAGATAAAATTGCTGCGTCTTTTTCGGCATTCATCATAATTGTACGTTTGGCGGCTAATTCATCTTCTTCTCCCAATTTTACATTCAAGGTCTCTAACTCACGTACATTATGCTCTAAAAATTCACGTTCGCTGGCAGATTTTTCTAACATTTGCTCTAAGTCGTGCAAACGCTTTTCTGCTGCATGATACTTGTTGTAATTTACTCGAACTTTTTCTAACAACTCATTGTATTTTGTGTTATTTGTTTTACCGAATGTATCAAGTGCACCACGGTGCATTATGGGATTTAATAATGCATGATTTGCAAATTGTCCATGTATTTCAACTAACGTATCACCAATTTGTTTTAGAGTCTTTATTGATACAGGAACATCATTTACCCATGCACGACTTTTGCCATCGCTAGATAACGTTCGTCGAAGTATTAGACTGCCGTCAAAATCTATCACGTTTTCATCAAGAATATTTCGTAATTCTGAATTTGTTTCGTCAAATTCTGCGATAACAGTCGCAGTATCGCAACCATGACGAACCAGCCCTGTATCAGAGCGTGCGCCCAACGCAAGAGAAAGGGCATCTAATAAAATGCTTTTACCTGCCCCGGTTTCACCTGTTAGAACGTTTAAGCCCCCGCCGAATTCAAGGTTCAGTTTTTCAATTAAAACTATATTAGAAATATACAAACGTGTCAGCATGCAGGAATTATAGCCGTAGAAAGTACATTTTTTCAAGGATTTTATAAAACTTCTTCTAACGAAAAATCATTTAACCACAATAAGTAAGCATGAATTTTATACTCAGGATATATACCATATAATAGCGTTACATATTCTTTAATTTGTGCGACATATTTATCATGAAAAGTACTTTTGTCTACGTCAGTTTTATAATCCAAAATACTAACCTCTTTTTTGTCGTCGTTTATAACTAACCTATCTATACGACGACTAACAAAGCGGCCGTTTATATACCCTGCCACAGGTACTTCTGTTTTAGATTTTTCATCAAAAAAACTTAATAAATTAGGATGACTAGAAATCTTTTCGCACAAACTTATGTCGCCAATGAAAGCATCTTTTTTTATAACAATATGCTGCATTTTGGTATGAACAGCTCGCCCAGTTTCAGTTGCGAATTCTTGACGTTCTATCTGTGATAATACATCTTTTAATTTATTCGACATTTTCTATCCTGATTTTCTCTTCCGTTACAACGGCCTTGGGGTCTTTTGATAAAACTCTCCACAATTGTGTATGCCATGACAAATCTTGCGCGGATTTGTTTTTAGGCACAAATCCATATATATATAGCCGATTGATTGCGCGAGTCATTGCGACATATAACAAACGATAATATTCGGCAATTCTTACTTTGTTTAAAGATTTTTCCGCTTTCCCACGTAATTCGTTACAATCTGTTTTGGGCGACCATAACCATGGCATTGGGAAGCCTTTTCCCTGCAAACGCAGAGTTTTATTCTGCATTTCTGGGGTAATAGGAAATATTGATTCTTTTTTAGGAAGTCTAACGGTGTCTATCAAAAATATAACCGGCGCCTCTAAGCCTTTGCTGCTATGGACTGTAACAATGCGAACCCCCGACGCGCTATCCATATCGCGTTTTATAGTACTCCCCCCGGTTATAAACCATTTTAAAAAGTGGTATAAAGTACCACTTTGTGTGCGTTCATAGGCTAGGCATATTGTTAAAAATTCTTCTATCGGGTCTATAATTTGATTACCTAACGCTGCAACCATACTTTCTCGAGTGTTGTTTGTGTTTAGTACATTTGTAAAAAACGAATAAGGCCCTTTTGCCGTTGCCCAATTTATAATTTCATTTAATCTATCCGATATTTCAGGATATAGTTTTTGTACAACATCAAAAACAGTTGTTGGTAAACAATCGAAGCTGTTCTTTTTCTTTGATTTGTTTTCTTCGTTTTTAATTTTGCAAATATTAAAAATTTCGGCTTCATTCAATCTAAAAACTGGGCTTTTTAATACACAACATAAACTATAATCATCCGATGTATTTATGCAAAAACGAACCAGATTTAACAAGTCTTTTATCGCAGGAAAATCCGGCAACGTAATTCTGTCACTGCCTGCGACTGGTATTTTTCGTGACTTTAATTCTTTAACCAACATCGGTGTCATCGGTTCGCGATTTTGGACCAGCACCATTATATCACTTGGTAAATACACACCCTCATCTAACACAGAATTTATTTTATCTGCTATTAAAGATATATAGTCGCTAATTGTTTTATCGTCTTCCTGACAATCAAATATTTTATTTATTTCTACGAATGCGTTTTTATCAGATTTTACCCATTTGTGAGAATTATTTATAAAACCTGTTTTTTCTTTTGTTTCTGCGTCATTAAAGAAAGTGTCAACTGTGTATAATATCTGCGGCATGGAACGAAAGCTTTGGACGAGTGGCACTTCTTGAATTTTGCGCATACTTTGTTGTATTTGACGTTCTATTTCTGTGCGACTGTTATCAAAAGCCTTTGGGTCGGCACCTTGAAAACCGTAAATAGATTGCTTTGTGTCACCTACCACAAAAAGAGAGTGCGTTTTTTTATCTGTGTCGCCCTCAGTAAAGAAGTCGCCTGATAAAAGCCGCAATATGTCCCACTGTGCCGGGCTGGTATCCTGCGCTTCGTCTACTAATATGTGCGATAATTTGATATTTAATTGAGACAATACCCATCCCATAACCTCTGGCGTAGAGAATAGTTTGCGGGTATATAAAATTAAATCTTCAAAATCCAATAAATTTCGTTGTGTCTTTATTTCCCCGTAAATCTTCGCAAAGGCCGCAGACAAATCAAAAACAGAAAGTGTGTCTTTGAAAATTTGACAGGCAAGATTATACTGATTTACCTCATAAACACGTTGTTGCTCTTCTATTAAAAAATCTTTCTTCGAAACGTTTTTTATTGGCGTTCCGTCTTGGGTTAAATATGCACTTTTGTATTTTGCAAAATCTATCGTTTTATCAATATATTGTTTAGTATAGTTGATAATCTTTTCTAAGTATTTGACCGGCGTTTTTTGTGTTTTCTGTTCGTTTATAGAATCTGATACGATTTTTTTCAGTTTTGCATCAGAAATATCTACCTGAATCGGTTTTGATAAATTTAGAAATTCTTTAGTCGTATCAATAAAATATTTGCGATAATTGTCAAAATTATTAACTTGAAAAAAGTCTTTGTATCGGTCGCTCAAAATAGACAAAAGTGCGCCGATTCTCGTTTCATCGATTCTTCCTACTATATGTGTAAAAGCCTCGTTAGTACGTGAATCATTTGATGTATTTATCAGGTGTGAGAAAGAGTCTTGTAATAAAACGCGCTGTGTGTCATCTGAGACCAAAGACCACGAAGGTGACAAACCGGCCTCTAATGGGAAGCGCCGCAGAATTTCTTCGCAAAAGCCATGGATGGTTTTTATTTTTAATAATTCTGGGTCGTCTATATACTTAAAAAATATAGTGCGAGCGTGCGCTATGTCTTCAGCTGTTGCCGGTTTGTTCTCTGCAACGCCGTCTAGTAATTCAATCAGTTCCTCATCTGATGTCATTGCCCACTTTTGCAATTCCGTTAAAATTCGATTCCGCATTTCACCGGCTGCTGCTTTAGTATATGTAAGGCACAAAATTCCACAATTATCTATATCATCACTGCGAAACAATATGCGCAGCAAACGTTGCACTAAAACGCTGGTTTTTCCGGTGCCAGCATTTGCCTGAACCCATACGTTTTCTGCTGGATTGGCGGCCATGTCTTGTCCTGGAGAAAGGTTTATTTTTTTAACCATTATAACTCTTGCTTTATTTTTTGGATTTTAGTATATATTTCATAGAACTGCAAGAATATATACAAAGAGCGCCTAGTACATTACTCTGTGTATGATGCGTGATAGTTATTACAGTTGTTATATATAACCACGGGGGGAAGGTATGGATTTCGGTCAACTTTATTTAATTGTAGGTGGCGCTTTGGGTGGTTTGCTGGTGTTGGCGTTGTTGGTTTTGTTCTTCGTTTCCAGAAAATCACAAAAAGTTATGCAGTCTTTGTTGGTTTTGCTTACTAAGCCAGAAAAAGCAAAGATTCAAGACGCTGTCCGGGTCTTAAACACCATTTTGGCCGATGAGATGATAAAAATGGAGGCTAATTTTCAAAATATCCGAGATGAATTAAACTCCCAAATAAATACCGCGACTGAATTAAAAAAATCTTTAGATGAGCAAAATGACCGTTTAACGGCAACAACAGATGAAACGACAAAGAAAATTGCTTTAATGGCACAACGTTTGGAAAATACGGTTTCCGATTTAAGAGGTGTTGTAGAGTCAAATGGCTGGCAAGACGTAGAGACATCTACTGATAAATTTAGCGCAACAGTTAATGACTTGCTTGGTAAAATAGAAGTTACTTCTCAAGACACAAGTGAACAAATTTCCCAGATACAAAACAATATTGATAAATGGGTAGAAACGAGTAATACGTTGTCTCAACAATTACAGACGGAGTTTGAATCTAATACCGAACAAATGAAGAATCTAAATATAGAATGCGATTCTATGCGTCAGAATTTAACTGAATTGGCAAGTACAACCGCGACAGGATTTGATAACGTAAAAACTGCTGCAACCGATTATGCCGAGATAATGGAATCAAACAATAAGAATTTAGATGAGCATCTGACAAAGTTGGATACTTTTGGTAAACAGGCGAAGAAACAGTTAACCAGTCAAGTAAATACACTTACAAATACGGCGAATGTCGTTGCTGGTCAGGTTCGTTTATCCGAGACATCTATTGAGTCACAAGTTCGTAAATTGACTGACGCAGTTGAGGCGTTGATGTCATCAGCGACATCTACTGAAGCGGCCGTGCGCAATATATCGAAAGAATTAACCGAACTATGCAACCACTTTAATAAAGACATACGCGGTTTTACAAATGATATCGTTGGTGAACTAAATACTGTATCTGGGGTTGCGAATTCCACTTTAGAGAACACTCGTTCAGCAGCTGGCGCATTTTCAGAATCTGTAAAAGCAATGGCAACCGGTGTGCGAGAAACTTTGATAGAGATGAATACTGCTCATACCCAACTATCTGGGCAATCTGAGAATCTGATAAAGATGTCTGCGGAAACAACGGCGCAATTACAACCGTTGTCAGAGCTTATAGAAAAATATTATTCCGCCCTGCCCGACTTAGCCAAAGATTCTGTTAGCACAGGCGACAATTTGCAAAAAATTGTAGAATCGTTAAACGAGAAGATCTCACTTATGAAGCAAACAGTAAGTGAATCTACAACTACGATAGCGGATTCTGCGGGGAAACTGGAAGATTTGGCGGGCCAATCTCGGCAGCAAATGATAGACTTGATGTCTGATTATGCAAAGGCCGTGAATACAATGCAGACGTTAAACAAGCAAATGATGGTTGCTCGTGCTACGGCGCCAATGGATGCAATAAACACAACTCCTAGCGCACCTGCATACGGTCGCATTAGCCCGCAAGACTTTCTGAAACAAAGCGAACGTATGTTTGAGAAATTACACGAACAGACGATGGATTTGACACGGTCTGCTGGTGTAGAGATACCTGACGTGGTATGGAAAAAATACCATGGAGGAGACCAAACGATATTTTCTAAATGGTTCGCGAAAATAATGGCGGCTGCCGACAAAAAACAAGTTAGAGAAATGTTAAAAAACAATGCGGCATTTCGTTCACAAGCCACACAATTCGTACGTAGTTTTGAAAAAATATTAAATTCAGCGCGTCAAGCAGATGGAAGTGACAAGTTGGCCACTACGATTACCAAAACAGACTTAGGTCAAATTTATATTGTATTGCAAGCGCAAATATAAAAACTCCTGAAAAGGAGTTTTTATTTTATATGTTGTTTTATCAATTTATCAATAATTGGGCGCAAATGTGAAAACACTTCTTCAATTCCCATTCTGCGACCGTCTGACCGCATCTCGTCCACAATTGTCCAAGTTTTTGGGTTGGATGCGGCAATTTGTTTATACACATTAGATACATCATATAAAAGTTTAAAATCACTTTCATGTATGTCTGCTTTGCCGTTTTGATACTGTTTTAGACCTTCGTTACGCATGCCATACGAAATCTTTGGGTCTAGATATAAATAAATATTGTAATCAGGACGAATAATTCCTAATTGGTTGAATTCCAAATCTTCCATAAATTGTATTTTTTGAGCCCATTGTTCCTTTGGACACTTCGCAACAGAAAAAGAATTGCTGTATGTATATCTGTCTAATATCACCCATTTACCTTCGTTTAACCACCGGGCAATTTTAGGTTGATGCCGCAATCTATCAAGTGCATACGGCAACATGGTATATTCAGCAGGCAAATCCCGCGTTGCACCGAATTTTCCATTTAAGTAGTCTTTTACCAACGTGCCAAAAAAAGCGTTGTATTGAGGAAAATCTAACGTTTCTGCACGAATATTGCGTTTGCGCAAATAATTTATAATATTCATTACTTGCGTGTGCTTCCCGGATTTGTCGGTACCTTCTATCGCAATCATATACCCCTTATACATAAAAATCTCCTTATATAAAAACCCGCAATAATGCGGGGAATATTTTATTCTTCTAAGAAACTACGTAATTTACGAGCACGTGTAGGATGTTTCAATTTCGTAAGAGCTTTTTGCTCTATCTGACGAATACGTTCACGGGTAACGCCGATATATTCACCAACCTCTTCCAACGTGCTGGTTTTGTTCGTGCTCATGCCAAAACGTTGGCGAAGAACCGTTTCTTCTTTCGGATCCAATTCAGACAGAATTTGCGTTACAATCTTACGTAAATTCTTCTGAGCGGCAGATACAAATGGGTTTTTTGCCGTTTCATCAGCAATGATTTCTATACGACTGCTGTCGTCTTCTGTTCCAACAGGTGCTTCCAGCGATATCGGTTTTAAGTTCACTTTTAACGCTTTATGGATTTTATCTACCGGCAGATATATTATCTTTGATAATTCTTCCGGTGTTGGTTGACGCCCATATTTGTGCATAAATTGACGCGTGGCGCGTTGAATTTTATGTATGTTATCAATCATGTGCACCGGTATGCGAATTGTGCGTGCTTGGTCGGCAATGCTTCTAGAAATACCCTGCTGTATCCAGTTCGTTGCATATGTTGAGAATTTGTTACCTAAACGATAATCAAATTTATCAACTGCTTTCATTAAACCGATATTACCGTCTTGAACCAAATCAGAAAAATCAAGTCCTAGTCCACGGTTGCTAGATTTCTTCGCAAACTTTATAACTAAACGCAAGTTTGCTTCTATCATTTCACGCTTTGCGCGTGCAGCTTCTGCCTGCCCGCGGCGAACCAATTCTACCACCTTCTTATATTCACTAGTAGGTTGCCCCGTCTCTGTCGCAATTGCAGTAATATCTTCTTGAATTTTCAGAATATCCTTCTCATGCTTTTTAGCAAAATTAGCCCACGTTGAGTTTTTGCTACGCATCAATTTCTTTACCCAATTACGATTTATTTCGTTACCAGTATATTCCGCCAAGAAATCTTCACGTTTTATTTTATTTGCCAACGCCAAGCGTAATAATTTTCCTTCTAGCCCCATCAACAACTGATCGCGTTTGGTTAGTTGCTCTAATATTTCAGCGATACGGTCATCGTTTAGACGAATTTTGCTTACGTGTTCAAATAATTCCAAACGCATTTTAGTATATTTCTTTTCCAATGCTTCGTCTGGTTTAGAAGATGTTTCTAAATTTTCTAAGCGCTTCGCCTGTAATTTTTGCATATTGTTAAACGTGCGTTTGATTTTTCCGAAAAGTTCCATAACCATCGGCATCAAAGATTCTTCCATTACAGGAATTGGCACACCAGAGGTTCCGCGAGGTGTATCTTCTTTTTTGATACCATCTTCGTCATCTTCTTCGTCTTCATCGTCTTCATCATCTTCAGACATAGTAGACTCTTCAAGGTCGTCTAAATCATCGTCATCCAACTCATCTACGTGTTCAACGCCTTTAGATTTTAAGGTTTCAGAAATTGCGGCCAACGATTTTTGTTCTGCATCGCTAGAATACATTACTTCCAAATTTACAATATAGCGTAAGCGAATATCTTCGTTTAGTAACTGTTGATACCAATCCAACATCGCTTGAATCGTCATCGGGCTTTCACATAAACCATATACCATTAGTCGTGAAGCCGCCTCTATACGTTGCGCAATGGCAACCTCGCCTGCCGCCGTCAAAAGCTGTACTGTGCCAATTTGTTTCAAATATGATTGAACAGAATCTTGAACGCCTAAAACCAAATTACCCGTCTGGCTGCGCTCTAATTGCTTTGCGTAATGTTCGTAATCATCATCGTTTACATCTACTTGTTCAGCATCCGCATTTAGCAAATTACGGGTTTTGTCTAACTGATTTTCAGAATCTTCGTCATCATAATATTTTTCCATATTTTTGGAAAAACTATCTGTTTCTAAAATTTCTAAGCCTAAATCCTGTTGAAAGAAATCAAGAACTTCATCTTGTTCTTCTGTAGGTATTTCGTCAGCTTCTGTTGCGGCAGTAAAATCCATCTGGGACAAATACCCAACTTCTACTGCACTAGTAGCCAATTTCTGTAAATTTTCTGGTAATGAATCAATCAATAACTTGGTTGCTTCGTCCAATTTCTTAGCCATAAACAAACCTTCCCGTATGTTTGTAAGTTATTTTTGTTTTCTTGCCTTGGCGACAGCGTCGTGCAACGCAGATTCCGACACCAGCCCCAAAACAATCGGGCTTTGTATTTGGATTATCGAATAAGATTTATGCGTTTTATTACGAACAGATGCAACTGTCGGGTTAGTACTACGCATCAATCTTGCAACCTGACCATCTGATAATTCAGGATAATTCTTCAAAATCCATAAAATACCACCTAAGCGGTTCTGACGATGTAATTTAGGCGTATATCCGACGCCTTTCTTGTTTTGCGCTTTCTGAGCGTTTACGATTTCTTCACGTAATTCTAAACGTGCGTTCGGATCTGCCTCGCAACGTTCAATATCTTCACGAGTTAGCTGACCATTTAATATCGGGTTCAAACCTTGAACTTTCGTTGTTTCAGCATCAGCAATATTTTTAACCTCTAATTCATGCAAACCACAGAAATCTGCAATCTGTTCAAACGTCAAAGACGTGTTTTCAATTAACCACAAAGCTGTGGACTTTGGCATATACGGGTAATTCATCGAACGTTCCTCTTGTTGCTGGGGTGCAATATACACTAAAATGCCCCTAATTTCAAGCCCTTTTTACACAAAATTATGACCCGAGACAAAAATCCCGGGTACAAACCTGTATTCTTGCGAATTTTTACGCTTTTTTCACAAGTTTTGCACCTTCTTTAGCATCAATCACAGACCAACCTGCAGCTTCTATCTGCGTGCGAAGTTCGTCCGCACGGGCCCAATTCTTTTCTGCTTTAGCTGTGGCGCGCTCTAATGCTAACGCTTGAATTTCTGCAGGTGCTTCTTCGGATTTCAAATCATTTAACTTCTTTGCTCGGTCAATGAACTGTAACCCTAAAAGTCTATCAATGAATTCAAATAATTTTAGTTTTGTCGCATCATTTATGATATTATCACGTAACAACTCCTGAACTGCAACCAAAGCCTCCGCCGTTTTCATATTGTCTGAAACTAAAGCCAAAATCTTATCATGCCACGTTTTATAAGTTTCTTCGTCGACGTCGCCTTTGTTTTGGTTTGAAAGCATTTCTGCAACACGTTTTACAATGTTTTTATAACCGTTCGCGGCAGACTCTAAACCCGCCCAAGAGAACGCAAGTTGCGATTGGAAATGGCTTAACAAAACCAAATATTTATAGGCCATTGTATCATAACCACGGTTTCGAACCGCATCTAACCCCATAAATTCACCCGAAGATTTGCTCATCTTTTCACCGCTTTTATCAACTAAAAAGCTTGTGTGCATCCAATAAGAAACCCATGGCGCACCCACGATAGGTTCCGCTTGCGCAATTTCATTATTATGGTGAATTCTTGATAAGTCTTCGCCACCTGTATGAATATCAAAGTGATTTCCTAATAATTTCATACTCATGGCGCAGCATTCCGTGTGCCAACCAGGAAACCCTATACCCCACGGACTGTCCCATTCCATCTGACGCTTTTCGTTTTTTGGCGAGAATTTCCACAAAGCAAAATCAGTTGGATTCCGTTTTGAATCATTAAATTCTACTCTGGCACCAGCGCGGTTTCCCGATAAACTGCCGCCAGTAAGTTTTCCATAACCCGGGAATTTACCAGTATCATAATAAATTCCGTCACCTTCAATTTCATACGTATAACCTAATTTTTCTAACTTTTCTATCAAATCAATTTGTTCGTTAATGTATTCTGTGGCTTTCGGCATATATGTAGGGCGTATAAGATTTAAGTCATCAAAATCTTTTAGAAATTCTTCTGTATAAAATTTTGCAATTTCCCAAACAGATTTATTGTCCCGAGCAGCCCCTTTTTCCATCTTATCTTCCCCAGAATCTGCATCACTTGTTAAATGACCGACGTCTGTGATATTCATTACGTGCGTGACTTCATATCCATTTTCCATAAACATACGTTTCAATATATCGTTTTGTATAAAATGACGAAGATTTCCAATATGAGCATAATGATAAACAGTTGGTCCGCAAGAATAAAAACCCATTTTGCCGGGGATTAAGGGTTTAACTTCTTCTATTTTTCTGGACATAGTATTAAATAATTTGATGGTCATTTGATATTCCTTGTGCGTTTTTGAATAAGAATTGATAAAATAATTTTTGCGTGCGAAAAAATCGCACGCCTAAGAACTGTTTATCGACAACAGTAAAAAAGCATTGGATATGTTATCATCATAAGTAATGTATACCAAAAACACCGCACAAGGTCAATAATAAACTTTTATACCAACGAGTTATAAATGTCTATTGTTTTTGATAACATTTTTTTAAGTGTATACCTGCTTAAGTATCTTGAATATCCTAAGGCGCTTAATTTAACGCGCAAAGCTTTGTCTTCTATTATTCGCAGCATCTGTTTCGCATATTCTGTAGCATTGACAGCGAATTCTGGTCCTGGCCCCATTTCTACAAATAACGCTGCAGGCCCGAACATCTCAACCATTGCGGATTCATTTGTTGATATTACAGGCAGATTATAAGCCATTGCCTCTATCCCCGCGAAACTGCAGGCCTCTGTTTGAGATGCAAACAAAGCGCAATCTGCTTTTTCATAACATTCTCTGATTTTCTTTTGATCGTTGGTAAGACCTAAATTTATAATCGGTAGATCTTTAATTTCTTCGAACAAAGGTTCTACCTCGCGAGAATGTCCACCTAAAACAAAAACCTCTATTTTATGCTTTTTTGCGACCTGCCTAATTGCAGGAATAATTTTTGCAAAACCTTTGTGTGGGGACCAACCATTTGCAAATATAAATCTAAATACATTATCTTTCGGTTTTTTATGCGTAATTTTGGGTTTTTCAACGCCGTTATAGATTACATCAAACGGACGTTTACAGCGCCAATAGTCCATATATTTGCGTCCATTGTCCCCGACTAAAATAATATGGTCCATATTAAAATAAGGATCACCAGGAACGAATCCGGGTGCAAGATTCATTGTTGGCTGACAATGTAATACCCCGATAGTTTTACAATACATGCGACTTTTTATCATATATGCCAAACCTTCGCAAGATAAACAATCGCTTTTTACAATAAGATTTGTCATGTTTTGAAGTTTTGGCCAAACAAACGCAAAAACTGTTTCAAACATTGAAACAACAGATATAGTATCCGGATGATATATTTGTAATTCTTGGTCTGTATTTTTGATATGAATTTCTTTATATTCTGGGGATCTATAAAAAACAATATTATATGTATTTATATAATCCGGCATCCCGTCACGTAATACATTAAAATAAGTCGCGATGCCACTTTGATAGCGTGCATCGCGAGCGTCTAATTCTATTATATTAATTTGTTTTTTTTTCATACATGCACCTTAATTCGAAAGAATCTATATCTTAATTTTTATACGGACACCCCGAAGAAATATCATATTTACCTTTAGCATCAGTATATATACCATTCCCACTAGTAAACGCTATACAAGAAGTAATACCTACGCCACTACCACCCGCATACCAAAAATACCCATTATAAGTGTTTGTATTCGATGTATTAGTAAAAGTCTCTCCAGTTGGATAATTCCTAAAACCAGGACACGCAGCACAACACGCAGATATATTACTTAACGAAGGTGTTGCAGTACCCGAGCAATAATTATTTGCATTGGTAATATACCAACCCGTTTCACAACGATCAAAAACGTATTCATTTCTCAAAAAACGATCCCAAACGGCCCCCTGGGTATTTGGGATTACGCCATAATGAGCAAAAATTCCGCTATTAACACAATATAGTCCCGAAGGATTGCAAAAACCATAGCCGGTGCCACTACAATAATCTAATCCGGTTTGGTAACTGCTTGATAAACATCTAACCAATGCACAACGTATAGAATCTTCACCCGAAATAAACGTTTGTCCCCCACCACTACCAGTGCCAGTAGGAAGGGAGCCGTCACCACCAACTGTTCTATCAAAACAAACTGTCGTATCAAAGTTACATCCCGTAACAATAGGAGCTATATTAGTACCCTCCAGCCTACAATTATAATTTTGCAAGAGATTTTGGCCGGTACCATAATACGCGAAACCACTTAGCTTCTGATAAACTGGCTTTGTGGTATAATATGCAAACCCCGTTTTCGTTTCCGCCAATCCTGTACGGTGAAATACAGAAGTAAATACAGCAACCAAGCAGCCAAGAAACCTTATCCCCGAACGATACATATCTTTCCCCCTTTAACTATTGTAATTATAATATCAAAAATGATATTTTATGTCAATGGTTTATTCAAAACCTTACAAAAAAATAAACTTTTCTGGCGGAGCGTATAGGACTCGAACCTATGGACCGCTATAACACGGTCACGGATTAGCAATCCGCTGCATTACCACTCTGCCAACGCTCCGCGTGGTTGCGACGCTCATTATACAGAAATCGTTTTTTAAATGCAAGCCGGAAAATTTATAAAAATATAAAAAATAAAGCGCCTTTTTATAAAGACGCTTCGTTTCTTAATTTTCTTCCGTAACGTGTTCCGGCGCACAGAATTCTACATCTCTCGTCATCGCTAAAAACTTTTCTGCTCTTAACGTTGACATATCCGCTTTCTTTGCTTTCTGTAAATCACGCACCTGCTCCGCAACCGCCGCAGATAATAATTCCATCGTCGTTTGCCAATCTGTATGTGCACCACCAGATGGCTCGTCAATAATCTGGTCAATAATATTTAATTTAGCCATGTCGCGGGCGGTCAATTTCATTGCTTCCGCTGCAACAGCTTTATATTTATTATCTTTCCATAAAATACTCGCACAAGATTCTGGCGAAATAACAGAGTAAATAGTGTTTTCTAACATCAATACTCTGTCCCCCGTACCTATCGCAATAGCACCGCCACTGCCGCCTTCACCAACATTTACGGCGACATATGGTGTGTTTACATCTAAACCCGTTGCTATTGTTTCTGCAATCGCTTGCGATTGACCGCGCTCTTCTGCCGCACTGCCCGCAAATGCACCGGCGGTATCAAATAAAGAAATTATAGGCAACTTAAATTTCTCGGCTAAACGCATCAGACGTTGCGCTTTACGATAGCCTTCGGGATTAGGCATTCCAAATCTATGAAATTGACGCGTTTCTATTGTACGCCCTTTCTCCTGTCCTATTATAACCGCAGGAATGTCACGCCAATAGCCAATACCTCCGCACATGGCTGGGTCTTCACCAAACAATCTATCGCCCGCCAAATAAGTCCATTCCCCCACTATCCCGTGTATATAATCTAAAAAGTGAGGTCTATTCTCATTTCGGGCTAACAATACTTTATCATACGCATCTGTTTCACCCATACCACGCACTTTTTTATTATCGTACGCCGGTGTAGTAACGTTAATCGAATGCGGCGTATACGGTTGCTTCGTCAGGACTTTTAATATCTTTTCTAGCTTTTCTTTAAGTTCCGTACGTGGAACAACCATATCTACCATACCGTGCTCGTACAAATATTCTGCTGTTTGGAAATTCGAAGGTAATTTCTCGCGAATGTTTTGTTCAATCACACGGCGCCCAGCAAACCCAATACGTGCACCCTTTTCTGCAATATGAATGTCACCTAACATTGCAAACGAAGCAGTTACACCGCCAAAAGTTGGGTCAGTCAATAAAACAATGTAAGGTATACCATTTTTATGAAGTTTATTTACGGCAACTGTTGTGCGCGCCATCTGCATCAAAGACAATATATTTTCTTGCATGCGCGCCCCACCACTGCACGTTACCATAATAAACGGTTGCTTGGTTTCTATTGCGTGCTCCATACTGGCAACAATACCGTCACCCGCGGCACGCCCCATAGAACCCAACATAAAGTCGCCATTTAATATACATATTGTTGTCGGTATTCCGCCAATTACACCGTCCGCAGTTGTTATCGCATCGTTATAACCAGTTTCGTTTCTTGATTCCACCAATCTGTCCTTATAGGCCTTTCGGTCAACAAAATGTAAAGGGTCATCTGACACAACAGGTAACTGCAATTTTGTCCATTCGTTATTGTCAAACAACAAGTCAAAACGTTGCTTTGGCGTCATTATAAAAGCACGCCCACAACGAGGACAAATATAATGATTAGTTTTATAATCTTTATAATATACTAAACGCCCACAAGATTCACATTTTATCCACATCAGACGACGAATACGGTCGTAACGCTCACGATTGTGGTTCTTTATTCCAGATTTCTTACCGAATAACATTTTATCTCTCGTTCATCTTTTTAGTTAATTCACGGCTAGGTTTAAACAAGATGGTTGTGCTTGCTTCCAGATGCATTGGTTTACCTGTACACGGATTATAACCTATTTTTGTTGCTCTAGCACGTGGCTGAAACGTACCGAAACCGCGAACTTCTATTCTATTACCGTCTGCGACAGCCTCTATCATCTGGTCGGACACTGTATCTAATATGGCCGCTGCATCAGACGCACGCATGTGCTTAAATTGAACTTGAATAGATCTTACAATATCAGAACGTTTCATTTCTTTTTCCTTTTCTTTTTACGCCTTATTATTGATTTCTTATCGCATTTTATCAAGGACAAAGTTTGTTAACAGATTTTACAAGATTATATGCCTGTTTTAATAACTTGTTACTGAAGATATAATAAAAATGTCACTAAAAGGAGATAATATGCAAGAAGAAACACAACACCAAATGCCACTTATCGGTGATGCCGCACCAGAATTTATCGCACATACTACTAACGGTAACATAAAATTTCCATCAGATTATGCTGGAAAATGGGTAATTCTATTTTCTCATCCCGCCGACTTTACCCCAGTATGTACAACAGAATTTATGACTTTTCAATCCATGCTGCCAGAACTGCAAAAATTAAATACAGATATAATCGGTCTATCCGTAGGAACTTTAACTGGTCACTTAGCTTGGATAGAATCAATAAAAAATCTTGAATATAACAACTGGAAAAATATGGAAATTACTTTCCCGATAATTGATGACATAAATATGACCGTTGCAAAAAAATATGGGATGATACATAGCCACGCTTCTGATAACAAAACCGTAAGAGCGGTATTTTTTATAGATCCCAAAGGTATAATAAGAGCAATTTTATATTATCCGCTAACTACTGGACGTAACTTTGATGAAATAAAACGCGTTTTAATCGCTTTACAAACGACCGATGCTTTCGGCGTATCAACACCAGCAGATTGGCAACCAGGTAAAGACGTCGTTGTACCAGCCCCAGCAACAACAAAAGAAATGGCTGAAAGACTAAATACCAAAGATAAAAACCTAGATGTAAAAAGTTGGTATTTAACTATGAAAAAGATGCCGAACGAAATGATAGCAAGTAAACTATATAATAAATCTGTTACAAAAAATTTGAAAAAATAAAACAAAGGGGCTTTTTTTGTCCCTTTGTTAGAATACTAATGGGAAATCTCTGACATCCATTGGAACAGAGTCCCGTTCAGGGTTCCACTGGAATTCGTCCATTTTTACTCTTTTTTCTTTATCAAACTTTATGCCCTCAGATTTTAACTGGCGATATTGTTCGTCAAAATACCCAGAACATAAACTGCCGTCTTTAAATACAACGCGATGCCACGGTAAATGCCAACTGTTTTTATTATTAGACGCGTAACCAACAAAGCGAGCCATACGCGGTCGTCCCATCATATTGGCAATTTGCCCGTATGTTGCCACCCTACCCGCGGGTATTCTGGCAACTATATCATACACTTGTTCGTTAAATGATTTCATAATGCTTTATATTTTAATTCTCTGCCCCACAAAGTCAAATATAAAGCCTTGCAAAACGAAATGTAATCTGTATAATTTCACAGCGTTGGAGACGTGGCAGAGTGGTCGAATGCGCGCGACTCGAAATCGTGTATACGGGCAACCGTATCAAGGGTTCGAATCCCTTCGTCTCCGCCAAAATTAAAAGCCCGTTCGGGCTTTCTCTTATACATCGAAATCATACGCTTGGACTGATTTTACTATTGCCGATACTAATTTATTCTGATGCTCGTCCGTTTTTAATAATGCTTCTTCAGACGCGTTTGATAAATGTCCTAATTCTATCAGCGCACCAGGAACCGTTGACCGCAATACTGCAAATGGTGCATGACGCACATCAGGTCCAGGCTGCTGCGTTATTTTTGCACGCTTAAACTGTGATGCACAACCGTTCGCATATTCAACAGACATTGCTGCAACTGCATGTTGCTGTAATGAAGATAGCGCGATTCTAATATCCTTATCAAACTGTTCAAATCCGCTTACGTCTATTTTATCAGCCGCGTTTTCTGCGTCCGCCAATTTCTGAGCCTCCTCGTCTGACGCCTTTTCTGACAAGGTATAAATTGAAAATCCCTTCATGGAACGACTTGGATTTGCGTTAGCATGCAAAGATAAAAACAAATCTGCATGCTTTTGTTCACCAATAGAAGCCCGCTGCGCCAACTTCAGATATGTATCACCACTTCTTGTCAAATATGTATTAAAACCGGCTGCTGATAATTTGTCTTTTAATTTTTTCGCTACAGATAAAACAATTACCTTTTCTTTCGTCCCGCCCTTACCTATACAACCAGGATCTTTCCCACCGTGACCGGCATCAATGACTATCGTATATTTACGACCAGATGTTGTTTTCTGTTTTGTTGACTGACTGCTGCTACTTGTTTGAGAATTGTTCGAAGCTGTCGCTGCCGCAACCGTTTTACCACCACTGTTTCCATTGGCGACAAAATCCATTACCAAACGATAGTCGTTGTCACCATTAGGGCTTAACAGCATTATACTATCTCGTGGAATTTCATTTATGGGTTTAGCTAAATCTGCAATTATTTGTAACTTATCCCCCGACTGAACCTGCGTAATAGCGGTGACAAGAGTACCTGCCGCCATTGCCGGCGCCAAAGAGCGGTTTGCAGATGTGTTTGATAAAGTTACCACAACTTGATTATTCGGATACGATATCGAATAAGATGGACGCGCAGAAGTTTCAATTACTAATCTTGTTTTATTCCCAGGTTGAATGCCTGTGCGAACAGTACGCAAAGAATTACGCGCTGCAAACGCCATACGCGGCAGCAAAGTAATAACTGCAGCAGACAATCCTGTAATTCTTAAAAGACTTCTTCTTGTCAATTGCATTTGGATATATTATATCAAAAAAAAGCCCCCTATTCAAGTTTTATAGGGGAATAAAAACCGCCCGCAAAGGGGCGATTTTTATTTTGAATTTGTTTATTGACTTACACAACTTGCAAACATTTGTGCTATCAAATTCGTTTCCTGCGTCGTCATTGTTTGTACTGGGACGATATAACAACGAGCACTGTCGCGAATAATGAACACCTTTGTGCCACGAATATATGCAGTCTGCATAGAACTTAACTGCGCCGTAGTTAAAAACGCATTTTGTGTAGTCGCAGGATTACTCATCGCAGCCTGAACCAACTGGTATGCAGTGTTATAATCGTATACTTCAGACATAGTTGTTAAATCCATGTACAAACTTTGATTTTCATATGGATTTTCTACGTTTGCCGCTGTTGTTGGAAAAGCAACACCAGTTGCCAAAGCAGCAACTGTTTGTAAGGTAGACGGTTGCGAAGAATCTGACGTGGATACAGACGCGGTATTTATTTGTAAGTTCTCACCGCACGCCAAGTTCATACGATTAGTATAACTTGCCAAAACAGAATCAACGGCCATTTGCCAATCTTCGCCTTTTTGGTTCATGTCAAGATTTAATATCTTTTCAGCCCAGCCCCAAACATTAGCCCCTACATTACCAGCGTTTGCGAACCGTGTAACCATTTCGGCGGAACCACCAGGAACACCGGCACCACAAGCGTCGGTTAACTGAGTAGTTAACATGCTGGTCGTTTCATTACCATATGCTAACGCAACTGCATGACATGCCATTGCCGCCTCTAATTCCTGACGACGTTGTAGGCATAAATCACTGTGTGATTTAGATAACTCATCCGCCATATTTGCCATAGATAAATAAGACATAACTTCCTGTTGAACGTATGGTGGGCATAAACGAGCCGCTGTGTTTAACCCATTTGCACCTGTTTTCGTGTTAGTGTTGTATTGAGGTAATAATACAGACGTATCTTTTTGTAGACATAACAACGCATAATTATACAATTCGCTTTCCGTTGCGTACTGACAACGACCTGTACGTTGCCCTGGCACAACAGTTACGTCACCACAATATTCTACCAAACAGTTATAAATTTTTTCACGACACGCAGAATCAACATCAGGTTGCGTTACCATGTAGTAAGTATTTCTTTGGTTCTGTTGATAAACATTTGCCAAACCTTGATACCCACGATTTACTGTATTTGTTGTACCAGATGAAGTGTATGCAGCCGCCCTACGTGAAACAGAGTCCGTTGCGACGGTTCCTGCAGAAACTGCAAGCGCCGCAGACGCATAAAGACTTGTCACGAAACCTAATGCAAAAAGCGTTTTTTTCATATTGGAATCCCTCTCGTTAAAGAAATTTTAACACATCGTAACAAAAAAGGCAATCGTTCATTTTACTTATTGAGCACAAAATTATTGATTTGATTCAATATCTTGATAAGATAACAATATTATGATTATGTCAAATGAACTTTTAGCGCAAATTTCCGACGACATTTCTGCCGTCAGGGGGTTCCTTTGACCCTGATAGATTAGAAAAACAAATTTCAGAATTAAATGAGCAAGTAAATAACCCTGACTTATGGGGCAATCCCGACAATGCTCGTACACTACTTCAGAAAAAATCTAGTTTAGAAAAATCGTTAACCCAATTATTAGATTTAGAATCAGAATATCAAAATCTTGTTGAGTTATACGAAATTGCACCAGAAGACAAGGACGTCATTAAAGCAATAGAAAGCTTAGCAGATACCGCGCATCGTGCAAAATTTATTACTCTGTTCAACAATCCTGCTGATGATAACGGTGCTTTTTTATTTATCCAGGCTGGTGCCGGTGGAACAGAGGCGCAAGACTGGGCTCAAATGTTATCAAGAATGTATGCTCGTTGGGCAGAGCGTCACGGTTTCCAATGCGAAGTTATAGAAGAGCATCTTGGGGATACCGCTGGTATAAAAAACATAACATACCGAATATCCGGTGAACGCGCTTATGGTTGGTTAAAAAATGAAATCGGTGTTCATCGTTTGGTACGCATTTCACCTTTTAACGCGAATGGTAAAAGACAAACAAGTTTCGCATCTGTTGATGTATGGCCAGACGTTGATGACTCTATTGAAATTGAAATAAACGAAAAAGATTTGCGGATAGACACATATAGATCATCTGGTGCTGGCGGTCAACACGTAAATAAAACTGATAGCGCCGTTCGTATAACTCATATTCCAACAGGAGTTGTGGTTACCTGTCAGAACGAACGTAGTCAGATTCAGAATAAAGAAATGGCGATGAAAATGCTTCGCAGCCGTCTATATGAACTTGAAATGCAAAAGCGGGCCGAAGAAGAAAATGCTGCTTTGGCTCAACAAAAGAAAATTGAATGGGGCAGCCAGATAAGAAATTATGTTTTATACCCTTATCAGTTGGTAAAAGATGTAAGAACGGGCGTCGAAAAGACAGATTCTGGTGCAGTATTAGACGGCGACCTAGACGATTTTATGCTTGCCTGCCTGCAACGCGACCAAAATAATTCTAAGTAATATACTTGACTTTTTATATGCTTGACATAAAATATCTTTGTACAAAAAGAGATGTCATGTTAAAAGATTCTGATGCTTTTCCGGTTATACATAGCATAATTCCGCATGCATATAATATTAAACGTCCTACTTTGCAAGGTAGTCTACGAAGTGTTTTTATTGCAAAATCTATCGACGGACATTTTGTATGCAAATTCAATCATAAAGATTTAGCACAGAAAAACGAAATTATAAGTAAAACGATGCTGTCTGATGGAATAAATGTACCAGATATTAAAATTTATAATGAAGGCGGATTTTTTATTGAAGTTTATCGTCTTATACCAGGAAAAACTTTATACGAACATATAGGGAATGGTTTACCCAGCGAAAAGATTCAGTATGTATATCATGATATAGTAGACGCTTTTATAAAAATGGGCTCATTGCCTACAAAAGCACTTGATGGCTTAAAATGTAGTCGCACCGACCAAGTTGCAAAAGCCAACATCACTGACACTAACAATCGTATTATTGCGGCAATATGTTCAAAAGCGATCAAGACAGTAAATAACGGTGACCAAGCACACAAAGGTTTGTATCATTGTGGCATAACGCCTAAAAATGTAATTTTAAATGACGCATGTCAATTCAAAGCCATATTAGATTTAGACGAAGCTGCCATTGCAGATAAAAATTATGCTTTTGGTATGATGGTCGCAAAATACCAACAATTGGGACAAAATATAAATGATTTAATTGATTATTATGAATTAAAAAGCGGTAAAAAATTAAATCACAAAAAGGTTCAGCGTATTGCCAATATAACTAATGCAGGTAAATCCATACTTTGGCACATAAGCCACTTAACAAAAACAAAATAATAAAAAGGCCCGCATAAAATTACGCGGGCTTTAATTATGGCGCACCCGGCGCGATTCGAACGCGCAATCCCCGCCTTCGGAGGGCGATGCTCTATCCAGTTAAGCCACGGGTGCAAGTCAATGATATTATAAATACCAAAGCGTTAAATGCAAGAATTTAACAATAAAACTTGTTTTCATCTGTATTTATTTTTACACTATGTTTTATAAGGACTAACTATGCGGGCAAGTTTTTTATTTTTCTTAGCGTTTTTATTTACTGGGTGCAACAGCGTATATGTAAAACCAAACTCTATTGATCCCACACAGGTTTTTTACGCGGATCGCGGCGGTTATGGCTTGCGTAAAAGTATAAAACAAAAAATGGACGACCGCGGATATAAAGTAGTCGTCGGCAAAGCCAACTCAAGCAAAGATATTGTCGACAATAACACAACTATTGAAATAGACTCTTCCATTATTCCGCAAGACGTAAGGTATATCATTAAAGTAAATGAACGCAAAGAATTGTTTAATCCTATATGGTGCCCATTAAACGGTTTCTGGTGGTGGAATTTTAACGTTTCTATTGCAGATCAACAAACTGGTGAAGAATTGATGACTTGGCGTGGACGAGCTTGTCAAAACACTGCTCTACGAATGATAGATGATATATTTGATAAAATGGAGATAAATACTGATGAACGAGAAGATTAAATCAATCATAGAAATTATAAAGTCTTGTGACGATGTACAGCTATGTACTAATCGTTCTGACGGTTTCCCAGAAACTCGCCACGTAATGAATGGAATGAATCAAAATATAACTTCTCTTGATTTACATTTCCTAACCATGAAATCATCACCTAAATTTCAGCAATTAAAAGATAATGACAAATGTTGTCTGTATTATTTTAACCCAAATAATCGTTATGCTGTACGATTATTCGGTCAAATGGAAAACATTGATGACCTAAACACAAAAAACAAGTATTGGTTAGAAAAATATTCACGTTTTGGTTTTTCAGGTCCAGATGACATGAATTTCGCTTTATTGCATTTTATCCCAGAAATATATAAATTTTATATTGGTGATAAATTATACACAGGTAAAATAAACCAATAAAAAACAGACGGCATAAAACCGTCTGTCTATTCTTTGTAAGAATCTAATTTATTCATCAATGTTTGAATATTCGCAAAAACCTTCGTTGGTATCACAACGAGAGATTGTACCTTCACTGATGAAATAACCTTGCGGATGTAAGCATGCTGGGCATACTTTTGGTGCTTCTGTACCAATATGCCACATACCGCAATTCGTGCAACGCCACATAACAACCTTATCTTGTTTGAATAAAGTACCTGACTCAATGGCGTCAATCAACGCACGATAACGAGATTCGTGATAACGTTCTGCATAACCAATATTTTTTAATATTTCGGCAATCGCCTCAAAACCTTCTTGCGCGGCTATCTGAGCAAATTTTGGGTACATTACGGTATTTTCTTCATGCTCGCCATATGCAGCGGCTTTCAAATTTTCCAATGTAGTACCAATCTTTCCCGCAGGAAAAGATGCGGTAATTTCTAAATCCCCGCCCTCTAAGAATTTGAACAAACGAGATGCGTGCTCACGTTCTTGTTCCGCTGTTTCTAAAAAGATTTTAGAAATCGCTTGATAGCCTTCATCTTTAGCCTTAGATGCAAAAAAACTGTAACGATTACGTGCCTGAGATTCCCCGGCAAACGCAATCAGCAAGTTCTTTTCTGTCTGTGTGCCTTTTAGTGACAACGCCATTTTTTTCTCCTTTATGTATTAAACTGATGTTTGTGATTTCTGCCCCAGATATTACCAGATAAAACCATGAAAATCAAATTTTTATAACTTATTATTTATGCTCATTTTCTAGTGTTCTGTATGACTTTTTTACACACTTCGTTATGAATTAAATCTTTATATTCATCATAAAGCCGAATACCTAAAAAAGCTCGTGCAGCAGCAATCGTATTACCATAAGACCAATATTCTCCTTTATCTGTAACATATCTGGCAGCAACCATATCAAATTTAGGTGTTAAAAGCCCGTAACAATTATATGTTGATATTGCCGCCTTATAATATTCAAAGAAGGTCTTTTCGTCGTGTTCTATACGCGCCCCCAAAATCATATCTTTGTCACGAATTCTTGTTATTTTATAACTTGATTCGTCTTGGAGGCGCCACAAACCACCAATGAACTCAACTTTATCAACAGAAAGCGTTGATAAAGGTACTGTTGTACCATTGGATTTATAGGCTAGCGCACCTTTTATACAATCGGAATGGTACTGTTTACTTTTTTCCATCAGCGTCTGCTGTGCAAGAGGATTTCTATTCTTCATTTTTTTCTATTTCCACAAATTTTTTCTCGATTGCAGAAACCAGCTCCCCTATTCCCAACATTCCTGCGGCACTTATAACCATTATTTCAGGTTTCTTTTTGCGTCCAAAAGACTTCTTAAAGTCACTTAAACGCTGCTTTAATTCTTCTGGAGCTATCGCATCCATCTTATTTATCACAACCATTTCTGGTTTATGAATCAAATCACCTCCATAAGAATCCATTTCATGACGTATTGCGGCATAACGAGTACTCCAATCTAGCTCTGTACCATCAATTACGTGCAAAATCATTTTTGTTCTTTCTGCGTGTCCCAAAAACCTATCGCCAAGCCCGACACCTATATGCGCACCTTCAATCAAACCCGGTAAGTCAACCAAAACGAATTCGCGATTATGGGCATACATAACCCCAAGTTGCGGGTTTAATGTTGTAAACGGATAATTAGCAATTTTAGGACGAGCAGCGGTAACAGCAGATAAAAGCGTAGACTTCCCAGCATTCGGAAAACCAACCAACCCTATATCAGCAATCAACTTAAGTCTTAACACAACCGTTCTTTCTTCGCCCGGCAACCCGTCATTTGCCTGACGTGGCGCACGATTAGTTGGGCTTTTAAAATGTAAATTTCCCCACCCACCGTTACCACCACGAGCCGCTAAATATTCCATACCGTCTTGATTCAAGTCGGCGTATTCTATTTCTTCGTTTTCAGACAATACAACCGTACCAGTCGGAACGGGCAAAACCAAGGTCTCACCTGATGCCCCCGTACGCATTTTACCCATACCGTTTTCACCGCGTTGCGCAGCAAAATTCGTCTTATACCTATAATCTATCAAGGTATTGACATTTGGAACTGCACGAAAAACGACATCGCCACCACGACCACCGTCGCCACCGTTCGGGCCACCGAATTCTATGTATTTTTCACGGCGAAAACTGGCGCTGCCGTTACCGCCATCACCCGCTTTAATATGTATTTTTGCTTTATCTAAAAACTTCATATATTTCGCTTTATTTTTGGTCATTATAACTTAAAAACTTGCATTTGCCACTATAAATATTATAATTATTTTATCGCGAAAGCGATGATGATTCTGAATCCGTTGCGAAATAGTCGTTTTGGACTGGGGGGCGGTACCCCACAGCTCCACCAACAAAATTCATGGGGCTGACATAGTTTCGACAGGCGCAGTAAAGGCAAATCGGTTGAATCCGACATGGCGTCGTTAAAAGCCGAATAAAAACTGAATGGCGATAGAATCGCTGCGAACGACAACGTTCGCCTTGCAATGGCTGCCTAATATGGCATTGAATATAATTGGCAATTGTTAGTTATATTCGTTTAGCTTATTGCGGGGCTTACCGGGTGCCCGGCAACAGAAACCCGGCGTTTATATTTTACTAATTAACGAAAAAGGTTTAAATATGTTCGGAAAAATTAAAAAAGTATTCTTCACAGGTATGTTTGGTATTCTGTATTTGTCTTTCGTCGCACAAATTGTTTATGTTTTGGGCTGGGTACCAACATGGGATGCAAAATTAGGCTTTATGGGAATGTTAGTGTTTGAATGGTTGGCATTGATTGCAGCACGCTACCTGTCAAAGCGTTCCAGTAACAGTGCTCAATACAATGGGTTCAGCGGACGCCGTCGTTAAAAAATACGGTAAAAAAGTTCCAAAGTCCCCATTACGGGGGCTTTTTTTATAACTCTTGAAAAAACATAAAAAACTTCTTATATTAAATACACTATGAAAAATTATATTTTACCTTTTCGTGATTTGGTAGTACACCCAGGTTTAACGGTTCCAATTTATATTGACAACCCTTTATCTGTGGCGTGCATTGAAGCCGCTACAAAAGCGGGTCAGAAATTAGTCATCACCCCCCAGCATAGCTGGTCTTACCCCACTGCCGCAGAAGATATTTATGATATTGGTACAGTTGGTGATATAGCACAGGTATTACGCTTACCTGACGGCACTTTACACGCGATTGTACGAACCACTGACGTTGTTTCTTTATCAGATATAAAAGTTGAAAACGGATTGTTCTCCGCAGAAATAACACCTCTTGAAATAATTGACGACAGTAATTTTGAACAAACTTTGGCGCTGCGTGACAAAGTCGCAGAAAACATGCAGGCTTTATCTGCCGTACGTAAGTTCAAATTAGATAAAATGCGTGCCATAATTCAGAATTACCCTATGGCGGCATTTGTTGATTCTGTGATTCAATCTGCCGACATTGAGACAGATGATGCGGTTCGTATCTTACGCGCACAGTCTTGGCGTGAGAAATTGATGCTGCTTTTAGAACAAATCAACCTAATGGCAGAAACAGCAAAAATTGAAGAATCCATAAACCGTCGTATACATCAACAAATGGAAAATGGACGTCGTGAAGCAATACTGCAAGAAAAAATGCGCGCAATACAGAAAGAGATGGGTGACGATAGCGAAGAAATGGACACGGAAAGTTTACGTAAACGTATTGAACGTTCCGCAATGCCGCAAGACGCCAAAGAAAAAGCGATGTCAGAATGGAAACGTATGCGCAGTATGTCTCCGATGTCAAACGAAGGCGGTTTATTAAAAACTTATATTGAAGAATTATTGGCTATGCCATGGGATAAATCCGACGCAATGCCAATTGACTTAAAAAGTGCTAGAAAAGTTTTAGACTCTCAACATTCCGGCATGCAGGCGGTAAAAGAGCGCATTTTGGAACATATAGCCGTTATGAAAAAAACTGGTGGTAACCAAGGAAGCATTCTTTGTTTTGTCGGTGCCCCTGGTGTAGGAAAAACGTCTTTGTGCAAATCAATTGCTGATGCATTAGGTCGCAAATATCAACGTATATCTCTTGGTGGCGTTTCGGATGAGGCGCATTTCCGTGGGCATCGTAAAACTTATATAGGTGCTCAAACGGGACGCATTATGGACTCCTTAAAGCGCTGCAAGGCCAACAACCCTGTTATCGTTTTAGACGAAATTGATAAAATGGGCCGAGATTGGCGTGGTGACCCTGAATCAGCTATGCTAGAAATATTAGACCCAGAACAAAATAAGTCTTTTCGCGATCATTATTTGGAAGTAGATTTTGATTTATCCAACGTATTGTTCATCGCAACAGCAAATAGTTTGAATATGTCGAATGCGCTGAAAGACCGTATGGAAATAATAGAAATCCCCGGATATAGTGAAGACGAAAAAATTCAAATCGCACGTGAACATTTAATATCTCGAGCTGCACATGATACAGGTTGGAATCCTGATAACATAATCATTTCAGATGAAGATTTAAGATATTTAATCCGTAACTATACATCTGAAGATGGTGTACGTGAATTACAACGAGAATTGACTGCATTATTGCGCCGTACTTTGTTGGAAAACGACGGTGAAGACGTAAAAACTGAATTCACTAAACAAAAAATTGACGATTTATTGGCAACTCACAAATCTTTAACTTTATCTAAAAAAATTGGGTTTGGTGCACGCGCATAGGGGAACGCAAATGATTTTGATTTTGAACACGTCTGGGAGCGGCTTAGATTTTGTATTAGAAGATAAATACAAACATGTTGACACGGAAAAACAATCTGTTGCTTTACCTATTGAAACAGAACATTTCTTAAAAGAATGCGATACTAAGTGGACAGATTTGACAGCAATCGGTGTTGTTGTGGGACCGGGAAGTTTTACAGGAATTCGTCTTGGTATAGCCTATGCAAAAGGACTCGGTATGGGGTTAAACATACCAGTAATACCTGTAAATGCTTTCGAAATATATTTACACGAAACACCCGACGCGTTTGTTGCAATAGATTCGGGGCGCGGAGATTTTTTTGTCGCAGCAAAAGGCTTAGAACCTTGCGTTATGTCAATAGACGATGTAGAGGTTAAACAAATGAACTGGGCACGTACTGTTGGGCACAAACCTTTTAATTTGAAAGACGCATTACCTATAATAAAAGAAAAAATTGATTCAGATGTTAAAGAACCCGTTGTACCTATGTACTTACGTCCAAGTTACGCCGAACAAAACAAACAATGTTAAATGAATTGGCAAATCTTCATAGTACCTGCTTTCCCCACAAACCGTGGACGGCAAATGACTTTAAGGAATTAAAAGAATCTGGTTGTGATATAATTGCCAGTCAAAATGGTTTCGTCGTATGGCGCGTGGTCGCAGACGAGGCAGAAATAATAACGATAGGTGTTCATCCTGACGCACGGGGAAGCGGTATTGCAAGTGCGATGCTAACATTAGTTGAACAGGATGTAAAAAAACGCGGCGGCAAAAAAATATTTTTAGAAGTTGCGGAAGATAACTTACCAGCCAGAAGATTATACGAAGGTAATGGTTATATGCAAATCGGTATTCGTCCCAAATATTATGACGGCATTGATGCGATTATGATGGAGAAAACTTTATAAAATTAAATTGCGGAAACAAAATCTAAAACTCGATTATCAAAAATAACATCTCGCGCATGTAAAGGCGACGCAATGTGCATATCTGACGCATTACGAGTTCTGGACAAAGCCACATATGTCTGCCCGTGTGCAAAAGCTCCCCGAGAAATATCAACTATTACACTATCCAGAGTCTTACCTTGGGCTTTGTGTATTGTCATCGCATATCCAAGGTTTAACGGAAATTGCTTAAAACTACCAACTTCGTTTTCTTGCAATCTATCATTTTCATCACGCGAATATTCAATCTTTTGCCATTTTTCTGGTTTTACACTTACAACATCGCGCGTTTTATTTAATAATTCAACGATAATTTCTCGTGACAACAAATTCCGAACTATTCCCATAGAACCGTTATGCCATTTATCCCCGTTTTTAACGAACACCACCAACGCACCAACTTTCAAAGTTAAATTCATAGGTGCCGGAACGTCCCTTTCTTGAAACGTACCCGTCAATTCTCCGGTATACATTATTTCTGGTGCATTTATCTGTGCTAAGCGTGAGGCGTTTATACGTTCCGCCACCGCACGAAACGGTGTAATTATAACCGCGTTTTCTAAACGTGCCGCATCAGTAATTTTACAGGAATTGAAAAATTCTAATGCGCTTAAATCATTATGTCTTAATCTACGTAAGTTTTCTAACAAACTTATATCATTTTGACGGTATACTAAATCGAAATCATACCTAAGAAATTCTGCTCTTTTATACACATTACTGTCAAAGAAATATGCGTTTTCATACTCATAAGCCATTCTATAATAATCCATTGCTTCGCGAGTAATCACTGGCGGCAATTGAAACAAATCACCTATGGCAACAACCTGTAATCCTCCAAAAGGTTCATTATTATGCCTTGCACTACGAGCCAATATATCAACGGCATCTAACAAGTCTGGTGCGACCATAGAAATTTCATCGATTATTAAAACATCCGCAGCATTTAATATATTACGAGGTTTCGCTTTTAATTTTAATAATTCTGGCATTATAAAGTCGCGCGGTTGTATTTGAAATAAAGAATGTATAGTCTGTCCTCCGACATTTAGTGCCGATACAGCCGTCGGGCAAGCACATATTATACGCTTCTTTGACGAGGTTTTTAAGTAATTTACAAAAGTAGATTTTCCTGTACCTGCCTGCCCTAATATAAGTAAATTAGAATTTGTGCGTTCAATCGTATTGAAAGCACGTAATTGCGCGTCGCTTAAAATTTTAACTAATTCCGCCATGACTGTATGTATAGTTACACAGTACAAAATAAAAATAAAGCATATAAATAAAAATCACTTGCAACGGTAATAAAATAGTATATAATTGATCCCGTGGGTTAGTAGCTCAGTTGGTTAGAGCGGAGCGCTCATAACGCTTTGGTCGTGGGTTCAAGTCCTACCTAACCCACCACAATTATTACACGCCTGGGGCGTGTTTTTTTATTTTATTATAAATCTTGTATTTTTCTCTTGCGTGATATGTATGTTTTTTTCTAGAATAAAATATAAAAGAGAGGAAAGTATGGGAAAAAATCGCTGTTTTCTGGGCATTTTTGCATCTTTGTTCATTGCATTATTCACAAGTAATTTGCTTGCCAGTGGGTATGATTGTTCGGTTTATAAAAAATATACAAGCTGTAATACAGGATACTATCTAAATGGAACTGGTGTTGGAAACAGCTGTACCGCTTGCACGAGTGTTGCTGCAACAGATTTAACCCAAACATGTAATCGAAATGCAACAAGTACAGAATTATCAAATGCTCATGCATCCGCTGGTACAATTAGTGGTGCGTCACAACGTTGTACAGGCAAACATACCGGTGGTGCTGGTGGTACATCGGCGGCAACAGCATGTACTGGTTGTAGTGCTTGGGGCACATGTACTGGGGGTACATTTAAAGCCACTTCGTGTTTAGCTAGCTATTATCTTAATAATGGCACATGTACGTCATGTACGAGTGTTGCTGCAACAGATTTAACCCAAACATGTAATCGAAATGCAACAAGTACAGAATTATCAAATGCACATGCGTCCGCTGGTACAATTAGTGGTGCGTCACAACGTTGTACAGGGAACCATACAGGTGGTGCCGGTGGAACTTCAACTTCTACATCATGTTCTGGTTGTAGTTCTTGGGGAACTTGTTCTGGCGGTACATTTAAAGCTACGTCATGTTCTGCAAACTATTACCTTAGCAATGGAACTTGTACATCTTGTACAACGGTTAGTGCAACAGATCTAACTCAATCATGCTCTCGTTCTTGCACGACTCAAGAACTAAATACTTTGCACGCAACCTCAGGTACTGTTAGCGGTGCAAATCAGGCTTGTACAGGCAAACATACCGGTGGTGCTGGTGGTACATCGGCGGCAACATCTTGTACTGGTTGCAGTAATTGGGGCACATGTACCGGGGGCACATGTACGGCAACAGCTTGTTCGTCAGGGTATTATTTCAGCAACAATAAATGTACGTCGTGCACGACTGTTGCTAACAACACCCAAATTGGCTCAACCAGTATAACTGGTGGTAAAAGAATTCAAACATGTACTGGTTATTATACTGGTGGTGCTGGTGGTACTAATGGTTCATCATCATGTACTGGATGTTCTGCGTCCACATATACATGTTCATGTAATGCAGGTTATCATGTTTCTGGTTCTGGTGCTTCATGTACATGCAAACCAGACAATATATCAGTTTCATGTTCTGGTGGAAAATACATAGCAAAAGGTGCGACGACTTGTTCCACACAATGCCCTGCAAATAGTTATTGTGCTGCCAAAAGTTATACCATTCCATATACAGGCGCAACGGCAAATACTGGTATAACAGGTACATGTGATTCTGGTTATTCTTCACCAGCAGGTTCATCTGCAGAAACTCAGTGTACAAAATCTTGTTCTGTGGCCTGTAAACGCCCATCGTGTCCGTCAAATGCATCATGCTCCTACGGATCAGAAACTGGTAATGGTACGATGAACCAGGTAACACAAACTTGTAATGCTACGGCTCCGTCATGTTCGATGCGGTTTACATGTAATAGTGGTTACACAAAAAGTGGAAATTCTTGTGTGCCTGCAACATATACTATAACATATAAAAATGGTGGCGGTGTCGGTGCTGACGAAACCCAAAGTGTAACTTATAAATCAACTTTCAAAACTAAACCATCGACAACGTTTACTCGGCCGGGCTATAACTTCAGCAGTTGGGGTGGTTCATATCCGAATCCTAATAGTGACTATACTTATAATACTGCCGGAAATACAACCTTAACGGCACAATGGTCCGCATGTAGTAGAGCGCCAACCGCACCTGGAACATGTAATTGTCCAAGCACACAGTTCCCTAATGGTTCTGGTTGTGAAGCCTGTTCAAAGTCTTGCGCTAGCGTTTCTGGCTTTACATTGGGTACATATGATGTATGTAAAAGTCAAACAAACGGTCAATGCTATCGTAACTGTACAACATCAGATGTAGCCAATTCATCAGAAGTTTCTGGCACGGTAACAAAGTCTGGCACAAAAACATGTAAAGCAACATCGTGTAAAGAAAATTACTACGTTTCTGGAAGTGGTTGTGCTGCATGTATACCAAACGCAACCTGTCCAGGCGGTGATGAACCTCCACAGTGTAATTCTGGTTATCATATGTCCGATGGGGTTTGTGAACCTGATGAATACTCCATTACTTTGAAGAAAAATGGTGGTACCGGCACAATCAATGGTTCAACAGGAACAACTGACGCCACTCAAAAGTGTAAACATGGAGAATTATGTGATTTACCGTCTAGTGGTTTAACACGTACAGGTTATGCCTTTACGGGATGGGGTGATTCTGCCGGCTGCACAAGTGGTATATACCAAAAGATATTTACGGGTGCTGCTACTATGTATGCTTGTTGGTCACAACAAACAGTACAGTGTCAAGCGGGTAAATATTATAATGGTTCTAGTCACGTTACCTGCCCTGCTGGGAAATATTGCCCGGGCACAGGAAGTGCCAGCGTAGGTGCAGCAGGTTGTGGAAGTGATTGTCCTCCATCTGGAACGTCTGATGCAGGCGCAACAAGCAAGAACCAATGCTATATTACTTGCTCAGCTAAAACCATTACTGGCGGTAAGTTGACGGCAACTTCTAACAAATCAAATTATAACGGTTCTGCTTATCCGGCATGTACTTATACGGCAACATGTAACGTTGGTTACGTAGCATCTGGAAATGGTACAGCTGCAGCTACTTGTACCAAATGCGAAGACGGTCAAAATTGTCCGGGCGGTTCAAGTGAAGACGAACCGGAAGATTGCCCAGTCGGTTCATACTGCGAAGACGGTGTAAAAAAGCAATGCCCGTCCGGCGGAACTTCTGCTGCGGGAGCCGGTTCTATAAACGACTGTTATAAGGTGTGCCCACCAACATTAAGCATAGAAAATGGTAACGGTATATCCACAGGTAATGCTTACTATAGCGGTTCATCATACCCTGCGTGTCAATATCGCGCAGAGTGCGATAAAGGGTATACTGCTAAAAACAGTCCAAGTGCCGCACCATCTTGTGTATGGGCTGATCCAGACGCTTGTCCTGTCGGTTATTACTGCCCAGATGGTGGAAACCCTGTTAAGTGCCCAGATGGTGGTACGTCTGATGGCGGTGCACTATCTATAACTCAGTGTTATAAGATATTTGATGACTATGAAGGTTTCCAGAATGGTGTTGCTTCTGCGAAATGCTTCTATCAAACTTCTACAACTAAATATGATGCTTGCAGCATATTAGAAGTAAAAAGTTGTATTGCCGGTTATTGGTACGCCCAACAGAATGCATTCTTATGCAGCGGCACAGAAAGCGGTTATTATAGCCCAGCAGGACAAATAACTCAGACGGCCTGCCCTGTTGATAAAAGCGGCGGAAAAGTAGAGTCGTCAGAATATGCCTCAAGTTATATAAACTGTTATAAAACTTGCGCTCTGACGGTTGCTAATTCTACATCAGTAGCTGCTAAGGATAATACAGTATACGGGATAAGCGCAACAGAATATGCCGCATGTTCATTCAATGTAACTTGCAAAACAGGTTATACTGTTGCAAACAACAATACTGAAAATCCTTCTTGTAAGGCGAATGAATATACCATTACCTTAGACAAGAATGGTGGTTCAGGTTCTACACCGGCAAGTGTAAAATGTACATTTGATAGTGGTAGCTGCGAATTGCCGGCAGTAACTGGGTTGTCAAGACCGGGTTATACCGTACAGACAAAATGGTGCACAGATAAAAACGGTACGGGTACTTGTTATTATGCGGGTCAATCAACGTCAACGAACATATCTGCAACGGGTACAAGCATAACTCTTTATGCTGTGTGGTCGCCGAATATCTATGAGGTAGATTTGGACCACCAAAGTGCTACTACAGCAGGTGCTCCGAACACTGTATACTTGAAATATGCGACAGGTTGGTACAGCAATAGTGGCGCGACAACTTCTATATCAAAGTTGACAACCATACCAAAAAGAACAGGTTACGAGTTCGCTGGATACTACAGTGCAAAATCTGGTGGAACGCAAGTAATCGGTGCAACAGGAATTTTCCAGACGTCGGAAAATGCTCTGACCTTCACGACAACAGATTCTGCAACAATATATGCTAGATGGTCTCGAGGAACAGCTTATTGTGCACCTGGTACATACTATACCGGAACTGGTACTCAATGTAAGACATGCAAAGCAAATAATTATTGCCCAGGTGGAAACTTTGATACGGATAGCGGTGTAGAAGAAGGTTTGAACGCATGTCCGGAGCAAGGTAGTTCAACCACAGGAGCTGACTCTATCGAGAAATGCTATAAAACGAAGTTAGTTTACAATGCTTCGCATGGTTCTGGTACACAAACATGTAACTATAATGATACCGCTAAGTCGTATAGCGCAAACTGTAAAGATAAGGTAATAAATATCTGTGACGCGGGTTATTACCTAGCTGATTCTGGTAACGCAAACCCAGATTGTGACCCTGTTGGCAGGGGATACTACAGCGATGGTAAAGGTACTTCTCGTACACAGTGTCCAAACGGTGGTGACACAGAAACAGATACTTCAACCGTCATACAGCAATGCTTTAAAACAGGATTGCAATATGAGGCGGTATACGGTTCCGGAACGCAACGCTGCTTCTATTCTAGCGGTTCAGGTACATCTGCGATATACCAACGCGACTGTGACACCAAGGTTATTAACAGCTGTCGTGGTGGATATTGGCTGGCAGATAGCGACGACATAGATTGCGTAGAAGTACAACAAAACTATTATAGTGTATCTGGTGACATAGAACGCCACGCTTGCCCAGCCAACGGTAAGACCAACGGGACAACGTCAGACGATATACTGTTGTGCTACAAAGACGGTCTACCTTACACAGAGGCACAACATGGTACTGGAGAATATCTGTGCTACTACACCAGCGGTGAAGGTGATAACGCAATATATGCTTCAAGTTGCGATTTGCCGACCATGACAAGCTGTGATGCAGGTTACTACTACGACCACATTATATTAGCCACAGACTGTATGCCTGCTGACATAGGATATTACAGCCCAGCAGTAGATACAGCGCGCTACAAGTGCCCATTGGATGGTACGACAGAAACAAAAACAAGCGCATCCGCATCTGACTGTTATCGTGATGATATGGCTTGCGACATCGTAAATGGTTCTGGTGAGCAAACGTGTAACTATAGTGAGGTTGACAGCGATTATACTCTAAATTGTAAAACTTGCTATGTAACCAAGTGCGATGAAGGGTTCTCTCAGGTTGGTAACACCTGTATCAATTGCCCAGAAGGTAGTGTATGTTCTGACGGTAAGCAAGAAACTTGCGCCTCACTAACCGATGGCAAGTATCCTAAATCTGACCAAGGAACAACCGATGTCGCGATGTGTTATACAGATTGTAAGATAGCCTCTAACGCGGCAGCAATGGAAGGTAGAGATTACTACCAGAGCCCAGACACCTGCAAAATAAAGCGTTGTCTGGCTGGATATACGCTTGAAAACGGTCAATGCGTAGAATGTCCGGAAGGTAGTTTCTGCGACGGAACCACGGATCCAGATAACCCTGGCGATGATGTAAAATCATGCGCAGACTTGGGAGACGGTGACTGGAAGTATTCTATGCCTGGTGCGACCGACGAAAGCGGTTGTTATCAGACTTGCCAAGCGTATGAAGTAATTTACGGTATGGCAATACCGGTCGCTGATAAAGCTTTCTATCCGGAAGAATGTGAGTATAGAGGTGAATCAGACACTGGAAATCCATGTGATATCATAGACGGTGTTTGCGTAGAAACTTCTTGTAACCCGGGATATGAAATGAAAGATGGTATTTGCGTAGACTGTGACCGTGAATATGCCCTATCCTATAAGGAAGGTGGAATATGCCAAGTTGCAGAATGCGTATTAGGTTATCATCCAAACGGCGACAAGTGTGAAACTAACGTTCAATCGTGTACTGCACCAAATGCTATATCAGCAGAAAGAACGTGGGATTATTCAAAGAACGCGTTTGGGTCTTGCATGATAAAAGAATGTGATTACGGTTATCACTTAGCTCTAAACGCCTGCGTATCTGACGTACAACCATGTAACGTTGAAAATGGCGCAGGATTTAAAGAATGGGATTCCGCAATCAATGACTGGGGAGAATGTGTAGCAACCTTGTGTAACCCAGGCTATACAAATGACCCGTCTGAAACAAACGAACACACAAAACAATGTGGTGAGTGTAAAAATAAATATAGTGTTTTTGGTAAGCTTGCCGCAAGTAGTTATGTCCAAGGTTGTGAGATTGCATCTTGTATGTATCAGGGAGAGTTGTACAACCTAGAATATAATGAATGTGTACCTATCTGCCCGATGTCTGAGTATGAAGACGAAACTGGAACGATGGTATGGGACGAAAGTAGGAAAAAGTGCGTTCGTACGTGTAAAGAAGGTTACACAATGTGGTAAAAACAAACGCCCCTTATACGGGGCGTTTTTTATTGCTTAATCAATAATAGATTTTTCTTACTACATATTATACAATCTAACTATGGCGAAACACTATGACGTTGTAATTATAGGGGCTGGGGCAGCCGGTTTAGCGGCAGCAGCTACAGCTATTGCCAATGATAAAAAGGTGGCAATTCTGGAAATGGGCGACTCTCCAGCAAGAAAAGTCTCTATATCTGGTGGTGGCAGATGTAATTTTACTAATGCCGCTGTATCTGTAGACAAATATTTCGGGCAAAATCCAAACTTCGTACGAAGTGCCATTTCACGTATTACACCCAACGACATACTTAAATGGGCGTATGAACATCAAATTAAATGGGAAGAGAAAAATCCAGGGCAATATTTCTGTTCAACTGGTGCAAAAGACATAGTAAAAGCTCTTTTAAAAGATGCAAAAAACGCAGACCTATTTCTTACCACACTTGTTACCAATATTGAATTTATTGATAACAAATTTTATATTTACTCGAAATCTGATGAATTTATTGCAACTTCTTTAATAATTGCCACTGGCGGCACATCTTTTCAAACAGTCGGTGTTTCTGATTTTGGATACAAAATAGCCAAACAATTCGGACATAAAATAATTCCTGTACGCCCCGCTCTATGCGCAATCCAAACAAACTCTTTTTCTTCTGATTTGTCTGGCATAGCGATAAACGTGGAAATTACCATAGCTAAACATAAAATAAAAGATTCTATGCTATTTACTCATTTTGGAATTGGTGGTCCCGCAATATATAAAACAACCGTACGCGATTTTAACGATATCCATATAAATCTACTGCCGGACACTAATGCATATGACTTTTTACGTTCCGCAAAACAAAAAGTCGGGCGGAAAAGTGTGGCAAACGTATTGTCTGAAAAGTTACCAATGCGCCTTGCTAAATGGATTTGTAATAATACTAAAAATATCGCAGATTATAAAGACGCAGAATTAAAACTGATTGCAGAACGAATAAACAATATAACCATTACAAATAAAGACATAAAACTACATAATTTACAAAGTGCAGAGGTCGTTCGCGGTGGCGTTGATACTTCGAACGTTTCCTCCAAGACAATGGAATCAAAATTGCAACCTAGATTGTTTTTTGTTGGTGAAGTGCTAGATGTAGCTGGTGATCTTGGCGGTTTTAATTTACACTGGGCTTGGGCCAGCGGTCGAATAGCAGGAGAAAACGCGTAATAAGGAAAAAGAACCTATAATCTTTATCTATCGTTGCGATATAAAATCATGGTAAGAGGCTGCGTCATGAAAGAAATAAAATTTACCGCAAAAGATGGTAAAACTATATTTTGTTCTTTATGGGACGAAGTAAAAAAACCAATCGGTGTTGTACAACTAATTCACGGAATGGACGAACATGTAAGAAGATACGATAGATTCGCAAAATTTCTAAATAGGAACGGTTATATTGTATTTGGAGACGACCACAGAGCTCACGGTCGTACCGCAGGTAGCATAGAAAACATAGGAAAACCCAACGGAGATCCTGATTTGTTTGCATATATTGTTTCCGATGAAATCGCAATAACAAAATACTTAAGAAGAAAATATAGACTTCCTGTAATTATTTTCGGTCATAGCTATGGCAGTTTTATAACACAACGAGTCATAGAAGAACCTAATTTAGCTGCTGCTGGGGTGTGCTTATCTGGTTCTGCTAAATACCCATTAGCCTTTTTGCTGCTAGCTGCGACAATCGCTTTTGTCGGTCAAAAATTATTCGGTCCAAATGCCCCTGCTAGGCTTATAGAATTTTTTTCACCAATTAGAGGCAATACACACGGAGTTAGTAAACTTACCAGAGATAAAAAACAAGCGCAATTACACGATAAGGACCCAGAACGAGCACGATATTTTTCATACGGTTTTTATTATTCAATGTTCAAAAATCTAATAAAACTTTCGGGCTACGTAAACCCCAATTTGCCTATTTTAATTATAAGCGGAAGTCACGATTTAGTAAGTATGAACAGCCATTTAGCGCGTAAATTATATAATATGTATAAATCAGAAAATGTGAATAATTTAACAATAATAATTTACCCAGGTGCTAAGCATGAATTACTAATGGAAACAAATTATAAACAAGTACAAAACGATATATTAAACTTTTTTAATTCTGTTGCGTGCAAATGTCAAAAAATGAAATCGGTATGATTTTTTCAAGATTTTCTGTGGAAAGTTCTACTTGATATCCTATACGCCCTGCACTAAAAATAATCGTATTAAATTTTTTCGCTGATGCATCAATAACAGTTTTGAACTGTTTTTTCATACCTATTGGACTGCAACCACCGTGTACGTAACCGGTAAGCCCAAGTAAATCACGCATCTTTAACATATCCACCGACTTTTCACCCACCGCTAATGCTGCGTGTTTTAAGTCTAACTCTGCACAAACTGGCAACATAAAAACATAATGTTGCCCAGAACGTGCAACGGTTACTAACGTCTTAAAAACTTGGGCCGGATTCTGATTTAACGCAATTGCAATTTCTTCGCCACTTAATGCCCCAGTTCCGACGTAAGAATATGATTTATAAGGTATCTTATGCGCTTCTAATATACGCATAACGTTCGTTTTTGTTTCCATGATAAATGAAAGTATATCTTCTATATCAAATTAGGTCAAATACAACAGATCTTATCTAGAATTTCGCTCTAAAAATAATCTGCTCAACGAATTACGAGTTATTTGTGCAATTTTTTCCTTATATTTATATTTAATGGCGTATAGATTTTGGTTTATCTCGTTAGCGTAATAGCCTCTTTTGAGATCGTAACAACATACATTACCGAAAGTAAGATAATTCTTTACCAAGTTTTTAAATGCCCACGAATAATCTATCACAAACGGTATTATATCTTCGTCTTTTAATTTTCCCATAGATTTTCGTAACAAAGCAACCATTAAAACTTTTTCAAAATGTTTATCCAAATAAATTGGAGCAACTTCCATAAAATCACGAACTCCCATCATCAATGCATGCTGCGCTTCTTCCTCTGTAATATTTGAAACACCATATAAATTAGATTGCGCAAAAGCCGATATTTCATCAAACGCATAAGATAAAGATAACTCTACTAAATTATTGATCAAGTCTTCTTTTATACCCAATTTATGATTTTTCCAGTGCTTCTTTTCGTGTTCAAGCACTCTAAATTCTGCATCTTTACATTTCTGCTGTTCCATAAGGAATCTATCAAAACTTATATTTGAGTTTAGTTTAATTTTTTCGTCTAATTTATAACGATATATTATAATTTTATCTTCTTCTATATCCAAGCAGCCACTTACGAAAGCCCTTTTCCCGTTGCGATAAAGATATAAAATCGAGTCATTAATTATTATTTCACGATACTCTATTTGAGGTTCACGTTCGTCTATTTCTTGTTTTATACCAGAAGTTTCTTTAATAGACTGTATTTTTTTCATATTTGAAGCATCAGAAGTATCTAGAGCTTTTTCTGCCCCGATGTTAAAAGAATTTTTTAACTTTTTTATAAACTCCATAATCCAACCCCAAAGTAAAGTATCATTTTTGTAAATCTTTAATACAATCCCTTGCGTACGCTAGGATCTGCACCTCTAAAACTTCCCATTCCTTTTTTATTCTTTCAAGTGCAGATTTGCTTATTTTATTTTTTATACAATTACCATTAAAAGTAAAGTAACTCTCAACGACCCTGTACAAATCTTGTGAATAAAGAGAAGTCTTAAAATCGTTTAACCCATACCTATAAAGTTCATCTTGTATTTTTAATATAGCACTCATATCAATATCGTTTTTATTAAATAGCCCTATTTCCTTTTTATACGAGCTTACCCATTTATTGCAATAATAAGGCAATACGGTTTTAAAACTTTTAATTGCATTTAATATGGCTCTATCTTCTGGTTTCTTACCGCCCAAACGCATAATTTTAGTTTTTACGTTTTTCCCAAAAGTACTAGACATATCGTACAGCTCTTCTGCCGTTCGCGCAGAAATTTCATCTAAACAAGACAAACCGATATACAAAAAGCACATAGCCTTTGCAATGTGAATCCTTAAACCTTGGCTTTCATTATGAACGTGGTGATACTCGTGATACAGGGTTTGCTTATGATTAGAATTAATTTTCTTAACCAACTTACGCAAAGGCGCATTACGAGGCAAACCCAAACGTGAATCTATTGTATAAGTATAAAGCGTTATTTTCCCGTCTCCAGCCTTTACATTGCTTAACAACTTCCATTCAGAAGTACGTTGCCCTTCATGTAAACCATTGGCTTTATATTGTTCTACGTTTTCAGCGCTTATTAAAATGTTTTTATATTCTATTTTCATTGTTGTAACTTTTGACAAAATAATAATACAATTTTATATTTTGTCAACACAATGTAACGTTTTTATCAAGAAGTTTTATTCTGTCTCTGTATAACCGCTAATTTGTCTATATTCAAATTATTTATAAACGCTTCATCGTGTGATACAATTAAAATTGCACCACGATACTGTTTCAATACATCTTCCAAAACTATTGTGCTTTTTATATCCAAATTATTTGTTGGTTCGTCTAACATCAATAAATCTGGTTGCTTTCCACTGCCAATCACAGCCGCCAAAGTCGCTTTTAATAGTTCCCCGCCAGACAAAATACCAATTTTTTTCTTGGTCGCATCCCCACGAAAGCCAAAGTTCGCCGCAATCGCATGCGCATTATGTTGTAATATTCCCGCATACTCTGCAATATTTTCAACAACGCTTTTATCAGGATTCAACAAAGACAAGTCTTGATTCAAATATGCAATATTTCCTGATGTCTTTATATAGCCAGCCGATGGCTGTAAAACACCGCCTATCAATTTCAACAAAGTTGTTTTCCCTGCAGCGTTCTTACCAAGTAATCTGACTCGTTCGCCAGCACGCACCGTAAAATTAAAATCCGATAACACATTTTGATCATCATAAGAAAAGAAAACATTTTCTAATCTGACAATTTCCTTATCATAAACTTTTTCATTCGGCAGCGGAATTTTTATTGTTTCATTGCGCATTTGTTCCGATAATTCAGCAGAAAATTCTAATTGTTTACTTAACTTTTTCTGTATTAGTTTTCTACGCTTTGCTTCGGTTTCTTGACTTTTACCCTTCAGGGCATTTACCGCAATTTTTGAACCTGCAGATTTATTATTTTTATCTTTTTGCTGTTTAGCTTCGTGATGCTGACGCGTATTTTGCGCTTTCGTAATTGTAGTATTTAATCTGGCAATTTCTTTCTGTACGTCCGTATATTTTGATTCTAGACTTTCTTGCAGTTGTCTTTTTTGAGCAATATAGAAATCGTAATTTCCCCCGAACACAGATATTTTACCATTATGCAATTCCAACAGCATATCCATTTGATTCAACAATTCCCTGTCATGCGACACGATAACCGCACCACCATGATAAGAAAATAGTTTTTTGAAAAAATCTTGGCGGGCAGTTGCGTCTAAATTATTGGTTGGTTCATCCAACAATAAAATATTCGCCCCTGAATCAAATACTCGTTCCAGCGCCTGTTGCTGACTTTGTCCCCCACTTTTTGTTGCCTCAGTATTTATTTGATTTAATAATTTGCACGTTGCATTACGTACCAACCGCCCAGAATCAGGTAATAAATCGCCAGAAATTATTTTTAATAATGTAGTTTTCCCCACCCCATTATCACCGATAATGGCGACTTTTTTATCTGTACTAAACGAATACGATAAATCTGTGAATAAATCGTCCATGCCAGAATATGCAAAACTAATATTTAATAAAGAGATAGACTTCATAAGGTGCCTTTTATGTAAACTTTAACCGCCCCGAAAAATTCGGATTTTTTGATAAAAAATAAGTTTACATACGACTCATTGGCGACCCTTTTTATATACACACTTTTATTTTATCAAGGAATACCCAATTGTCAAATTATAAAAATATGCGAATACAACAAACAGCAGGAAAGAAGCCCAGTATTCATTAGACTTGTCGCGATTAGGAAGATTTTTCTGGTTGGGTTCCTGTGAGATAGCTTTTAACTTTGCCTGTGATTTACCGTCTAGTATGCTTGGCATATTATGTCCCCAAACCAGTTCTATTAAGTAATCGTTTAAAACTTTCTCATTCAATAAATTTATCGGCATAATTTTACCTTCTTTGCTGTTGGTTATTATACCACATTTTATTGATTTTTCTGGCGGAGTATGATTTTATCACGATCAACCACATACAAATTCCATTTTTACAGGGAATTTACAGGGATTTTTTATTTCGTATGTTGTGGTTCGGCAAATCGACGCATTGCATCGTATGCCAAGCCAAGGCCCACACTGGCCATTTTGTTTGCCGATGACAATTCTGCGTTTGGAAAATATGACTGCATAACACGACTGACATATGGAATTTCGGTTGAACCACCCGTTAAAATGACTAATTCTATATCTGTATTTTTTATGCCTGCCTGGGCGATGCACTCTTGAACAGACTTTTCAATTTTGGCCATATCAGACTTGATAGAGTCTTCAAAAATAGAACGATTAGTTTTGACCAATGGAGCATCTGCTAAAAAGTCTAAAACTATTTCATAGTCCTGCTGTGAAGATAGTGCCATTTTAGCATTTTCAACATAATCTAAGTTTTTATGCCCCAGACGATTTTCTATTATTTCATATAGACGTTTTGTTTTTTCTGGTTCCAGCCCCCAAACAGTATAGCCACGCACCATATTCAGTGTTTTATAGTTATACACTTCGTTCACAGATGACCATGTGGAAAGACTAATATACGGACTGGTTGGGATTGTGATGTTTTTATCATACGATTTATATTCTGTTCCCAATCCAAAACATGGCATAAATGATTTCATTGATAGTGCCTTGTCAAAATCATTCCCGCCAATACGAACACCCGTATTAGCCAATACATCTTCGGTTCTGTCCAACTTGAACTTGCGTTCTGGCGATAGTCTGATAATGGTAAAGTCAGATGTTCCGCCACCAATATCAACAACAAAAGCAAGCTTTTCCGATGTTAAATTCTGTTCGTGTGCAAAGGCCGCCGCAATTGGCTCATACTGAAATGCGACATGTTTAAATCCAGCTGCAAGCGCGATTTTTTCCAATTCTGCCTGAGCTTGGGCATCACCAGCAGGATCGTTATCACGAAAATGTACCGGTCGCCCCATAACAACATATTCAACCTTGGCGCCTGCAGCCTTGTCAATTTTCTGTTTCAGGTGTTTTACAAAATATTCAATAATTGTATCAAAGCGGGTCATTTTTCCATTTACAACCGTCCCGCCACGCATTGTTTGCGACCCCAAAATACGCTTCATGCTACGCATAAAACGACCAGAACCATCGCCATTTGTATATTTGTTTTGCGCATCACGGCCATAGTGAACACGGTTGGTTTTATCCGCAAAAAAAAGTGCTGTTGGAATCGTGTCTTTGCCGCCTTCTACATCCACCATACGTGGTGTCGCCCCATCAGAAATCGCAGCAGCAGAATTAGTTGTTCCAAAATCAATCCCTGCAACATATTTAGCCATAAAAGCACCTCTTTTTACTTGAAAAGTTTATAACAAACTGCTTAAATGTCAAGCATAAGGTTATACTATGTTTATTGTAATCGAGGGTGGTGATGCCGCTGGCAAAACCACATTGATAAACGGACTCAAACAAACAATCCAACAAAATGGACTGGGGAATTTGTCACCACAAAACACTCATTTTCTCAAATCCCCAACCGCCCCATTTGCCCCCGTATGGAAGGATTTAATCAAAACATCCAGCCCACTAACTCGATTCTATTTATTCCGATCTATTGCACAAAATGATGTAGAGGTCGCCAAAAAACTTTTACAAAACGGACAACACGTTATTCTTGAACGATATTTTCTATCCAGCGAAGCGTTTAATTGGGCATTAGACGAACAAAATAAAATCACAGATCCAAACATGCGTTCCGAAAACCACGTTAATTATTCCGGATTGCAAAAACTTGACTTAGGTTTCTTTTTGGATGCATCTGACAAAACCCGCGAGCAAAGATTACAACTAAAAGAAAAACGATCAGATTGGGAAAATCGCGAATTTCAGACCATATTCAACCAAAAGCTTAGAGAACTTGCCCAGCGCGACAATTGGATTTTTGTAGATACAGATAAAATGAATATCACAGAGGCATTACAATTTGTTTCAAACAAGATTTTACAACATCAGCGCTGACGCCAATTATTAAAGAACAGCGGGTCATCACGATTTATTGTATATTCAACCCCGCATTTGTTTAACATATCTAATCTATTACTATCAATACGTTTAATGGGCGTTAACAGCGCATTCGATCCCGGACACAGGTCAAACCTGGTATGCCCCGAAAATAGTTTTAATATCTTTTGTTTTGTGTCATTTGCCCATAGATATGTTCCATGACCAATATTATCCAGTTGCAATTTTGATAAATTAACAAAATATTCATCATAAAGTTCGTCTTGCGTAGTTCCTGTAATTATTTCACCCGCATGCAATCCGACAGTCGTTTTTAAGCAAAAGGTTTTACTTATTTCTATTATTTCAGACAAAACACACAAATTAGATTCTAATATGTTTTTATCAGGATATTCATATCCAGAAATATCAAAACCAACGCAACGCGATTTAAATGGCTCTTGTTGTAATAATTTGCAAATATCAGATAACAATTTATACGAATAATTTTTTAATTCTCCAGATTGCGTACGAATAAAGGTTATACAAATTTTACCTTTTGCGGCTTTATGTAACTTTTCGACATCTTCAAAGCCTTGAATCATACCTATATAGCGCTTATATGTATTGTCTATGGTTATGTCAGGACCTGCAATAATTGTGTATTCTGATATTCCAAAACGCGCCAAATTAAGAGCTAACTCACGTGTTGCCAGACGGTATGTTTGATATATTTCATTTGTATTTTTTGGTTTTGTAACAGATTGCACCAGCGAATACATTTCGTTAAACTTTTGTTGATTTAATTTATAGTCGTTGCCAAACATACTAACAAAAGTATAGGACAAATCATCGGGCGACAGAATAGAATACTTATCTAAAAACGCCTGATTTGACTCTTGTAATTTTCTGTACACGTATGTAGGCGATAAAGAACCTGTAAAATGTAAATGTTTGTCTATCATTTAACTTTACCGATCCAAGTACACAGATAGTCCATATGAACCAATCTTTGTGTGTTTACCATATTTTGTTCTTGCGAGAAGTCATACTGATAGTCCTTGGGACAATATGGATCCTTGCATAAAAAAGACTTATTACCTGTTTGTACCGCATTAAACAGATAAGATCTGGCCGCACATCCACCACCACACACATCTACTTTTTCACACCCCGCGCATCCACGTAACATTTCTGGATTTGCATTTCGTTGCCTAAACACCTTAAATTCATCTGAATTTATAATGTCTGATAATTCGTGTGTTAACAGGTCTTGTGAAGATTTGTAATCATGCATATAAACACACGGCGAAACAAAAATTTTTCCATCTGGCGTAATAGAGTGAATCCTGAAACTGGATATTCCACATGGACAACGTTTTGAATTTTTTTGTCCTGTCACTGTTCTCAACACACTTTCACCATTTTCTACATTATCACAGTGTTGCATCAAATACTGAAACCCATCATAAAACTGTTTAATAGACATAACGTATTTCATTTGTACCGAATTTAAGGGTTTCATCGTATTGATACGAACAAAAGCATCGTATTTCTTGCATAATTCTATTAGCGCTGACAAGTGTCTTTCTGTAAAATTCCAATTCATGCCAGCAATAATCACACTGTGCGGCTTCCCGGTTTGCTTACAAATATCTAAACATTGAATGGCATCATCATATAAGTCATCACCACGATTGGCATTATGTTCTTCTTTGAATGGCGAATCCAAACTTATATCAAAATCATTTATTTTTTCATAAATATCAGGGCGATTTTTATACAAATATAATAATGTATCCCCACTGGTGGTAATTCCCGCCGACAATCCGTACGAATCCAAACGTTCTATTATATACGGCAACAAAGAATCTTTAACGTTTGGACCATTTGTAAATATTGGCTCATTTCCACCAAGATTTATTGTTTCAACATTATTTTTGGCCAATTGTTCTACTATTCTATCTACAATTTCAGGCGTCATATTAGCACCAAGACGGCGGGCAGACATAGAATAACAATGCTTGCACTTATGCGGGCAATAATTTCCCAGTGTCCAACCAACATTTTTTATTACCGATAGGGTCTCTGGGGCGTTGCCAAATTCGGTAACAGGACCACGTACCTTGTAATGTTCAGTTGAGTTATACATATCATTTCACCTTTATAAATGGGTTTACTGCCGCCTTGTATTGTAATCGCGCTTTGCGATATAATTCGTCTGTTTTTGACTCTTGTTTATAAAAGAACCTTCTATTGTTTTCTATTGATTTTTCTACAAAACTTGCAACCGTTGTGGCACTTGCATTACTGTCAACCAAATCTAATATTTTGCACATAATATCTAAATCCAGCTGTCGTATTTTTAAATATTCGGCATAAAAATCTGCCATTTCTGATTTTGTAAGTGCCTTTGGCGATGTAAGCGGGTCTATTGCCTTGTCATAAAAAGCCATATGCACCGTGTGCCAACGTTTCAAGGCGTCATACGCTATTTTGGCCCTATCGTCTAATATTTTATAATTGTAATTCCCCAACACTGGATTTTCACTGGTCACAATATTATTTCTGGAAACCTTCCGTTGAAATGTTGTACCTGTTGCTGCAAACATTTCTGTAAAAACACCCTTGCTTATAATCCAATCATATTTCCGCATATATTCATAGTTCTCTTGCAACTCAACCAATGTGGTATAAGGGTCAAACAATATCTGGCCAGCTTGAACATAAAAGTCATGTTTTTTAAACAAATCTAGTGCCATGCAATTCTGCTCAACCGATGCCCCTTTGGCCATTCGTTTCAAGGCAGTTGGGGAAAAATTTTCGATTCCACAAGAAAACGAGAAAAAACCGGCACGTTTTAACTCTGCAAGCGCTTCATCGGTTACCCTGTCTGCACGTATTGAACCACGCAAATCAAAAACAAGACCATGCTCCTGCATCCTGTTTGCAAAATCACGGCACCATTGTGCATCCCTATCAGCATCAACAAAGGAATCATCAATAACTTTGATATGTTGTACACCTAAACTTTTCAAGTGTTGCATTTCAGATATAATATTGTCTATGCTACGCCCACGCCATTTTGGAGACTTTGAAAGTTTAAAAAACGAATTGATACTACAAAAAGAGCAATACCCAGTACAACCACGTGCCGTCAACAGGTGTATGGGCGTACGTTTATCTATTGCTATTTTTACCGTATCACGAACTGGGATTGGCAAATCGTCCAACTGGCATGATAACTTCACAATGGGATTATGCGTATTTTGGGTGTTTTCTTTATAACTTAGATTCTTAATACCTGAAACAGGGGTTTTATCTTGCAACGCTTGTGCTAAATCACAAATCGCCTGCTCGCCCTCGCCACGAATTACGAAATCAAATCCGCTGTCTAAAAATAAGTCTGGACTAAAAGTGGGGCCAAAACCACCTGCCACAAAGGTAATGTTTTTTTCTTGCTTTATAGCATCTAATGTCTTTAATGCCTGATCTATATTGGATTGATACGCAGAAACACCAATGAACAACGGTTTTTTGTCTTGTAAAATTTTATTTGCTAATTCGTCTGGTGTCCAACCATTTAACCAAGCATCTAAAATTTTTACCTCAAATCCATTTTTTTGCAAAACGGCAGACAAATACCCCAACCCCAGATTTTCTTCCGCTGTTCTATGACTTACGGGTGCTGGGGTCGCTAAGATAATAAAATTATTTTTGTTCTGAGTATTTTGCAATTTCGGCCTTTAAGCTGGGGTCTGCAGACATATCTGCAAATTCTGCAGGATCTATCCACTTATATTCTGTATGTTCGCTTGACAGTTTTACTTCTCCCCCCAGATATTTTGCCAACAGCGTAATACCAACAGTCTGTCTTTCTTTTGCCGGCGTCATAAATGACCACAATGACCACGGTCTAAATTCGATTTCTACATCAAGCCCCGTTTCTTCAAAAACTTCGCGTTTAATACCATCTGTTGTTTTTTCGCCATACTCTATTTTTCCGCCTGGTATATCCCACAACTCGGCATAAACATCTTCTTCGCAACTGCGCTTCAGAACTAAAATCTTATCATTTTTGTATATAATCGCCTTTAATGCAACCTTGAATTCCGCCATTTGATTCTCCCTGTATGGGTAGTATCTTACTGTATAAATTCACAAAATCAAGTTTTGATTAAATTTTTCCTTTACTCATAACAAAACTATATGGGAAAAATTTAAAATTTGTTTTCAAGTAAAATATTTTCAATTTTGGCGATTTTTACAAAGATCACATTTGAAAAAAATTCCTTTCCCGTTATTAATTAATTATAAGGAGTCAAAAAATGAAGAAAAACCGCAACTTTTTAGTAATGGGAGAAACACATGAACCGTTTAGAAATAAAAAATACAAATATTGGTCAAATACATGGATATGAACGCAATGCACGGAATCATCCTGAATCACAAATTAAACAAATAAGAAAATCTATTACCGAATTTGGTTTTAATAATCCGATCCTGATTGATGAACACTGCGAGATTATCGCAGGCCACGGCAGATATATCGCCGCAAAACAAATGGGACTTAGCACCGTTCCCACTATCACACTTTCACACCTGAACGAAAAGCAAAAACGAGCATATAGACTGGCAGATAATAAAATTGCAGAAAATGGCGGATGGAATCTGGAACTGTTGCAATTGGAAATCAAAGATTTAGAACAGATATGTGCGGGCGATTTGGACATACGAATTACCGGCTTTAACGATGCAGACTTAGATTAAATAATCAATCTGGGCAACACCGTTCCTGCAGACCCAAAAGCCAACCACATACCGTTTATACCCGAAGATGAAATAGTGTCTGTGCCTGGCGATATTTGGCAAATTGGCCCGCACAGAATTATTTGTGGCAACAGTTTAGAAGAATCTACTTTTAATCAACTAATGGACGGGGCGGTGGCCGATACTGTTTTGCAAGATCCGCCATACAATATAAAAATCAATGGGCATGTTTGCGGTTCGGGCGCAATACACCATAAAGAGTTTGCCATGGCATCGGGCGAGATATCAGCGGAAGAATTTATCAATTTCCTGAAACAAAACTGTTTACTGTGCAAGGCACACTCTAAGGATGGCGCCCTGCACTATAATTTTATGGACTGGCGCCACATATCGGAAATTATGACCGCAGGAAATGCCGTATTTGATGAATTTATCAATATGTGCGTATGGGTAAAAAAGACCGGTGGCATGGGGTCGCTGTATCGCAGTCAGCACGAATTATGCTTTATATTCCGCAACGGTAAGACAAGCCATATGAATAACGTGCAATTGGGCAAACATGGCCGATATCGCACCAATGTATGGCAATATGCGGGGGCAATGGCACGCTGAGCATTACAGAAAATAACCACTTGATATTAAAGGCCTTTGCAACTGCGTGGAGATATAAAGAACTGTATGAACAAGGTATTGGGTCCGATAACATTTGCAAAAAAGAACATATATCTCCACGCCAGCTTTATAGACACTTAGATTTAGTTTATATGAATCCGGATAAAATAAATGAAATTTTGTCTGGAACAACTTCTGTAAAAATTAATGAGCTATTCCAGATTGCAAAAACATTTTTGATTTAAGATAATGCACAAGTTATTATACGCTTCAATATGTTATTATCATCTGAAAAACTGTCACGAAAAAGCCGATTATAACTGGTAGTAACAGTATAAATCCTGCCATCTTATATTGCTTATGTTTTATAAAATACAGCCCACACAAAAAAACAACCATAGATTCAACAAAGGACACAATAAAAAAATATGTATTTATTTCTGGATTTATCCATGCCAGTCCCATAGACTCCGCCCCCCATGGACATTTTCCAAGTGGCCCCCACGAACTACATTTATTTATGATATTGTCATAATAATCTTTACAACACGCAAACATCATAAATGCGTGCCATAAAAATAACAGCCATAAAAATACTTTTTGAAACTTCACTATGTTAGTATTCTACATAAAGTAGCAAATCTTTTCCAGTGCTTTCAAACCAAGAAGTAAACATATTTATTTGACCAGTCAAATCTATACATCCCGCAGACACAATAAATCAATACAAACAGGTATCGTATTTTTTATTTACATAACAATCCGTTCGCAAAAGTTCTATGTTTGACTTATAAAACAAATTATCTTACACTGTCTCTGATGAAAAAATTAATAACTATATTTTTATTAGTATTACCGATATCCACATATGCTGAGAATCTTCTAAATTATAAGACAGATATAGAAAAATGCGATAAACAGTTTGAACACGATATGGATGGAAATTTAACATCTGCAGAAATGATTGCAGCGACAGATTCACAAGTTATCTGTTACGAATCTGTCGCCCATAAAATTATTGATAAATATTATTCTAAACAATCGGAATCCATGAAAAATAATCTTCATGAATCTATAATTGCTTATAAAAAAACCGCAAACGATATGTATAATCCAGACAGGTGCTATAACGAATGTGGTAATTTAACCGCCCTAATGGCATATAGTCCAATTTTGGACTTTGTTAAAAATTACATTGAACATTTAACAAATGCTATAAATTCCGATTTTTAGCTTAATATCTGTCGCAGAATTCGCGCCCCAGATGGCGGACAGATATGTTATGCATGCAACGACGATTGCAAAAAAGAACCCGTATCCCCTTCAAAATAACTTGTTTTGAATTGACGACAAATGTAATTAGAACTATTATATTAATCATGAAAACATCTTATTTTGGCTTTCTGGTGGCTTTTATAACACCAACCGTATGTGTAGCAAGCACATATAATGAAATGATACAGCAATGTGATAAAGCTGCTGAAACAGAATTGGAAAATGCGTTATCAACCGTACAAATGACACAAATTATTAACGACCAAAAAAACTGTTATAAAGATGTTGTATACAAAATAATTGATACAGAATATGCAAAGAACAAGCAAAAAATGATGTTAGATTTTGATAACTTTATTACAAATTCTTCTATGGTTACTTATTCTATGCAATATCCTGATGTGTGCACCCCTAATTGTGGAACAGACATTGGATTAAATGCAACAAATGCTGACCTTGAAATAATCAAAGTCTATATTCAACAACTTTTATATGCTTTGCCGGTAAAACAATAAATGTTTAATTATTAAATAGCTTAAATTCTTGCTGCCTGCGATTAGTTAAACCTGCCATTTCCCTGCCACCAGATTTATTCCATGCCATCCATGCAGATTCCAATGTTGGGTATTTTGTATTATGATAATTTGAATCATTTACATATTTTACAACTGTGGAATTAGCAAAGTTTTTTGCGCCTATGTTATACGCCAAAGATACCAGTGCATCATATTGATTTTGAGACAGCGGGACAGTTATATTGTCTTTAATTGCATGTTCTGCCGTTGATATATCTGAACGCAATATTTCAGTTGCTTGTCTTTCTGTGATACCATGCTTAAAATCTTCATCCGATTTTATCAAATGACCATAACCAATTGTTGCGCCAGCGGGTAATTCTTTATCTGAATTTAAAGGTCTTCCTGTTTTATCATCATAGATAACATGCTTGTCACCGATTTTAACACTGCCTTCAAATCGTTTTAACATATTTATACCATTATCGCTGATTTTCATATTGCTTGCTTCACTTGTTTTATTTTCTTTTTTGTAACCTTTATATACTCTGCTGAAAACAGTTCTATTATTATCATCTAGTTCCTGTTCTTCCACCCAGCAACGACAATTCGGATGTACCGGTATTTCAGGAATATCTGACTCTTCAAAAAACACTGTTTCGTCCAGTGCGGCACATTCATCGCACGTACCATCGGTCCCTTCGCTGTGCCATCGCCATATTTTTGGTTGTTTTGCAAAGTTGGGAATGTTTAAATCATATATAAGCAGATTACGTGTTATAATGTTGCCCGCAGGATATAATACTTTGACCGCTATGGTTTCGGATTGGATTACATAATTGTCTATATCAAAATCAATTCCCAGATTGTCAAAATATTCACCATATTCTGTTTGAATTGCGTCTTCGGCTTCTTGTTTAGCATTTTCAAAATCGGAATCTAATTCAAATTGGGCTGTTTGGAATTGTTCCAATGTCATATCATACTGTGGTTGAATCATATTGCCCGATGTATCAAAATTAATTTTGCCGGGATATAATAAATTCATATACTTGTTTGCGCGCGCGAATTCATCGCTGTGTTTGTTTGCATACGCTGGTGATGTTATTAATTTTGCCAAAAAACCTGGTTGTTTCATATTCATTTCCTTTTTTTGGTAAACAAAAAAATCCCGCGGGGCGGGATAAAATAAAAAAAGTGGGCGCATCGCGTCCGTTCTTTGCCCACAATTATACCATAAATACGCATAAAAATCAATATAAACTGACATCGGGATTTGGGACAAGGTATGCAATGCTGTGGATTTTGGTTGGATTTGGTATAATAGCAAGTATACACTGGTAACATCATACAGTAAAACCGCCGGAAATAGGGCGAAAAAGAACACCCCGTGGGATTACCACGGGATGTCAGATATTCCTGGCGGTGCAAGTAATCTTTTACCTTTGGCTTATGAAAGACCTGTGCCCAAGACACAATCAAAACAGCCAAAATCATAAAAAAACAGGGAAAAACAGGGAATTTTTGCAAAAAACGGTATTTTGGGGCATTTTTTACACAACCCAGACTAGAACACACCCGCAGAATTTCGGTATTTTTACCCTGCCCCGCACAAAAATTCCCTACAAAAATAACAGGGATTTTTTTATAACATAACAGGAAAATCCAATGTAACATCAGGGAAAAACTAAAAATATAAATACTTGAAATACTAACACTTCTTACGTAGAATTATCTCTGTAATACTGGCTGAGGGGTTCCTTTCGCCCGCATAGTAACGTTAACGCCCTAATATGGCAGGGGGGCACAATAATGTGACTACCGAGCGAGTGGCTTTAACCACCAAACTAAAGGAACCAAAAATGTCTAGATTTAAAATAGGCAGAGATGCTGGGACTGGGCGTTTTGTAAGCATAAAAGAAGCAAACAAACGCCCTAAAACGACAGTAATTGAAACAATCAAAAAAAAGCGATAACTGTCCCCCTCTCAGTCGGTATTATACCACAAAAAAACAACCCAACCAATAAAATAAAAATCAAACTTTATGCCGATCTACGAAAGCAAACTAGATTTTATACGCTCTTTTACACCTGAACCAATTCCTGTTTTTATAGGTTCAGAAAGTATGCTACTGTACATAACTTGGAATTTATATGACAGAATTGTTCGAGGTTTACGGTCTTTCGTTATATTATGCGACTCGCGGTGCTATTATGATGCTGTTTTAGTTGCAGGTAATGTTTTAGAAGCCTGCGCCATACTTAGCTACATAAAAGACAATGAAACAGAACAACAAAAAATCGTAAATCAAGAAAAATATTTTGCACGATGCACGGCAGGACGTTTAATATCGATACTATCGACATATAATTCATTAAAATCACTACACGCTTGGGCCGCATACACAGCCGTATTAAAATTATTTTATCCAGTTGGACACAGAATTATTATCAAACCGAAAGGGATAACAGCAAAAGCCCACCATGAAAATATCATAAAGCAAATAAACTATCGTTTAGGCGAAAGCCAAGAAAAAATACGCCTAATAACGAATAACTATAATAGACCAGATCCAGAAGGCTATATAAAGTCTTTTTCTAAACGTATAAAAAAAATGGATGATGGATTTTTTGAAAAATCTTATAAAAAATACTGTGATTTTAAGCATTTAAATTTTGTATCTCCTGGAACACTTACAGAAAACATAGACGAATTTACAATTGACTGGTTTGCAGATTTAATGACATTAATAGTGGGCTACTTACAAAAATACAAATTAAATGCCTGCATCATATAACTACAAACGCAAAATGCCAGACACAAAATTCCAGTATGTCAAATCCCTCCAGCCGCAGTTAAGAATAAACCGTTCTTAGTTATTTAGAAGTCCTAAATTAATTGTTTTAAAACTTCTATATTAGTTTGTGTCTGAGAAATATATTTAACTATTTGTTCTTTTATTGCATTCTCAAAACTTAATGCAAGCTTTCCATTATGGCCACCAGTTATTTCATCTGGCATAGGAACTTCTATAATTTTTGTTCTTACATCATTTTCTGATATATCCATACAAAAGTTATGGTTTTCTAAATATATAAATAACTCAAACTTATGCTTTACTCTTTCTATTCTACCAGGATATCGCATAGAAAAATCTTTAAGAAAATCATTCCAATCATTAAGCGTTATTTTCCTTTCATCTAATTCTGCTTCTTTATCCCTATATTCATTACCTAAAATACTCTTATATACCAGATATGGATGATTTTTAACAATTATAGCATTATGTTTTTTTAGTTTAGAAGTACTCTTACTATTTGTTTTTTCATTTGACGATAAAGCATATTTTTTTAATATTCTTATTAAGTCATAAAAATTTGATTCCTCTAACGATAATTTTTCATCAACTTTTTTCATTTAATCGACCTATTGTAGATACTTATATTAATAAAAATTGTAACCAATCAAAATAAATAAACAATATTAGACTTATAATTAATATATAACGTCAGTCCAGTTGTTTTTAATTACCAAAAATATAGCTTCCCTTAGTTTTGGCTAATCATACTAAATATTTTTATTCCTGCCGCCACCAAGTTCACATATTCGGTGATTTTTTTAATTAACAAATAAAGTTTCATATAAAATAAAAACTGCCTTCTGGGCAGTTTTGTTATTTATTGGTTCTGACCAAATCCATGAGCTTTTCTTTCATATCTTGAACATCCGATCCTGCCATAAGAATGTTGGTTACGCGCCCACCTTCCGATGCATTTATTAATTGATATCTAACATCAATGTCACCCAAGTTCTTTTTTGTCCCATCTTTAGTATTTTCAATAGCAACAGATACACTAGCGGAACAAATAGAACCGTTTTCTAGCTCATTATATAAAGTAGTACCCAAACGCAATGGCGAACGCAAAAATTTTTGATAACCAGACACGGAGGTCACCACGATTTTTTGCTTTTGACCTTCTTGCACCCACTCTTCTATAGAATTTCTTACAAATAACGCATTCTCACCGCCACAATCTGGCTGATTTGGATGATAAGCAATTTTATGTAAAGAAACTGTGCAAATTAGCAAAAATACTGTAAATATTATTCCAAAAATTATCGATATAGCTTTGTACATATTTTCCCCTCTTTTTGTTTAATTGTAACACGTGATTTTGATAAGTCAGCTTATTTTTGGTTATCCACAATAAGACGCTTTTATAACCGTCTCTGTTGTTTCACGCAAAAAGCCCCACTTTTCTTTAACCCTTTTCATCATATTCCCTTACGTTTATATAACAAGATAACACCGCAAAAAATGATTATCAACTTGATTTACCGCGGTTTTCATTTTACCTTAATTTCAAAAGGTTATGATATGAAAAAGTGTTTAGATTTTATTGCAGAAACAGAAGAACAAACTATCACCAACAGGATTGCAATGATTAACACGTATAATGTTTCTAAGGTTGCAAAACGGGCACCGTATCCGCTTAGTTTTGACAGATTTTACGACCAAATATTACCCTTAACCAAAAATGCAATTGCAGACTTCAAACAACTTGTCCGCGCCAACAATGCCAACCTGCCCAAATACATTGCCGACCTTAAATCACGGATGCGAATAAAAAACTTTGACAAATTGCCGCACAATCCAGATGGCGAATTTATATTCAAAGTAGATAATAAAGTCAAAAAGTTATCACGTCGGGAGTGGTGGACAATTGGCGCAGCAAACGCATTAAGCCTTATGCTATATCAAGCTGCTGGATATATAACAAAAATTGAATCCGACACCAAGTTGAACACATCAGAAAAGCAAACTGTTTTTGAAAACTGGAACTCTGCATTTGTAGAATATTCTGCATCTATGCTTATGATTGCAAAAGAAATGCGCAAAAAATCCGGCAACGCAACTCACCAAGCAGAAAATGTGTTGAAAAAAGAGTTTATAAAAATCGCTAAAAAAATTAAAACCAAGCGCCCCACAATAACCAATAGTAAACTTATCACAGAAATACTAAGTTCCGACAAATATACGGCGTTTCAAGATAGCCTTATGAACATTCTTAAAACAGATAATCCTGCTGAAACCGTTAGAAAATGGCTTCCGCCAAAGAATTCTGAAATTTGGAAATAGGCGTCTGCTAGCAGACGCCTACTTTTTTGCCCCCTCTGTTACATACTCCAAAAAAAGGAGGTCCAAATGGCAGAAATAAAAGTTACATATGTTGACTTAAATTCACTAAAAACATACCAAAACAACCCAAAAGAACACCCGCAAAAGCAGGTGCATCAAATCGCAGATTCTATTAAAAAATTCGGTTTTAACAACCCTATTCTAATAGATGAGAACAACGAAATAATTGCTGGTCACGGCAGATATCTGGCAGCACAACAATTGCAAATGGAGACCGTGCCTGTCATTCGTTTAACGCACCTGGACGAAACGCAAAAGCGTGTTTATCGCCTGGCCGACAATAAAATTTCAGAAAACGGTGGCTGGAACAAAGAGCTGTTAGCGTTGGAAATATCGGATCTGGAACAGATTTATGTGGACGACATAACAATCACAGGGTTTGAGCAAATTGAAATCAACAACCTGATAACAGACACAACGCCAACCCCAGACAAAAAACTGAATAAAATAGAATTTGTTCCCGAAGACGAAATCATAACGCAACCTGGCGACGTATGGCAGCTGGGGCGTCATAAAATCATATGCGCCAACAGTCTGGACGAAGAGAGTTTCGCCCGTCTACTGTCCGACAAACGCGCCAATATGGTCATCCAAGACCCGCCTTACAACGTTAAGATTTCGGGACACGTTTGCGGATGTGGAAATATACGCCACGATGAATTTCCCATGGCGTCTGGAGAAATGTCACCCGAAGAATTTACCAAATTTTTAACAGATAACTTTACCCTGTGCCAAAAGTATTCTAATGATGGCGCAATGCAATATAACTTTATGGATTGGCGCCATATAACAGAAATAAAAACCGCCTTAGATTCCGTATTTGGTGATTTTATAAACCTGTGCGTTTGGGTAAAGACATCTGGTGGCATGGGCAGTCTTTACCGCAGTCAACACGAACTGTGCTTTGTATATAAAAATGGCGACGCACCAAACGTTAACAATATTCAACTGGGCAAGTACGGCAGATACCGAACAAACGTCTGGAATTATGCTGGTGTAAATTCTTTTGGTGTGCACAGAGATGACCTGAAGATGCACCCGACGGTAAAGCCCGTAGAAATGATACGCGATGCAATTTTAGACGTTACAAACCTGCACGACACTGTATTAGACAGTTTTCTGGGTTCGGGCAGCACGCTTATCGCCTGTGAACAGATAGAGCGTACCTGTTTTGGTATAGAGTTGGAGCCCAAATACATAGACACAACAATTCGCAGATTTCAAAAACTATTTGGTACAGATGCCGTAAACATATCAAACGGCAAAACATATAACGAATTATTACAGGAGAAAAAAGATGGAATTAAACAACAATAAAAACTACAAAGTCGGCTATCAAAATCCGCCCCTTGAAACGCGCTTCAAAAAAGGCGTCTCTGGCAATCGCAAAGGTCGTCCAAAGGGCCACAAAAACTTTAACACCAAATTAAAGTATTTTCTGGACGGTAAAATTTCAATTACCAACGCAGGTGAAACCGTAGAAGCTACAAAAAGCGACGCTATTTTACTGCAACTAACCAACAAAGCCGCCCAAGGTGACAACAAGGCAATCAAAACACTGTTGCCCAAAATGGAAGCGCTTTACAATGCAGACGCCGAAAGAACAGCCCGTGCATTTAGTAAAACGGATATGGAAATATTAAAAGATTTCTTGGATGAAAACGCCAACAATTAAAGTCTTAAACGCAATCTTACGGACAGACTTTCATGCCTTTGTGCAGAAAGTCTTTGAAACAGTATCGCCGAACGCAACGTATCTTGATAATTGGCACATAAAGTTAATATGTTCTGAAATATCAGATATGTTGGCAGGCAACAACAGACGGCTGATAATAAATATTCCCCCAAGATATATGAAGTCCATTATCTGTTCCGTTGCCCTGCCCGCTTTTATTCTGGGGCACAACCCAAAGGCAACAGTTATATGCGTCAGTTATTCTGATGACTTGTCCTTAAAGTTCGCAAATGATTGCAGAAATGTAATGGAATCCGATTGGTATAAAGATATGTTCCCTGGCACACGTATCAGTAAATCCAGACGTTCCGTTGCAGACTTTGAAACCACCAAAAACGGTGGCAGGCTGTCCACATCTGTTGGAGGAACACTTACTGGACGTGGGGCAGATTTTATAGTCATAGACGACCCAATAAAGCCAACAGATGCCATGTCCGACATAATTCGTGAAAAAGTAAACCAGTGGTTTCAATCCACACTTTGTTCACGTCTGAATGATAAAAAGCTTGGTTGTATATTGCTGATAATGCAAAGACTGCACGAAAACGATATGACGGGCTTTTTATTAAATTCAGATATGGGCTTTAAACATTTGTGCCTGCCCGTAGTTGCCGAAGAAGACGAACATTGGGAAATTAAACGCCCCTTTTCAAATAAAACTTTATACATAACTCGTGCACCAGGCGATTTATTACATCCCGACCGTGATGGTGAGCAAGAAATTCTGGAGCTTCGCAAGACTATGGGCGAACTAGCGTTTGCCTGCCAATACCAACAACGCCCCGCCCCATTGGTCGGCAACCTTATTCATAAGGATTGGATACACTACTACAACGAATTACCTGACAAGATGGACAGAATATTTTTATCTTGGGACACTGCCAGCAAAGTCAGTGCAAATAATGCTTTTTCAGCATGTAGCGTTATAGGTATTAAAAATCAAAAATTATATTTATTGCAAATTTATCGTGAACGATTGGAATTCCCGGCACTTTGTAGAAAAATTTCCGAACTGCACGAAGAATACAAAAATAAATACCCATCGGCGCTTATAACTACACTAATAGAAGATGCATCATCGGGACCATCTTTGGCACAGCAATTACAGTATGAACACAGAGATATGAAAGTAACACTAGTCAAACCAGACACAGATAAAATCACACGCCTGGAAAGCGTATCAAGTTATATTGAAAATGGATTGATATTATTTCCAGCAGATGTCGCAAATTGGTGGCAAGATTTTTCCAGTGAACTGTTTACTTTCCCGAACACGACTTTCAAAGACCAGTGCGATGCATTTTCACAGTGCCTTCACGTTGCGGCACCAATTGCGACAAAACCTGCCCCACAAGTGTTCGTTTTATAAGTTGATAAAAACACACATCCGTGATAAACTGAAAGAGATATCAGGAGTTCTGATATTGGGGTGTAGTAACCTCTTCACATGCGTCAGCGCTGACGAAACAGTGCCCTCAACCATAATGGTTGGAGGGCTGGCGAATAAGACCTATGTCAAATAAGCCACACAATTCATGTGATTGTTACTAACCTCCAACCACCAGATTTCTTGGTGGTTTTTAACTAATACGGAGGTCCTATGAGAAAAACATTATTATGCCTAGCAGTTTTATGTTTAACTGGTTGCTACAGCATGGCGCACCTAGAAGACCCAATATCTGCAGAACAAGGTATTGAGTGTGAATACGATAACTTTGCCAAAACAAATATCTGCAACGGCAGACACATTGTTTCAAAGGCACAAGATTTAACCTCTCCAAGTGCAAACAGTTACCTTAGCATTGACTTAGCACAACAAGATTTATCACCAAAATTAATTATAAGAGTTAATCAGACCAACAATTGGACATTCCCAAAGCAAGTCATTGATTCAAATGGCCAAAAACTTGCAACAACCCGAATAGATTCTCAAATACCAGTATGCTACAGCGGTGTTTGTATGACTTGGGAATATATTAGTGTAAATCTTACAATGGATTATTTGCGTCAACATGCAGACACAGGCTTTAGCATGAAAACCTATGGAATACGAGGAAACGTAATTATAGAAGTACCTGCTGCATATGTACAAGGCTTCCTGAATTATATAGACAAACATAAGGCCATATAATGAACCGCGGTATTATATATGTAATGTGGAATGAATTGTTCCCAGAATTAGTAAAAATTGGCATAACACAGGGGCACACCAGTGCAGACGTTGAAAAACGCAGGAAAGAATTATCTCACGGTGAAAATATGCCACAGCCATATGAAGCAAAGTTCGCTATTTGTGTAAACAACTATGAGAAAATAGAATCCGTCATCCACAAAAGTCTAAACAAACTACGGCATAATCCACACCGTGAATTTTTCAAACTAAGTGTAGATGAAGCCATAAGTTTATTATCAAGCTATATAATCAGTGGTGGCGCCGTTGAAGTCCCGATAAAGAACTCTTTCTTGCCAGAAGAAAAGAAGGCCATTAAAAACCTGGAAAAACAGCGTTCTGCGATTACTTTTCGCTCATTAGATATACCTGTTGGCACAACACTGACCTTTATATCTGCACCGCAATTAAAGGTAAAAACTTATAATGACTCACGTCGAGTTGTTTTACCAAACGGAGAAACAACCACACTATCAATAGCCGCGAAACGATTACGCGACCAAACAAAACCACAAAATGGAATTAAGGGGCTACCCGATGGTGCAAAAGATTTTGCATACCGTGGTAAAAGCCTGTGGGAATTATCATTGGAGAAGCAACGTAATTATATAGAAGCATAACCCTTAAAAATTATAATACGTTGTGCCACCGATTTTATTTGCACTGGATGATACACGGCGATTACCAATACTTCCCGTTGTATATGTTGTCGCCCCTATTCTATTTGTACTTGTATTAACACGGCTGTCGCCAAAACTGCCCGAATGATAAACAGTATTTCCAATTCTGTTTTCACTGACGTTTACACGCCTATCACCAATAGAGCCACTGGTATAAACCGTTCCACCTATTCTATTAGAACTAGTATTTACCCTTTCATCACCAATACGACCAGTGGTATACGTCGTATTGCCAATTTTATTCGTTGTGGTACTGACATAGTTTCCATCAGAATCACGCCCAGAACAGTAAACAGTATCACCAATAGTATTACAACTGACACCTGCCAAGCACGACATTGGCACACAAACCATTGCAAATAAAAAACTTAGTTTTTTCATACTGTTATATATAATACAAATCACACCATTTATCAACTCGTTACAAGAATCTTTATTTATCATGATGCGGGATCATATAACTTACAAAATGCAAACATTTTTGGATATACGCCATGATTAAAAGAAAATAGTCATTTTACCACTCTTATTTCTTAAAAACTATCAAGTATAGATTCATAAAATCTTAATAATTTGGCACACTCATCGTAAATTCTTTAGCTGTTTAACATTGATACAATTGTCATGATCAAGGATCATTATAACCAGTTTACCAAATAATTCCATTTTTTTATTTGATTATGATCAAAATATATTAAAAATGTTGCAGGAATTAGCTTTTTAGTATACTCTAGTCAAGGATAAAAGAGGAAACAATGCCAAAACAAAAAAATACAAATTTAAAAGATTTATGTGATGGGATTTGTTTTGAAAATTGTGATTACAAAGATCTAATAAAAAAAATAGAAGAAAAAAATATAAAAGTAGATTTAATTCTTACTGATCCACCATATTGTGTTAGTCGTACCAATCAATTAGGCTTTTCGAATATGGGAAGATCTGGCATGAATTACGGCAAATGGGACTATGACTTTGATCAAAAAGAGTGGATAAAACTAAGTGCTCCTCTACTAAAAGAAGGAGGTAGTTTTATCATTTTTAATGATTGGAAAAATTTTTCATACCTTGTTGAAGAGTTAGAAAAAAACAATTTTTGTATCAAAGACTTGTTACGCTGGGAAAAAAGCAATCCTATGCCAAGAAATGTTAACAGTCGTTATGTAACTGATTGCGAAATGGCTATCTGGGCAGTTAAAGGGAAAAAGAAATGGACCTTCAATAAAGACACAAATGAACCGTATTTAAAACCATGTTTTAAATCTGGGGTAGTTTTAGGAAAAAATAGAATTCACCCCACACAAAAAAATTTAAATTTATTTGAAGAAATTATAAAAATACATTCAAATCCAAATGATTTGGTTTTTGACCCATTTTGTGGTTCGGGAACAACTGCTGTTGCATGTAAACATTTAAACCGCAAATTTATTGGCTCAGAAATAGACTCAGAATACTATAAAAAGGCACTAAAAAGGTTATTATGTTCATAAACCCTATAAGTTATCCAGGAAATAAAAACAAGCTGCTATCTCAGATAACAGCAGAGATTCCACATGAAACGGAAGTGTTTGTGGATATTTTTTGTGGCAGTGGCGTTGTTGGTGTTAACTCACCTGCTAAAAATATTATTCTTAACGATATATCAAAACAAGCTCTAGAACTTTTAAACTTTTTCTATACCGAAAATTTTGAAAATATTGTATCCAAAATAGAAGATATTATAAACAAATATCAATTGACCTATACTAGACAACAACCAAAAGGTTTTTATATAGAATATAATCATGAGGGCTTATCTAAATACAATAAAGAAGCTTATAATGAATTAAAAAAAGACTATAACCAAGACAGATCCGTAGATAAATTGTTAGTTCTGCTGATTTACGGATTTAATCATTATATAAGATTTAACAAAAAAGGATTGTTTAACGTCCCTGTTGGTAAAGTAGATTTTTCAGATTCTATCTACAAAGCATTAGAAGCTTTTGTTAATCATATAAAGACAAAAGAAATATGCCTTAGCAATAAAGACTTTAGAGACGAAACACTTTATGCCGATAAAAATGCACTATACTATTTTGATCCTCCATATCTTATCACAACAGCTCCATACAATCAAATATGGACAGAAAAAGAAGAAAAAGAACTATTGTACATACTGGACTCTTTAAATGAACAAAAAATAAAATTTATGCTTTCAAACGTACTTCTATCAAACGGAAAAGAAAATATTATGCTAAAAGAATGGTCTAAAAAATATCTTGTACTTCCTATAAAAAGACAATACAGAAACGCAAATTATCAAAAAATAAACATTACAGATACAAATGAAGTGCTAATTAAAAATTTTTAATATAAGAGGTAAAATTATGGGAACTTCTGGCGACAGACAAGGATATAAAGTTTTTTCTATAAATACAACTATTCGTAATCCTCAAAGAAATACAGAATTTTTAGAAACTTTTGTGCCATTCAATGGACAAAAGATGGACAAAGATAAACTTATGGATTATTTAATAGAGCTAATAAAAAAAGGAATATATAAATTTCAAATTATACCGGAAAAAATAAAGAACAAACTAGACACAGAAGCCCCACTGAATTCAAATGAAGTCGCAGAATTGATTAAACTCAACCCCCAAGCTACAGGATGGAATGGCCGCGTACTAACCCAACTAAGATCACTTAAAGATCAGGGTTTTTTACGTTTTGATGAACAAACAATAAAAATAACAAAATTAGGAGAAGAACTATTAGCAAATAAACAAGACGCTTCTTTTGTTTATACAAAAGCGATGTTGGGTTTACATTATAGCAATCCATGCAGAAAATCCGTCTTAAATAAAGCCGTTCCATTTTTAAACACACTGTTTGTTATCGATGAAGTTAATAAAATGTGGCAATCTTTAGGAAATGAACCCAAAGGTATATTAAAACACGAATTTGGGGCTTTTGTTTTATCAATGAAAGATTGTGACTATAAAACAGCAGCAAATAATATAATAGCGTATAGAAAAAAGTATCGTTTTGAACCAAATGAAAACTTTTTTAACGAATATTTAATAAAAAATAATATATTACCTATTGCTTACAAAACCCTTATTAACGACTATCCTGACGAAGTTTTTAGAAAATTTGAAATGACGGGTTTGATTGTACAGCACGGTAAATTCAAATATATGTATTATAATCTTTCTCAATACAATATCGAAAAAGTAAGAGCATTACTGGAACTATATAAAAATTATTCTTTCACCGAGTTCCTAACCGAAGATGAGTATTACGCCTACTTATCTTCACTTAACTTACCTTGGGAAAATGATGAAAAAATACACAAAAAAATAGTTGAAGCTAAAGCCACTGCACTAAAAATGACGCCAGATAAAAGCCTTCCTTTAGAAGCCCAAGAAGCGTATTTAGACAGAGTCTTTTATACCAAAGCTTTAGAGAAAGCCGTACGAAATACAGATCTAAACATTATCTATAAAGAACTATTAATTTTAGCAGGAAAGATTAAATCTCGTTCAAATTATAATATGATTCCAGAACCGTTACGCTTAGAATACTTATTGGCTTTAGCCATAGGTAAAAAGTATGGAGTAGAAGGTTTAATTTCCAATATCATATATAACGAAGAAGGTTTTCCTTTACACTGCGCTCCATCAGGAAAATGTGATATAATATATCTAAATAAGCATGGGGCTTACATACTAGAACCAACTATGCAACGTAACAGAAACCAAATACTAAATAGTGAAACGACAAATGTTGTTAGACATATAGAAAAAGAACAAAAAGAAACTAATTTAGATTACAGACTTATGATGATCGCACCTTATGTGCATCCAGATGTAATTAGCTATTTCAAATATCATATAATATCTGATTCCGCAAAAATTCTTTCTATAACAATAGAAAGAGTTGTAGGTCTATTAATAGATAACGATACTATCAATGAGCTGAATGATAATTTTGATAATATTTTGGATTTCTTCAGAACAACCCCAAAAGAAGATATCGCTGATATAATAAATAGCTATTCAGTAAACCAAAATAAAATTATGAATGTGTAATAATAGACATTTTTTATTCTTAATCTTGACTTCCTGGGAAAGGTGAGCATAAATGCGACAACTGATTAAAAGGGGGCCGCATGAAGTATAAATCTTAAGAAGATATCAAGCCTAATAACGTTTCTACCGGCAATATCTTTATTATTGATCCTGTCGCATTTTGAATAAAATGGAACATCGTATCAGACGTCGTAATAACGGCTACCTTCCCTGTCGCGATAGAATATTATTACGCCGTCTGCACCGTAAAATTACCCAACTTGCAGCTGTTTATAAAAATATCTTATAGTTTCCCAGGACACGCCATCCAGTGTGTTTCCTGAATCTTGTTTTTCGGATTTGCAGAGTAAAAATTATCAACAGCCGCTATAAAATCTTTAAAATCTGAGTTTACAGAACAAATCCTATTCATAACATTCCAATCCAATAACTCTGTTTTTGGTGCTGGAATAAGGATCTGACTTTCTTGAATATTATCTATATCCAGTTTTATAACACCAATATTATGTGCTTCAGATAAAATTCTAAGATCTTTTAACGCCTTTTCTTCAATATCTGCCGCAACTAAATAGGAATAATTAGCCCAAGAAGAATTAGATACGGTTTGAAAAAAACTCTCTCTAACATTTGCCATAGTTAAAGAAACTTTTACCTCAAAAGACCATAAATCAGTTTCTGATCCCTGATAGTGCTTTATACAACGTTTTATATTATCATCCCAATTATCAGATAAAACTCTCATTCCTACTACATCAGGGTACAACCACTTATTACCATTTCGTCCATTTGTATTTGAAGATTTCTTCTCATTTATACGCTTAGCATAAATATTTAAATCATCGGCTAAAAATTTACCTAACAAAGAATACAAATCTTGCTCCCGCAACTCTTTTTTCTTGCCAACGTGCGATACAAGTACCTCTTTATTAGAAAATCCCCCTTCACTAAAATACGCCAACTTCTTTGGACTAGTAGCGGCTACTATTATATCTTGATCTAATCTGCCTTGAGAATTTGCTGAATAAATTTCTCTCTGAAACTGTTCAAGCAGATCAGCGACATCTTTTATTCTACCTGATTTTTCCATTCGCTTTTTACAATAATCAGGAAAATCTGATACTATGAACTTTGCGATTTCCGGCACTGTAAAATATATTCCTTCACGTTCTTGTAAAACATTCCTTATATAATCTACAAAAGTCATATTTTTCATTTTTTTCTCCAACTAGCATAGGCGAATTATATAACCAAAACTATTCCCAAACAATAAAATTTATTTAACTTGACTTTATGAGAAAATTAAGCGTAGCAGCACTATTGTTCTTGTCGAATTTTGAATAAAATATAGCATCGAATTCTGATTTCTTTTTTTATTTATGATATAATCACACATTTATGGGCTCATCAAAAATATTGCATCTTGTATTAAAGCACCGTTGGTTTGAAAAAATCGTATCTGGTGAAAAAACATCAGAATATCGTGAACGCTCTGACTATTGGAATAAAAGGTTAACGAACAAACAATATGATACGGTTGTATTTCACAAAGGATACACAGATACAACCGCAACATATAAGATTGTATCTATTGGTATTACAACAGCCCCAAATGACTTAAATTTACCAAAATGTTGGAAAATCATACTCAAAGGTACACCTAAAACATGACCGCCATACCCATAAAAAGCACCGGCTCGAAAAAACAAACTAAAATTTTTCTATTTTATTTGGTCGTTTGTTTAAGTAATTATAAATGAACGAAAACACATCACAACAACAACAAATATTAGTCCTAAACTTAATATAACAAATAAAACCACATAATATAAATTCAAAATATCTTGAATAAGCTATCGTAGATATACTATAATACTACAAAGTGCAAGTATAGGAAAATTAAAATGACAACTCCTCAAGAACTCCTTCAAGCTGAAATAGAATATAAAAGAAAAGAAATGCTTTCAGAGCGTCAAGATTTAACGATTGGAGAGCTAAAAAATCTTTATGAAGACAATGAATTAATTATCAACCCCGAGTTCCAACGTTTCTTTAAATGGACCATAGAACAAAAAAGCAAACTTATAGAATCAATATTATTAAATTTCCCTCTACCACCTATTTTTATTTTTGAGCGCAAAGATGGAAAATGGGAAGTTGTAGACGGTTTACAGCGCTTAAGTTCTGTATTTGAGTTTATGGGCATTTTAAAACAGTCTGATGGGAAGAAAATGAAAAAGACAATTCTAGGAAGTGTGCCATACTTAACACATTTAGAAGGAATGTCTTGGGATGATCTATCAGATCCGCAACAACGTTATATAAAAAGAGCGACTTTTTCTATAATAAAACTAAAATTTGATAGCCAAGAATTTACAAAATATGAATTATTTCAACGCCTTAATCGTGGTGGCACACCTTTAACCGAACAAGAAATTAGGAATTGCATTATAGTACAAAACAACCCCGACTTTTTTTATTGGATGCTGGATAAATTGTCAAAAAATAAACATTTTGTAAAAACTTGTTGCCTTTCCGATAAAAAAATTGAGGACTCCGAAAATTTAAATCTTGTCACTCGTTTTTTGGTCTTTAAACATTCTTCTATAGAAGAACTAAAAAGTGTTGAACGTGTAGATGAATTCTTAAATAAAAAAATTATAGAAATATCATTAAATAAAACGTTTGATTATAAAGCAGAAAAACATTTTTTTGACAATGTTTTTTCAAAGTTATTTGACCAACTAGGTGACAAAACATTTAAAAAATATTCACAAAAATCACAAGAATTCAAAGGCGGTTTTTCTTTATCTGTATACGAAGGTATAATATATGCAATGGTTCAAAAAAACGCCTCTTTTAACAACCTAAAAGAAAAAGCCATAAAACTACAAAATAGCGAAACATTTAAAAAATATTCGGGTTCTGGAATAAGTGTAAAATCCAGATGGGGCCATATATTAGATATTGCAAATGAGATTTTTAACAATGCCTAGAAAAAATTCCTTAGAAGCAAAACTTACTGACGAAATTTTTGCTTTAACAGCTAGAGCAAAGAAAAACATATCTGCCTTTGATAATAAGCTGTTTGATACTTTTTCTGATTCAAATAATGAAGAATTATTCTTTTATACAAGCATTTTAACTTTTTATGCACATATCGAAGGTTGTATAAAAAATATCTCTATCAAATATATTGATTATCTTTATAAAAAAGATCAAAATGTACAGATTTTACCGCATCTGCATTTTATAGTAAAAAATAAAAATAATGCCACTTGGATAAAATGGATGAAAAGGGTTTCTATATTAAAAAAAATAGATAAAAATAATTCTGGCACACTAATAGATACCTTAAACAATTTAAATTTTGAAATTTTAGAGCAAATTTTATTCATAAATAACATATCTGAAAAGGATTATGTAAAATATAAAACAGATTTAAACAATTTGGTACAACTTAGAAATGATATTGCTCATGGAAACATATCTATATATTATAAGAAGCATGCTATAACAAAAACAGATATTACGAAATTTAAAAAAATGACTTTAGATTTAATACAAAAATTTTCCAACGATATTATAAATACTCTTGATTCTATAAAAATTTAATCTATTTAACTTGACTTTCAGGGAAAGGTAAGCAGTAATTGGACAAACTTAAAAACATAGTAAAAACAAAGGAGTCCAATATGCCTAAATATCCTGATATAAAGGTTTCTTTAACCAATCGTGATGGGAATGCTTTCGCTATCCTTTCGCGGTGTAAAAATGCCCTAACCTTAGCCGGGAAAGAAGATAAATGGTCCGAGTTCTTGACCGAAGCCACCAGTGCCGATTATCCACATCTGCTTGTCACCGTTATGAAATGGTTTGAGGTTGAATAATGCCATATAAAAATCCACCCAAAACAACCAGATTCCACATTGGTAAGTCCGGCAATCCGTTCGGGCGTATGCCCATAATTACCAACAAAGACCTTTATCATAACTTGCGTATTCTACGGGCATTGATTGATATTGCTATGCAACAATTACGCCAAAAAGGAAGCAATAATGCAACGGAAAGTTAAAGATATTTTGCCAAAGACATTTGAAGAGTTAAAAGCGTTATCACAAGATGAGCGTGCACGTTTATGGGCACGGTATTCGCCCCATCCTTTTAAGCGTCAAATGCGACCACTGTGGTACTATATTCAATGCGAACGGTTAAACCTGCGTATTGAGCCAAAGTTCATCAAGAAAATAAAAAAGTATAAAGATAACCCTGCGGAATGTGTAAACCGCGTATTAAAGCATAGATACAACATTGCGCCAGGCACAACTATCATTAGGCACTTTCGGAGTATAGAACACAAGGTCCTGGTCAATTATGACAACACATTTTTATATAATGGAAAACAGTATCGTTCTTTGTCTGCGATTGCGTCTGACATTTGTGGTGCGAAGACATCAGGACCACACTTTTTTGAACTGGATAAAAGGAAAGTAAATGCCGGTGATTAAATGTGCTGTTTATGTCCGTAAGTCAACTGAACATGGGTTGGAACAAGAGTTTAATTCTCTGTTAAATCAAGAAGAGTCTTGCAAGGCCTACATTGCGTCCCAGGCATTTAACAACTGGGAATACGTTCGCACTTATACCGATGCAGCGATTTCTGGTGGAACCATGGAACGACCCGCACTAAAGCAAATGTTGGAAGATATATCCAAAGGGTTAATAAACACCGTTGTTGTGTACAAGGTTGACCGATTATCACGTTCTATCTTGGACTTTCACAATATGATGAAATACTTTGATAAGTATAACTGCAACTTTGTGTCCATTACCCAGGCATTTGATACCAGTACTTCTATGGGCAAGCTGACATTGAATATGTTATTATCATTTGCACAGTTTGAGCGTGAAGTTGCCAGTGAACGTGTGCGTGATAAAATACGTGCCAGTAAAGCCAAGGGTTTATGGATGGGTGGTAATCCACCATTAGGATACGATATAAAAGACAAAAAGTTGGTTATAAACGAAGCAGAAGCCCAGCAAGTAAAACAACTGTTTAAAAAGTATTTGGAGTTGCAGTCATTTGTTGATACGGCGACTTATGCCAGACGAATTGGCATAACAACAAAACACTGGCATACAATAAAAAATAAACCTATGGGCGGGCGACCGTTAAAACCGTATAATTTGCACTTAATTCTAACCAACAAAATCTATATCGGACTAATTACGCATAAGAAACTGGGTACCGCTGTTCGTGGCGAACATAGTCCGATTATATCAGAAGAGTTGTTTAACCAAGTCCAAGAAATCATAAAATCCAGAAAAAACACCCGTGAAAAGACAAGCCCATCACCAAACATATTTTCAAACAAAGTGTTTTCGGCATCTGGCGAAAGGTTTTACAACCAAAGAAGCAATCAAAACCTGTTCTATTACGCAATTAAGGGATTCTATTTACCAGCAGTAAAACTGGACAAGATTGGTCTTGATACTATATGCAACTTTTTGAACAGCGATATGAAAAATCTGCCGACACAAAATGTCAATGCTTTGAAATCTATAAACTTCTGTGATATGGACTACACGCACAAAAAAGAATTTATCGGCGCATTTGTAACCAGAATCATTTACACTAAAAATCAACTTACGTTTTATTTGAATACTAATCCCGATGACTTGGCTGGTTTTATGTCTGCCGAATATATAAATCAAAACACGACGAAGCCGGTTGATTACATAGTTTCCGGGAATCAGGTAATTATTACAGTTCCGGTTATATTACGCCCCTTTGCAAACACAAGATTTAACAAAGGTAACGATACGATTTTAACTGTATCAGAAAACAACAACCTTATTGTCAAGGCGTTTGCAACTGCGTGGCGATATCGTGAAATGTACGAAGAATGCGGTGATGTGGATACGGTTGCAAGAAAAGTTGGTTCCACACCACGCACAATTTACAGATACCTTGATATTGCTTATATGAATCCAGAATTAGTAAACAATATTCTATCAGCTAAAAAAATTTACAGCCTTAAAGAAATATTTGCCATTGCCTTAAGACAGCATTTAAGCTACAATCAATGCAATAGCATATAATTACCAAAATGAAGATTGCCTTATTATTAACATTAACACTAGTAATCAAGCCTACTAATGCTTTCGCTTATGTAGATAAGTATAACCCCAGCGATACAGGAAGTATATTGGATTTATATATATTTTTTATCCTTATAGCTTGTAGTATTATTGGTTATAGCATAAAAAAAATTGTAACTAGCAAAACTATTCGTACACCTATAAAAAGATGGTATCGCACGTATTGTAATAATCTTTCTATTACCATTAAACAAAAAATAGAAAACGATCTAACCGAATTATTTCAAGGTCTTGATCATAATTTACCCGCAGTAAAAGAACTACAAAAAATGTGCTTAGAGGGGCTCATAGAAATCTATCCGAATTATGACAATCAGGTTATAAAAAAATGCATATTTATGGCCATAGATCATTTGAAAAAAGACCCCAATTTTACAAAAGATTGTGAAACAATAACCAATCATTTTAATTCTGTTGAATCAAAATCAAGCATAACCAACATATTTTATGACAATTTTCCTAAAGCTCGTTGCATCTTTGGACCTATGATAGGATTACTTGTACATACAAGTATGTACGGAGACAAAGTTGGAATCTATGTTACCGCATTTGCAACAATATCCTGTTTAATTCCGATATGTATTGCTTTGTATCGTGATGCAAAACATAAACAGTTAATATACTGGCTTGCGTTTATAAGCACCTTTATTCCGTTGGGGTTTATTGGGGCAATTATAGCGATTGTATGGGCGGCTTATGACAAGCCCAACGTAATTCTCCCACAAAATGATGTTTAGCTATTTTATAACTCTAAACAATATTCCTTATAACAATGTTTTTCTTCTGTTTTTGACCCCCTATTTTTTGGCGAAGTATGTCATAGTGGGTAAAATGGGAGATTTCTGGAAAGTAAAGACATACCAGAGCAACAACGCACTAAAAAAGTCCCAGAAACCAGCGGGTTTGTGGGACTTTATATAAATTTTTGGAATTTTTTGTATTCCTGGCGGAGACGAAGGGATTCGAACCCTTGATACCCTTGCGAGTATACCACATTTCCAATGTGGCGCACTAGACCAACTATGCGACGTCTCCCGCAACTCCTTATTCGGCAGACTCTTCCGCTTCGTCTTCCTGCTCTTCCGCGTCCTCAATGGGCTCTTCTACTAACGCGTTCTCTAATTCCGCGTCTATTTCACGCAGTTTCGGATCCTCGGCAACAGCAATCTCTAATGAATCATCACTGTCAGCAGAAACTGGCGTCTCCTTATATGACTGAATGAACTCATGACGTAAATTATCTATATCTAACTTGCCCGTCGCCATCTCTCGTAAAGCTACTACCGTAAGCTTATCGTCTTCTTTGTCAACGACAGGTTCCGCACCACCGTTTAAATCACGAACGCGTTGTGATGCCAGCATACCCAGCTCATAACGACTTTCCACAAATGGTAAAGTATCTGAATTTGTTATACGAGCCATTATAAAATCCTTTGTTGAAAACGTTTCTAACCTCGTTATAATGCCCTATGGGTGTTAAAAATGCAAGAAGAAAATACAAAAAACAACATTGAAACCTTATCGCTAGGATGTCGCTTAAACGCATTAGAAACAGAAAAAATACAAAAAATGCTCGCGACAACCGTTAAAAAAGCCGTTCTGGTAAATACTTGTGCCGTAACAGCTGAAGCAGAACGTCAATCCGGGCAAGCCATTAGAAAAATTGCTCGCGAAAACCCAGACGTACCCATTTTCGTAACAGGATGTGCTGCAACAAGAAATCCAGAACTTTTTTCTACAATCCCAAACGCACTTATAATCCACAATCAAGATAAAATGAACCTAAATGCATATTTGACGCTTCTCGCTTCATCAACCTGTAATCTAACAACGCGTCAAATAATCAATTTTAACCATCCAACCCAAAAACTTTCTAAACAATTCATCCAAGTTCAAAATGGATGTAACCATAAGTGCGCATATTGTGTAACACGTCTGTTGCGCGGTCCCGCCGTATCTTTTGATTATAAAGACATTTTAACTGACGCCGAAAACGCCATAAAAAATGGCTTTGAAGAAATCGTACTGACCGGCGTCGACACCGCAAGTTACGCTAAAAATGGCAAACTCATATCAGACATATGCCGTTCTTTATTACAAGACGTGCCGGGAATCCGCAGATTACGGATATCTTCTATGGATCCTGCTTCCCCAGAAATATTCAAAATCATAGATTTAATACATAAAGATGCTCGTATGATGCCACACATGCACCTGTCAATGCAGTCTGGTTCCAATGACGTTCTACAAGCCATGCATCGCAGACATAACGCAGAAACTGTACTTAAAATTTCACGCTATGCCGGTACAGACATTACTTTTAGTTGGGACATAATTTGTGGGTTCCCAGGCGAAACTGACGATAAATTTCAAGAAACACTTGATTTGGTTAACAAGACTAAACCAATAAAGATTCACGCGTTCCCTTTTTCTGCAAGACCCGATACAGAAGCTTTTAATATGACAAATCAAATAGAGCATGCAATTGCGAAAAAACGCGTAAAAATTATCTCTGACCTTGCCGACAAATTTCGTATAGATTTTATGCACTCTCATATTGATGACATTGTTTCCGTGTTGGTTGAGGAAAATAACATAGGTCGAACCCCGCACGATATACCAGTTAAAATTCAAAATGACAGAATCCCCAGCAGAACAATTTGTAAAGTGAAACTTACCGATATCAAAGACGGAAATTATATTGGTCTTGCGGTATAAAAAATCTGTTGGCAATATGATTTATAGTTGCTAATATCATATTACTATGAAAAAGAAACTATTTATCCTGTTATTATCACTGATAACAACTGTTGCGCATGCAGAGTTTTCTACACGCGCAAAATCTGCTTTTTTAATTGATTATGATTCCGGCACAGAAATTGTGGCGAAAAACGCAGATACGTTAATGCCACCATCTTCTATGATAAAATTGATGACGTTAACTGTATTATTTGACGAGATAAAGGCCGGAAATCTTAAAATGGACGACCGTCTTACGGTCAGTGAAAACGCCGATTATAACAACCCACTGTGGTATCCGGCCAGCAAGATTTGTTTAGTAGCAGGTCAAACAATAACAGTACGTGACGCGATTATGGGGTTAATTGTTTTGTCTGGTGGTGACGCAAGCGTTGTCGTTGCAGAAAAACTGGCAGGGTCTGAATCTGCGTTTACAGAATTGATGCAGAAAAAGGCTCGAGAATTGGGCATGAATCAATCAACTTTCGGAAATGCAAGCGGGTTACCCAATCCGAATAATCTTATGACCAGTCGCGAATTAGCCATTCTTGCGCAGCATATAATTTCTGATTATCCTGACATATACCCTTTATTCGCAACGAAACGCTTTGAATTTAAGGAGTACCAAAGCGATTGGTGTCGCGATTGGGGCAGAACCCATACGATGAATTACAATAAATTATTATTCATTATGCCGGGTGCAGACGGCCTGAAAACAGGGCATACAGATGACGGTGGGTATGGTATGGTCGCTAGTGCCAAAGTCGGTGGGCGTCGTCTAGTCGGAGTTATAAATGGTTTTAACGGTAAAAGTCACGATGCGCTGGCAGCAGAAATGAAAAAAATGTTGGAATACGGATATTCAAGCACGACAAATCATACTTTTTATAATCCAGGAGATAAAATTGCAGAAATCCCTGTTTGGTATGGCAAAAAACCTTCTGTAATAGCAACAGTTGAGAAACCATTCGTTATAACAGTTTCTAAATCAAATGGGTTGAACGGAATAAGAGTTTTAGCTCGTTATAACGACCCAGCATCCGCGCCAATTAAAAAAGGCGACAAAATTGGTGAAATAATCGCCCAGAAAGATGGCGAAGTAATTGCTCGTGCCCCGTTGGTAGCATTGGATACAGTTAAAAAGACTCAACTATTTGGGCGAGTAATAAAAAATATTCGTGTAATATTTGGAATTGACTAATGGCAACGAAGAAAACAACCAATTCTTACAACTTTCCCGCCCCAATGGATAATGACATACTAGTTGGTCATACGGCTGTACTAAATGAATTTTTAAGCGCTTGGAACGGAAGAGAGGCACACCCAATACATCCTGTATGGATGTTGACGGGACCACGTGGTATTGGTAAAGCAACTCTTGCGTATAAAATTGCAAAAATGATTTATGGTAATGTCGGTGATTTCTTTATCATTGATATGGAAAGAAATATTGACAAAGACGGCAAACCAAAACCAGACGGTAAAAGCGTATCTGTTTATACGGTACGTGCAATGATTGAAAAAATGCAAATGTCATCTATGTCTGGGGATTGGCGCGTAATTCTTATAGACTCTGTTGACGAATTAAATACCGCTGCGTCAAACGCATTACTTAAATTGTTAGAAGAACCGCCTGCCAAAACTTTGTTCTTATTGATAGTTCATCAACTAGCAAATGTATTACCAACCGTTCGTTCGCGTGCACGCGTTGAAAAAATGCGCCCTTTATCACTATCTCAATTACGTGAATTGTGCGAAAAGTTTATGCCTGATACAACCGTAAGCGATGAAACGCTTAGATTGGCAAACGGAAGTTTCGGAAGAATCGCAAACTTAAAAAAATCAGGCGGCGATGTAATATACGAAGAATTACTTGATTGCCTTAAGAACCCCCGCAGCAATACTATCGACATGATGACAATTGCAAAGAAAATTGCACCAGACCCTGCTCTACATGGTATTTTATTAGACGCAATCGCTTATTTCGGTTTGGCAGATTTATACCCGACGGCCACTCATGCCATCGCAGATATTGCAAGAATAAATCTAGAACCAGAACTGGGTTTGTTTAAAATAATTACGCAAATAAAACAATGTTTATAGACACACACTGTCATTTAACAGATAATTATATATCCGGTGATTTAAACGACGTCATTGCTCGTGCCGCAGAAGTCGGCGTTGATACGTTAATATGCCCGACCGCCGACCCAGATGCAATTGAAAATGCGTTACACATAACTGAAATTCACCCGAACATTTATGCAACCATCGGTATTCATCCTGAATATGCCGGAATAAATGCTGAAGAATATTTAACTAGTGCCGTTTTGAATCACCCAAAAGTAATAGGTATAGGAGAAATTGGACTCGATTATCATAGTGGGAACAACAACCGTGAAGCACAAATAAAACTGTTCGAGCAGCAACTGGATTTAGCAAAAAAATATAATTTACCAGTCGCAATTCATACACGTGATGCCGAGGAAGATACAGCATCAATATTAACAAGTGATTATAGTGGTGTTATGCATTGTTTTACAAGTTCTTGGAATTTAGCAAAGGCAATGCTAGATAAAGGATTTTTCTTTTCCGCAAGTGGCATTTTGACTTTCAAAAACGCAAGCGAAATTCGTGAAACATTTTCTAAAATTCCCCTTGATAGGCTAGTAGTAGAAACGGATAGTCCGTACTGCGCACCGGTTCCTTATCGCGGCAAAGTATGCGAACCAGCCTTTGTGGTAGAAACGGCAAAAGTGCTGGCAAATATTAAAAATATCCCTTTAGAAAAAATGGCTTCAATATTACGTACCAACACCAAAAATTTATATCCAAAATTATCTTTATCTTAAATAAAAACGCCCGATACGGGCGTTTTTATTTAAGATGCTTTTTCAATTCTCTTACTTTTTCTTGCGTCAACATATGCAAATTTTCAAACGCAAAATAACTTGCCAAATGACGCATTCGTTTAAGATTATCTTTTACATCCAAAGGAACGAAGACAATATAATAACTGCCACCAGTCGCCAAATTATCATCAGGTTCTAATTCAAGCAATTTAACAATACGTTTTACATAATTATATGCCCACTTACGTTGCTCTTTATATTTTGAAGATTTAAGCTTTGGCGAGACATTAGGCAGGAACGATACCACAGGTCTATTCTGGACGTATGTAAATTCAATTTTAGCCGTTTCATTCAAATACTCTGCCAAAGTATCAAAACCTTTTATTTTATTTCGCAGGGTATAAAAAATATTTTTGGTTCCAAAATAAGGGTGACATGTATTATAACGTTCCTTATATGTAAAAACGCTTTTTTCTCCTAAAACAGGTCTATATTTTTCCCAATTCATTGTAAAACTCACTTCTCTCAAAATAGTACCACAAGTTATTAAATTTGCAATTTTTTAGATTGTGATATAGAATGTTCGCATTATGACACGTCAGTTGATAAAATTTGGTCAAGTTTCTGAAAACCGTAAAGCACGGTATAGCTACTCTATTGAAGATACAATAGAGGCCGGGATTTCATTGACCGGTGCAGAAATAAAATCGATACGATACGGTCTTGTAAATATCGTTGACGGTTTTGTACAACGTCGCGGCACAGATTTATACTTAGCAGGAATAGAAATTCAAAAACTTCCTACTGCCGCACGTATCGTAAACTTTGATGAACGTAGACCACGCCAATTATTATTACATCGTTCACAAATAAACAGGTTGATTGGTAAATTACAAGAAAAAGGTGCGACCATTGTACCGCTTAAATTATATTTTAATAATCGCGGGCGTCTAAAAGTTTTACTTGGTATCGGTTATGGTAAAAATAAATTTGATAAACGCGAAACTATTAAGCAACGCGAATGGAACAAAAGTAAAGCCCGCATATTAAAAGGCTAAAAAAATAAATCCGCCCAAAGGCGAATTTATTTTACCCATAAGGAAAATTAATTGCGCATACCGCGTTCAATACCATTACCAGCGCGCATTTGACGTCCCAATTCTTTTCTTATTGCGCGATATTCTTCATGTGTAATGCAACCATCATGATCTATATCCATCATCGGCAAAACTTCCTGCATTTGCGGACACTTTACAGATGACACATCTAGACAACCGTTGTCAAAATCAACACGAGGTCCACGGAAATAGCGGTTACCGTCAACAAACTTTGCCGCCGCAAATCCTAACGCAAAAACAATCAAAATCATTATAAATTTTAACATGAAACGAACACATCTTGAACCGCGATGTGCACATTTACAATCTGGGCCACAATTGCAATGACCACCGCACATGCAAGGTGCACTTTCTGGCATCGGTGCAACTTTGATTTCTTCTTTTACGACAGCTGGCTTTACCGCTTTTTTAGGTGCGGCTTTTTTTGCTGTTTTCTTTACTTCGGTTGCTTTCGCAGTTGTTTTTTTTGTAGATTTCTTTGGCATTTTATATCCTTCCTCTTATTTGTTTTACGCGTACGATTGTATTCTTTTCATAAAAATATGTAAAGAATAAATTTAATCATCTTCTACATGTGCGCGCGGATGGGCATGCTCATACACATTCATAATTTCAGACATGTTTACTTTGGTATATAATTGAGTCGTCGATAATGACGAATGCCCAAGCAATTCTTGTAAACTTCTTAAATCCGCACCACCGGCAAGTAATGCCGTTGCAAAAGTATGACGCAAAGCATGCGGCGTCACATAATCTGGTAATTGTAAATAGTGCCGTAATTTTTCAACAACCTTTTCTGCCATACGAGGCGACATCGGTAACCCCCGAACGCTACGAAACAATTCATCTTCTGCCGCATTACCAAACGGACGTAATGAAATATATTTTTCTATAGCGTCTAATACCGCTGGTAATACCGGAACAATACGTTCTTTTGACCCTTTACCCAAAATTCTAAACGAATCCGGCCGTCCACGAACATCTATATTTTTTAACGCTAACGCTTCTGATATACGTAAACCGCAACCAAATATCAGTACTACTAAAGCCCAATCACGCGCAGCAATCCAAGGTTCCGCCTCATCTATTGCTCGGATTGCATCATGCATATCTTCTACGTCACTAACTTCTATAGCCTTTGAAAGTTTACGTGGAACTTTAGGTGATGAAATCAATCCAATCGCATTATTAGTTACATTATACTTCCTTGCCAGAAACCTATAAAAACCGCGTAAAGAAGATAACGCACGCGCAGTAGACTTATGTGCTAAATCTCTTCGCTGTCTATCGGCAAGCCAAGAACGAAAGCATATTGTGTCTGCACGCGCAAAATCTGATAAAAAAACATCCGCGCCATTAAAGTTTTCATAAAACTTTATGAAATCGCGGATGTCCGTTTCATACGCAGTTGCCGTATGCGCAGAATAATTTTTAGTCTGCGTTAAATATTCAATAAAAGCAGAAACATATTCTTCCATTATATACTATTTTATCTCAAAGGTTGCAGAAACACTGACCGAAACCTCCGTATCTTTAGCAACTATACTGCCCGCCGCACTAAAAGCATCTGCTTCTGCAACCGCCATTTTAGCACTTGTCGTTAGAAAATTTGATGCTCTTGGTTGAATAGACGGAGCACTTACATTATATGATACGCTAAGCATTTTACCGGCAGTGCGCCCATCACCCGCCGCCAAAGCGTCCGCCCGTTCACGAGCGTTTTCAACGGCTGCCCCCAAACATTCTTCTAGTACAGGTTTCATCGCCTCTGCACTAGTATACATACGTAAATTTTCCGAATATACATTTTCTTGACCTGCAAACTGAGTCAATATCTTTTCAATCGTTTCTATGTTATCTGCAGATACTTCTATTGCTATCGTGGTCTCTGTTCCCAATACAACAGATTTTTCCAGCTCTCGATTCCATTCACTCTTTTCATAAGAATTGAACTCTGTCGTCTGCATCTGAACGTCTTGCTTTTTTAAGTAATCCGTAATTTCAGCAATTTTTGCGGTCGCCATTTTCATCGACGTGGCCGCACTTTTATCCAAAGTCGTTACGCGTAAAGTAATAGCAGTTCTATCTTTCTGAACGCTTGTTAAGCATTGACCGTCTACAGAAATTACACGCGGAGGCACAGGTTTTTCCAACCAACCAAACAATAATGCTAATACCGCACCTGTACCTATTACGCTGCCGCCCCAAATCAATGACTTCTTCATAACCTCTCCTTTCCTTAAAATAATTTTAATCAAAATAATTTAACTTCATCGCTCGCTTTACACGAGAAACCGTTTCTGCTGCTGCTGCACGTGCCTGCTCTGTACCAACACGCAATACTTCCATTACCGCATCTGGATCGCGCGCAAATAACTCGCGACGTTCACGTATCGGTTCCAATGTCTCTTGCAATACAGAGTTCAAGAATTTCTTTACCTTCACATCGCCCAAACCTCCGCGTTCATAGTGTGCGGCCAATTCTTCATAATTAGAATACTCTGGTAAAAATGCGGCAAAGTGTTCCGGTTTGGCAAAAACAGACAAGTATATAAACACAGGATTTTCCGTAGTATTACCAGGGTCTTCTATGCGCAAATGATTTGGATCAGTAAACATAGTTTTTACTTTAGCCGCTATTTCATCTGCAGAATCTTTAAGATAAATACAATTATTTAATGACTTGCTCATTTTAGCGTTACCATCTGTACCCGGCAATCTTGCCGCAGCCTCAGACTTAGGAACAATAGCATGCGGGGTAACCAAAGTTTCCCCATAAATACTATTAAATTTATGAACAATTTCTGCCGCCTGCTCTATCATCGGTAATTGGTCTTCACCGACGGGTATTATGTTCGCATCAAAAGCAGTTATATCTGCTGCCTGAGATATCGGATATGTGAAAAAACCAACGGGAATTCCACCATTGAATTTCTCTTTCTGTGAAATTTCCGTCTTTACCGTAGGATTGCGCTGCAAGCGCGCAACTGTAACCAAATTCATATAGTAAAAAGTTAGTTCCGTCAGCTCTGATACTTCTGACTGTATAAACATAACAGTTTTATTTGGGTCATAACCGACCGCCAACATATCCAAAACCACTTCCATAACATTTTCATGGACCTTTTCCGGTTTATCAAAGTTATCTGTTAAACCCTGAGCGTCGGCAATCATACCGTACATACGGCTATAATCGCCTTTATTCTGAATTTCCACGTTTGAAGACAATGCCCCTACAAGATGTCCTATGTGTAAAGCACCTGTGGGTCTGATACCTGTTAAAATTATATTTTTTGATTCTGCCATCTGAAAAATCCTTTGTCATATTATGATAAAACGTTTGCAAAAACTTTACCAGTAAAAAGAAATCCCGCCGAAATGGCGGGATTCTTTTTCCTTTCGCGTTATTTTTAACGAGAATAGAATTCAACGACCAATTCCGGGAACATCTGAACAGGATATGGAACGTCCGCGAATGCTGGAACACGTGTATATGTTGCAGTAAAGTTCGCGCTGTCCACATTGATGTAATCCGGCCAAGTGCGTTCCGCTGATTCCAATGCCAAAACAACCAACGGCATTTGCTTTGCTTTTTCACTAACAGTAATGACATCACCAGGTTTTACCTGATATGAAGCAATTTTAACGCGTTTACCATTTACATAAATATGACCATGGCTTACTAATTGACGCGCTGAAAATACAGTCGGAGCCAATTTAGAACGGTATACAACAGCGTCTAAACGACGTTCCAATAAACCGATCAAATTATCTGGTGTATCGCCTTTCATATTAGCAGCTTCCAAATAATATGCGCGGAACTTCTTTTCACCGACGTTACCATAGTAACCTTTTAAAGTCTGCTTTGCGCGCATCTGTTTTGCGTAATCAGATGAATTACCACCACGAGATGTTGGACCATGCTGTCCAGGTTTATACTTACGTTTATTAAACGGAGATTTTGCCTGACCCCACAGGTTTACACCCAAACTGCGGCCGATTTTTAACTTTCTTGTGCTGCGCTTTGCGCCTGCTCTTGCCATAATATTATCCTTTTTCTTTTGGTTTTTACGGTGCCAGACTTTTCACAGAATCCTTATCAATGATATGACCAAAAGACATATCTCTTATTCAGTTCTGGTTATCCAGCGGGGTTTAGTTTATAGTGTTTTTCTAGAAAAATCAAGTAAAAATCCCGCAATGCGGGATTTTTTTTAAAATTTTACTTTCGGTGCAACTTTTTCTTTCTCATCCATTTCAAACATTTTTTCCTGCTTTATATTGAACATGTTCGCAATTATATTAGAAGGAAATTGTTCAATCTGAGTGTTTAACCCCATAACAACCGTATTATAAAACTGACGAGCCGCCTGAATTTTAGTTTCCGTATCCGTCAATTCACGTTGCAATTCTAAAAAGTTTTCATTCGCACGCAACGTCGGATAATTTTCAGATAAAGCAAAAATACTTTTTAATGTTTCCGTCAAACGATTTTCTGCATCTGCCTTAGACGGACCGTTAGCCTTCATCGCCGCATCACGAGCAGAAACAACAGATTCTAATGTTTCCCGTTCGTGCTTTGCCGCCCCGCGAACTGTTTCTATCAAATTAGGAATCAAATCATAACGACGCTTCAATTGAGTATCTATCGTCGCCCAGGCTTCTTTAACCTGATTCTGCCTAGAAACTAATCCATTATATACAGCGATGAAATATAATAATATAACAGCAATAACCGCAATCGCAATCCACATATAAGAACTCCTTTTTTCTTTATTTAGATTTATTTTATACGCACTATGAATTAAAAGCAAAGATTTTTATAAAAAAAACGTCGCTCGATCGAGCGACGTTCTTAACAAAACCTTAAACGATTTAGTTCAAAGCATCCTTCAATGCTTTACCCGGCTTAAATTTAGGCTGAGTAGAAGCTGGGATTTTAATAGCAGCACCTGTCTGAGGATTGCGGCCTGTTGTAGCTTTACGTTTCGCTGTTGTGAATGTACCGAAACCAACCAAGCGAACTTCGCCCTTCTTTTTCAGAACTTTTGTAACTGTGTTGATGAATGCATCCAAGCATGCAGCTGCTGTTGCTTTTGTTACTTCAACTTCGTTTGCGATTGCTTCAATCAATTGCTGTTTGTTCATGTGTTTTCTCCTTTCATATAAATTTATATAAGGTGTCCGGCAGACCCAAGGCAATGTCTATAGAATCTTTTATTTGCAGATATACGCCTCTTTTCACAAACCGTGTATCGCAAGCCATTGTATTCTATGGACATTGCCCTTGCTGCTTGTACGAATCGTAGAGAATTCGCGGCTTTAAGTCAAGAGCATATTTAATTCAAAGAAATTTTTATAAATGTTGACAAATTTATTGAATTTAATTATGAACCGCTTCTGCCCTGACGGCGCGCGCACCAGGTGTATCACTTTCACACAATACATACTGACCGTTTAACCCGTCTACTGTTACACTTCTAAAATGGTTTGGCGTCATGACAAACAATAAAATTATCACGCTGACCCAGAACGTGAATTTGGTCAACTGCCACGGTTTCTGAAAACTTTCGCGCTTAAAAGAATCGTTCAATAAATTTTGATATAACGCCCACCCCCAACTAAATGCCAACAACATTACCGCAAAAAATAATATTATTATCATATACTGTTTAAAATACGATAATGCAGAAGCAAATCCATCCCAAAAACCGCTGGTCGTCGGACATATGTACAACGCGTCCGCCGCCGTTTCCGGTGAAAGCATAATTGCCGCCTGTGGTGCCAATTGAAGATCAAACGACGTAACTATAACGATAGATACCAACGCGACTATGGCAAATAACATAAGTGGTTTCATTTATTTGATTCCTTAAAATCTTTGTTTTATATTATAACATAAATAAGTAAGCAATTGCAATTTTATAAACTTTTATTTAGAATCACGAAATCATGATGCGTAAAAAAAACGATATTGTTATAGGCTTAACGACTTTCAATAATGAAATGCTGCAAATATCTGTACCGGCATTGGGAAAACTGCACCAAAAGTTCACTCTTATCATTCATAATAATAACCCGATGACTAACGTCGGACGTCGACAAATTCGTAAACTTGGTTACACTGGCGATTTAATAATCATAAACTCCAATGAAAATATCGGTGAATTGCGTGCACGGCTTCAAATAATACATACTGCAAAAGAATTGAAACCCGATTGGTTTATTTTCTGCGACGACGACGATTTAATTATAGATATTGATATTCCAAACGTTTCTAGCGACAATTTCGCTATAATACAAAATGCTGTCGCATTACGTCACAGATTATGTGACTTATTACGTGTCATGAATAACCCAATAGATTTTAATATAGACGGTGAAAATGTAATACTACTTCGTCCAAACATAGGATTATCTGGAACAGTCATTCGCGCGCCTATACTATTCGGATTAGAAGAAATATTATTCCCAATTACCGACGATATTATAAAATTGGACGAAAAATTAGATTACTATCCACCGGTTGGTATGATGCTATGGAATTTTATAAACATATATGCTCGTTATATAAACCCTAACGCCGTACCAATTTATATGGATAAAATAAATTATATAAAAAACGACATAGACTCGTCACAAATAAAATATGAAAGACTGGCTAAACCTGCCCGAAACGCAGAAGAACATTATAGACGAGCACTGACGAAGTATGACGCTTTATTACAAGATGCTTTGAAAATTGCCGCTGCCCCACGGGGCTAAGAATATACTATTTATACTTATTTTTACAAAAAAACAAAATATCTGATTGAAATAACGGTGTAATGCATATAGAATTGCACCGAAAACTAATGAGGCTTTATAATGAAATATAATGATATTCGCAAAACATTTTTAGATTTCTTTGAATCAAAGGGACACAAAATAGTACCTTCGGCGTCTCTGATTCCAAACGATCCAACTTTGCTTTTCACCGTCGCTGGTATGGTACCTTGGAAAGGTATTTTACAAGGTACAGAACCCGCGTTCGCACCACGCGTCGCCGACGTTCAAAAATGCATTCGCGCAGGCGGAAAACATAACGATTTAGATGAAGTCGGTTTTGACGGACGTCATCATACGTTTTTTGAAATGCTTGGTAACTGGTCTTTCGGAGATTATTTCAAAGCCGGCGCTATTGAAATGTCTTGGGAATTATTAACCAAGGTATTAAAACTGGACCCAGCCCGTTTACGCGTTACAACGCACGAAACAGACGAAGAATCTACAGAGATATGGCGTAAAGTTTCCGGTAAAGAAGCAATTCGTTTAGGTGATAAAGATAATTGGTGGTCTGCTGGCGACACAGGACCATGCGGTCCTTGCACTGAAATATTCTATGATTTTGGTGAAAGTTTTTCTAATGAAGACGATCGTTGGGTAGAAATATGGAATGACGTATTCATGCAATTTGACCGTGATGCAAACGGTAACTTAACGCCACTGCCGAAACAGAACGTTGATACTGGTGGCGGTCTGGAACGTTGGGCTGCTTTATTACAGAATAAAGTTGATAATTTTGATACAGATTTATTCGTAAATCTTATCCACGCCACAGAAGACATTACCGGTGTAAAAAAGACGCAAGAAAATACTCCATCATTTAAGATAATTGCAGACCATCTGCGCGCCGTTGGTTTCGCAATTGCAGACGGAGTAATTCCAAGTAATACAGACCGTGGTTATGTAATTCGTCGCATATTACGTCGCGCTATGCGTCATGGTCAGATGTTAGGACATAAAGGCGCTTTATTATCTAAATTATACCCTGCTCTGATTACAGAAATGGGCGACGCGTATCCAGAACTAGCCCGCGAAGAAAAGCACGTCGTAGAAATTATACAAAACGAAGAAAACGCTTTCGCAGATATGTTACAAAATGGTATAAAGTTATTGGACAACGAAATACCTAATGTTCATGACGGGGTATTACCTGGTGAAATCGCTTTTAAGTTATTTGACACGTATGGTTTCCCATTAGATTTAACTCAAATGATATTAAGAGATAAAAATATAGACGTTGATGTCGCGGGTTTTGAACGTGCAATGGCGGAACAAAAAGAACGCAGCCGTGCTGATACAAAAGGCACACGTACATTATGGGAATCTCAGACAAACTTGCCGGCAACAGATGACCATTACAAATACGAACCAGACGAAGATATAGAGTCTTCTGTCTTAGCCATTCTACGTGACGGTGAATTCGTACAAAATGCAAACGCAGGTGACAGCGTAGAAATTTCATTGGATAAAACTAATTTCTATGGTACCCAAGGTGGGCAAGTTGGCGATGCCGGTGAATTAGTAAAAGACGGTCAAACCGTTATGACGGTTACTGAAGCGGGGCGCGTCGATAACGTAGTCATTCACAAAGGCACATTGACGGCCAACCTTTCTGTCGGCGATAAAGTGAAGACCAAAATAAACACGGCTGCGCGCCAACAGACAGCACGCGCCCATACTGCGACTCATTTATTACAAGCTGCTTTAAGAAATGTTTTAAACGAAGATGTTGAACAACGCGGTTCCAAAGTTTCACCAGATTCTGTACGTTTTGATTTTCGCTTTGGCCGTGCAATGACCGCCGAAGAAAAACAAGCTGTAGAAGACTTAGTGAATAAATGGATTGCATCAGATATGCCTGTTACTCACGAAGAAATGTCATTAGACGAAGCAAGAAAACGCGGTGCTATGGCTTTATTTGACGAGAAATACGGTGACAAAGTAAAAGTAATTACTGCCGGTGACGTATCTTGTGAACTTTGCGGTGGTACCCACATCTACCATACAGGCGAAATCATTCGCGCCAAAGTAAATAAAGAAAAATCTATCAGCAGTGGTATTCGTCGTATAACTATGTCTGTCGGGACATTGGCAGAATAAAACAAAACGCCTTGAAAAAGGCGTTTTTTATTTCTCTTGCTTTTATATTTAATAATAGTAAAATTATTGGGGTATGAGAGATTTCGGGAAAGTTCCGAAAATACCCCCGTTATTTTAATTATTGTTCTAATTATTAAACGGGTAAAAAGCCGCACCGTCATTTAGATTCACTACAAATAAAGATTCTTCTTTATTAGCAATGAATTGCATGACGGTGCATAAGTACAACATTAAAAAAGGATTTATTTATGGTAAAAGTAAAAGAAAAGAAAACCGCCCCAGAAACAGAGGTAGGTTCAGATATACAAAGAACCAGACAGATAACTGGTATGAATAAACACGAAAACGACCAAAATGATGAAAAATTATATTTCATGGCTCTTGGTGGGTTAGAACATGTCGGTCAAAACATGTACCTGTATAAATACAAGGGCAAATATCTGGTTGTTGATTGCGGTATGGGATTTCTAGAAGAAGAAATTGGTGCCGGTGACGTGCAATATTGCGATACCACATGGTTAGAAAAACGCAAAAAAGATGTCGTCGGTTTTGTAATTACTCACGGACACGAAGATCATATCGGTGCATTAAAATATATATGGCCGAAATTTAGAAAACCTATTTATTGTACGCGATTCCCAGCAGAAATTTTACGTCAAACGTTCCGCGGGATTGAACTGGACTTTGACCCAGAAAAAGATATTGTTGAATTTGATCACCACGGCGCAACTTTAAAATTAGATCCGTTTGAAGTAGAAACTTTTCACGTATCTCACTCTGTACCAGAAGCACAGATGTTGATAATTAAAACACCGGCAGGGAAAGTTTTACACACTGGTGACTGGACATTTAACGATGATAATCCGATAGAAGAACCAACAGATTACGCCCGCTTACGTGAAATAGGTTCAGACCCAAAATTATTGGCCTGTATGTCTGATTCCACGTCGTCATCACGTCAAGAAACACAAACAACCGAAATTCAGGTTCGTGAAACCCTGACAGAAATTATGAAAAATGCTCCGGGGCGCGTATTGGTAACGGGATATTCTCGCTCTATTGCGCGTATGAAAATGTTCGCCGAAGCAGCACGCGCTGCAGGAAGAGTTGCTGCAATCAAAGAACGTAGTAATCCTAACCCTGTTCCATTTGTTGGTCTGCCAGAGTTCCGTGAAATGGGAATTGAATTCGGTTATCTGAATAAAGACGACGTTTATCTGCACAGCGAAATCAAAGACCTGCCAGCAGAAAAACAAGCCATCTTTCTAACAGGTTCACAAGGTGAACAATATGCAATGTTGACACGTCTTTGTCGTGGTCACGTAAAGGAAATGAAATTACAACCAACAGATACTGTTCTGTTTAGTGCCATTGTTATTCCTGGGCGCGAACAAGATGTTTCATACCTATATAACAAACTGGCTCGTATGGGTATTAAAACGCATACAATATTTGATACGACTCATTTACACGCCAGCGGTCACGCCGGGCGACCAGAATTTGAACGCTTCTATGATATGGTACACCCACAAGTATCTGTTCCGATGCATGGGGACTATATCAACGAAATGTTAAACGGTAAAATGGCGATGGAACGCGGTGGCGCAAAATATATGATGGTCGTTCACAACGGTGAAATGATCGCCCTGTCAGACGGTGAAGCACCGTATATTACAGAGACCATAGAAACAGGCTTCGTCGTTATGGAAGGAGAAACAGAACGTAGCACTGACGACCCCGTTTACAAAACACGGAAAAAAATCGCTACAAACGGTGCTATTTTTGTAACACTGCCTGTTGATAAGCGTGGTTTCTTAAAAGGCACGCCAGAAGTATCTAGTGCTGGTATATTTGAAACAGACGACACAGGTTTCATGAAACGTCAAATTCAAATTGAAATTACCAAAGCAATTGACGATTTGACGAAGACAGAGCGTAAAGACAAAAATAATTTGATTCGCGCTGTTCAAATTGCGTCTAATAAAGTCGTCCGCGCATCACTGGGCGCAGATAAAAAACCGCAATATAGCGTGCACTTCGTTCAAAAATAAAAATCGCCCATTCGGGCGATTTTTTATTCATTTAATAAAATTATTTTTTCCAGAACGCAAAACCAGAACGACGTTCAGATTTTTCTTCACGTTGTTTGCGATCTTCCGCTGCGCGGCGACGTTCTGCGCGACGTTCCTGAAATCTTTTTGCTGATTCCTCATCTCTTTGAATTAGCTTCAATGTAGTAACTGATAATTTGTCGTTACGGACCTCCTCATCAAATTCAACAATATCATTTTCATTTAAGAATCTGATACCCGCGGCTTTTAACGCACTAGAATGAACAAATACATCATCTGTATTGCCGTTTTCGTTTGGTGTGTCCGGCGTAATAAACCCGAAGCACTTTTTACCATTGTACCATTTTACTTTACCTTGACGCATAATGTGCCTTCCTTTCTTATGCTTGTTATGGTTCCATACAACAACAGGAACCTATAATTATTGTTGCCGATTAAACAGTAGAAAGCAAGAAAAAACACCCCAACAAAAATAGTTTGATTTCCTACCATATTTTCTAAGGGGTGGGTTATTGTATTAAGCTTTTTTCTTGTAATAACGCTGTACCTCAGTCATTACAAAGTTAAATAATTTACCCGCCATTGTATCCAACGGCACAGCCCAATCTTTCTGAACGTATGGCATCGCAGAAACCAACGTAAAACGAGCCATAAAATGAAAAATCTCACTTTCTTGAGCCATAGTTAAGTTAGCCGGCGCTTTCGTAAAACGAAAGACCTCGTTTTCTATCGCATTATCTAATTTCTCACCTATAACATCCAATATTTTCTGCGGGTAATACAATTTACAAGGTTTCGGGAAACCGTCAAACATTGATACACCATTCCCTTGACTGTACAAAATATTCCAGCCCACACGATCAAACAAATCTTCTAGGCACTGGCATATCATTAAATTATATTCTTTGACGCCACGCTCCATAAAATCCGCTAATTTACGCTCAATAGTTGCACTAGCTTCTGCAACCTTCTTATTATTCTTATTTTCCCTTTTTCTAGAAACCTCATAATGTCCATGAGTCTGCTTTTCAAACTCAAAGAACGTACGTACCTGACATATGATTTCCATAGGCACGACCCGCCCATCTTTACCGATATCTATGACTAACTTTGCATCACGGTAATTACGCGGATTTTTCATATCATAGAAGTTATCACGAACCGATAAAATTCTATCTGGCATCATTTCGCATACACGCTCAATAAAAGTTCTTGCTTGCGGTATCAAATCAAACAAGCATTTTACACGCCAAACATCTTGTAGTCTCATACGCGGTCGTGGCACTTTATCCAAAGCTCTTACCAAATCAACCGCCAGTTTTTCATGTCCAGAACCTATTATAGATAGAACCGCTTCTGACGGAGTTGAAACATACTTTTCGGTTAATTTGGCACGTATTTTATCTGCAACTGCGCGCGCCGAAGCTTCGCGTTCTTGAGCAGCAATAACCCGATAAACCGTATTTACAACTTCTTCCACATAAGCCGCATAATATTTTCCTGTAACTTTATCCAGCGCCCTATCCACGCTTTTCTGTGCGCCAACAATGACAGTAACGATAGAAGATACCGCCAAATCTATTTTATGCCCCGCTTCGCTAGTAAAAAACTGATTTCGCATAGGGTCTGCATCTAAACGGTGGTGTACAATATATGGCGACAAAGGATTGATATCAGAAATCTTTATCGGTTCGTCTATTGCTGAATCCGTTGCATAGTCATATCGCATAACAGGAGCCTTAGGCGCACCGAAACATTTCCCCAGGAAATAAAACACTTCTCGAAACCATGTCATACTATCAGAATACAACTCTGATAAATATTGAGCGGCCTCATCATTTATCCGCCCGGCTACTCTTGCGGCTTCAATCGCTGCTTGGTTTTTACGGTCGTGATCAGCCGCTGCATCTGCCGCATAAAATTCTGAATGTGGAATTAACATATTACATCCTCTACTTCATTATCGGAAATAATATAACGTCACGCAAAGTCGGTTGGTTAGCAATTATAGAAAAGAATCTATCAATACCTAAACCCAAACCGGAAATCGGCGGCATACCATGTTCCATAGCACGTAAGAAGTCTTCGTCTAAGTCAAAAGCTTCCTCGTCACCAGCAGCCTTGTTCTTTGCCTGCTCTTCAAACGCAGCACGTTGTACAATCGGATCAACTAATTCAGAATACGCTTTTATCAATTCTGCCCCGCATACAATCAGCTGGAAAATATCTATACGACGATTATCTTCATCGTTACGACGCGCTAATGGTATCAAGTACGCAGGATAATTATAGACTATCGCAGGTTGTACAATCTGATCGCGTATCTTACGCTTAAATACGTAATCTACAATAGAAGGCACAGACTTCAACGGTTCTAATTCATCTGCTGGGAACATACCCTGCTCTACCAACTGTTTCTTTAAGGCCTCTGTATCATTGAATTCTAAAATATCTACACCCAGCAAATCGTTCATACGAGCCGTATAATCAATTTCTTCATACTTACTGAAATCTAACGTAGTACCTTGATATTCTATCTGTAAAGTCCCACGTAAATCCATCAACAGTTTCTGAACCATATCCCAAGAAAATTTGATATTATCCTTGTAGTTCCAATACGCCGCATACCACTCAAGCATTGTAAATTCTTGCAAATGCATTGCATCCATGCCTTCATTACGAAAGTTTTTACCTAATTCATAAACCCGGTCAAAACCCGCGGCGATGGTCTGCTTCAAAAACAACTCTGGCGCAATACGTAGATAAAAATCTGCATCTAATGCATTATGATGCGTAATGAACGGTCTGGCCGCAGCACCACTAGCAACCACTTGCATAATTGGCGTTTCAACTTCTACAAAACCATTGTCATTCAAATACTCACGTATCAGACGTAACATCTTAAAACGCATTTTCATTGTATTACGAGTATCTTCATTGGAAATGATATCTAAATACCGCTGACGATATCTCGTTTCCATATCTGTAAGCCCATGGAACTTTTCCGGCAAAGGACGTAAAGCCTTTGACAAAATATCGTACTTTGCCACCCGAACCGTCAGTTCACCCGCAGTCGTATGATATAATTCACCGTCAATCCCGATAAAATCCCCAAGATCAACATTTGCTTTCATAAACTTATATTGCTCTTCACCCAATTCTTCACGAGACATAGAAAATTGAATTTCGCCATCAATGTCGTAAATGCGTCCAAACATCAACTTACCCAACCAACGTAACGCAGTAATACGTCCTGCTAATCTAACATGCGAACCATCTGCTAAATTTCGGGCATCCGCAATCGTACTGGTTCTGTCATATTTATCTTTCCAAACAACACCGTCACGCGCACGGATATTTTCTGCTTTCTGCAAACGCGCTTCTAATTCGTTAGTTGAGATTTTTGTTGCGTTGTTTGTATTTTCTGACATTTTATTTTCCTTTTTGGGTATTAAAATTAAAAAAACGGACGCAAGAAAAGTGCGTCCGTCATATTTCTGAAGGTCGCACCACGTCATTCAAATGTTTTTTTAGAATTCAAAATCATTATGCACAGACCTTTTTTAAAACTCTGGTGCGAGCAAAGGGGCTCGAACCCTCGACCTCAACCTTGGCAAGGTTGCGCTCTAGCCAACTGAGCTACGCTCGCACTGCGTGGCATATTCTGACATATCTTTTTGCCAATTGCAAGCCTTTTTTACACCAAAAAAAGAACCCGCTTCCTGCGGGTTCTAACTTACATTATAACCATTTCCATGGCTGCAAAACTTTCAACAGGCTATATGCCGTGCGTCTGTCCGCAAACGTATGACCGCAACGAGGACATACTATAAACGGCGCTATCATTGCCTTGGCTTTCTTAAACATGGACATCCATATATATAAACCAAGCAACCATACCGCTATTACCAAACCCCATGCTACGTAACCAAAATACTTATCAACAGTGTCGGTAATAACGTTGATCACAGTTACATCAGATTGAGACAAATCATCGTATATCTTCGTCGCAACGGGCCAAGATGACGGACGCCATGGATATACATGCTCTATGCCATAATTCGTCAGTAATGTAGTACCAAGACCACCTGTATTCTTATCCAATTGGGTCTTGATTACTTCATCTATCATATCATCAATCTGAACCTGTAATAAACCGGTCAAGTCTGTTTCTATTTCATCTAACTTCTCGTTCACTAACGCGGCTGTATCGTCAACCTTAGCAATAGCCTCATTCGCTTTATCAATACCCGTATTTGCCGCGTCTACGCCCTTATTCACACTGTCCAAAGCTTTATCAACACCACTTGTATTTATACCAAACTTACTGGCCAACCCACTAAGTTTTTGAACCTTACCAGTCGTTTCTTTTACTTCTTCCGTTTTTTCTTCTGCCTTAGCAGTAGCATCTTTGGCTTTGGCGGTTGTATCCGTTACTTTTTCAACCGCATCTTCTGCCATACGAACCTTATCAACAGCAAACGCAACCGGTTTCTCTAAATCAATTGCATCCTTTATACCATCCAAAAGTTTCTCGTACTGCTCTACAATATTCCTTTGCAAATCAAAGAACATGGATACAACAATTGATTTCTTTATAGGCTGAGAATATGTATTCTTTACCCACAACGGCGTCCAGATTACCAGCGCAATCCAGATAATAGATACAATGGCAAATACCCGCTTAGTCCACGTAACAAAAGATGTCTTCTTTTTTACCGTCTTTGCGCCGCCCATATCAATGACTTCTACTTCTTTTTTCTTTCTTGGCATTTTTAACTCCTTTTCCGATGCTTTTAGTTTAGTAAATTATCAGTTTTTATTTCAACAGTTTTTAACGTACTCGTTCATTAAATTCCTTAATTTGTTCGGTCATCATTTCACGAATTTTTTGAACCCCTATATGCTTCCCTTGAAAGCGCATAACCTCTTCTATAGTTTTATGATATATGGATGCGTCTTTTTTATTATCAAATGTTGCAATCTCTGTCGTTGGAAATACATTGTAGTTTCTTCCGGAACGCAAAGACACCAAAGTATAAATAAAAATCATTTCTTTCACAGACTTTACTGACAACGCCAGATAAATTTTTTCCATGACATCTAATTTTAATTTAGGTTCTCCACTAAATACGTTAGACTGTTTAATAGTACTAACTTCCACTTCTTTACTATTTTTCATTATTTTTCACCTGTATATTTTGCTATAAACTCTTTCTTAAATTCTGCAAATCTGCCCTCTTCTATGGCTTTACGTATATCTCGCATCAAATCCTGATAAAACCATAAGTTATGTTGCGTAAGTAACGTAGCCCCCAATATTTCATTACACTTTACCAAGTGATGTATATATGCACGTGATAACTTACATGCCGGACAACCACACTTATCATCTAGTGGTGTTGGGTCATCACGAAACTTGGCATTCTTCATATTCATTGTACCATGTCTTGTAAATGCCTGAGCCGTACGCCCAGCACGCGTAGGCATAACGCAATCAAACATATCTATACCACGTTCTACAGCCCCTAATATATCCAAAGGCGTTCCTACACCCATTAAATAACGGGGCTTATCATCTGGTAATAATGGTGTAGTTGTAGCAATCATATCAAACATCACTTCCTGCGGTTCACCAACTGCCAAACCGCCAACTGCATACCCGTCAAACCCTATTTCCGTCAACTGCTTTGCAGATTTAATACGCAAGTCTTTGAAATCTGCCCCTTGAACAATGCCGAATATTCCGTACCCCGGTCTGTCTATAAAAGCGTCTTTACTACGCTTAGCCCAACGCGTAACCATTTCCACGTTTTTTTCCACGCGTTCACGCGGTGCCGGCAGATGCAAACACTCGTCCAAAACCATCGTTATATTAGAATCCAACTGATGCTGTATATGTACAGAGTCTTCAGGACGTAAAAAGTGCTTTATACCCCCGTCAATATGAGAAGTAAATTCTACTCCCTCTTCCTTCATCTTTACCAAATTAGACAACGACATAACCTGAAAACCGCCACTGTCCGTCAAGATAGGACCTGTCCAACCACTGAACTTGTGAAGCCCACCCATTTTTTCAACCAAATCGCCACCTGGGCGCATCATAAGGTGATAAGTATTTCCCAAAATAACCTGCGTCCCAGTTTCACGCACTTGGTCCATGGTCAAAGCCTTTACCGTGGCGGCGGTTCCCACCGCCATAAAAGCAGGCGTTTGAAACGTACCATGTGCTGTTTCAACCTCGCCACGTCTCGCCATACCATCAGTTGCAATCAAATTAAACTTTAACGACATTTTATCCATCTTTTCTAAATAATAAACAACAATCCCCGTACGAGAAAAATCTATACTTTTCAGCGACAGCATGTTTATACGCCACCTTCATTTCATCAAGCCCAGCAAATGCAGACACCAACATAAACAACGTTGATTTAGGTAAATGAAAGTTCGTCAGCAATACGTCCACCGCACCAAATTTATACCCAGGTGTAATAAATATGTCTGTGCTGCGACATATTGGCACAACCCTGCGATTTCTTTGCTTCTCTGGCATTTTACTGTTGTCTATTGCCGCACTTTCAAGCGTCCGCATTGATGTCGTACCAACTGCAATTACACGCTTTGCGTTGTTTATTATATCTGCCTGCTCTGGTGTTATACAACACCATTCACTGTGCATTTTATGTTCATTTAAATTTTCCGTCTTAACCGGCATCCAAGTTCCAGCACCAACGTGCAAAGTTATCTTTACAATCTTTGCACCACGCTTTTCTATTTCATCCATCAATTCTGGCGTAAAGTGCAACCCGGCTGTCGGCGCTGCCATAGAACCAATTGGGTCGGCATAAACGGTCTGATAACGTTCTCTATCTTCTGTTTCTGCCTCGCGCTTCATATACGGTGGCAGTGGCATTTTACCAATTTTATCTAATACCTCAAAAACGTTATCGCATAAGAACTCAAGTTTCAGACCACTTTCGTCTTCTTTATCCAAAACTTTAACTTGTGTACCGTCATCAAGCGTCAATAATTCACCGATATTTATCTTATTAAACTTTTTACACAACCCCCACCAGATTTTATCACTAACGGCTGTATGTAAGGTTATTTCATGACCAGATGCGTTAAAGCGCGCAGGTATAACCTTTGAATTATTAAAGACGACAACATCACCGTCTTGCAAATAGTCCAAAAAATCACGGATATGTTTATCCGTAATCTCTGCGCCATTTACAACCAGCATCCTTGACGCGTCACGCTGATGCAGCGGGTGTGATGCAATCAGTTCCGCAGATAATTCAAAATCAAAATCCGATGTGTGTAAAGTTTGCATAAAATTATCTGACCTTCTGATTTGATTGGCTAATATGACCTAGCAAGCTATCTCGCTTAGCAATTTCTCTAATTTCTTTTAATTTCTTACCATTGATTCTACGAATATTGGATACTTTGCTCAAAAACGGCGAAATGCGATAATTATCACAAGTTAGAAAATTCTTGAAATCGTACTTTATGTCCAACGTATCACCAACATTTATATATTTATAATATTCCATACCTTCGGCAACATCTTCAAAATGCATTACTCGTAATGAAGTATCATTAAGTTCTATACTTTTAAACACCACCGATTTATTACCTTTATACTTCACAACGTGTTTTGATAGATCTTGTTTTTGACCGGCAATTAACAATATCATCACAACAGAGAATAATACCCCTAACTCGACGGTTCTCGGTATATTTATACGCGCCTGCTTCGACTCTTTTAATTTTTCATCAAAATCTTTACTCATTTTTTAAACTCCAAACCTTGTTCTTCGTAATTTTCGGCTTTATTCTCCCAATCCGGTTCTACACGTACAAACAAGTGAAGTCGTGCATTTACCCCCCACTGATCTTGTATATCGTGTCTGGCCGCCGTTCCAATCCGTTTCAACTGCGCACCGCCACGACCAATTACTATCTTTTTATGCGCCTCGTTCTGAACAGCTATCTTTTGATATATATCCAGAACCCCTTCGTCATCAACATCTACTTTTTCTGTAACAACATTGATATGATACGGCAATTCTTGATGAATGTATTTATAAATCTTCTCTCGCGTCAATTCTGCTAAATATAATTTATCTGGAACGTCCGAAGCATCTTTTGGGTCAAACATATATGGTCCTGCCGGCATTACAGATGCCAAACTTTCTAACATTTGCTTTACACCGTCGTTCTTTAATGCGGATATCATAAATATCTCACGCGGGTTTGCTAATTCTACAATCTTCGCGGTTAACGGTAATAACTCCGACTTTGCAACCGCATCTACCTTGTTTAATGCAACAAACAAGTTCTTATGGTCTTTTACCTTTTCTATTAAAGCCCGAACGGTATCTGTCACGCCTTTTTGCGCGTCTATTACCAATAAAATAGCATCCGCATCTGACGTAGCGTCCATAGCAGCGCCAACCATAGCACGGTCAAGCCGTCTTGACGGACGAAAAATTCCCGGCGTATCAACAAAAATCAATTGCCGATTACCAACCATCTTTATCGCGCGAAAATTCGTACGCGTGGTTTGAACCTTATGCGACACAATGGACACCTTGCGTCCCATAATTTGGTTTAATAAAGTGCTTTTCCCGGCGTTCGTCGGTCCAATAATTGCAATAAATCCAGAATATGTTTCAGTCATACCCGAAACATAGCACACTTTCAACAAAAGTGAACAAAAATCTTGCAAAAATTAGACTATGGTATTAAATTGTCAATAAAGTTTAGAAAAGGACTATATTATGCAATTGACAGGCCCTGAAATATTACGACGTATGAATACGCCAAATCCTAATAATCCAGATAACAGACCTGATATTATGATATCACCGTTTAACGAACAATGTATGGGAAGCAATAGTTATGATTTACATCTTGGCGACATGTTAAAAATATATAAACATACTCTGCCAGCCGGAATGTTACCCGCAATTAAATACGACCCGAATAAAAAATATTCTATGCGCGACTGGTTCACAGATGATAGCCACTTTGTAGTATACAGAAATTCTCCGGAGAATTTCGACCCAAGGAACCCCTCTTTTTTAATAGACCCGTGTGCAGAACAATCCCATCAAACAATTGATATTACAATTCCAGAAAGCGGCCTGATTTTATCACCGTCCATCGGCTACCTTGGGCATACGGTTGAATACACAGAAACATATAATTTATTCCCCTATATTGACGGGAAATCATCTGTAGGTCGGAACTTTATCTTAAATCATCATACCGCTGGACGGGGCGACGACGGCTTTTGCGGACAATGGACTTTGGAAATAAAAGTTTTATATCCGACAGTTGTATACCCTAATATGCGAATTGGGCAAATATATTACGAAGAATTTATCGGCAAACGTAAACCTTACAACAAAAACAAAGCAAGCCACTACAACGGTCAAATGGGACCAACGCCGGCGGCAAAAATTCCAATAGATAAAATAAAGCAAAGACAAAAATAAAAAGCCCCAAAAGGGGCTTTTTCATTAAATGCTATCAGCGTTTATCCAACGTCCGTTTAACAACAAACCTGGCGCCATACCTTCATTACTGCGCAAAGCATCAATTACATTACGTGCCTGAGCCGCATCTAAGTTTATAATACGTACTTTGTACATATCTCCTTCTTGAACTACGACAGCATTACCGTATTGAGCCATACGAGCCGCTAATGTGTCTGCACTGTCCTGAGCATAGAACGCCGCAACCTGAACGCTATAATCACCACTTGTTGCAGCAGGTGCCGTTGTTGCCCCAGGTGCAGTAGTCGTTGTTATAACCGTTGTTTCTGTTGTTTGAGCAGGTGCAGACTGTACAGAATTTCCCAACGTAGCGTTCTTTACAGCCGTTGATTCATTTGCCATAACCTGAACCTGAACTTTTGTCTGACCGTTCATGCCAATTTTCTGTGCGGCAGCCGGAGATAAGTCCATAATACGCGTATTTACAAATGGTCCACGATTATTTACACGAACGACAACAGATTGACCGTTATCTAAGTTAGTAACTCTTGCAATTGTCGGCAACGGTAATGTCTTACTTGTTGCGACCATTTGGTTCATATCAAAGACTTCACCATTGCTAGTTTTAGTACCGTTTAATTCCGCTGGTATTATACCGGCAATACCCGTTTGATTATATGTTAAATCTTCAACTGGAATATATTGTACATCTTCAACCTTATATGCACTGCCGACGTAATATTTTGGCGCCGGAGCCAATAAGTATGTATTATTCAAAGAATCATCTGTAGTAACCAATGTTTCTTCGCCGAAACCGTCGCTACCGTAACCGTTCATTGCACTGGTATCCGTGGAATTTAAATCAGTACAACCGACCAGTACTGCGGTCAATACTGCCAAAGAAATTACTTTTTTCATTATGGGACTCCTTACATTCTTATGTATAAGATTTTATCACATAAAAAGCCCACTTTCAACTTTATTTTGACTATATTTTTTTGTTTATAAGATATGCTATCGGTAAGTAAATTATCGCAAAACCACCAATTACTAAAAATAACACCCATATATTGGTAACTGGAACAAACCACAAGCCGCACCCCATTAAAACCGCCAAAGCACCAAAGGCAAATACCGCACGACGTGTACAAGGTTCTGTATGAATTAAATCGCGACGACGACACGCACGACGCAACAGGTAATTCTTTAAGTACCCGCTAATAACTATACCGACAGGAATGGCCAAATAACCTATAAAATAGAACGCAGATAAATATATTACCGCCGCCACAGCCAAAGACACTATACTTGTCTTTACAGGCGTACGAACGTCTTGCGACGCATATAGCGTCTTGCTATAAATCTGACTTATCATCATCGCAGGTAATACAAGTACTTGAATCATTATGGCCAACGCAACAGCATGCGTTGAGTCCGCCGTCCACGCACCATATTGAAATAAGCAACGTATTATAGGTTCCGCCAACACAAATAATCCAACCATACAAGGCATTATCAACATCATTGATTGACGCATAGACGAATTTTGCTGAATATACACGCTCCGCATATTCTTTTCTGCCAGCGCGTTAGATATTGAAGACATCAACACGGTACCTACGGCTAAACCAATTAAAGCAAAAGGCAATTGCACTATTCTGTCTGAATAATACAACCACGAAACCGCACCATTTTGAAAACTTGCCACCAAAGTACCTACAATTATTGTAATTTGATAAAAACCATTTCCTATAATGCTTATTCCTAGACGCTTAAACATACTTTTAATAGCAGGCGTCCAACGCGGTCTTACCAATCGCAATCCAAAATGTCTTTTCCTTATTCGAGACCACAAAATTCCGAACTGTATAATACCAGACAAAACGACCGTAAACGCCATCAAGTATAAAATTGTACCCTGCGCAAAGAATGCCCCAAGCAGCAATACACATATCAACATTATGTTCAGTAATACAGGCATAAACGCAACCAGCAAAAATTTTGAAAAAGCATTCAAAATTGCAGAAAGAAACGCGGAACCACATATAAATATAACATACCAGAACATTATTCTGGAAATCAATACTGTCAATTGCATCTTACCGGGATCATCCGCGAAACCAGGTGCCAATATCCATACAACCAGCGGCATAAAAATTTCAAATAATAACGTAATTCCCAGCAAAACAACCATCAACCATGAAAATACATTCTTTGCAAAATTTTCGTCTTTATTTTTATCCGTATACATAGGAATAAAAATTGAAGACAAAGCCCCCTCACCCAACAAATCGCGGAATAAGTTAGGTAATTTGAATGCGGCCAAAAAAACGTCCGACAGACGTCCTGCACCAAAGACATGAGCAATCAGCATATCGCGTACGAACCCGAACACGCGACTGATTCCTGTCATAACACCTACACCGAAAATATGTTTGCCTAGTTTCATAGTTTGGATTATACTCTCGTTTAAGAAACAAAATCAAGGCAGGAATATGCGTACAAAAAAAATATTTGTTTTATTAACTTTAGCGGCATCACTAGCAGCGTGTGCCGGCACCGATAACGAAATAGAAATGGATCGTAGTTTACGGGAAATATATGAAACCGCTTACGAAGAGTTTAATGATAAGAATTATGAAACTGCTGCCGCTGAATTCCTAAAAGCAGAATCGCAGTACCCGTCCAGTCCATGGGCAGCCGACGCACTAGTAATGGCGGCCTATTCTCATTATATGGATAAAGACTTTGCCGGTGCAATCCTAGTTGTTGACCGTTTTATGCGATTCCACCCAGGGCACAAAGATGTACCTTATATGTTGTATCTGCGTGGTATGTGTTATTACCGCCAGGTAAGCGACGTACGCCGCGAACCGGGAATGTCTGCATATGCTTTACAACAATTTCAACAATTAGTTGACCGTTTCCCTAAGTCAGAATATGCTAAAAACGCGGAAAATAAAATAATAATATTAAAAAATTATATTGCGGGGAAAGTCATGTATTCCGCACGTTCTGATATGGCAAAAGAAAATTGGCCAAGTGCAATTTCTCGGTTGCAGTCGGTAATTGAAACCGCCCAAGAAACGGCGATGACGCCAGAAGCGTTATATCGATTAACCGAATGTTATACCGCGATAGGGCTGCCAGAACAAGCATATGGTTATTCCGAAATGCTGCGGTTAAATTTCCCGGATAACTCTTGGACGAAAAAATTAGAAAAAAAACCAGCAGACTTCGATTCTGGTAAAGACAAATAAATGAGACAACTTTCTGACAAAGATATTGCCGAAATGGTTGGCAGCGCTTTTGCCCCAGATGATGAAAGTACTCGTAAAAAAGTACGCGCAGAACTAAAACTGTCACAAAGAATACCACATAAAGTTACCCCGCTGCCGGAACACGCAGTTCTTGATTTACATCAACTGACAGAAGAACAAGCCTGGCAAGAAATTATGAGTCTTGCAACATCAGGAATTAAACAAGCCACTATAATTACAGGTGCTAGTGGCATTCTGCATAAGAAATTTCCTGTATGGGCAACCGAAAGTATATTGTCCCCTTATATAGTATCAGCGATACCAATAAACAACGGAAGTTTTCAAGTAAAATTTAAACGAAAAAATAATTAATATTGTGCATAAATCCAATTAGCTGGATTTATAAAATTACCATTTTCTTTTATGGCGTAATGCAAATGTGGCCCCGTCGTACGACCAGTGTTACCTGTTTCTGCGACTTTACAACCAGCATCTACACTTTCACCTTCTTTCACTAAAACTTTATTCAAATGACAATACAGTGTTTCATATCCATTAGCATGCGATATTTTTAACCCGTTACCGCAAGTACTATCTGTCCACACAGATTCAACAGTGCCATCAGCAGGCGAAAAAACATTTGTTCCAACCACGGCAGAAAAGTCTATTCCTTTATGCCCAGACGGCTTACCAGTTACAGGATGTATACGCCCCCCAAAACTAGATGTTATTCTAGGACTACCCGTTAAAGGTAAACCAAAAGGTAATTTTTGCCCGAAAGAAATATCTGAATTTGACGGACTACAGCGCGGCTGTTGCGTTTTATTTATAACATCAACAATTTTCTTTACGGTAGCATCTGATAAAGTATTAGTTTTTTCTTGTTGTACCTGTTGTTGCTGTGGCAAATACTGAGTTGGTTGTTGAATTTGCATATATTGTTGCGCACGCGCCCAAGCCTCATCGGTATATTGACGAGCGATATCAAACTCTTCTTGAATCGTAATTCCAGGGTACAAACATCCAGATATACAACGACCATTTGCGTCGTATTCTGATTCCCATGGTTCATAACCTTCTTGTTTTAATTCTACTGTTTGAATAAAAGTTAAATCACCCGCAGTTTTTGGGAAAGATTGTTGCTGCAAAAGACTGGCACCAAGCGAGCTTTTAATAAAAAACGTACACGCTAAAAAAGTATAAAATCTGATATTCTTCATAATTATAGGTTATTATACCAGATTTATATCAAAAACTAAAACGCTATCTTTAATTTGGCCCAAATTGTATGCAAACTATAATCAGAGCGCATGTCAAAAGAATAACTTAACCCTGCGGCAAAATATTCATTGAAAAAATCTAAACCTATACCGGAATTAAATATTGCACGGTTTGGCGCTTCTATTGGTATGTCATAGAACTGATTGTCTATCAATTGTACCTGCATATTATCGCTTCCTTTACTGATAACGTCATAACCGCCACCAAGATGAACGTTAGGACGCAAAACGAAATCTGAACCTATAAAATCAAAACCTAAATTCAATCCTGCAGACGCCGTCATCATATTATACCACCAATCATCAAATTCTTGTGCAACTGCATCTATATATTTGTCAGCATTTATCAAAGTATACTTAACTGTAATCCCAGGCGTCATAGATATACGTCCACGCATAATTCTCATTCCTAAATTCATCTGACCGGCATAGAAATATGTATCATATATACTATCATCAATAATTACGCCAATTGTTTTATCTGTGTTCCAACTGATATGACCCGCATTTAAACCAAAATTTAAGAACACACCTCTTTCAGATAAATATTGCGTAAATAAAGTAACACTATTACCCGTAGCATCCGAATAAACACGAGTATCATGAGTATCCGTCATAGAACGAGTATATTCTACCCCAAACAACCAACCGTCTGACAAATAGGCTTTTGCATTTACGACGAAACCTGTATTGTTCGTCTTAAAATCTCTATTATCACCGCCATGATAGTCTGCAAACTCTCCGAAAATATTACCGTCAATTACAACCAACCTGCGTCCATAATCGCACACTTTCAAATTAGCGGTACACTCGTTACGTCTAGCAACCAATGGAGAACTTACTACATTAAAAGCTTGATCTACATGCTGGTTTACCTCTAACAGCGCCATCGTGGTATTATTAAAACCCAAAGTAGATATAGTATCCAAGTATTGCGTAACGTCACTGGTTTGAACTTTATTTATATATGCCGCCACATCTGCACCTGGCCCGAACTCTGAAAATATTCCGGCCCACGCGTTGGCCGCACCAACTAAATAATCGGGCATTCCAGAAAAGACATTTTTAGGAAGCGTATTTGCAGCCGCTTCAAAACAAAATAAAAACATAAATAATTTTAAAAAATTTTTCATGATGACGCGCCTCGTTTTTTGTTTATAATATGGTGGAAATAATGATTTTTTAACAGGAAGTATTTACTATGAACAAAGTCAAAACAGTATATGATCATATTCGCAGCAATAATATAAAAACTATATTATTAGTTGTCGCATTTCCTCTGATTTTCATAGCATTAGTTTTTTTGTTCACTTGGTTCGTTGTACCTGCAGACCAAGCCTTAACCACAACCATACAGGTTGCAATTCCGACATTCATCGCTTGCGCTGTATGGTTACTTATATCGTGGGCGTTCGGGGATTCTATGATGTTACATTCTGCACGCGCGCATGAAATATCTGATTCAGATCCGAAAAACCGTGAAATATTTCGTAGCGTTGAAAACGTTGCCATTGCAGCGGGACTCCCTTGCCCACGCGTTTATATAATAGACGATGATTCTATGAATGCTTTCGCAACAGGTCGCAGTCCCAAAGACGCGTCTGTCGCGCTTACTCGCGGCATTATAAAGAAACTAGACAAACTAGAACTAGAAGGCGTTATCGCACATGAAATGGCTCATATAGGTAACAGAGACATCCGCTTAGACATGATGTTAATAACTGGAGTTGGAGTTACCGTTTTTGCTGCAGATATTATTTTTAGACTTGCAATTAGCAGCAACCGTAATAGTAACGATAGTAAAAATAATAGTGGTGCCATACTGCTTATGGTATGGCTGGCCTTTATGGTATTTAACTGGATAATTACGCCTATTTTACGTATGGCCGTATCACGTAACCGTGAATATGCGGCCGATGCAACAGGAGCGCACATTACCAGGAACCCAAAAGCCCTGGCTTCGGCACTACGTAAAATTACGACGGATTCACGCGTAGAATGTCTTGACAAAGTAAAATCGATGGCGGCAGTATGCATTGCCTATCCGGGTGGTCCAAAAGAATTTGCTAGCTCTTTAATGGCAACTCATCCGCCAGTAGAAAAAAGAATTGAACGCTTAGAATCAATGTCAGAATAAACTTTTGGAAAGGAGAAAATAGGAATGGCCAATTTGCATTTTCACTATGGGACAATGGGGTGCTCTAAGTCTGCGTTATTAGTAATAAACGCATACAACCAAAGTAAAAACGGGAACAAAACAGAAATAATAAAACCAAAAATAGACAACCGTTTTAGCGAAAACAAAGTAAATTCTCGTATTGGAATATCTGCAGATGCAACAGTTCTATCATCGTTGAAAAATTGGAAACCCGCACCAGATACAAAAATGGTTTTAATTGATGAAATTCAATTTTTTACGCCGAAAGACGTAGATACGCTTGTTCGCATTGCCGACAGTACCCCCGTAATAATTATGTGTTACGGTTTAATGGTTGATAGTAACGAACATATATTTCCGGCTTCACGCAGATTGATAGAGGTTGGAGCAAAATTACATCGTATGGAATCAACGTGCCAAATACTTGGTTGCATGCGCTTGGCAACGCATCATTTGCGTTATGATTCTACAGGTAAAGTAATACGCGAAGGTGCACAAATAGCGGTCGGGGATAGCAATTATAAGTCGGTCTGCCGTCAGCACTTTAATATGCTTTACCACAGCACCGAAAAAGGCGGTCGCTAAAAACGCATATTTTTCTTGCAATCAAGATAAAAAGGTATAAAATATAAGACCGTTGCGCCCATGGCTCAATTGGATAGAGCATCTGACTACGGATCAGAAGGTTGAGGGTTCGAATCCTTCTGGGCGCGCCAGTTTTACCCCCGTCTTTTGGCGGGGTATTTTGTTTTTTATTTGATTATCAAACACCTTTTGGTTTATATATAATTCATGCTAAACAAAATAAACGACAAAGATATAGATAAATTAGCAGGGACGGACTTTCAACGCGATGTCTGGAAAGCCCTAATTAAAATACCTTACGGTGAAACGCGCACTTACGCCCAAGTTGCAGAAATGTCTGGCCATCCAAAAGCCGTACGCGCAGTCGCAAACGCTATCGGCAAAAACCCACTGCCACCTTATATCCCCTGTCATCGCGTAATCCGAAGCGACGGAAAAATCGGTGGCTATTCCGCGCCAGGCGGTATAAAACAAAAACAACTATTACTAAACCAAGAAAAAAGCGGTGACTAAACACCGCTTTATTTACTTAAAAGATGAATTAGCGGGTATGCGCTAATATTTCCTGTAAAGTATACCCAGCCAATGTACAACCATTACCACGTTGGAATGGATTGAACACGACTTCGTTTCCTTTACTTTCTTTCGCTTCTTCAGCTTTTACCTGCTCTTCTTCTTTCGTAACAATTTGTTTCGCAGAAGCGATGAATTCAGGTATATATTCTGGATCCAAGTTGTATTCTTTAATGATACATTTACCAGAATATGTACATCCTTTTTCTTTGTCTTTATTCGGACACGTTATACAATATGACATTTTAAATCCTTTTTTGCACACTAGGGCAAACAATAACACACAAAAATCATTTGTCAAGCGCAAATATTCAAATAGTAAAACATGCCTATTTTTGATTTCTCATAAAGAATTCTGGCCAACGCCAGAATTCTATAATTGTATGAACCATTCAGGGTGCTTTGATAAGTGCCCTACCCCTTCATCAAGAACCTTCCTATATTCTAAGAAACGCTCTTTATCTTTCTTTGCCAGATTACTAATAGCAGGTAACTTTACAGTCATCGGGTTAACATGCTTACCGTCCTTGATTATTTCGTAATGCAAGTGCGGTCCTGTTGACAAGCCAGTTGAACCAACATAACCTATTGTTTGCCCCTGTTTCACGGTCGTCCCCACAACCACACCCTTTGCAAACCGAGACATATGTGCATATAAAGTCTCATAAGACGCATTATGACGTATCTTTATATAATTACCATGCCCGTTATTATAACCACGTGCAACAACACGACCAGCCCCCGCAGCAGGTATAGGTGTACCTGTTGACGCACGGAAATCTACACCTTTATGCGCCCTAGTGTACCCCAACACCGGATGTTTACGACTTGTTGAAAAACTACTGGTTACCCGAGCGTTATTTATAGGAGTACGCTTTAATGACTTTATGGCCCCGTTACCGTTTTCATCATAGTAACCGGTCTTTCCGTCACTTGTTTTGAAGCGATACATTTTTACGTTTCCGCGCAAAGCCTCAAACTGTACTGCTAAGATACGACCATTATCTACCTTTTCACCATTAGCAAAATTTTCTTCATAAACAACAGAGAATTTCTGACCTGCACGAACGTCTCGTTCAAAGTCCATTTCAAACGCAAGCAAATCATAAACCTCTGCCAAAATGCCGTCAGGTATACCCGCACGAGCCCCAGCCAAATAAAAACTATCACCGTCTAAAATTTCCCCTTCGCGATATATTACTCGGGTATCTGGTTTTATATCTATAGTTTCGCATTGCCATTGACCGTCTGCATTACACGTAACCTCTATCTGGCGCCACGGAGACGGAACTATTACAATTTTAGATACGGGTGCACCTTCATCAGAACGAACAAATTCAATTTTGTCGCTATCTGCACGTAAGCTGGTTATATCAGCCTCTGCCTTCAGAACTTTTGCAATATCCAAAACCTGCGCGTTAGAAAGCCCCTGCTCTGTAAGCAATTTTGAAAGCGTGTCACCAGATGCCACGACAACGATAGAACGATATTCATCATCTGAAGCCCCACCACCAACGTGCCGCGAAAACACTAATGCCACAGCAACGACGACCAAGATTATTGCCAACGCGACAATCGTGCGGGCAATATTATTTATATTCATAATATTTTTTGCTTTTTTCATAAGGCGGATTATAATTGCTTTATGACAATAAATCAAGCATTTGAAATCTTGGCTAAGTCTAGTAACCCTCATGACGCCAGAGTAGTTATTGAAAACACAAAAAAAATTTCTACTATAAAAATATGGTTTATGGCTCGCGCCCTTAAGCAAGGTGTACCCGTCGCAAAAATCATACACCAAAAATGGTTTTATGGACTAAAATTCTATACAAATCGTCATACTCTTGACCCAAGACCAGATACAGAAACATTAGTTGCCGCCGTAATTGCTGATTGTGTTTCTGGGCTAAAACCTTATATATTAGACCTAGGAACTGGTACTGGTTGCATAATAGCGGCACTGGTAAAAAACGTTCACGGCGCACACGGAATGGCCACAGACATTTCTCGTTCCGCATTACGCGTTGCCAAAAAAAATATAAAAAACTTGGGACTTTCTGAAAAAGTTTCTTTGGTACGAAAAAACTTCAATCAACCAAACGCATTTAATCACCAATTTGATATAATAGTTTCAAACCCTCCATATATACCGTATGGAGACCCCCGTGTAAATACTGGCGCGAAGCATGACCCTAAAATGGCTCTTTATGCGACCAAAAACGGTCTTGCGGCATATGAAGCCATTGCCGTGAATGCTCGCAATTGGTTAAAAGACAACGGTAAAATATATCTAGAAATTGGTGACGGACAAGAAGACGATGTAAAAAATATTTTCATAAAAAAGTACTGGCTGTTTGAACGCACCGAAAAAGACCTGTCTGGGATTACTCGCGTTTTAGTTTTTAGAAAATAATATCATTTGAAATACGGATTTTCTTTTTTCAATATACCAATAGTAGAATCTATCCCGTGACCATGAACGACAAAAGTCTCTTCTGGGAAGTTCATTTCATATAGTTTAGAAATAGACTGCATTATTGCGTTTGCATCGCCACCAGGTAAATCGTAACGTCCAAAGCTGTCACGGAACAAAGTATCCCCAGTCAGCAAAACACCAAAATCTGGGAAATAATACGTAACCCCACCAGGTGTGTGCCCAGGTGTTTCTATCACTTCTGCAAATACCCCTGGTAAAATCATTTTTTCCCCAGCATCCAAATCTGTTGGTTGACGATAATTACCTTCTATTAACGGTAACCCGAAATATTTTAATAAATTATTAGACCAACTTATTAAAACATTATCTTCGCTGTTCAAAAACCACGGCACATTATATTTTTCCGCCAACGAAGGTGCCGCTGAAATATGGTCTCCGTGTCCATGCGTAGAATATATTGCTCGTAAACGCAAACCTCTTGATTCCAATAGTTTTTCCCAATCTAGCGCATTTCCCCATGCGTCAAATATCACGGCCTCGTCACCTACCGTCACCAACACAGAATTTGTGTTTTCTGGAGACATATGTAGAATTTCAAACTTCGGTTCTACATTATTTTCCGGCATCTTTTTTTACCTTTTTCGCTGGTGCTTTTGCGGCAGATTTTTTAGCAGACTTTTTACCAAGCACAATTTCTTTAATTTCACTACCAGTCAGAGTTTCACGAGCCAACAGTTCTTCCGCCAACTTACGTACAGTTTCTTTGTTCTTTGACAACATTTTCGTAGCATCTTCATGTGCGGCGTCTAACCAAGCTCGAACTTCTTCGTCCACCATCTGCGCGGTTTTTTCAGAGGCGTTTTCCAGTGCACTACGCGTACCAAATGAATTTACCTGATTTATGGCCGCCAAACCTATTTTCGGAGACAAACCAGCCGTAGTTATTGAATAACGAGCCAAACGAGTCGCCATCGCAATGTCGCTTTCTGCACCAGTTGTAATCTTATCAGAACCAAAGAAAACTTCCTCAGCACTTCGTCCTGCCAAAGCAATAGACAAATTAGCTCGAACTTCGGCAATAGTCATAGAAACCTTATCATCTATCGGTAAGTGTTGAACCATTCCTAATGCACGCCCACGAGGAATTATGGTCGCTTTATGAATTGGATCTGTTATATCTGCATACATTATACTAACAAACGCATGCCCCGCTTCATGATACGCCGTTAACTTTATATCTTCTGGGCGCATCTTACGTACTTTTCGCGGTCCCATTAAAATTTTATCGCGCGCTTCTTCTACATCAACTTGCGATATTTCTTTTCTGCCGTTTCTTACGGCGTGTAACGCAGCTTCATTTAACAAATTCTCTAAGTCCGCGCCAGAAAAACCAGTCGTGCCACGCGCCAAATCCTGTAAATTCACGTCGGATGAAACTTTTACTTTCTTTGCGTATAAATCAAGAATTTCGCGACGACCAGACAAATCAGGTAACTCAATATATACCTGCCTGTCAAAGCGCCCAGGTCGTAATAATGCGGGATCTAACATATCTACCCGGTTGGTTGCACCAATCACGATTATACCCGTATCATTCGCAAAACCGTCCATTTCTATCAATAACTGATTTAACGTCTGTTCACGATCCTGATCGTTATAAGAATGGGTACTACGGCGTTGCCCTATCGCATCAATTTCATCAATAAACAAGATGCACGGCGCATTACGCTTTGCTAAATCAAAAATTTCTTTTATCTTTGCAACCCCCAAACCGACAATAATCCCAGAAAAATCACTTCCAGACGCGGCAAAGAACGGTACATTTGCCTCACCCGCAATTGCACGCGCTAATAACGTCTTCCCTGTTCCAGGCTCTCCAGACAATAAAACCCCTCGCGGAACACGTGCACCAACATCTCGGAATTTCTTGCTGTCTTTTAAGAAATCAACAATTTCCATCAATTCTTGCTTTTCGGAATCAATACCTGCAACATCTTTGAAAGTAGTCTTCGTTTTACCGGTCGTAATTTTTGTCGGATTCTGTTGCGTTAAACTACGACTTATACCACCGGCCCCCATTTTAAACCCACGGAAAATCCACCATATGAAAAACAAACCCATTAAAATCGGAACCCACGTACCAAGATAATCTACCCATGTCTTGGATGTATCTATAGAAATAACCGCACCGTTCTCTGCAATCTTACTTAATAATTCTGGGTCATACGTAATTGTTGCAGTATACGGCGTACCGTCGGTCAAGGTACCAGCAGCATCATTACCGCGAATTTCCATCGTTTTGATATCGGGCGCACGACGCAAAACATCTGAAAAACTTAACTCTACTGGTTGCTGAGCATTTGTCCCCCCACCCAACATCTGGGGTACATTAGCCCCGCCCATAAAAGAACGACCTATCATAATCACAAATAACAACGCAAAAATAATTAGAAATATATTACCGCTATCACCACCACGGCGGAAAAAATTATTTTTCTTTGTTTGCTTTTTCAAATTTTGGTTTTCCATGTCTTATCCTAAAACTTGTTTTTGCCCCTTCTGGAACAATTAGAATTTTCTGCCCTAATCTACGCAAAGTACAATGCCCCAGCGTAATTTTACAATCGTGTTGCAATTTATCTAGTGCGTTTGACAACGAATTCAAGCGTGGTTGGTATTCATCCCCCCCAATTTTTTGAATCAACGTTCCCAGCAACTTTAACCTAATATCGGGGGCTTGGTCAAACAGAAAAGAATCAAGAAATATCGCACGACGATTATCCGTAACGTTCGATACCATTTCAGCAATCTTTTCGTCCAATGCGTCTCTTACACGCCCTAAATTCTGAATTGCTAGCAGAATTCTATTGTCGCTAATACCAAGTTTTTCGGATAAAAGTCTTCTATTCTGACGAATTCTGACACGCGTATAATGCGGATCTTCGTTCATTTCATCCATAAAATACTTTATACCATTATCATCACAATATTGCTTTAATTCTTCACGCGGAACATACAATAAAGGTCGAACAATCTTTACACCATCCCGATAAGTAACACTACGCATAGCGGCAAGTCCATACAAACCACTTCCCCGTCCAAGGTTCATTAAGAATGTTTCTATCTGGTCGTCCGCTTGATGCGCCGTTAATAAAACTTCTATTCCGTTTTCATGGCAAAAATCCGTCATAAATTTATATCTTGCGTCACGTGCCGCGGCCTCCAACCCAGAAGACGGTTTCTCACCCTCCCAATAAAAAATTTTGCACTGTAATTTTAGTCTTTTACATAAATCGCATACATATTTAGTTTCTATGGTGGCATTTGCCCGCAAACCGTGATTTACATGTAGACATACCACATCCGCTCCAATCTTTGCCAACCAACATAAAAGACATACTGAATCCACCCCACCGCTAACAGCCACCGCTAAACGTTGCCCCTTATAGTTCTGCATAAAATCCAAAAAGTTTTGATTCATAACAACGGTATTTTATGATATAATTCGCAAAAATAAAGGAAAAATAAGTTATGTCAAAAAAGTTAAAATCTATTGCAGTATATTGCGGTCATCAATTTGGTACCAACCCCATATTTGCACGTGACGCCGTAAGTGTCGGTGAATTTTTAGGGCAAAATAAGATACGAATGGTATTTGGCGGCGGGGACGTTGGACTAATGGGGACAGTTGCAACTGCTGCACTTGACGCAGGCGGTCACGTTATAGGGGTGTCTACTCGTAACGTTATTGAAAAGCAAGAACCCGTTCACGACGGAGTAGAAGTTGAAATAGTTGACGGCGTAAACGAACGTAAGCAAAAAATGATTGAGCTGTCGGATGCTTTCATCATATTACCAGGCGGCATCGGAACATTAAATGAACTGACAGACATAATGACCATGCAACAAATCGGCGAATCAAAAAAACCGCTATTTTTCTTAAATACTTCGGGGTTTTGGATTCCTTTCGTACGTTTGTTCATTCATATGCAAAAGAATGGGTTCATAGAAACAATTCATGACTACAATATTCACGGTGCAAATACACCAGAAGAATTGTTTAAGAAAATTTTAGAATACTAAAATTCTATAACTTTATTACGTGTGCTTGCCCCACGAATAATTCTTATGCTGGTTTTAGGAACTTTGAAATGTTCTGCCAGCTTTTTTATTACCGCGTCATTTGCCGCCCCGTCTGCCGGAGCAGCACTTGTATGAACGCGTACGGTACCGTCTTCATCAACCGTTATTTGATTTTTACGAGCACGCGGTATGACACGAACATTTACAATCATATTTCTTCCAATACCTTTTTTAATTCCGTTTTTTTCGGTCCAGATACAAGATGCAAATGAAAATGAAAAACTGACTGCTTTATAAACGGCGCATCGGCACCCGCATTTGCTAAAATGTTAAAGTTTTCACAAACCCCCAGCTTATCCGCAGTTTCCTGAAAGCACGCCCAAAAACCAGCCTGTTCTTCCGCAGAAGCATTATTAACAAAATCTAATATGTTTTCATATTCACCCTTTGGAATAACCAGAACATGCTTTTCAAATAATGGATTTATATCATTAAAACTTAACGCGTATTCGTTTTCTACAATCGCATTTCTTGGTATTTCGTTTCTTATTATTTTTGCGAAAACATTATTTTTGTCGTACATGAATCCCCCTTTTTATTAAAAGGCAGAATAACACCTAAAAGGTATAAAATCAAGCCCTTGAAATCGGTTTTTATCGCACTATATCTATGCCCAGAAACAGACATATAACAAGGAGAATTAAATATGTTTAAGCCATTACATAACTATGTTCTGTTGGAACGTATTGAAGAAGAAAACAAGACTGCCGGTGGCATAATAATTCCAGATAACGCGAAAGAAAAACCTTCTCGCGGACGCGTAATTGCGGTTGGCGACGGTGCGTTTGACGGCGACGATAGAATACCTATGTCAGTAAAGGTCGGTGATACAGTATTGTTTGCGAAATGGTCTGCCTCAGCAAACGAAGTAAAGATTGACGGTAAAGACTATGTACTGATAAAAGAAACGGATATATTGGGGATTTTAGAATAAAGAAAGGATAAACAATGGCAAAAGATATTGTTTTTGATACAGATAAGTTAGCGGCTGGCGTAGATAAATTGGCCAACGCAGTTAAAATTACAATGGGGCCTAAGGGACGTACAGTTGTTATTGAAAAATCTTATGGTGCTCCGGTTGCAACGAAAGACGGTGTAACAGTTGCGAAAGCGGTATCATTAAAAGACCCGCAAGAAAATATTGGCGCCCGTATGGTTCAAGAAGTTGCAAAAAAAGCCGGTGATGATGCTGGCGACGGTACGACAACAGCAACTGTATTAGCACAAAAAATTATTCGTGAAGGTCGTCGTGTAATTGCGGCTGGTATGAATCCTATGGACGTAAAGCGCGGTATAGATATGGCAACAGCCGCCGTTGTTGCAGACATTGAAAAACACGCTCGCCCAGTAAAAGACAGTTCTGAAATTGCACAGGTTGCAACAATCTCTGCGAACTCAGATTCAGAAATCGGCGAAAAAATTGCAGGTGCAATGGAAAAAGTTGGCAAAGAAGGCGTTATTACCGTTGAAGAGGCCAAGGGATTAGAAACAGAAATAGACGTTGTTGAAGGTATGCAATTTGACCAAGGATTTATGTCTCCTTATTTCGTGACAAATAGTGAAAAAATGTTGGCGGAATTAGACGGTGCACAAATATTAGTTTCTGAAAAGAAAATTACCGGTTTGCAAGCATTGCTACCAATTTTGGAACCTGTTGCACAATCAGGTCGCCCACTATTGATTATCGCCGAAGACGTTGAATCAGAAGCATTGGCAACTTTGGTATTAAATAAACTGCGCGGTGGTCTGAAAGTTTGTGCTGTAAAAGCTCCTGGCTTTGGTGACAGACGTAAAGAAATGTTGAAAGACATAGCCGCTGTAACCGGTGCAACAGTTGTTTCTGACGATATGGGAATGACATTTGAAAACATTACAACTGATGTGCTTGGAACCGCAAAGAAAATTGTTGTAACAAAAGATACTACTTTATTGGCACAAGGTGGCGGCGATAAAAAAGCAATTGCTGCACGTGCAGACGAAATCCGTAAATTGATGTCAACCAGCACAAGTGATTATGACAAAGAAAAACTGGCAGAACGCTTAGCAAAATTAGTTGGCGGCGTTGCTGTCATCAAAGTTGGCGGTATGACAGAAGTTGAAGTAAAAGAAAAGAAAGACCGCGTTGATGACGCATTAGCGGCTACTCGTGCAGCTGTAGCAGAAGGTATAGTTGCAGGTGGCGGAATTGCATTAGTTCGCGCGACTACGGCACTAGATAAATTGACTGGTGCGAACCAAGACCAAAACGTGGGTATAGACATTGTACGTCGCGCATTGGTCGCGCCATGTGCCCAAATTGCTGAAAACGCTGGTGTATCTGGTGAAATTGTGGTTGGTAAAGTCATGGAAGCCAAAGACTATAATTTTGGTTATAACGCTCAGACAGGCGAATACGTCGATATGATGAAAGCCGGAATTATAGACCCAGCAAAAGTTGTAAAGACCGCCATTCAGGCAGCCGCAAGTACTGCTGGCGTATTATTGACAACAGGTGCTGTTATGTCAGAAATACCGGAAGAAAAACCCGCTTCACAAATGGGTGGCGGTATGCCAGGAATGATGTAAAAAATATGGCAACAAAAAACGCCACCAAATTGGTGGCGTTTTTATCTACTCAAAAACAAACTTCGATCGTTTGCAAGAAAGTATCGCTTATCTGGCATAGCACACATAAAACGATGTAAATACCTTAATGAATTCTGTATCATGGTCGTTTCAAGCGTCTTTGTGTTTTCTACATCCAAACGTAAACGTTGTAAACGCTTTAAATCAAACACATTTTCGCCCGCAGTTTCTGAATTGTTATTATATTTAATTTCCACCATAAAATTAGGAAAGTTATTGTTAATAAATTTTAAGCATGCGACCTGCTCTTCCAGCTTTATATAAGGTAATACCCCCATCGCAACTATCGTATTTAATTGCCCAGATAAAGCCATCTCTTTCGCCTGTTCCCACGAAATACTTTTTGGGGCTTTCCCTGAAACTTTTTCCGATACCGCGCAATAAACATCTAAAATTTCTGGTTTGTCATCAATACAATAAGTATCTGAAATTCTATATTCCGATTGAATTATCGGAGCCAACGGTGAAAAACCACAACCAAAGTCAACAAACTTTATATTTGGCTTGCTTTCTATTTTTCTTGCTAAGAAATCTACGCTTTCGGAAAAACGTATCGCATAATGCAAAGAATGTAAGGGGACACTTTTTGCCGTTTCAACGCACTTGGTCGGGAAAGACTCTGACTTTAACGTACGAGATAAAATTTTCCGACCTAAATCCCCTAAGTACACACTATACTTTGACTGTTTTAATATTTCTACCAACGCCTTATTCCATTCATGTACAAATTTCTTCGTCCCTCGAGATAAAGGTGAAATATTATTTACATACCTTTTTAATGCAGGCTCCAAAAACATACTGCATGATAACGGTATGTCCATAACGCCATAATTTGTTTCTTTGTTTTTTACCATAAAGCGTCCTTATATTATCTTACTTTCTCATGAAGTTTCATAACATCTACAATACTTTTTAGTTTTTCATATTCCTTATCAAATCTTGACGTTATGTATTTTTCTGGTTGATGTATGTTTACATATTTTTGCAGATTGTTCTCTCCATCTATATTGCTAAACGCCACCCCCTGAATGTCAGAAAATGCATCAACATATACAAACATCGGTAAATGTTTTACATTTACAATAGATGAATCAAAATTTTGACCGCGCAAACCTAAAATATCTTTACTTATTTTATTTATATCTTTAGTAACCTTAAATACCGGCAAAACAGTACTTGTTGCACGAGCACTTTTGGTTATCGACTTCCTATAATGATTACTGGTACGCATTATCGGTAATGATACATAATCGTATCTTTCATAGAATTTTTGTGCGCTTGGTAAAGAAATCAAATCTAACGTTTTCGCACCAAAAGTACTTACCCTTTCAGCCATTCGTAATAATTTACTACCAATTTTTCTATTCATATAATCTGGCAAAACATATAAACAACGAATACTTGCCATATTATTTACACAATCGCCTTGAATGAAACCAACCATTTTACAGTCATCATAGGCTCCAAAGGCAAAATTAAAACTACGCGATTTCCACATATATGTATATTCTTTCATACCATTATCATAATCATCTGATGACATAGAATAACCACATACAGAATATGTCGCCTCATCACGGATACGTAAAAAACTTTCCCATATTCCGCGTTTAGATTGATCAAAAATCGGCAATAAACTTATCTCATCCATAATATATTATTATAGTACAAATATTTTGTTCGTCAATATATATTTTGTTTTTTACTTAAAATCTATCTGTAAATTCTCGAAATTGCTATGTGTGGCGCCTGGTACGATTATTATATCTTCTTCATCTGCCATAAATTGCGTCATCCACAACGGTACTATTTCATCATTTTCTGCCACATAATGCAACTGATGCACGTTCGGCAATTTGTCAAGGGTCATTGAAGCGGACAAAGGGTTATCGCCAAAATAATTCGTCCAGATATTATGATTTAGCACCCCCGCAATAGTAATCCACTTTCTTACCTTTAATTCTGGTTCTTCGGCGATTATCAAACCGGACACCATCGCACCGCCAGAATATCCTATCAATATTATTTCTCTGCCCTTTGATACGGTTTTAATAACCGCAGCCATAGAGTCTATTATCCGTTCAGAAAACCTGCCGTCTGTCCAATCTGATTGTGTACATTTATCTGAAATTATAAATTGACAAGGCCGCGCCACATAAACCACATTTTCCGCGGCATCCGACATTGCTAAATCACGCACCAAGGTTCCGACAGGCGTCGGATCATTCGTCGGCATTCCGTACCCATCAAACGCGCGCCCGTCACCTTCTATATAAATATGCACTGCAGAATCAGAATTCGTAATTTTCTGCCAAGTTACAATTTCAAAATCACCGGCTTTAATAGGAATATATAAAAAATCATCTGAAGCGCGCCACCTCGACACACAACCGAGCAAAAGCAACAACAATATAAACCGATATATTTGCATTATAGCATATATGATATACCAGAAACTCAATCTGGTCAAACAATCGTCAGCTTCAAATAACAATTGACAAAAAATTTGACAAAATACTTGACAAATATATTTTTGGGGTTAAAATATCTATAAACATAACAAAAGGTGAGTACATGTTTAAAGCATTGAAAATGAAAATTGCGGCCCGTCGCATGGAACGAAAAAAAGCCGCACGTAAATCCGTGAAAAAGAACGTTCGTAAAACGTCTTTTTGGTCAAAGGCTTGGGAAATCATTAAAAAACCTTTTCGTGCAATTGCGCGTTGGTTAACTGCTTTCTGGGCTTGGGTTCGTAGCATTGACTTAATCGGCTTAGTAAACGTTACCCTGCTATCTGCAATAATCGTTTTATTTTCTATGTTGATTATAGACATCGTTGGCTGTAATAAAAAAACAGTAGTTATAATTGCAAAAAACGATACCGCCGAAACAGAGCAAGTCGCGATATCAGACAAATCCGCACCACGTATCATACGTGAACGCGAAATACAAAAAGTCGCTTCTCTTCCTATTCATCGTGATGCTAATCGTCAATATACCAAGGAACCAATCAATGTAGTAAAAGTACAACCTGATGAGGTTGCCATAAAACAAACCGCTCGTGTCCGCAACGTCATGTACGGCGATGTAATAATAGATAGTCGCGGTGCTGCAACTATGCTAAAAACAGGCGACATTATTAAAGGTAATTTATTCTTGCAAAACATGCGCAAATATACATTACCCAAAGGCGTTCGCATTGAAGGAAACTTATTCCTGCGTGACATGGGGATGTTACAATTTGCCGGAGAATTTACAGTTACTGGTAATATTTATGTAACTCCTACTTCATCATTTGGTCCGTTACCTGGTACGGCTCGTATTGGCGGTCAGGTGATATTATAAAAAGAACTTTATACTCCCTTTAACGGTCGCCTTGGTTGCGACCGTTTTTTATAGATTTTTTTATAAAAATATGATATAATTCATCCCGTCCAAATGAAAGGAAAACATATGAACACTTTTGAAAGAATTTTAGGCGTTTTCGGTAAAAACGTCGGTTACACAGTCGTTATGATACTTGCGATTATACTATTCGCGTTTTTCTCTGACGGCTTAATTCCTGGTTTAATAACGGCATTTAGCGCGGTAATTGCATATGCGTGCATTGTCATGCTTTATAAAGAATTTAAGAAAGAATTCTCAACTAAAAAACCTGTTTCTGCGCCCGTTAAGAAAGCACCAGCAAAGAAAAAAACAGTATCAAAGAAAAGTTCGAAAAAATAAAAAACCGCCATCTCGGCGGTTTTTTTTATATTTTATTTCGTTTCTGGAACGCTTGGCGCACCTGCTGTTTCAACCGCACCTGGTATCGCAGACTGAGATGGCGCATCACCCTGTATTACTAATTCTTGACGTAAATCACTTTGTTGATTTGCAATATCCGACTTTGAAGATACTAACGCCAGCAATGCACATAATATAAAAAAGATTGTTGCCAACCATGCTGTCGCACGCGTTAAAAAATTCCCAGCCGCCGCTCCAGTCAGCGCACCACCAAACATAGACGCTGCAGAAGACCCCGACATACCGCTGCCCTCAGACTTTTGTAACAAAATAATTCCAATCATCAATATCGATACTATTATCAATAAAACTAATAATATTGTGAACATATGTTTATCCTTTACTTTGCGATAATTCTATATGCCTAATGCCTAAAATGCAAGAATTTTCAATAACTCTTCTGCTGCAGAAATACTTGCCGCTTTCTTTGAAGCCCCACTGCCCGTAGCCGTATGCCCCAGCGCAGAAACCCTTACATTAAATACCGGTTTATGCGGCGCACCAGTGGGTTCCAAATACTCATATACCGGCAACGCCCCAGACGCAACCTTCTGAACTAATTCTTGAAGCGCCGTTTTCGCATCTTTTGGTGCTTGAATATCCGCCGCCGCTAAATCCCGCCACAAATCAACAATTATGTCGCGCGCAACATCAAAACCACCATCCAGAAAAACTGCACCCAAAACCGCTTCCATTGCATCTGCATACATATGCTGACTACGCCCCGCCGTCATATGCCCGTGACGCACATGCTTATCTATACCTAATTTAATCGCGATTTGCGCCAACGTTTCTGTAGAAACTAGCATAGCATGACGCCGCGCTAATTCTCCCTCATTTTCTTTTGGAAACATCTCATACAGCAACGCCGCAACAGATAAACCAAGTACTCTATCCCCTATAAACTCCAAACGCTCATTATTATGCGCGGAATCGGCGCCGCTCTGAGTCAACGCAAGTTCCAACAATTTTGGATTATTAAAAGTATAATTTAGTTTTATCACTTTAATCTATCCCCATACCAAATCTATCCCAGCGCATTTTGCTTCCCCAATTCCAAACAGATATCATCGGAGAATAATAATTATGAGAATACCATATAAACCATACAGGTCCCAAAACATTATCACGCGGTACATAACCTATATCAGCACGACTATCCGCACTATTATCACGATTGTCCCCCATAAAGAAGTAATGGTTTTCAGGTACAGTAAACATCATCGTATTATCTAATGGCGCGTCATCTGCCATTTCTATGATACTGTGCTGAACGCCATTCGGCAAAGTTTCTGTGTATTCTATGCCCTCAAAAACACCGCAAGCCCATTCATTGGCCCGACAAAACTTATCGTCCTTATATTCTATCGTATAATTAAATTCTGCTGGTTTATTATCAACCCAAATCTTATTACCCTTTATCATCATATTTTTTTCTGGTATGTGGTAACCAGCACTTCTTAAAGCTTTCGGTAAATTAGCAATTACATATGGACGAGGATTATCACGAACCACCATTTCACCGTTTATATACAAACGCCCTTCTATCATCTGAATGGTATCACCCGGTTTCCCAATTAAACGTTTAACATAATCTTGAGACTCATTTATAGGGTTACGGAAAACAATTACATCACCCACTTCTGGTTCTTCGCCCCAGAAACGCCCGTTCCACAAATGCCAAGACCCAAACGGGAAAGAATAACGCGAATAACCATATGGCCACTTTTCTACGAATATATGGTCGCCAACATGCAAGGTCGGTATCATTGACCCTGATGGAATATTAAACGGTTCCAGTAAAAAACTACGAAACGCAATCGCTATCAAAGCGCCATAAAATATAGTATTAAACCAATCACGAGCAGCGTTAGACTTTTTATTGAGAGGCATAAATTTCACCCTTTTTTCTGGCATCATTTTATAACTTGAATTGAAGTAGCGCAAGTTTTAATATGCAAACATGATTTCTTTGAATTCAATCATATTTAACGGTATGGACGCAACACAAATTGACGTACAAGTACAGTTGTCTGCGGGACTGGCCAAACCAGAATTCAACATTATCGGTCTAGCCGACCGCGCAGTCAAAGAATCTGCAGAAAGAATTAGAAACGTTTTATCTGCATTAAACTTATCTTTACCGCCCAAGCGTTTGACCGTCAATTTATCTCCGGCCGATGTTGAAAAAACGGGTTCTCATTTTGACTTACCGATTTTATGTGGGATATTATGTGCAATAGGCGTTCTGCCGGAATCAGAATTAAAACAATATGTGATAATTGGCGAAGTCGGATTGAACGGTGCAATTGTAAAAACCGATGGAATACTACCCGCCAGCGTATGGGCAAATCAACATAATTTGGGCATTATATGTCCCGGCGACCAAGGCTCCGAAGCGCGCTGGGCTGGTCATAATAATATTTTGGCACCATTTCATGTACTTGAATTGATAAACCATTTCAAAGGTACGCAAATTTTACCTTTGCCACAAATTTCTGCACCTGATAATACAACTGCATCTACACTTGATATGTCAGAAGTGCACGGTCAAACTGCTGCAAAACGAGCCTTAGAAATTGCAGCGGCTGGCGGTCACGCAATGTTGATGGTCGGGCCTCCGGGCTCTGGTAAAACTATGCTGGCTTCACGCCTACCTACTATACTTCCAGAAATGGCGCCTAATGAAATATTAGAAACGTCCATAATATATTCTATTGCAGGCCAATTGAATGGGAAGAACCTTATAACTACCCGTCCTTTTCGCAACGTACACCACACTTCTAGCGCCGTATCACTTGCTGGTGGTGGCGCAGATGCTCGCCCAGGTGAAATATCTTTGGCGCACAATGGCGTATTGTTCCTTGATGAATTACCAGAGTTTAACCGTACAACCCTAGAAATACTTCGCCAACCAATGGAAGCGGGGAAAATTATGGTTGCCAGAGCAAAACGTACCGCAACTTATCCCGCCAGATTTCAATTGATTGCCGCTATGAACCCGTGTCCTTGCGGGCATTTGGGTAACGCTGCTTTATCTTGTTCGCGCGCACCGCGATGCGCAGAAGCCTATCAGAACAAAATATCTGGTCCATTACTAGACAGAATAGATTTGCACGTAGATGTTGACGCAGTCAATCCTTGGGACATGAACAAAGCAGAAGACGAACCACGAGAAACAAGCCTACAAATTAGGGAAAGAGTTGTCGCCGCCCGCAATAAACAAATTATGCGCCAAGGCAAACCCAATGCGCAACTAGATGGCGCAGAATTAGACGCTGTCGCGACCTTATCAGAAGAACAAACAAAATTCTTAAATACCGCCGCAGAAAAAATGGGTTTATCCGCCCGCGGTTACAACAGAATTAAACGGATTGCCAGAACTATTGCGGATTTACGGGGTTCAGATGACATAGAAATTTCCGATTTAACTGAAGCCTTGTCATACAGACCTATAAATCGTGGCAAATATGGCGTGAAATAAAAAATCCGCTTACGCGGACTTTTTTAAAACTCAAATCTTAAACTCAACATAACATTTGCATATATTGTATTTTCTGAACTAAACCAATCACGGTGCTGACTGCCGTCCTCATTACTTAAAGCCCAACGAATTTTTGGAACATACGCAACACGAGCGCCGATATCAAAGAACATGTTTTCTGTTATGCCGTATGACAAACCAAGCGCCAGTATACCAGCAATGTTACCAGTACTTAATTCAGAACGATAGAACTGAATAACGGAATCATCTTGCTCTTTTACACCATAAGGTAACAACTCGTATATACCAGATAAATCACCATATGGGTCAGATAACTGCAACGTAGTTTTTATATCGGCATAACCAACGCCAAATCCAACATAAGGGATCGTCTTACGTATTGGTTTCTGTAAACCGTCATAAAAATCATAGAACGCCATAACGCTAATTATATCCGTATCTACCTTAGACTGAACGGCACCACTGGATATGACAGCAACTGCGTCAGATACGCTGCCACCGAACAAGTGCGCCTCACCTTCTATAAAAGGTGACGCATTATATTCACTTTCTGCTATATGGTCCCACCCCAATTCTAAACGCCACTGCGGTGCATAAGGTACTGTCCAACCAATACTTGCCCCAGCAGCGAAACCGAAAGACTCAAAATCTTTTACTGCCGGTAAATCACCTAAATTCACATATCCTGCTGCGACATAATCTGCGCAACCACCACGATCTGTGCACTGATAATACCCTAATTCAGACATTATCGTGCCACCATCCGGACTCATATAATACAACGGTGTAAGTTCACCAATTTCGTTTTTGATACTGCCCGTACCAAAAGACGCCCCCCCACGTACAGAAACTACAAATCTGCTGCCGTCATCTTCATACGCACCGTCACCAACGTAATAACCAGCATATTCCCAATTCGCGCTAGCAGCACCAAATATCAGGCAAGATAAAAACGGTAAAAAAAATAGGTTCCTACATTTCATGCTATATATTATATCACAAAAGAGAACCTAATAAAAACAGATTTTATGCTTTTTTTATTTCACGATATCATGAAAAATTTCCGCAGGTATAGTACCACCAGTAATTTTTGAAGACATAGATGTAAAGTCGTCTTTACCTACCCATACACCTATTACTAAATCATTCCATGCACCAACAAACCATGCATCTCTGTTGGCATTGCTTGTACCCGTCTTACCACCAAGAACACCTGGCGCTTCTGCTCTATGTCCTGTACCGCCAAGTTTTATCACATCTGCCAACAAAGCAGTCATATGTTCTATCGTTTCAGGTAATAAAATACGTAACGGTTCAGATGGATTACGTTGATAAATTATATTCCCCTGTGGGTCTGTAATTTTCGTAATCGAATACGGGCGCACCGAATACCCATCATTCCATATAACCGCGTAAATCGTTGTTAAATCCAACAAAGACATTTCTGACGCCCCTAAAACAGTAGAGTATTCTCTACGTAATTGGTTGCCCACCCCCAAACGCCCAGCCATATTCAATACCGTATCTATACCGAACTCTTCGGTAAGTTTTAGCGGAACAGAATTTACAGATTTCGCAAACGCCGTCGCCAAAGTTATATCCCCATAATAACGGTTATTATAATTCTGAGGCGAATAATCACCTATCGTAAACGGAGAATCATTTACATATGAATCTGGCGTCATCCCATTTTCTAATGCAACCAAGTATACAACAGGTTTAAAAGAACTACCCGGTTGCCGCAACGCCAATGCACGATTAAACTGGCTCTCTTGATAATTCGTTCCACCGACCATAGCACGTACCGCACCGTCTGTTTTCATCGCAACAGACGCCCCCTGATAGCCGCCCACTTTTTCCGGTAAAATGTCGGCAATACGCTCTTGTAAATTCATATCCAGCGTGGTGTACACGTACATATCTGATTCAAAGGTTCCTATTGTAGATTCAACCTCATCCAAAACAAAGTCTGTCCAATAACGATAGATATTTGTATTTGGCGCTGGTTTTGCCGGAGCTAATTCTTTCGCCGCTATACGCGCCTGGTTTATAGTTATATACCCCTGCCGTACCATTTCTTGTAATATTATACGAGCACGTGCAATGTTTTTATCTGGGTTTACCAATGGGCTATAAGTCGTCGGTGCTTTTAACATAGCGGCAATCTGTGCCGCCTGAGCAATGGTTAACTTATTTGCGCTCGTTTGAAACATTACCCTGGCTGCCGCATCAATACCGCGTAAACCACCAACCAAAGATACCCTGTTCATATACAAATCAAGAACTTGGTTTTTATCAAAACGGTTTTCTAACCAATAAGACAAAATCAATTCTTGTACTTTACGAGAAATTTTTTTCTCACGCGATAAGAATATATTTTTTGCCGTCTGCTGCGTAATCGAAGACCCACCGGTCGCCAAACGACCGTGCATTAAATTAGAAACCATCGCACGCGTAATTCCACGAATATCAATCGGACCATGTTCAAAAAATCGCTTATCTTCTATCGCAACTATTGCCTGCCATACATATGGTGGCAAAGTTTCAACCGAAACAGGCGTTCCCATTATACGATTTGAAGAACGAATTTCATTTCCATCTTTGTCTAAAAATACAACCGCCGCCGGACGAGTTTCGTGTAATATAGCGTCCAAAGAAGGCATCTGTAAAAAAACTATTACAACATATATCGCCACACCCACCAAGGCCAACATAAGCAGGTCCACACACCAGACGAAAATTCGTAGTGCTCTAGATGGGCCTTGGGTTTGATTATTAGATTCTTCGGTGCGTTTCCAAAACAAATTTAACTCCTTCCGCTTATATGGAATTATATCACAAACGTCTTGCGTTTTACCATAAATTAAAACTATAATTTCCCTATATCAAAACAAGGAAAGAGAGATGAAAAAATTATCAATTTTTATTCTGTGCACGCTTAGTATCCCAGCCATTGCAAACAGTTATGACTATTATGATTATAATACTCCTCAACGTGATAATTATGTTGGCGCCCGTTTACATAAAAATGATAATATCGCCTTTCAAGTTGAACCCAATGAAGGCAACGGAACAACTTTACGCGACGACGGTTTTGGTCTCGGAATATATGTAGGAAATAGACTTACAGACCATATAAAAATTGAATTTGAAACTCTTTATAACGGTGGGCACGAGAAAAAATATGATAAAGACTATCGCTTTAACATATGGTCAAATATGTTGAATGTATATTTTTACCAACAGTTCGGTGGCGCCGTTGAACCATATGCCGGACTTGGCGTCGGCGTTTCTGGAATATGGGGAAAAATAGACGAATTATCTGACTCTACTGCTGATATGTCTTGGGCGGCAATGATCGGTGTAAATTTTGCCTTGAACAATCGCATAGACTTAAACCTGGGTGTAAAATATCAAAACTATGGTGACATTGAAATAGGTAAGGCTCCAATAGAAGTAGATGCTACAGAATTTTATATCGGCGCCGCATATAAATTTGGATTATAGAAACGCCCTTAAGGGCGTTTCTTTATTCTTTCTTTATCACATCTTCAAAGTCACTTTCAGACCAAATTGTTATTCCAAGCTGTTCTGCTTTGTCTAATTTTGAACCTGCTTCAGCCCCCGCTAAAACTATATCTGTTTTTGCAGATACACTGCCTTGAACTTTCGCACCTAAACTCTCTAAAATCTCTTTCGCCTCATCTCGTGTGTAGTTAGTCAACGTACCAGTCAAAACTATTTTTTTACCGGATAATGGACCTTCTTTTTTTTCAACACTGGGCGCATTCTCAGAAACGTGTACCTGCTTTAATAATTCATCTAAAACTTCGTTATTATGCGCATCGGAAAAGAACGAAACTATCTCGTCTGCCATAACGTCCCCAATACCATCAATCTGTTTCAATTTCCAAACCTGAGCCGCACGCAAATCATTCAAATTCCCAAAAGCACGTGCTAATATTTTTGCGGTTACTTCGCCTACTTCTGGTATTCCTATCGCATATAAAAATCTATGCAAATCTATATCTCGCGCCCTTTCAATTGCCGAGTTTAAATTTGATACAGATTTTTCTCCGAACCCCTCTAATTTTTTAATTTCTTCACCGTGATTTGCAATCAACGTAAATATGTCTGCAGCATTTTTTATCCAACCGCGCGAGATGAATAGTTCTAACTGTTTAGTTCCTAAACCATCTATATCAAACCCCTTGCGCGAGACAAAATGTTCTAATTCGCCTATTTGTTGGGCCGGACATCCAAGAGTATTTATACAACGACGCGCAACCTGCCCAGATTCTTGAATAACATTTCCACCACACACAGGGCATTTATCCGGGAATACAAACGATACTGCATCAGGTGCTTTTTCTGCTACGCCCACAATCTGCGGTATAACATCACCAGCACGTTGAACAACAACTTTATCACCAACGTTTATACCAAGTCTGACGATTTCATCTGCATTATGTAATGTCGCCCTAGAAACCAAAACCCCACCGATGTTTATCGGTTCTAACTCTGCCACAGGCGTTAAAACTCCTGTTCTTCCAACTTGAACAGTAATATCACGCAAAGTTGTTATTGCGCGTGCCGCAGGAAATTTATAAGCGACTTCCCAGCGCGGGCTATTGGCTCTGGCACCCATTTTTTCTTGCAAAGATACGTTATTTACCTTCAAGACCAATCCGTCAATATCAAACGGAATGTCAGCACGCATCATCATTACGTCATTATAAACTTGTTGAATTTCTGTCATATTATGAGCATGCCGTGCCCAATGGCTTGTGGTCTTAAATCCCCAAGATTCCAGTTTTTCAAAATATTCTGCCTGAGTTTCCCAATTTCTATTTGATAATTCTCCATACGTATACGCAAACGCAGATAAACGCCGAGAAGCAGTTATTGCCGGATTTAACTGACGCAAAGAACCAGCAGCCGCATTTCTAGGATTCGCGAATATCTTATCACCAGACTTTTCTGCCGTCTCGTTCAGCGTCAGAAAATCTGAACGAGACATATAAACTTCTCCTCTTACCTCTATAATTTCGGGGAAATCCCCTTTTAATTGTTGCGGAATATCAGGAATTGTACGTAAGTTCTCTGTGATATCTTCGCCAGCCGTACCACTACCGCGAGTAAGCCCTCGGACTAACTTTCCGCGTTCATAACGTGCAGCATATGAAACACCGTCAACTTTTAATTCAATGAATATATCTTTATTTGAAAGTTTATTAAACCAATCTGCTACCTCTGACTCATTAAACACATCAGAAATGGATAGCATTGGTACGCTATGGGAAAATGATTTAAATTTTTCAGAGACAGCCGCTCCAACATGGGTAGAAGCCCCGTTTTTAGCCAGTTCTGGATATTCTGTTTCTATCTCGATCGCTCGCCTGCGCGCCGCATCATACGTAGCGTCGTCAACAATAGGCGCATCCTTCTGATGATATGCAATATCCCACTCAGCCAATTTTTTTAATAAATCAGCATGTTCCGCCAGCACAAATAAATCAGGTGTTTTACTCATACCCCGATTATAAAAAATTCGCACATCTAATACAATGGAAATATGTTCATCATATTATTTAAGCGCGATCTCTTTCTTGCGGGAAATAACTTGCGAAGTCAGCCCAACTGGTATTCGTGGCATTCATTATTTTAGCCAAGCTGCCGACCGACATCCAATGGGGTTTTCCATCTGCTCCTATTCGCTTACTTTTATTTAAAGCCGTAATATCCATACCGCTAATTTGCGCCAATCTAGAACAGGAAATGTTGTGCGCCGCTGCTAAGTTATCTATAGCCCGCCAGAACATATGATTGGTTATCATTTTGCCCTCCCTTGCAACTAGCCAATTTAATAAGATTATATTCTAATTATGATTGTATTCTTATTAAAAATCAATTATTCTTTATAAGAAAATAATCATATAAAAAAACCCGTATTAACACGGGTTTTTATAACATATTTGCATAAAAAGTTTATTGTTCGTCTAAACCTTTCAGCAAAATGTCTTTCATTTCATTTGGTATCATACCTGTTGTTGAATATCCGCAATCTACGTGATGAACCTCACCTGTAACAGCACTAGACAAATCGCTAAACAGGTATATAGCCGCACCAGAAACGTCTTCTAAAGTCATATTACGACGCAGAGGAGTTGTTTCTGCGTTCAACCGCAACATCGCTTTAAATCCACCTACACCTGAAGAAGCGAGCGTCATGATTGGTCCTGCGCTAATAGCGTTTACACGAATTTTGTCTTTACCCAGATCAGAAGCCAGATAACGAACGCTGCTATCCAAAGCAGATTTTGCCACGCCCATAACGTTATAGTTAGGCACTGATTTTTCACCGCCATAATAAGTCAAAGCAACGACGCTTCCACCATCAGTCATTAACTTAGACGCACGGCGGGTCAAATCGACCAAAGAATATACAGAAATATCCATAGTATTCTTAAAGTTTGCGCGAGTTGTATCGGCATACCTACCGGTTAATTCATTTTTATCTGAGAAAGCGATTGCGTGCAACATCCCGTCTAGATGTCCCCATTCTTTTTCGATATTATTAAACAAAGAATCCATTTGTTCATCGTTTTGAACGTTACATTCTTGAACGAATTTAGCACCGATTGATTCCGCCAATGGCCGAACGCGTTTTTCTAGGTTTGGCATAGCATAAGGCATAGCGATTTCAGCGCCTTCTTCATGAGCTCGTTTAGCGATAGCCCAAGCCATGGACCAATCGTTAGCGACGCCAGTGATTAGAATCTTTTTTCCTTTTAATAACATTTTAGTTCCTCTATATAATTGTGTATTGGACGAGAGGGAATATAGCACTAAAAAAGCCGCATGGCAACGAATAAAAAAAGACTTGAAAATGTAAAAAAAGTATTATAAGATAGACGAACGTTATTCGGGCATAGTTCAGTCGGTAGAACAACGGACTGTTAATCCGTATGTCACTGGTTCGAGTCCAGTTGCCCGAGCCACGGATTCCAAGGCTTTCGGACGAAAGCCTTTTTTCTTTAAAAAGTTTTTGCTACCTATTTGCTACCAAAAACAGCCATTTTTATTATGTAAAAACCTTGAATATTGAACGTTATTTAGTATGATATACCCCAAGGAAATGAAGGATTTGCAACGATGGACGACCTATTAACATACCTGCCATATATTTTACCGACAAAATGTACGTTAACCACAGATAAAAACATTATAGTAGCATCACAACATTTTAAATCGTTGTATGGCGACTTGATATTAAAACTTTTATGGCACATCGACGCAATACCTAAATCAATCAATTACGTAAAAAAATCCGCTTTAAAAACCATCGTTGACCAAGTACGTACTCTTATCGAATTACAACGTAAAGGCTGCTATATTTGGAAACAAGAAGGCTTATTAAAGATTATGCCCACACAAAAAATGAAATCAAACGGTTTTAAATCATACATAAAACAAAAAACTGTCGGTAAAATTGACCCACACGTCTTTATGATCGAAAAGAAGCAAGATCCTGGATTCAATGACAATTGCATTGTTGGTATGTCTTTCCAATCATTGCTGATTTTGTTTTCCCATTTACTGACGCAAGTACGTTCTATGGATCAAAACAAATATTTCAACCTGAATGTCGCCCAGTTATTCAATGTTGTTGATGCTACAAATCAACTAAACTCATTTGGTTATGCATTTTTATACCGACAACCACGTGTTAAAGGCGCAAACCAAACTGCCTCTGGCAAAAACAATACTAGGACAACTGTTAGCAAAATCGTTCAGCATCTTAGAATCATGAGTAATAAAGCAACCTCGAGTGCCGTTCGTGAATTGGTTAGACAAGAATTTAAAAAAAGTACTGGTAAAAAATTAAATTATTCCGACAAAACATTGACAGATATTATTATTGATGCTGCAGGTCACTCTCATTCTAGCTAGCTAGATTTTTCCCGTATTTATTTTCTGTTTAATATCATTTATTGTCATTTCGTAAACAAAAGGAGCGTTTATGTATGACAATAAAATTTTAACCACATTATCCCACGTATTAATGACTCAAAAAGAAGCCGCTGAATATTTACATACAACTGTCGGCACATTGAACACCTGGCGACATTATGGCAAAGACAAAATACCTTTTGTGCGTTGGGGCAATCGTATTCGGTATCGTAAGGAAGACCTGGACGCTTGGATTCAAACCCAGATCGTACAGCCCAACAACCAATAAATATTTTCAAATATCAACCCCTATACGCACGTGCGCAAAACAAAGAGGATAACACAATGGAATACGAAGGAAACGATACGTATCAGGAATACGCAGATGAAATAGCTATTGAACACGGGGATTACTATAACACAGAGAGATTTCGTAAACATTTAGAAAACAGCCCTGTTTTTGAAATTGTTGATAAATTATCTGAATACGAAGACAAACTGTTAAAACGAGCACTAGAAGAACTTAAATCGAAAAAAGAATGGCAAGATTTAGAAGCAGATGATATGCGCCATAAGGCGACAGGCATTATGCCCCAGATGTCAGCTTTCGAATTACTTGAGCGCTACCAAAATAAGATCCAGCGCACATACAAAGCAGAAAACTGGTTCAAAGATAAAATTGACGAATGCGATAGAGTGATTGCAGAGACAAACACGTGGAAAACCAACAGCAAAAGAAAAGCTAACAAACTAAAACATTGGCGAGGCAAACGAGCTGAATTTGATAAGAAATACAGAGAATATACTGACGAAAGCAACAGATACGAACGTTTAATTTATAAATGGGCAAGTATTTGTGAACAGATAAAACAAGCCGACATAGCAAAAGAAATTGCAAATGAAAAACGTGGTTATGGTAACCGATACGGATATAACCCGTTTATGCAATCTCGTGAAACTGCCTGTGGCATATTTGAGGATTAAGATATGACAGTATATGCATATTTACGGGTTAGTACAGATGCCCAAGATACAGAAAACCAGCGCATAGGTGTAAACAACAAAGCTCTTGCGCTGGGATTAACCATAGACAAGTATATTATCGACGATGGTGTATCAGGCACCAAGGAACCAGAAAAACGTGCGCTGGGCGGGATTTTGCGTAAATTAAAAGCTGGGGACATTATTATTTGTAGTGAAATATCCCGTCTTGGACGCAAACTATTTATGGTCATGGAAATATTACAAAAGTGTATGAATTGTGGTGCTAAACTATACACTGTGAAAGACAATTATGAATTGGGCGACAACATCCAATCCAAATGTCTTGCTTTCGCTTTTGGGCTATCTGCCGAAATTGAACGAGATTTAATCAGCCAGCGCACAAAAGAAGCCATGGCACGTCGTAGGGCTTGCGGTTTACATACAGGTAGAAAACCTGGAGCAAAAAATTTTCACCGTAAACTAGACGGCAAAGCACCAATTATTCAAAAACTATTATCCGATGGCATTTCTCGTAGGCAAATAGCTAAAAAATTAAAGGTTGCTCCAACAACTGTTAATACTTTCGTTAATAATCTTTAATCTTTTTTATCGAGCCCTAAAACAGTTCAATTCTATGGCAACAATATACACATTTTATCCTATAATATCAAGACCATTTTAACACTAAAAAACAAAGTAGATTGAACAATATTGCCCCTGAACAAATAAGGGCACAACTATGGCTAATTTATCTAAGATCAAACGTGACAGAATGATAGAATTTCTGGAACAACTAAAAAAGCAACATTCTGATGACGCATCTATTCGTGCCTTTAATGAGATAGAAAACCAATTAAGAGATAAAAAATACGGGCTTGTTTGGGAAGAACATTCAGAACAAGTTGATGATACATTAAAAGAAAACATCCCTGTATTAGTGGCTGATAAAGAACGACGTTTGTGTAAAGATAAATCTTTGCCTTGGAATTTCATTATCGAAGGTGACAATTTGCAAGCATTATATCTGCTAGAAAAAACTCATAAGGGCAAAATAGACTGTATTTATATTGACCCACCATATAACACAGGTGCACGTGACTGGAAATATAATAATGACTATGTTGACGGTAATGACGTATATCGTCACAGCAAGTGGCTATCCATGATGAAAAGCAGATTGGTGGTTGCAAAAGAATTATTAAACCCAGAAGATTCTGTTTTGATTTGCACAATTGATGAAAAAGAATATATGCATTTGGCATGTTTATTGGAAGAACTATTCCCCACAGCAAAAATGCAAATGGTCAGCAGCGTAATCAATGTCAAAGGAGTAGCCAGGTACAAAGAATTTGCGAGAGTTAATGAATATATATTTTTCATACAATTGGGTGATGCAGAAGTGTCTAAACTCTCGCTCTCAGAAGAATGGATGGGCAACATAAAATCTTCTGGAAGGAACGGTGTACGTCTTGCGGGATTACTTCGCTCTGGTACAGGAAGTAGTAGAAAAGACTCACCGGGTTGCTTTTACCCTATCATTTTCTATAAAAGCGGCAAATTTAAAAAAATAGGACAAGTTTTAGGAAAAGAAGAATCCAGAGACAGTGTTACATTAGCAGATGATGAAATCGCAATTTGGCCTATACATAAAGACGGCACTGAAGGAAGATGGATGTATACACCTTCTGGCTTAGCCAAATTAATAGAAAAGGGATACGTATATTTTGGAAAAATCACTGGTGATAGGATGGGAATACTGTATGCCCCGAGGGGAGTACAAGAAAAAATCGAACAAGGTTTATTTAAGATAAAAGGATTCGATGATAACGGCGGTGCAATTATCGATGATTCTGAATATGAAGCTTCATATATACCTGGCAATCAATGGTCAATTCCTTCACATAACGCCACAGAATATGGAACAAAATTAATACAAGACATCCTGCTTAGCAAACGATTTACTTTTCCAAAATCACTATATGCTGTTCATGACGCAGTAAGATTCTTTGTGGCAAGCAAACCAAATGCTATCGTGTTAGATTTCTTTGCTGGTTCTGGTACAACTGGCCATGCTGTAAATCTATTAAATGCCGAAGATGAAGGTCATCGTACGTGGATTATGGTTACCAATAATGAAATATCAGAAGCAGAAGCCAAAGAATTTGAACAACAAGGTATAAAAAAAGGCGATAAAGCGTGGGAAGAAAAAGGTATTGCCAAATACGTTACTTGGCCTAGGACTATATGTAGCATAAACGGTGTGGATGTTGATGGCAATGCACTAAAAGGCGATTATATCGGCAGTAACATACCTATGTCGGACGGATTTAATGCCAATGTTAAATATCTAAAATGCGAATGGACACCAAGGAAACCTCAAGATTATCTGTTAAGTAATGCGCTGGGGCTGCACATAAAAGAAATGATCGAATTACAATACGCCATTGAAATTGATAATGAGAAAAACGTTTTGATATTAAACAAAGCAGATTTCAAAAATGTTTTTGGCGATAAGAAAACAATCGATCAAATCGAGAACATATGGGTTAACCAAAACATTGTGTTTAACGCATCTGAATTAAAGATGCTTAAATCAAAACAATATAAATACATTCCAAAAGAATTCTTTGGACAAGAACTGCGGGAGGCAGCAGAATAATGTTTTTAGGCGATATTGTAGATTTTCAAACAAGACATGTAGAATCTTTGTTAAAGAAGTGTGCCGATCACGAGGAAGTTGTTTTGTGCGCTCCAACGGGTTCTGGCAAAACAGTGATAGCCAGCAGATTTATCGACGACTATTTGGATGAAAACCCAGACACTGTGTTTTTATGGTTATGTCCCGGTGCCGGTGGCTTGGAAAAACAATCACAACAAACATTTGAAGAACTCACATCCGGGATTCAAGATGGTGATGTATATGATTTTATAAATGAATCTAACCCGAGGGGAAAAGTTTATTTTATAAACTGGGATAAAATAAATAAAAAATCCAATGTGGTATTACGAGAAGGCGAACACAAAGATCTAATGACTAAGGTGCTGGCATGCCATAACAGTAATATAAATATATTCATGATGATTGATGAAGAACATAAGTACAGAGATACTGCAAACGAATACATAGCAACCATACAACCTGTACATGTTTTAAGAATTTCTGCTACCCCTATTGGTAAGGGCGACGCAGAAGAAAAAATCACAGATGACGAAGTAATTTCTGCTGGACTTATCGCAGCAGGCATATCGATTAACGAAGGTTTGTCTCAAGCTATTCAAGATAACAATAATATAGATGACGACTTGCGTTTATTGGAATTAGCAGACAGCAAACGCAAAGAAGTACAAGCAGAATATAATAAACTTGGTCTTAATATACGTCCTTTGGTTTTGATTCAATTTCCGAATGGTCGTGAGGAATGGATTGAACGAGTAAAAACTTCTCTGGCCCAGATGGGTTATTCTGAAGAATCTGGGCTGGTAGCATCTTGGTTTAGTGGCGACCACCCGGATAACCCAGAAGAAATAAGTAAACTTGATGGACAATACGCTTTCTTATTGTTTAAACAAGCAATTGCTACAGGATGGGATTGTCCACGCGCTAAAATATTAGTTAAATTACGTGAAGGTGGCACAGAAAGATTCAATATTCAAACGATTGGACGCATTCGTCGCATGCCTCAAAGACATCATTACGACAATTCTATTATTGATAATTGTTACTTATACACTCTTGATAGTCAATTCAGAGAGGGGTTAACTAACAGTATATCAGATTCTTTTTATCTATATCAGTATAAGAAAAAACGCACTGCCCCGGCAATTCAATTAACAAAAGAAACTCTCGATGGAAGCGACAGATTTGCCGTCGATCCGGAGGCTGTTGTAATGGCCATAAGAAAGGCGATGTTACAAGAAAGCGATCTTAATAAAAATGGTAGATTAGAAAGAAAAGAATTGGAAATAACAAAAGGTTATGTATTTGGCACTGTTTTAAAAACAACAGCCATTGAAGGCGTTGCTAGAACAACCCATGATATAATGACCTTAAATTCTGTATTTGGTGGGGAACACGAAATAGACAACCACGAAGACGGTTTTATCATAAGAGACGCAAAAAGAAAAATAGCAGCATCCATGGGGATAGATGAAAATATCTCTAATAACGCCCTAAGAATATTATTCGGACCAGCAGACAAACAAATGTCCTTGTTGTCTAAAGAAGAGCAAGACTTCGAATACACTAATAAGCTCATCATTGATATGTCACTACGTGAATATAATGCATTTTTGGTTAACAATCGAGATCGGTTAATAGAAGTATTTAGCAAAGTCAATCAAACTGATATAGGCGAATTTAAGGAAACTAACATAAAGGAAATATCTTGGGGTGTTCCTGTACAACAATATTACAAACAGCATAAAAAGGTAGAATCTACAAAGATACTAGAGAAGAATATGTTTGAGGGGTATGGTAATAATATTTTAATAGAGCCAAATCGCACATATTCAGAACAAGAATTTGAAAGGTGGTGTGAAACCTATGATGCTGTTAAATCTGTTTATAAAAACGGCGATAAAGGTGATGAATACTTTAGCATCGTATATCGCAAAGCGTTTAGAAGAAATAATTTCTATCCAGATTACATAATTGAAACTACAAATGGAGATATTTGGATTATTGAAGCCAAGGGCGGCATGTCATCTGATGGCACCTCTAGGAATATTGATAGTTATGCAAAAAATAAATTTGATGCATTAAAAGCATATGCCGAAAAACATCCAGAAATTAAATGGGGGTTTGTACGTGCAATTGGAACTCAATTATATCTGAGCAATACCAAATGGTCAGAAGATATGACAAACCGTAATATCTGGAAGCCAATAGAAGTATTTATTTAATAATCTTCTGTTTATGAGAAAAGCAAACAGAAATTTATTGTGATTCAAAAGATTAAATCTGTAAGAGACCAGTAAGTATTACTGATCTCTTAACAATCATATGTTTATAAATTTATCTTTTGCCTTTAAAGCTATAATCGTTTCCATAAATTTGAGCATCCTTTTTATGAGCGTTCCAATGTGCTTGTTGGTCATGGAATACATACAAATTTGACGGACGATTGTCTTGTTTATTTCTGTTTATATGGTGTACAACTTCACCAGATTGCAAAGGTCTACCAAGTTTTAACTCTGCCATATGACGATGAACTAATTGTCCTGAATCTTTATACACTCTGTAACCATTAGCATTAGTATATGTTTTTGTCACACTATGATGATAAGAGGCGAATTTATTATTCATTTTCATCACCTCCTTCCTCATCAATTATTTCTACTGGTATCAAATCTAACAAATTACCGTTACATTCTGGATAATGTTTACATACTATTTCTTTAAAATCATCTTCTTTGCCGTTATTGTATTCGGGTTTCAATCGTCTAACCTTTACATCCTTAAAAGCAAACCTATTTCCACAATGTTGACATTCAACAATCTCATCTGGTTCAAATCCCATACCGTTTTTTCTGCATTCATCAATTCCGTCTTGCCAATCTTGACCAGACAGTTCTTCGTGATAAGGAACATCACTATCCAATGGATCATGTGAATATTCTGTTATTTCACGACCATCAGGTGTCAAATTGTGCGATATAAAACTTGTACACCCGTATTCATTATGAACACTTCTCTCTAGCGATTTACGTGCCTTTAATTGATCTGCTTCTGGAGCCGTTATTAATTCTTTCCAACTAGAAAAACCGGCTAATTGTGCAATTAAATGCTGCGCATTACCTAATTTAAACTCAAAATTTTTATCGTCATCCATTATTCCATATTCAAGGAAAATTCCTACGATATCAAAAAACTTTGGTTCGTATTCATATATATCACCATCTTCAGAAAGATAGCGGGTTTGGTAGTCTTTAAGCAGATTTTTTGCTTGTAATTTAAAGTAGTCTATATTTTTCATAATATAAATCCTTTACCGCATTTGCGGAGTTGCCCAAGTTCATTATCTAATATTGATTTTGCGTTCGTAGTCTCTTGGCTTAGATAATAAGCTCGGAGGTTTATATTATTTTATTTGTTGGATGATGAAATCTTTACACGAACGGGCTAGCCTTCCAACAGGCATGCGTTAATTATACCATAAAACCGACTAAAAATCAATATGATTCTTTTTATGCCATTTTCTCACTTTACAATTTTGTTAAAATTAACACTTTTGTAAAGTGTACTTTACAATTTTGTATATTCTGGGTTATTTCAGAAAATGGTCGAAACTGACAAAAATCCGAAATAAGAATTGACTTTTAACGGAATTATTCCGATATAATCTTTAATACATTCCCTATCATGTACAGTGGTATGTTATACAGACCTTCGTTTGCTTCATACCCGGCTAGAGATGTTCGTACAGCGAATTTCGGGTTATATTTCTTTCTATACACTTGCAAACTTTTGGCTTGCAAACTTATATTCGCCTTGACCTCGACTGGCACGACATCGCCTTCGTGTTGAAACATAAAATCTATCTCTGAATCGCTTTCAGAAGCCCAATAGTTCAATCGTATATCATTCAGCACTAATTCTTGCAATACGTATTGTTCGGTAAGAGAACCTTTAAATTCTTGAAATATCCGATCGCCATCAATGACTGTCTTCGCCGCCAATCCAGACATAGTACTTAACAATCCGGTATCTATCATATAAACCTTAAATGCCCCAGATTCCGCATAACTTGCCAAAGGTAAGCTGGGTTTTGATACTTTCGGGACAAGGTGTATAAGCCCCGACAATTTCAACCATTCTATCGCATCTTCTAAATTACGAGATCTAGCCCCAGGTAACACATCCGAGAAAAAGAATCTTTTTGTTTTTCTCATTTGTTTAGCCAATTGCACAGGAACCGAATTCCAAACAGCCATTATTTTGGTCGCATTATTGCTAGTGGTGTATTTAGCAAAATCATTTTGATAGCTGACCAGAATATCTTTATGAACCTTTTGAGCGCTTTCGTAATCTTTTGTTTCTATAAATGTTTTAACTGCTTCTGGCATACCCCCTATAACCATGTACTGTTTTAATAATTGAACACTATCATTATGCAGCATACGTAATACATCGATTTGATTTTCTTGTATATTTCTTGCCAGCATTTCTTTACCAAACGCTTCTAAAAACTCACAAAAACTTAATGGATGCAGAGTTAAAAAATCCACCTGACCGACAGGAAAAGACATTTTTTTATGTTTTAACGCAACCCCTAATAGACTACCAGCTACAGCAATATGGTATTGCGGCGCATTTTCATTGAAAAACTTTAGAGAATTCAAAGCACGTTCGCATTCTTGTATTTCATCAAGTATTATCAACGTTTTTCCAGGAACAATTTGCTCATTAGTGATTGAGCCAAGGGCAGAAATTATATTTGCAACATTATAAGACCCCTCAAATACATTATGTGCTTCGGGGGTATCATAAAAATTGACATAGGCAGTATTTTCGTAACACTCTCTGCCAAATTCTTTTAACAACCAAGTTTTCCCAACCTGTCTTGCCCCTTGAACGAGCAAAGGTTTTCTTGTTTTGCTATTTTTCCAATTTTTTAATTGTTCTAGTGCATATCTTTTCATCATTCTCCCCTTTTCATCCGTCTGCATTATAAATCAAATTTTCTTAAAAACCAACAAAAAAACACATTTTCCGGACGACTTTTGTGTGATTTTAGCACATTTTCCGGACGACTTTTGTGTGATTTTAGCACATTTTCTGGATGACTTTTGTGTGATTTTAGCACATTTTCTGGATGACTTTTGTGTAATTAATGCTTTAGATTATCTAAAATATACTATTCGAACAAGTGCCATTTTTGCACAAGTTTAGTGGTGAATCCTTAATTTTCACCACCATTCACAAATTCCAACATTTTATCTGCACCACGTTGGATAGAATCACGCACTGGGTCCATTGTTAAACGAGCATACACTCGGGTTGCTGCGCTGGTTTTATCACCTAGTGCCTTGCCTACAATATGTAAACTGGCACCTGTTATCGCTTGATAACTAGCAAAAGTTCTGCGCAAGTCATGTATTCGGAAATTTTCTATACCTGCCCGTTTTAAAAGTGCATACCATGGCCTATGAAAATCTTCTACGTGACCACTTTTACTGCCAGCACGGCTTGAAAATACCCAGTCATCAGTTGCGTATTGCCGCATGTCACTTAATATTGCTTGCGCCTGTTCTATTAAAGGTATACGTTGTGGTTCACCATTCTTTGAGTCTGGGAATAATACAAAGCCTAACTTCAAATCAACGTTAGACCAGCGCATAGACAACATATTCTGACGTCTTTGGCCTATGAATAAAGACAACAATATATAATTCTTGAACTGCTCGTTCGGTTCTTCATTTAACGCTGTCCAAAAACGTTTCAATTCATCTGGTTGTAAAAACCTTTCACGAGATTGTTCTTTGAACATCTTTATGCCCTGCGCTGGATTTTCATAACGTTTAGGATAGCCCCAATCAAACGCCTTGTTATACATGTGCTTTACCAGTCCCAAAGAACGATTGGCAGTATATAAACTGACTTGCTTTCTTATGCTTTCGTGAAGTTGTTCCAGGTCCTTGCGAGTTATACTTATCATTTTGCGATTATGCAAAGGCGCCAGATAAATGCGAAACATAGACTCGTCTTTAACCTGTGACTTATGCCGCTTATATACCTGTGAATACTGTGGGAAATACACATCGTCGAAGAACTGCTTTAAAGTAATGTCTTTCAGAGCATCACGACGTTCTTCAGATGGGTCAGTCCCTTTGTCCGCAGTTGCCTTTAATTCACGCGCTTTTACACGAGCTTCTACCAGCTTCGTAACACCTACCCTGCCAATTTTTATACGCTTTGGCGTACCTTGGAACTTCATATAGGCATAGTAAGTTTTGGCACCACCATAGGTCACAATAACACAAAGCCCCGCCTGCCCGTCATCATAGTATGTAACGGGTTTCTTATCAGTTGGCACAGGCAACGCCGCCAACGCTTTTTCGGTGAAATTAAAGCGGTTATTCATCATTGTTTTTCTTTAATTTTTTCATGTACTGGTACTGTTTGTTTATCATATATAATAATTTATCATGGGTTTTATTAAAATTCTTATCTACCTCTAGTATTTTCATAGTATCTGAATTTAAACACCAATCTTTAAGCAACTTATTATTTTTATTAAAACCAAAACTTGGAAACACATAAAACAAAAATCCCCCAGCAACAAAAATGTACACTATATCGTTATTTATTCGGGCTTTTTCGACAAACACCAATCCTTTAAACTCCCTTTCTTTAAATTTGAAAATTAATATATTAAATAAATCTGAAATATCTTCGGTAGGATCTTTCAAGACTCGCAAACATACATCTTCATATTTTCCAAGATTTACACAACTACATTCATTCTTTTTGCTAACGGACGCTTTCCAGAGCATAGACAACACAAACTGTCGAACTTTTGTATAGTTAAAATCATTTTTTTCAAGCACATAGGCATTTTTATATATATTGGATCTGAATTGTTGTAAAAATTCATCATTAAACAGCCGCTTAGCATATTCTTCGTTAGGCGAAAACTTACCATCACAATCTCGACATAGAATGCCATTATCATAAAAACCTACTGGCAATCTTTTGAGAACTTGATTTTCTGAAATTTGCAAAAAGGGCTTATCACTACTTTTTACATAAAAACATTTTGGCGTAATATGGGCGTTACATAAACTCTTATTTTCTTTACAATATTGGCAAAAACCGATCATCTTGCTCACCTTAAATTATAATGTCCATTTGTGTAAATTGGCTAGTCCGTATGTCTGTTTTTGCTACCTATTTGCTACCAACGGCGTTTTTTGCTACCAATTTTCATTAATCTTCATCAAGTGTAACATAGCCTATAACCCGCAGAAAATCAAGAAAAATTAAACCCAATCAATTTCTATCAATCTTAATAAAAACGGACTGTTAATCCGTATGTCACTGGTTCGAGTCCAGTTGCTCGAGCCAAGTTAGACGACCCTTTGTTTCAATCATTTGAGCAAAGGGTTTTTTCATTGTTATTACTATGTTTTTGCCGTCAATTAAACAGTTCGAGGTCAACAGTTTTAATAAATCCCTTTTTGACGAAAACCTCGAACTTTTTATTAAAAAATGGCTATTATCCGCGATTTTTATCATTTTAATTATATTCTCGTAAAATATCTTTATATCCTTGTTCATATCCTGCTTTTTATAAGATATTTCTTCTAACTCTATAGCCAATTCTTTGCTCTTGGTTTCATATGTTCCTTGGTCTATTCCGCCCGCTAAAAATAAGTCCAATAATCTTGACTTCTTATCTTTTATTGCTTTTTCTTTTGTCCGCAATTCTATTAATAAATTGTCGCGGTTATTCAGGTAGCTTTGCTTCTTCTCTTCCACAATATCTAACAGATTGTTTAATTGCCGCTTATCCCAGTGCATTTCTCGTAAATTTTCCTCGTATACATCCATAATTAATTTTTCTGGTATATTGTAATGCACACAGTTTTGAGTCCGTGTTGTCGGCGGTTGTAAAAACGGATACTTACCCTTTGCTAAATAAGGGCTATACAAATGTCCGCACTTCGCACATCTTACCATTCCTGATAATAAAAACGACTTACGAGCCTTTGATTGAGTTTCCCCGTGCCGTTTTGAAGCAACCTTATTACAACGGTTAAACAACTGCTTACTTATAAGAGGTTCATATATATGCGGGTACAGTTTGCCTTTAACTTTCATTTCCCCATAATAAAAAGGATTATGCAACATCAAATGAATTTGGCTTCTGGATAAAGGTCTCCCCGTTTTATATACCAACCCTATGCTTTTTGCATATTCCGCCATATCCCTAATAGATAAACTTCCGCTGGCATAGCACTTGAACATCGCCCTAACCTTATCCGCCCTATCAGGATCAGGTAAAACGGTTTTTACCCCATTTTTAATTGTATTAATGTAACCAACAGGTGCCGCAGCGAGTATCGTACCTTCTTTTAGTTTCTTTTCAAAAGACCTCTTCACATTATCTGATATGCAATTAGTATAATTTTCTGCGAGCATTACAAAAATATGATAAGCCATTAATTGCGAATTATTCGCATTGGCATCCAAGACCTGATTATCACTTATAAAATGTAAAACTAATTTGCCAGATTTTCTAAGTTTTTCCAATATAGGCACTTCGCGAAAAGACCTTTGCAATCTGTCAACTTTATCGCAAACTAAGGCGATTTTGTTGGGTTGTTTTTTTATAAAAGAAATTAATTTTTGAAATTCTGGTCTTTCGCCGCGGGTCGAACTTTCCACAATAGAAAACTCTTGAATTATATCTAGGTTCTTCCTTTCACAATAATCGTGCAAACGATTTAATTGGGCAACTAAACTATGTCCGTCTTCTTGCTCTTTTGTTGAAACTCTTGCTAAAACGACCGCCTGCATTTACCTCTCCTTTATTGGTCGATCATGCTGCCTTCGAAATCAATTTAAATCAATCTAAGAATTTTGATGCTATTTTTTTCTTTCTATTTCAATTTATTACAATTATCATATGCATGACATATGATTAATATCATTAGAGTAGAAAGGAGTTTCCTGTGTCCGATGTAATATTGTCTTTTAAGGATGTGTTAAATAAATTTAGAAAAGAGGCATTTTCAGAGAGAGACAAAGGAAACCGCTTTGAAAAATTGATGAAGAAATATCTTCTAGTAGAGCCCCAATATAAGAATACATTGAAAAAGGTATGGCTGTGGAACGAATTTCCGTTTAGGGGTGAATTTGGTGGGAAAGATACAGGTATAGATCTTGTTGCACAAACATTTGAAGGAGATTATTGGGCAATACAGTGCAAATGCTATGCAGAAGATAGTAAAATTGATAAAGCAGGAGTAGACAGCTTTTTAGCAACTTCTAGCAGAAGCTTTTCAAATGAGAATTCTCAAACAGTTATGTTTAAACAAAGGTTGTGGATTAGCACAACCAATAACTGGAATTCAGAAGCAGAAGAAACAATAAAGCACCAAAACCCACCTGTTTCTAGAATAAGCTTATCAGAATTGGAAAATAGTTCTGAATATATTAATTGGGATGAATTAGTAAACGGCACAGGAAATGCCCTAAAACCAAAAAAATCATTAAGGGATCACCAAAAAGAAGCATTAGATGCCTTTGCTGAACACTTTAAAGTGGCAGACCGCGGTCAGTTAATAATGGCTTGTGGAACTGGAAAAACATTTACTTCTTTGAAGTTAGCCGAACAAGAAACAAAAAATAATGGTACAGTATTATTTTTAGTTCCCTCTATTGCATTATTAGGTCAAACATTACGAGAATGGACTTCTCAATCAGAAAAGCCAATATTTCCAATATGTATTTGCTCTGATGCCACTGTAACAAAAGATGATAGTGAAGACGAAAGTGTCGTTGATTTGGCATTACCTGCGACAACCAATGTAAAAAATATTATTAAGCAGTTTCAATATGCTAAATCAGCACACAAAGACGGTATGATTGTCGTATTTTCAACATACCAATCAATAGATGTGATTTCCAAAGCACAAAAGGAAATGAACAAGCAAGAAAAAGATTCTTGCATATTTGATTTAATTATTTGTGATGAAGCACATAGAACAACAGGTGTTATTCTAAAAAACAAAGAAAAAGATACTTATGACGAAAGTGCATTCACAAAGGTACACGACAACGGGAATATACTGGCTAAAAAACGAGTATATATGACGGCTACACCAAGACTGTATACAGATTCAAGCAAACAAAAAGCCGAAGAGAAAGAAGCATTACTGTGTTCTATGGATGATGAAGCAATTTATGGTCCTGTTGTTTATAGAATTGGCTTTGGCAAGGCGGTTGCCAAGAATTTATTAGCGGATTATAAAGTTCTTATTTTAACACTAAAAGAAGAACAAATACCGGTTGCTTTCCGTGGGATTATTTCTGGTAGCAAAGGTAGCGGCACAAAAGAAATTTCTGCAGACGATGTTAGCAAACTTATCGGATGCATAAATGCCTTATCTAAAAGAGTTTTAGATATAGACGAAAATTTTAATGACGACAAAAAACCTATGAAGACAGCGGTTGCTTTCTGTCAAAAAATTTCGGATTCAAAAAAAATAACTTCTATGTTCAATGAACATAAAGATATGTACTACAACAGTTTGCCACAAGAAGAACGAGACAAATTGGTTTCTGTAGAATCAAAACACATTGATGGTAGTATGGGTGCTTCACAAAGGGATGAATTGTTATCCTGGTTAAAGAATACCCCAACTGATAATAAAGAATGCCGTATATTAACCAATGTAAAATGCTTGTCCGAAGGTGTTGATGTGCCTTCTTTGGATGCTGTTATGTTTTTGGCTGCAAAGAACAGTCAGGTTGATGTTGTCCAATCTGTTGGCAGAGTTATGAGAACAGCCGAAGGTAAAAAATATGGTTATATAATTATCCCGATTATGATACCAGAAGGTGTAAAACCAGAAGAAGCATTAGACGATAACAAAAGATATGCTGTTGTTTGGTCGGTTTTAAATGCTTTACGGGCACATGATGATAGGTTTGATGCAGAAATAAATAAAATTAATTTTAATAATAACAAAAGCAGCAAAATAAATGTGGTTGGGGTACCGGATGGACAAGATACAGACGGAGATGGTACAGAAAAACCAAATGATCCAAAAGCAACACAAATAAATCTGCCATTACCAGAATTACAGGAATTGCAAAATGTTATTTATGCAAAAATGGTTCAAAAAGTTGGTTCAAAAATGTATTGGGTTCAATGGGCACAAGATGTTGCAAAAATTGCCCAAAGATACATAAAAAGAATCAAAGAATTAATTGCAGTTCCTGGTAAGCATCAAGATGAGTTTAATAAATTTTGGGAAGCATTAAAAAAGAATATCAATCCGTCCGTTTCAGAGGAAGAAGTTATCCAAATGCTGTCCCAGCATTTAATAACCCAACCTGTATTTGAAGCATTATTTGAAAATTATTCGTTTGTTCAAAATAACCCAGTGTCGAAATCTTTGCAGAAAATGGTTGATTTATTAGAAGAACAGTCAATGAGCAAAGATCGAGAAACATTGAATAAGTTCTATGAATCTGTGAAAGAAAAAATCACGGGTATAAATAATGCCGAAGCAAAACAGAAAATAATCATTGAATTATATGACAAATTCTTTAAAACAGCATTTCCAAAGGTTGTAGAACAACTTGGCATTGTTTATACACCTATAGAAGTAGTTGATTTCATAAATAATTCAGTTGCTGCAGTATTAAAGAAAGAATTTAATAGAAGTTTGTCTGATGAAAACATTCATATTCTTGACCCATTTACGGGCACAGGAACATTTATAACAAGACTGTTGCAAACTGGCTTAATTGATAAAGAGGCATTACCTAGAAAATATGCCAAGGAACTACATGCAAATGAAATTGTTCTGTTAGCATATTATATCGCTTCTATTAATATTGAAAATACATACCACGATATTGTGAATGCTGACACATATACACCATTTAATGGTATTTGCCTGACGGACACATTCCAATTAGGGGAAACCGATAAAGATGTTAGTTTATTTTCAGATGAATTGCCCCAGAATTCGGAAAGAGTTATGGAACAAAAGAAATTGCCAGTAAGGGTTATTATTGGTAATCCTCCATACTCAGCCGCAGCTAAAGTGGCAAATACAAACACAGAAAACCAACATTATCCTAGATTAGAAAAAAGAATATCTGAAACATATGCTTCTTCAGATAGCACAAACAATAATAAGGTTTATGACAGTTATATCAAAGCATTCCGCTGGTCTTCCGATAGAATAGACCAGAAACACGGTGGCATAATAGCATTTGTATCCAATGGTGCTTGGTTAGACAACAATAGTTTTGACGGGTTCAGAAAATGCCTTGAAAAAGAATTTTCTTCTATCTATGTCTTCAATTTAAGAGGCAATTGTAGAACTTCTGGTGAACTAAGGAAGAAAGAAGCTGGAAATATTTTTGGTCTAGGTAGCCGAACCCCAATTTCCATTACAATATTAGTAAAGCAACCTAATAAAAAATCCGACAACAAGGCAATAATTTATTATAACGAAGTTGCGGATTACATGACCAGAGAAGAAAAATTGGCATTGGCAGTCAAATATAAAAATGTTTTAAATCCAAAAATGCCTTTCAAGGTATTAAAACCCAACGAACACGGCGATTGGTTAAACCAACGAAGTGATTTATTTAGTTCTTTTATTGCATTAAAACCCGAAAAAGACTTTAAAAGTGATAGCAAATCGTTCTTTATCTTAAATTCGATGGGCTTACAAGTAAAAGGCGATGCTAATTGTTATAATTCATCTAAGAATAATGAAGTGCAAATACACAAATTAAAAGAATTAGATTCAGAGTATTCTGAAAATAATTTTGTAGTCTCTTTATATAGACCATTTTTTAAACAAAACTTATATAAGAGTAAAAATAGTATTTATAGAAGTGGTAAATGGGGAGTAATGGACTGTGACGAAAATCTATATATATTTATAAATGGTTTAGGTGGAAGTAAGTATTTTACTACTTTGATAACCAATATAATTGCTGATTATCAGATACAACAAAATGGTCAATGTTTCCCACTATATTACTATGAAAAGAACGAAAATAGTGCGGGGACTTTGTTTGATCAAGGTAAAGAAACTTATACCAGACGGGATGCGATCACTGATTTTATATTAAATCAATGCCGTGAAAGATATGGGTACAAGGTTACCAAAGAAGACATATTCTATTATGTATACGGTTTATTGCACTCCAATGATTATAGGGAACAATTTGCTGCCGATTTAAAGAAGATGCTTCCACGAATCCCATTGGTTGATATTCCAAATGATTTCTGGGCATTCAGCAAAGCAGGACGACAATTGGCAGAACTTCATTTGAATTATGAATCTGTACCAGCATACCCAGATGTAAAAGTTATTGGTGAAGATTCTGGCAATTTCAAAGTGGTAAAGATGGCATTTGTAAAGAATAAGGGTGAAGTAGATAAAACAACGATTATCTATAATTCTTCTATTAAAATTACAAATATACCACTTGATGCATATAACTATGTCATTAACGGGAAATCTGCAATTGAATGGCTGATGGACAGATACCAAATCAAAACAGATAAAGACAGCGGAATTGAAAATGACCCAAATGACTGGGGATTGGAACATAATAATCAAAGATATATTTTGGATTTAATACTGTCTATTATAACTGTAAGTATGGCAACAAATGAAATTGTCAGAAACTTACCTAAATTGGATTTAAAGTAATATGGGGATGGTGGATTTTTTATCAAAGTTGTTAAACAAGGACTTTGTAGAAAAGCCCACTGTTACACCAGTCCAAAAGGGGAATAAATCTATTAATGTTGTTTCCGAGCCAATACCTGATATTGATTATACTTTGGATGCTAAACAACGGAAATTATTTAATCTGATTGAAAACACTCAACAAAATATATTCTTACAGGGGCAAGCAGGGACAGGTAAATCAACATTTATAAATTATTTAAAGAAACATTCTGATAAACGAATCCGTTTAGTGGCACCAACTGCTGTTGCTGCTATTAATATTGGCGGTTCAACAATCCATTCTTTGTTTAATCTGCCGTTAAGCGATTTCTTCATACTGGATGAAATAAAAAAAGAACCAAGAAGAAAATTACAATCTATTTTATTAAAAACGGACATTTTAATCATAGATGAAGTATCAATGGTTCGTCCAGATATGTTGGATGCTATTGATATGCTATCTAAACAAGCCAGAAAAAGTCAAAAGCCATTCGGTGGTTTGCAAATACTTTTAATTGGCGATTTGTGTCAATTACCGCCCGTCATAAAATCAAATACTTATGATGTTTTTAAGGCGGTTTATGGACATAAAACACCTTATTTCTTTGATTCCAATGCTTATAAAAACGGAGATTTTCAAAAATTTGAATTTACTAAAGTATTCAGACAATCAGACAAAGAATTACTTGCCAACTTAATTAATATCAGGCACGGGGAAAATATTGAACAAGCAGTTGAATATTTTAATTCCTGTAAGATTACAGATGAAAATATACTAAATACAGCAATAACTATAACCCCATATAGACAAGTTGCAGAAAACATAAACCAACGAAGATTAGGAGAACTTAATACAGAAGTTCATACATATGTTTGCCAAACGACGGGAACTTTTGATGAATCAAAAGACAGCCCTGCTCCACGAGTTCTTACATTAAAAACAGGTGCCTTGATCATATTTAATAAAAACAATGGCAACTCTTGGATAAATGGTACAAGTGGTATAATAGAAAAATTGGAAAATGATGCTATTACGGTTCGTATCCTATCAAATAATAATATTGTTACCGTCAAACGGGAAGAATGGAAAAGTTTCAAATATGATTATGATAGAGACACTGGAACGGTTACAGAAACAGTAATAGGTTCTTTTATACAATTTCCAATACAACTTGGTTATGCTTTGACAATACATAAAGCCCAAGGTAAAACTTTAGATAAAGTCATTATTGATATAAACAAGGGCACTTTTGCACACGGACAATTATATGTTGCCTTAAGTAGAACCAGAAAAAAAGAAGATATACATATAACACAACGAATTGACGAAGCGGATATAATTATAGACAATCGAATAATAGACTTTTTAAATACCTTATAATATTAATTTTATGGGCGGTAAAACCGCCCATACTTTTTAGTTATTAAAGAACTTATGAAGATTACTCAGAATTGTCTTGTCGTTAGAACAATCAAAATTCCTTTCAATTGCTTCTACGGACTCATTTTCCGCAAACCCTGCTACGGCACAAGCACCCGCTATTTTTGCCGCTATAGTATGCCTGTTACCCTCTGTCCACACCAGATAATGTTTATCACAATAATTTCGTATAAAAACATCTATATCTGACAGTTTCTTTAATCCAAATACCGGCTGCGAATATAATTGTTTGCACAATCTTTTTTTCTGCTCTTGCTTTCTTTTATGTTCCAAATATGCGGGCTTCCAGTCTATATGCAACATTTGCTGCTTGTAACTTATAAGTTTTTGTAAATTACCATTAGGTCTCATAACTCCTGGTCTTCTACAAATTCTGCTCGGATCATACAAAACTTTTGTATCCAATTGTGCACAACCAATATTTTCTGGTAATCCTAAGTGTTTTTTTGCATATTCAACAGCGAACTTATATTCTTCTACCGTTTCAGGGCAACTATCATAGTCAAAGCAAAACATAGTATGAATTGACTTGTTCCCAGAATCTACCATTCTAAATGTTGGCAACATATCAAAGAAATTAATTGTATCTTGTTTGATTTTTACAATTTCTTCCACTGCTGTATCTTGTGGAGGGTCATACTCTACAAGGAACCGCGACATAAAGAAAAGATTATCGTTTGAAAACAAAGAGATATGCCCTTCCGATGGAGTTTCTTTTGGAATATTTACACCTTCAAACAACCCATTTGAGTCCACCATTTTATGTTCGTTTGTCTGAACGAATAAAGTATTTAGCTTGGCATATGTTTCTCTTAGCAATTGCGGATCATCATATATATCTTTGATGTTTTGTGATGGATTCAGACCCAACATTTTTATTATGTAGTTCCATAAAGTTTCATTGTCTATCAAAGAATATTCTGTTTCTATTACCCGCTTATCTCGCAACTCTGATATAAGGTCTACAAAATCTTTATTGATTAAAATCCTTCTACTAATCCAATTTGGAGATTCACTAACAATAAATTCTGGATTCTTATATTTCAAAAATTGAAATAATAATTTTACCTCGTTTTTTGCTTTTTCGTCCGTATAATACTGTGCTCTGCCTAGTTTGGTATAAATTGTATAACAAGAATGTGCATTCCCAGGAGAAACATTGTATATATTTTCTATAACTTCTGCCAAAGCCTTATCTATTGTAAAGTTTTCTAACTCGTCTTTACTAGATGACACAAAATATTCTGAAGGTATTTCTATTCCCTTACTATACTTCAACAGTCCATTAAATAATTCTGTATCACTTATAGCTTTTATATTGTTAAAGAAAGTTGCAACCGTTTGATTCCCTTCATATTTGTCTTTTATCAACGATGTACCACCATTTTTTTCTCTATAAATAAAAGCCATACTATCTTTATTGTCCTCATATTTTGCATCCGACCAACGAATAGCATCCAAACACCTTTCATTGTCCATTAATAAATTACGGATTCTACCGTTATGGCAACTTAATATGAACATACAATCATTATTTACTTCTCTTTGCCCTTGATACATAACACTTACAGAAAATGTAGGGTTTTCGTTTTTATTAATCGTCTTCATCATTTCTGGAGTCGTATCATTGAAGTCATACTCGTCAATATAATAAAAGTGGTTCGAAAACACATGCACATCCGTTAACCGGCTCTTATTTAATGTTGCTGTGCTAGTTATAAACCCATTCCTCTCCATATATTCTTTTTCTAGTTTCATACGATATGTCTTACCGTTTCTACCAGTTTTTGTATCAGAATTAAAGAAACACATTATGCTACTTTCTACAGATTCTCCGTCTATGTACTTGCCCATATTTATAAACCTTCTGGCTATTTTTGGTACATCTTCTAAGAATCTTATTCCTTGACAATATACAAATAAAGATTTTGCAAATAATAGCTTATTTTCCTCTCTACCAAGCAGAAAAGTTTCTTTCGCGGTATCATTAGCTATATTTTTTACAGTTTGTTTGGCATCCGCTGTATGACAGCTTATAGACTGCCAAGTAGATTGATTTGCATTTTTCATATCTTTCATATACCAATCGGTATAATCTATGAACTTAGCAATATCTTCGCATTCATTAACTATTTCCACAGGTTTACCTGTTCTACTATTTTGAACATATGTTTTCCAACTGACCCTTCCATTCAAATTTGGGAATTTTAATTTTAGGTCATTAATTTTTTTGCAATGAGCTTCCACATCTTCTACACTTATCAAACATTCTTTTTCTTTTATAAAAAAGCCATATTCTTTATTTTGATATGTCAGAACCGATTCCTGAATGAGAAATTCGTTTTCTTTACCGCCTTCTATGTCAGAAAATCTGATCTCGTACAACTTCCCAAATCTATATTGACCAGAAAACATACGAAGCAAATAAGATTTATATTCATGATCAGAAAGCACATTAGGCATATTATTAAATACATTTGGTGCATTTATGCCAGCTTCAACTACAACATCAAACATCTTTTCTGCAAATTCTTCCCTGTTTATGGGCTCGCAAATATCGCCCAAATAAGATTTTTTTTGTGCCATATGACACTCCTTTTTTGTTATGGGAAAAAAACTCAGAATACTTTATAGCAAGACCATATAAAAATATGTCTTTACAAATACAATATCTCCTGATAGGCTTAATCTTGCATAGGATTTAGGCATATCAGTAAGATATGGCTATTTCAGTACTCTGGGTGTTTTTTCACCCAGTTTACTTTTGTTGGCTATTTCTACCCAACGGCTCATACCAATATTATTGCTATACAATAAGTATTTTCAATTTTTATAACGACAGTTTTTCACAAACAAAAACAGTTATACAAACCATAAAAACAGGGGATTTTTTTCAGTCAGCAGTTTTTCCCAAGCATTTTTTTAAAATTCAGTTTGATTTTCCGATTCGGACATCTCGGGATCTGACACAAATTTAAAGGTCTTCCGTTCATATATGAAAAATTTTTTAAGTGCTTCAATATCTTCTTCCGTCAAACCTGGACTATATTTTTTGGCTTGTTCAAAAAACTCATTAAACAAATTCCTGATACGAGTTTCCTGTATATTGATTTTTTTTTCGTTTGAATTTTGATTTATATGATTTAAATCCACGGCACAATCAGGTTTTTTTTCTATTATATATCTAAGAATAATATCAACGGGGAAATTTTTTAATACCCTCACACAAAGCAGTGATGCATCCGGTCTTTCTAAAAAAATACAATTACCTATTATATATATATCGTACACATTATCTATACCGAATGTTTTGTAGTTTTTTATTTTTCGTAAATCATTATAGTAAAAAAATAAGTTCCTTTTACTTAATATTCTATCAAAATCTAACAATCTGTTTTCCTCTAGTTCATATATATCAACAAGAATGCTAGTAAATTCAGAGTTATCTATTTCTATTGCTTGGAGTTCACCGTTATCAGTCTCTCTATACAAAGAAATTACATTCTCAAGCAATGCCTGACATAAAACTCGTGCTTGAACAAAATACTCGTCTGTTTCAAAGGGGTATCGTGGACGAATTGATTTTCTATTATTTCTTATATCGTATTTTTCGTCCTGTTCTCTCATTGGTCGCCAACCATATAAAAGGTATTCACAAGCTTGTTGTAAATTACATTTTGTGGTTTTTACAATATGTGGTCTAAACATTTTCTAGCCTTTTTAGCTATGGTAATGTTAAAATGAAGGTAGGTCCAGACTTTTTGACTTGATATTTTATAAAAATAAGTTAGTTTTGTATGTATGGAAACATATAATTTTGAAGAATTATCTAAAAGTCGGTATAAAATGGACCGTGTAATTGTCGCGGGGCATTGCGATACTCCTATATCAATAGTTCAGAGATTGCTAAACGATGAAGAGTCAGAAGTTCGTGAAGCCGCAAAAAAAAAATCTAGAATTAAGAGAGCCGTTTATTATTTCTAAAGAAACCATACGATGGCTAGCCACTACAAACATTCCTGATGAAATAAAAAGATGGTTGGTGTTGCACCCAAATAAGATTGTAAAAAAATCTTTAAATATGCATATAGATTGTATTGATGATGATTTTTTATTATAGGTTTTCGTCAAAAAGGGATTTATTAAAACTGTTGACCTCGAACTGTTTAATTGACGGCAAAAACATAGTAATAACAATGAAAAAACCCTTTGCTCAAATGATTGAAACAAAGGGTCGTCTAACTTGGCTCGCCATTATTGACGAACTTCGAACCAATTCGTTTGATTATATAATTAATTTCACCCAACAATTAACCGACA
>CALXMU010000004.1 GCA_944389555.1 uncultured Alphaproteobacteria bacterium
GAACAGATAACCGCTGAAAGCATCTAAGCGGGAAGCTGGTCGCAAGATAAGATATCCCCATGAGTTCAGTTCTAGACGAGGACATTGATAGGCTGTATGTGTAAGTCCTGTGAGGGATTTAGCTTAACAGTACTAATTGAACCATTGACTTTTTATCTTTTTGTTTGACTTTTCGTTAAGTCAGACGTATGCTTGAAGAGTAAGTTAAAAGCATGTTGATTTGTCAGAATTTACGATTGTTCGCTGGATTTATTCTGGTGATTATTGAGCGGGAGTCACCCTCTGCTCCATCCCGAACCAGACAGGGAAACCCCGTATCGCCGATGGTACTTTGGCTTCAGCCACGGAAGAGTAGGTCGTCGCCAGAATAAATCCAGTTCGATATAAAAACCGAATTTTAACCGCCCAATCGGGCGGTTTTTTGTTGATATGTGTAATAAAATTGCTATCTTTCAATTTCCGAAATATAAGAGGTTTGTAAATGTTAAACTTGCATGCACAATATTTAACCGATAAAGGGTCTGTTTATATAATTAAAGATTTCTCCGGTTTTTCAGTATTGTTACAAGAAAATGTCGCACCTGGTTCTTATCATTGCCTTATCAAGTCTTTTATAGATTTAGAAAATGCTATCGATGCGTATAAAGCTGGTATAGATAAATTAAATGGGTGTCAATCGCCGCGTGTTTGTGGTATTAGACCAAATCGACATATGAAGTGTTTGGCTAAAAATTGTCCCAAACGATTAGGTGGACCCGATTATTGGCGCATATTCCGAGAATCTTGTCTGTATAGAGGAATATGATAAAATACAAAAAAAATATTTGACAATAGTTGACTTGCGGTATTTATAGTGTAAAATCACAGTGTGGTTTTGGGGAGCAAGAGAAGACAATGTTATGGGGTATTTTTTATGAATAACAAAAAAGCGGTAAGAAGTTCCGGTGATAAAGATACTATTTTAATAAACTCTAATGGCGTTTATACGCATGATAAACAAGGAAATAGTTATTATCGCGGTCGTTTGCAAACCCGCATTCGTATGACAAAATTTTATTTTGATGAAGCTAAAGCTTTCTGGTCAAAACAGACTCTAAATGGGCAACCAATGAAATTGGAGGCTTTGAGAGTGATGGTAGCCGCTAACAATACTATTCCTTATAATTCGCCATTACAGCGTCGCGTTGTACCTCAGATTGTATCTCGTGAGGAGTTTAATCGTGTCGCGTGGTATAACGTGAAATTTGAAAACGGTGAAACGGGTTGGGTTTGCAATACTGTTTATTTCAGTGCCGCTGATGCCGCACACGGTATTGCCGTTGACACAGTTCATCAAATTTATAACGATAAAAAAGTTATCGCATGTATCAAAGCAATGATGGAAAAACAAAAATAATATGACACCCGAAAGGGTGTCTTTTTTAACAAAATTCATGGTATTAAATCGAAATTTCTTTTTACAGGAACCTATCTCTGTTGCAAAGCAATTGCTTGGCGCGCTTTTATGTGTGAAACGCAAAGACGGTTCTGTTTTTCGCGCACCTATTTGTGAATTAGAATTATACCTTGATTCAGAACGAGGGTGCCACGCTTTTGGCGGTAAATGTACCCAAAGAAATGACGCTATGTTTTTAGTGGGTGGGCATACTTATGTTTATTTATGTTATGGTATGTATAATATGTTGAATATAGTTCTTGGTAACGAGGGCAAAGCTGCGGCGGTTTTAATTCGTGCACTTGAGCATAAAGGTTGTGAGGGCCCCGGTAAACTTACACGTTTCTTGGGAATAACTCGTGCGGATAATAAGATAGATTTATGTGCCGGTAATAAAATCTGGCTGGAGGACCGAGAGACCATTCCAGAAATCATCGAAGGTAAAAGAATAGGCATTGATTATGCCGGAAAAGACGCGGAATTGCCGTGGCGGTTTGTTATAAAAAATAGCCCATTTATAAGCAAACCTATTTAATTTCGACAGCGCCCTGACGAACGATATTTATTTTATCTTCTGATAAAATTGCAACAGTACTTGGTGCACCGCCCATTCTATCAAAAGCGTTATCAATTACTATTATGTCAGAGAATTGTTTTTGTATTTCTTCTGCAGATGTAAGCGGTGGTTGCCCAGAAATGTTCGCAGAAGTTGTCGCTAAGCAATGTCCATCTATTACAGAACATAGTTCTTGAAATGGTTTATAGTTTGGAACGCGTACGCCACCAAAAGACATAGAATCTGTTTCTGCCACAGGAATACCAATAGTCAAGGCGCCCGGCCAATATTTTTCTGCTAACTCGAAAGCTTTTTTTGGATAGTCTGACATATATTTCTTTATGTGATTAAAGCTATCGGACATAATAATTAAGTGTTTTTCTTTGGGGCGATGTTTTAATTCAAAAATAGCGTCGGCACCCTTGCGCGTCGGTAACGCCCCCAATCCCCATACTGTATCTGTTGGAAAAGCTATTACACCACCATGCGATAGATGTTCGTTTAATTTTTTTATAAAGTCGGCATCTTGTAAATTTGTCATAACGAAAAAAATAAAACGAAAATACAATCTTGTAAAGATAAAAGTTTGGTCGGTTTTGTGCTTTTTTGCTTGATTTTCTACTACTTATCAACCAAAATGCAGGGCGTTTTAAATAAGGAGAAACCATAATGAGTAATAAATGGGTATACACTTTCGGTAATGGTCATGCCGAAGGTAAGGCAGATATGAGAAATCTGCTGGGCGGTAAAGGTGCAAATTTGGCTGAAATGAATTTGGTTGGTCTGCCGGTTCCTGCTGGTTTTACCGTAACTACAGAAGTTTGTACTTACTATTATGATAATAATCAGACTTATCCTGAAGATTTGATGGATCAAGTGCGTGAGGGTGTTGCTCACATTGAATCCATTATGGGTAAGAAATTTGCAGATATGGAAAACCCATTGTTGGTTTCTGTTCGTTCTGGTGCTCGCGTTTCTATGCCAGGAATGATGGACACTGTTTTGAACTTAGGTTTGAACGATGAAACAGTCAAGGCTTTGGCGAAACATTCTGGTAACGAACGTTTTGCGTACGATTCTTATCGTCGCTTCATTATGATGTTCTCAGACGTTGTTTTGGGCGCAGATATTGATTTGTTTGAGCACACTTTGGAACGTATGAAAGAAGATAAAGGTTATAAAGTTGATACAGAATTGACAGCAGATGACTTGAAAGAATTGGTTGAAAAGTTCAAAGAAATTGGTGTTAAAATTGGTAAAGTATTCCCACAAGATCCTTGGGAACAATTGAAGTTGGGTATCGGTGCGGTATTTGGTAGTTGGATGTCTAAGAAGGCTATTACATATCGTAAACTGAATAATATTCCAGGTGATTGGGGTACTGCTGTAAACGTTCAGGCGATGGTATTCGGTAACTCTGGTGACGATTCCGCAACTGGTGTATGCTTCAGCCGCGATCCTGCAACAGGTGAAAACAAATACTATGGTGAATATTTGATCAACGCACAGGGTGAAGACGTTGTTGCCGGTATTCGTACACCACAGCCTATGAGCAAAGATGATTCTGGTCGTTTGTCTTTAGAAGAAGCAATGCCTGATGTATATAAAGAACTATGCGAAGTTCGTGAAAAATTGGAAAAGCATTATAAAGACATGCAAGATATGGAATTTACCATTGAACACGGTAAATTGTGGATGCTGCAGTGCCGTAATGGTAAACGTACTGCCGCCGCCGCCGTTCGCATGGCTGTCGAAATGGTAGAAGAAGGTTTGCTGACAAAAGAAGAAGCTATTTTGCGCGTTGGTGCAGATCAATTAGATCATTTGCTGCACCCTATGTTAGATCCAAATGCGGAAAAGAAAGTTATCGCAACTGGTTTGCCGGCGTCCCCAGGTGCTGCGGTTGGTCAGGCCGTGTTTAATGCAGAAGATGCAGAAAAATGGGCGAAAGAAGGTAAGAAAGTAATGCTTATCCGCGTTGAAACATCACCAGAAGATATTGCTGGTATGAATGCGGCAGAAGGCGTTATTACGGCACGCGGTGGTATGACCTCTCATGCTGCGGTGGTTGCGCGTGGTATGGGAACGCCTTGCGTATCTGGTTCTCCGGATATCAAGATTGATTATGAAACCAAAACTATGAAAACTACTAGTGGGGCAGTAATCAAAGAAGGTGATTGGGTATCCATTGATGGTGCTAAAGGTCAAATCATCGAAGGTCAGGTTCCGACAGTATCTGTTGAATTGACAGGTAACTTCGGTACCTTGATGAAATGGGTTGATGAAATTAAGAATTTGACTGTAAAAGCAAACGCAGAAACTCCGAAAGATGCAAAACAGGCTCGTGACTTTGGGGCGGAAGGTATCGGTTTGGCACGTACAGAACATATGTTCTTTGATCCAAGTCGTATACAAGATATGCGCGAAATGATTTTAGCTGAAGATGTAGAAGGTCGCCGTGCTGCATTGGCAAAACTGTTGCCGTATCAGAAAGCAGACTTCGTAGAATTGTTCAAAATCATGGATGGGTTGCCGGTTACAATTCGTTTGATTGACCCGCCGCTACATGAATTCTTGCCGCATACCGAAGCCGATATTAAAGAATTGGCTGACCATATTGGTAAATCCGTAGAATTCGTAAAAGCGCGTGCGGAAGCACTGCGTGAACAGAACCCGATGTTGGGGCATCGTGGGTGCCGCTTAGCGATTACATATCCGGAAATTTGTGAGATGCAGACGCGTGCAATTTTATCTGCTGCGCTGGAATGCAAGAATGCTGGCATTCGCGTATTCCCAGAAATTGAAGTTCCGTTGGTTGGTTCGAAGAAGGAAGTTGATATTGTTAAAGCAGTTATTGATGCAAGTGCCGCTGCACTGTTCGCAGAAACAGGCGACAGCGTAGAATATACGGTGGGGTCAATGATTGAATTACCGCGTGCAGCCGTCTTGGCGGATGAAATTGCTGAAAGTTGTGAATTCTTTGAATTTGGTACAAACGACTTAACGCAGACGACGCTGGGTATGTCTCGTGACGATACCGGTAAAATTTTGGATGAATATCGTGCGCGTGGCGTATATGTTGCAGACCCGTTTGCATCTGTTGATCAAGAAGGTGTTGGTATCTTGATTAAAGACGCGGTTGAGAAAGCGCGTAAGACCAAAGGTGACCATATACATCTTGGTGTTTGCGGTGAACATGGCGGTGATCCAGAATCCGTCACGTTCTTCCATAAGGTTGGATTTAATTCTGTATCATGCAGTCCGTTCCGTGTGCCAATTGCACGTTTGGCGGCCGCACAGGCAGCGGTTAAATTCCCACGCAAATAAAAAGAAACGCCCGAAAGGGCGTTTTTATTTGAATTAAAAACTATAATTGACGGCCAAACCAGTGAAGTTAAAACCACGATTTATTTCTGTAAAACTGCCATTAGAAAAATGTTGAGTAAATAATTCAATGCGCCATTTGTCAGAAATGTTTTTCCCGATGAAAACACGTTCACCAAATACTAAACGGCTTTCTACATATCTATCGCCAGAATCTCTCATATAAGGTCCTATGCCAACACCGAGATAAAAGCCGTGCCAGTCAATTAAAGATACATCCCAAGAAATTCCTGCAGCGATGAAATTTAATCCGTCGTCGTGGCTATAACCTAAATTTTGAACAATTGCTAAATTCATACGCGCAGGTAGTCTGAATATTTCTAATGGTTGACTATATTGCAGCATAAGGTTTGTCATCGGTTCAAAATCCCATAAAAATGGGTTTACTAATTTTAATAAAGAACCAGGACTTGTGCCCTGTGCAACATATATTGCAATTGCATTATCTGTATTTTCTCCGAACATAGGGTTCGGTTTTTCTGATTCCGCAAATGCGGGTACAGTGATTAACAATAAAAATGAAATGATACTTTTTTTCATGGCAAGATATTATACACCATAAAGCATACATAATAAATAATAAAAAATTCCGCTTTAATGATACGGGTTTTCTTATTTACAGAGTGAGGTAAAAATGATATAATTATATAAAATTGGTGGTGAATCTATACAGGATTTTGCCACGAAACATTGGGTTTTCTGGGGTTTTGCCCAGGATACAGGAGAGTATTTATGAAAAGCCGTAATTTCGCAGAACATTGCAAAAACGCGATGGGAACAGTATTTTTACTGGCGGGGGCATTCTTTGTCTGCTCTACATTGATTTCTATGAGAGCGGTTTTTGCCGACCCTATTGCGCCGATTAATACATCTGCAGCTAATAATGTTCAGTCGCCCCGTTCTAATAGTAATGTTCGCGCATCTGCGCGTCCGACAAGTTCACGTAGCACGTCTTCTTCTGTTGTTTCTCGTGGTACGACCGCTGCAAATAACGCGGCAACTGTTTCGCGCGGTGTAACTTCTCGTACGACAACGGTGATGCCGTCTACGTCAACTGTTTCAAATGCTGGGCGTTCAACCGTTTCGTCGGCACGTAGTTCTGCAACGTCAAATGCGTCTAATACGACAGCATCACGCGGTGTGTCTTCGCGTAATGTTGTTTCTCGTACAACTTCGTCTAACGTGGTAAATTCTTCTCGTAACGTAGTTTCTCGTGCGGCGACTAATTCTCAGGCTCGTATTTCTTTACAGGGCAGCGCCATACGTGGCAGCAAGTCTGCGGCAACTAATACATATACATACCTGCAAAGCAAATTGTACACAGGTAATTATTCAAACATAATTGATTCTTCAACGGGTTTAATTTCTGCAGAAGCCTATAATAACTGTATGGAATCATATTATGCGTGTATGGATGAAATTTGTACGGCTCGTAATGCTGCGCAACGTCGTTGCGCGTGCGCTGGTCGTGTAAAAGCTTTTGCAGAAGCAGAGGCGGCTTTGGAAAGAGCAAATGAAGAACTGATAAAAGTTTCAGGTGAATTGGCTTTGCTGATTGCCACAAAAGGTAAGGATGTAAGCGAGGCGTTTCAGTTAACAGATGCAGAAAAAGTTATGAACTGCGTTTCATGGAAGGAAACAACAGACCAATATGGTACAAGTTCAGATGAGGCTGTTGAATGGTGCTATAATCATGGTATCTATGGAACAAACGGAAGCACTTTGACGTCTTGTGCTCAACCCTCATATTGCTCTGACTCTGGAAATAACTTTGGTTTTGATATTGCAAATATTGATGGCAGCAGCAGCGATATTTTGGCTTCTTTGAAGTCTTGGGCCGATGCTAAGGAAGCGACGTTGACAATACTATCTGACGATAGCGATAGTTTAACAAGTGCGTTTGAAAATCTGACGAACGTTGTCGGTAGTTTGGCCGGTATAGATGGAGCCTTCGCAGATTCTGATAACCTGAAAGATTCTTTGGCGGAAACGTGGGGATATGAGTTGTTTGAATACGCGCATAATAACGTATGTAACCGCGTTTTGGACTCTTGCTTTAACGGTATTTATGAAGCATGCGGAACCCCGCCATCTGGTGGTACTAAATGCGGGAACGGTCGTTCACAGTGCCCATATAACTACAACAGTTATATATCTGTAAGTAATACAGGTACATATGAATTAAACTTTATTGAATCAGATACGGGTTATACTGCATCTAATTCTGCAACGTGCTTTGGTTATACCAGTGCTTCTGGTGATCCGTATGCAGATTTGCGTAAACCTGTTGCAGATGCACGTCGCAGTATTATGCAGAAATACGCGCTTGACGCAAATGCGGACTGTGACGCATATGGTGATCAATTAAGCACAGCTGCCCAGAATATTGGTTATCAAAAGGTTGCCGCACAACAGGCATTGCAGCAAAAACGTTTAGAATTCTATCAAGAAGAACAAACGTCGATTGCTAGTGCTTATACGAATGCCCGCAGTAATTTCAATGAATGCTTGTCTGAATTGTATGATTGTTATACAACTCAAGAAACGGCAAATCCGTCTTGGAGCACAAGCCGTATCAAGACATATTGTGCTCAGGTTGCAAACGTTCCTCATTGCTATGAAGAAATGATTTGCGGCGCACCGAATAATTCGTTGCAGGCGGTTATCGATAAAGAAGACGATCCGAAAACGGCGTGTGTAAACTCTACAGATTACGAACAGAATACTTGCCGTAATATAATAACTTTGGCTGAAATCTTGGATGGGGCATACGCAAAAGACGCTTTAGAAGGTTCTTCAACGGCGTTGCGTGAAGCATGCTTGCAAGGTGTCGGCATTGATGGTGTTCGTAACTGGTCAAGTGCTAATACAAATGGTGGTTGGTCCGCAACTAATTGTCCGTCTGGTCAGCATTTAGAAGGAAATAGTTGTGTGCCCAATACTAAGACTTGTACACATTCAGATCCTAATGCTGCATCTGCAACGCAGACTTGGAATACAGGAACGCAATCTTGGACTGGATGTAGTCTAGTTTCTTGTAAGTCTGGTTACACGGTTCAAAATGGTGCGTGTGTCAGTCAATAAAATGTAAAAAATAAAAAACGCCCTTTGGGGCGTTTTTATTTTTTTGTCTGAAACGGCGTTGTGTAGAAAAAATTATGCAAAACGCTTGACTTTTGATAAAAAAATGATACTTTTGTAGAAAGTTTTAGACAAAACAGAACAAGAACAATAGAAAAGAGAAAGAAAATGAGCAATATCGCAATCTTTCAAACCGGTGGCAAGCAATATCGCGTAAAGCAGGGTGATGTTGTAAAGGTTGAAAAACTGAATGCCGAAGGTAAGGTCGAATTCGACCAAGTATTGATGTTGGATGACAAGGTTGGTACACCGTTTGTTGACGGAGCCAAAGTTGTTGCCGAAGTTGTTGAACAGAAACGTGCGGATAAGGTTTTGGTGTTCAAGAAAAAACGTCGTCAGAACTATCGTCGTACGAAGGGTCATCGTCAATACATTACAGTATTGAAAATTACGGAAATCAAAGGTTAATTTCTGGTGTATAAATCAGAATAATCAGAAATTAAAGGAGTTTAATTATGGCACATAAGAAAGCGGGTTCAGCAACGACCAACGGACGCGACTCAGCGGGGCGCAGATTAGGCGTTAAGAAATCTGGCGGTAGTCGTGTAATTGCTGGTAATATCATTATCCGTCAACGTGGTACATCTGTACATCCTGGTGAAAACGTTGGAATGGGTAAAGACCACACATTATTTGCAAAAGTTGCAGGTGTTGTGAAATTTAAGAAGGGTCTAGGCGACAGAAAGACAGTTTCTGTTATACCTGAATCTGAAGATAAATAAAAAGTCCGCCGAAAGGCGGATTTTTTATTTGAATATATTTTTTCATCTTTTATGTTGAGCACAGTTGTGTTATAATTATTTAATAATATGAGAAGATTGCCGCTGTGCTTTTTCTTGATAGCGTCTTTTGCGCCGTTTGCTTTTGCTGACGGTACCGCGTCGCGTGTCATACCATCAACGGATTCTGCGTCACAAACCAATGCCAGCGGGCGAGGTAGTTCTAGTAGTGTTTCTCGTTCTCAGGCTGCGCGTACTACAACAGCGGCTCAAACTTCTGCGATAAGCGCAAATAATTTAACAACTAGGGACGATAATTCGCGTGAGGTTGTTAGCAGACCAACTACGAATAAAGAAACCGTAGGTACTGATAATTCAAATATAATTCGCGTTGGTTCACGTGTAGTAAATTTAGAAACTGTTGAAACGCCCGCAAGTAGCGTTGCCCGCGGTGCTTCAAATATGGTAAGTTCCGGTACAACTTCTAGGGCTAGTATTTCGCAGACTACGTCAAGTAGTGCTCGTGATAAATTAGAAGCAACAGTAAACAACGTTGGTTTGAATGCAAGAGTTGAAGCATCCACCATAAATAGTAATCCTGCGGTTCGTAGAGCGGGATTGACATTGCGTCCTACATCCGCAGATTCTGGTGGTGATGGAAAGGCGAAAGCAAACTCTAACATTTCCGAAGAAATTAGGAACGTTCAATCACGCGCAGCAACAACTGTTGCGACAACTGAATCTATTTCAGAGGCCAAAGAGCGTTTAGAACTTACGTCCGATTTGAATTCGTCTTGTCAGCAGCAATATAATGATTGTATGGATCAATTCTGTGCTGTTATTGACTCTAATCAGGGGCGTTGTTCTTGTTCCGCTAATTTATCAAATTATACCCGCGTTCAAGAGGCTGTCACAGACGCAAATAATCAATTGAATGAAGTTGCACAACGAATTCGTTATGTCGGTCTGTCCGCAGATGAAATACGTGCAATTATGAATGAAACAGAAGCAGAAGAAGCGTTAAATGGTGCAAAAGACACATCTGAAACGCGTAATATGTTGGAAGAAATAGAAGCTCTTATTCGTGACCCGTCAAGTGCGTCTACAACTAATTATAGTTCGTCGGCATTTGGTTTGGATATGGACTTAGACTTTTCTTCTGATATAGCAGATATATTCAGTTTGGATTTCTTAAATACTGGTACGACAAGTTTTTCAAACTTACGTGGAACTAACTTATATAACGCGGCTAAAAATCGCTGCAAGACGGTTCTGAATCAATGCGAAGCAGCCGGTGCAAACGTAGATCAGATTACAGGTAATTATGATTTGGCAATAGATAAAGACTGTATTGCGTATGAACAGGGTTTGACCAAAATGAATGAAACGTTGGTTTCCAATGTTCGAAGCGCTAATTTAATGTTGCAGAAAGCACGTTTAGCAGTATTGCAGAATAAAAATCAGTACGATGCGAAAGGTTGTATCTCGGCGTTAGATACTTGTATGACAGATGAAATGGTTTGTGGCGCGGATTATACGAAGTGTCTAGACCCTACAAAGAAGTATATTGATGAAAATGGTGAAGTTGTTTTGGGTCAGGATATTACAGATATCACAGACTTTATGGAAAACTATAACAATGCCGCGATAGATGATAGTTTCTTATCTGATTCTTATGGTATGAGTATAAGCTATAGTGCTTGTATAAAAGACGCTAAATCAAAAGAAGAAGTTGGAAACAATGGTGCATGCATTGTAAAATATCTGTTACAAAAAATAGGGACAGGACAGAAAGTTACAGATGAAGGTTTATGTCGTGCTGTTTTAGATAAGTGCCAAGCCTATACGTATGACAGCAAGGGTAATTACTTAAAATATAATGACGTAGTTGTAAATTATATACAACGTGCGATGGTAAATATTCAGGCAGCACAGAGACAAATTATATCAGATTATGCGTCTAATTGTATGGTTGATGTTGCAACTTGCTATAATCAACAAGTAACGCAAGTAAATGCATGGTCAACCAGTGCGAGCGTGGATAGTATTTATAATGTTATGCGTGGTGCTTGTAGAAATGTAGCGTTGACGTGCGCGTATGCAGTATTTGATAACGATGGGTCAAGTTGTCCCGCAAGTTCTACAGATGGTTCGCGAACAGAAGCCGATAATAACACATGTATAAATAGCATATCTGAAATGTTCTATCAGTCATTATTGTGCCCAGATAATTCTACTTATCAGAAAGATAAAGGTGTGGCTGGCGAGAATGACTATGTGAATGAACGTTGTAAGTGTAATAATGGATATGAACAATGGGGAACACAATGTTTGGCTGAGTGTCCGGACAATGCGAAACGTAACTCATATGGTTCTTGTGTATGTAATGCAGATGAAGGTTATAAAATGAGTAACAATGTTTGTGTATGTGATACTGGATATGAGTTAGATAAAGCAACTAATAAGTGTGTAAAGGTTGAAGAAAGTACTGGAACTGGTGGTAGTGGCAGATGATACAGAAGGAACATAAAAGGGCGTTTTTATACGCTCTTTTTTATGCAGTAATTTTTTCCATAAAAGCGTTATGATTTAATAATTCATCTTCATGCGCATTAAATTCCCGGTGCGGAAAGTTTGCGCCTATTTTAGGATGTGCCAGAAACGCTTCGTGTTGTTTAGCAATTATGTCGGAAACGTCTGGTGCGGGTGCTGTGTTTTCAAGTTCTTTGTAAACTTTGGCTAAAATTTCCGCGTCAATTAAGGCCCCATGGGCGTCTGCACGCGCAGTTAGGGATATTCCATACCATTTTGCTAAGGCGTCTAAGGAATAACTTTTCGGACCGAATACGCGATTTCTTGCAATTACGATAGAATCAAATTGTTGGTTGCGCGGTATCTGAGGTAGTCCGACCATTTGTAATTCGTGATTTATAAATGGAAAGTCAAAGTCTAAACCGTTATGAGCAACTATCGGACTGTCACCAATGAATTCTAAGAATTTCGGTGCAATTATGTTCATTTTTGGTTTGTCTTCCAGAAATGCGTTAGATATTTTGTGAACCATATATGAATCAGGAGGAATTATTTTCCCGTCTGGATTTATATATTCGTGGAAAGTGTTGTCGGTTATTTTCCCGTCTATCATTTCAACTGCGCCGATTTCTATGCACCTATCACCGCGCATATATTCCAAACCAGTTGTTTCAATGTCAAAGCATATAACGCGACCCATTTCCCCATCCTCATAAAATATGTTTTTGATAACTTCGTTTTGTGTATTATAATGTGCTGGTGAATTTAATGCTAGAAAATCTTAATCCGGAACAAAAAAAAGCAGTTGAGACGACAGAAGGACCGCTATTGGTTCTGTCTGGGGCTGGAACCGGCAAAACGCGCGTATTGACTACGCGGGTGGCGTATATATTAAATAATGCTTTGGCGTTACCGTGGCAAATTTTGGCGCTGACTTTTACAAACAAAGCCGCTAATGAAATGAAAAATAGATTGGCGGCGTTCGCGGAGAATAGCGGTTGGTATCCTGGTGACATATGGTGCGGTACGTTTCATTCAATTTGCTTGCGTATATTGCGTTCAAATGCGGCAGCAGCAGGATTGCGTCGTGACTTCTTGATATACGGTGATGATGAGCAAAAAACTGTCTTAAAACACGTTTTATCTGATATTGGTCTGGATACAAAGGACTTTAACCCAGGTGATTGGGTTGAAAGAATTTCAGCGATAAAAGATAAAGGTTTACATAGTGCTGAAAATGTATCAGCTGTCGCGCTAAAAATATTAAACGCGTATAATGATGAGTTGACTCGATTAGGAGCGATTGATTTCGGTGACATCATATTAAAAGTTTTAGAAATATTTGAAACTATGCCAGATATACTGGAAAGATATCAAAATCAATTTAAGTATATAATGGTAGATGAATTTCAAGATACTAATGCTGCACAGATGCAATTGCTGCAGCAGTTGACGAAAGGAAAAGAGAATCCGAATATTTGTTGCGTTGGTGATGATGATCAGTCCATATATTCTTGGCGCGGGGCAGAAATAAAAAATATATTAAATTTTGAAAAAAGTTTTCCGACAGCAAAGATAATTAGGTTGGAAACTAATTACCGAAGCACACCAAATATTCTTGGGGCGGCTAATTCTTTGATACGTCATAATACTGGAAGACTTGGTAAAGATTTACGAACTGATAAAAATATTGGTGAAGGTGAACCTGTTTATGTATTGACCGTGCCAAGTGATTTTGACGAGGTTCGTCTTGTTGCAGATACTATAATGCGGAAAGAAGAAAACGAACCCTATTCAAATTATGCCATTTTAATTAGAGCCGGTAGTTTATCTAGGTTGTTTGAAGAAGAATTTGCTTCGCGTCGTATACCTTATAAACTTATCGGTACGACTAAGTTTTATGATAGAGCAGAAGTTAGAGATGCTATCGCATATTTACGTCTATTGGTGTATCCATTTGATGATATATCTTTTATGCGTATCATTGGAAAACCTAGACGTGGTTTTGGACCGTCCGCGATTGCAAAATTACGTGCATCGGGGGTAAATTTGATGGATGGTTTACGTAAAGCGGAATTGTCTGGTAAACAGCGTGCCATGGCGGACGAATTTTTGTCGGCATTTGATTTTGATTGGGAGGTTATGCGTCCGATGGATGCAGCCCAGCAGTTATTAGATAAAACCGGATATATACAAATGTGGCGTGATTCCAAAGAAGTTGATTCTTCAGATAGATTGGATAATATTCGAGAGTTAATAACTAATGTAATCGCAAAATATGATACGTTATCTGAGTTTTTAGAACATGCCGCATTGATGATGACAGACGACAATGATTCTGATGAAACTGGAATCAATGCAGATGCTGTAAGTATAATGACTATACATGCCGCGAAGGGATTAGAGTTTGATACTGTTTTCTTACCGGCTTGGGAAGAGGGCATTTTTCCAAATGATATGGCCGTTCAGTCGGGTGGTTTAGAAGAAGAGCGTAGGTTGGCATACGTTGCGATTACTCGTGCTCGGCGTCGGGCGATAATTATAAATACTATGTCTCGTATGGTATTTGGTAATAGACAATATAATTCTCCCAGCCGATTCATTACGGAAATGGATAATAAGTTTTTAGATTTTCAGGGTGGGGCGCCACGTTCTTATCAGCATTATGGGGCAAGTAAAATACCGACGTCTTATCCGACAAATTACAAAGTTCGACGTGAACCGATAAAACATGCCTCTGCTGTCGGCAGGTTAGTTGAGCACGATGAAATGGGGCGAGGTGTGGTTATAGAAGAAAACGAAGATATTTTAACCGTTGCTTTTCGTGCACGTGGTATAAAGAAAGTAGCGCGGCAATTCATCGCGTTCGTCGATTAAAAAATCCGCATTTTGCGGATTCTTTATTTTTTATCGCGAAATAGTTTTACAATGTCTTTGCCGCGATTATATATATTGCCAGACCACTTTTTTAAGTCAGCACCAAATTGTTTCCCGAAACTATCATTTATTTTTCCACCTAAATCATTCGCCTTTTTCTCTGCTATGTTCGCTAGATAGGCAACTAGTAATCCAGTTAGTAATGTTACGACAAAGCCAGAATTTTCTAATGTTGGTACTGCGGCAGATAAATCAGCGTCGACTGTTCCAGACAATAATGCCGCACATAAAGCAATGACAATAGAAAGTGATACAAAGTAAATAGCGGCGTTAATGAAGCGCTTTATTTGATTAGATAAAGATTCTGGTTTGAATAGCCCAAGAAATCCGTTAAATATATCTCCAACAATGCCCTTGTAAGAAGTACTTTTTACCGTTTCTGCAATCGCGGTAAATGGCAACATTATAACCGCTAAGAATAAATCCATTATTACGCCCAGTCCCATTAAGGCAAACTTAAAAGCGTTGTATATGAATATCACTATAAAAACTGCTCCGACTGCTGTTGTAAAGGCACTTGTGCCGATGCCGGCGATCATCCATTTCCATCCAGCGGCAACGGCTGTAGTAAAGAAACCGGATAACCTTGTAGGAACGCATAGCATATTTGCGGCGGCGTTGGCATCAATTATCATATTTGATGACGCGTGCGCGGTGGCGTATTCTCTGATTGCAGCGCAAGTATCTGGAATTTGAGCCCCTGCTGAATTGGCCACAGCGTTCAATATCAAATCAGACATATATGTCGCAACGCTTATAATCGGTCCCATAATCCACATAAATACTTGAGCAGGCCCCTGAATAAGTATGATTGACCAAACGGTTATTACTGCGCCTTTTTTTACTAAATTTACACCTAAGTCCATTGCGCTGGAACCTGTTTTCATCATATTGTATGCTTCAAACATAATCCACATTATGTATGCAAAAATCATAAATATTATTGCAAAACGTACTAATGACGAGTCTAATACGTCTGCGACTAGTGATAGACCATCCATTAACGCAAAACCGACTTTTGCTTCAACCGGAACGTAGTCAGAAACTAATTGTTTTGTTTGAAATTCCGATTGAAATTCTGTCATGTCAGAACTTATGGCCTGGTTAAATTGCGCCATGTTTTCTTCGGTCATCCATATGCCGTTGTCACCAATTTCGGTAAAAGGGACATTTGTTGCGGCACCGAAAGCATTTGGCAGACCAATACAACTAACCATTAAGATGGCAATGAAATTCATAAAGATGCGTTTTAATAATTTCATTATTTTTTACCGACTGCTTTTGATATTATTTCAAATATTTGTTTAGGGCTGTTCCATATTTTTTTACCCAAATCTTTTGCCCAAGTACCGAAATCAAATTGTTCCGAACCTTCTGCCATAAGTATTCCGTCTACTTTCGGTTTAATTGCATAAAAGTATAACAAGAACAACAAGAACATCATCAATAAGAAGTCCCATCCGTCGCTCATAAAATCAAATGCACCTGGGTATTGGTTTTCTACTTGTGTACGTTGCGCTGTAAAGCAATCTTTGAACTTATTTGCATCCATTTCACCGTCGGTCAAAGCAACCTTTTCACATGTTGCGAATACATTCATTACGGATAAAGTTTGTGCGTCTGGATTTTCTACATGTTGTCCCATCAGTGGTGGTAAAATGGCGCTATAGCCATCGCGAGGGCCAGGAAAATAAGAATCGGCGGCATATGCAACGATTGCATATGTAATTAAAACCTTTAATGTTATGACGACGATTTTTATCGCGGAATTTACTAGCATATTTATTGCGTTCTTTACGACGCCACCTGCCAGAGACCATGTTTGCTCAAACGCTGCTGCGGCAAGTAATAAAGGCAGAAATATAATTATAAAAACAAGTTTGAATACAACAGATAAAATTTGGAAGACCAAATCAAAACCGATAATTAAAAACATTAAAACTAGACTCAACCCTGCTAGCCAAGTAAATATCCCGCCTCCTAAATCTAGCCACGCATAATTCATCAACGAAAAGCCGCCCGCTGCGCCTGCCAGCATAATGCTGTTTATATTGCCCATTACGCACATAAAGGGTTGTAATATAGGGTTTAAAACATCAGTCGTTTCCGTGGTAGATGTTAGTGCACCACATTGAGCTGCGTCAGATACGCCTGTCGCAGCCATTGATAATTCAGCCCCAACGAATAATACAGGAGTGATTGTAATGTTTGATACTGTCCGTAGTGCCGCTGTTCCACCCATGCCAAGTGCGCCGATTAAAGCGCCGACAATCAAAACGCGGACGCCTTGACGCCAGACTTTATCAAACCAACCGGAAAGCTCCAATTTTTTTTCGTTATCATCTAACGTTGCGGTTTTCTTGGTCGCATCAAAAATATATTGCGCGCTATAGACGAATAAAAATATTCCGAAACCAAGGGCAAGCAGTATCCATAAATTATCTACCATTGCTGTCCAGAACATTTCTGCGGCCTGACCTATAACCGCAAACAACTGTTCAATGTACCCGCATAAGAAGCAACCGTTTGCGGATGCAATATCCCCATTGTTTACCCCGATGGCCCCCATAAAACCGCTTAAACTTGTATAAGTTATTGCGGCACCACCGATAGAAGACGATAAATACCATATGCCAATCCCCAACGCAATTGCGCCCATAATCAGTCTGATGGCAATCATAATTAGTTTGGCTTTCATTTTTTATCTGCTGCTTTTTTGTCGTCTTCTTTGTTTTCACCGCCATTTAAAATTGTTTTACCAATATTTTTTGCTGTTGTAACTATATTGGTTGTTAACTTCATTGCGTCGTTAGCTAAACCTTCGCTAAGTTCATTTTCTGAAGAAACGCCAAATGAGTCAAGAATCATTGACGTAACTTGTGGTATTTGACCGTATATAAAGTTTAACACATAAATTAAAATTACGCATCCACCAAGAGTCATTGCGGCTATATTATCACCAGACAGGTCGCCGGCAAAAACTTGCCCTGTGGTAATAAGTTCCATAATTTCTGCTGCGCTTTGCCCCGGTGCGGAAAAGAATTTTGCAATTATTACCATTATCACCGTATAAGTTATAACTGCAGAAGACAATGCGATGATAGAATTTATCAATTTTTTGAATTGGTCTGTACCTACATTTTTACCAAGCGACGAAATCCATTCTGGTGCGTTACCACCTTTAAACGCAACAAGTATCAATGATAATGGGAAAAAGAACGCAAAGAAAGTCATTGCAACAATTATGTCTGCAAAGTAAAAACAAAAACGCACGAATAGCTTAAAGAACCCATATAATAAATATAGACCTATAAAGAACAAAATTATATGCTTTATTAGCGCACTTATGCCGATTAAAGCTTTTAATGAAAATGCGTAATCCATAACCGCAATTCCAAGTTTCATATATGACTGGAATTGGGTGATTGTTGTTTTCATAAGCATAATGATTTTATCTCGCAACTGGGGGCGGAAGAAACCATCGTCAGTTATCTCTTCTGGTTGATAAGTTACTTTTTCATTTACTACTGTGCTGTCGGTTTTTAGCATACTTTGAGTATAAATCAGTGTTATATCCGCAACGGGTTCAAAAGTTATACTTGTGATGAAACGTGGCAACATAACACCCATACTTAAAAAAGCTAGCGCGACAATAGAATTTATGAATACAGGTTTGATAGATTTCTGATACCAAGGGTCAGAAACGTCTTCTTTCATATTTTTCCATACTGCGTTGATTACATAGAATGCAAACAAAACGCAAAATAGTATTGCGCAGAATATAGCGAATTGGTCGTATACTGCGGCCGCAGCATTTGATACAATCTGGAACAGACGGTCAAATACAGGACAGCCCCAGCACTGTACGGTATCGTCAATTAAAGAGTTCATAAATCCGTTCATTTCTTTTTAATCCATCCGACCGCGGTACCGATTGCGGCCCCAGCTTTTTTGATGCGACCCGCAAGAGTTTTTGTATCACCTTTTACTTGGTTGTATAAGTTGTCCATTCCTTTGCCGACATAAGAGTCTAATTGTTCGCGCGTCAAATTAAATATGCGGAACATTAAGTAGAACGTAAGAATTGCAGATAACCACAATATTGAATGCTGCCCGAATCCCAAAGAACTATTTACGACAGTCGGCACATTAGATGAAGCGCTGCCGCCAGCTGCGACTACAAATACAGAAGAATTCCATTGGAACAATGATTTTATAATTGCGATGTTCACACATAATATGAAAGAACAGGCAATCATGGTTATTACTATTTTTTGTAAGGATTTGGTTATTCCACCGAATGCCGGCCATATATCCATCCATTTGTCACTTGGTTTGACTACGTATGTCAATACTTGAAATGGGTAAAGAACAAGAGCCATACCAAAATTAAATATCGCCTGAATTATAAGTAAAGCCATAAATAAGTTACTGGCGACAAAAGTGAATACAAGTAAAATTCCCGTTACTAAATTTAAGAAATCTTCGCCGCCATGTGGAACAAGCGTTATTAAACCCCGTAGACCATTGTTTATGAAATCGAAACCGCGTTTTATTATTTGATTGTTTGCATTGGAAATGTCTGATACGGGTTGTACAAGAAATTCACAACTTTCTTGCGTTATCCATCCTTGTTCAATGACAGACGGTGGGCATTCTATTTTTGGTGAATTGACACCAGCATCATTTATTGTTTGAGTAATGCTTTCTGTATAAAGAGCACCAAATTGTAAGAAAGGGTTTATTAACCATTCTGTTAAATATACAGGTTTAAGTTGCAACAAAACGGTCACAGCAATAATGGCACGAATGGCGGGTTTTAACAAATTGGTTGCGATGCTCATGCCGTCAACGCCTTCTGCCATTTCACCACCACCAGAAAAACCGAAAAAAGATACCCATATTTTTGGGAAGTACATTTTCAGTACATACAGCACCATTGAAACCGCTAGAAAACCCCACACAAGAACATAAATGATTCCGTCACCACGACCGACAAAAAATTCATACCCACCTGTGGCAATGGCCATCAAGGCATCAAGTATTGTGGGAATTATAGGTGCTAAATTTAACGCGTCCACGATTGCATAATCTGCTGCGAAAGAGCCGTTTGGTATGAATAAAAACCCCACTATAAGTAATGCGGGTATTACTCGCGTTAATACAGAATAAATTGCGCGTTTAAATAAAATCATTCTCTCTATATTATTTTATCTTTTCAATTATATCACATTTGCGACAAAATATGATATACTTAAAAACAATGAATAAGTTAAAAAAGTTCTGGATAGTTTTTTTATCTTTCCTGCCGTTTTCGGCGGGGGCTGTTGCACCTTTCGTCGTTGGGGCAATTGCCGGCGTCGGGGTTATTGCAGGTTTTTCAATATACAGAACGGCTGCGCCAGTAAATATGGCAGATGCGTTAAACTTTTTCAGCAGTTGTTGGTCTTGTCAAATGTTTGCGGATATTATGGCGACTATGTCAGGTTTATTGCCGCGTTTGTATAGTGCCATAGGGTCTGTAATTTTACCTTTTTCAGCCGGATTATTGGTTGTATGGTTTGCATGGAAATTGTTTTCCGGTTTTATAAACGCAAAAATAGAAGAACCATGGTCAATTGTTAGCGATTTTACCACTAAATTCATAAAACTTGGTTTAATTGCGGGTTTGTTGGCGATACCTTTGCCGCGTTTGCTGACAAGTGTGGTAATAGAACCCGTTTTTAATGTTGGCTTGTCATTAAATAGAGCAGTTGCTGGTAATGACGAATTCGCAAAATGCGTTGTTGCAACGGCACTTGCAGACCCCACCGCTGTTAGTGTAGATGCTGCAAAATCTGGGGCATTTTCGCCAAGATTACGACATGATTTGACATGCGAAATAGCAAACGTTCATCAGATGACGGGGCTTGGTATGACTGTCGGTTGGACAATGCTGAATATGGCGTTCAATGAAGAATATATGCATCATATTTTATGGAACGTACCGATTTTCCCGAACGTGCCAATTTTCTTTGCGGGTTTATTGATATTAGTATTATTCTTTTTCGCCTTGCTGCCAGTACCTTTGTATTTCTTGGAAGTTTTCATAAAACTGTCTATGGATTTGGTGATGCTGCCATTTATGCTAATGTCTTGGCTGTTTAAGGGGTGGCCGATATTCCCAAATGGTGGGCGCAATATAAAACAGATGATAGACGATGTTATAAAAGCAACCGCAGGAATCGCATTGGTTGGTGTGTTCGTTACTTTTTCAGTTATGTTCTTAAATGCCGTATTTGGTAAGTGGGAAGGTGCCGAACGCTTAGCGTTGGCACTGTCTCAAAACGATTCGACAATTCTTATGGATGGTTTGTTGATGAGAAATGACAGTATAATAACGATTCTTTTAATGGGTTTATTCATTGCAATGTTTATGACTATGATACCTACGCTGGTAAAAACGTTGTTCGCCAATGTGACTATACCAGAAAAGTATTACGAAACGACGAAAAAGAATATAAATATTGTGTGGGGAAACCTGAAAAAATGGTATGCCTCATTAAAAAAATAAAAAATCAAGTGGTTTATTTAACCTGCCCCCCTTTTTTGTATGTTCCGAATCTGATATAATTCATATCAATGAAACAGTTTCCGATTCTTTATTGGCCTCGAAAAACAACAGCCGACTCTGATTATCAGTTGGCTAGGAAGGTTATAAATAATTCTACTGGCGTAATGCCGGATGTCGTTACGGGAAACGTTGATTTAATGGCAATTTTAGAAAAAAATCCTAATGCCACAGTATACTACCCTGTTTTTTGTGAATCTACTGGCTGGTGGGGGGAATTATTGGGTGGAACGGCAATTGTAACTGATAAACTTATAATTTCACCAGAATGTCAATTGATGGTCATAGAATCAGAACATACAGCCTCTAAGGCGTCAAAAGGCGGAAAAAACCAACTGTTGGCAGCGGAAATATACCCCGCCAGCGGTTTTTTTAAGAAAATGAATTCTGGTATCGCGACGGTTGCAGATATGTTGGCAACGGATGCAGGAACGATATTAGCTTTGTTTACTGGTAAAAGTCAGTCTCAGTTTATAAATGTCTTAGAGTCTACGGGTAATTCGTATTTAGGTTGTATCGGTCGCTATTAAAGTATGAATATTGCTTGATTTATTAAAAAATGCTTGTATAATTTTCAGGCTTATTAAAATACTAAAAGGAAAATACGATGAAAAAAGGAATTCATCCGGAATATTATTCAAATAATGTTACCCTAACAGACGGCAGCGTTATTCAAATCTTTTCTTCCGTGAAAAAGGACTTGGTTTTGTCTACGGACCATTTGAATCATTCTGCGTGGACCGGTCAGCGCAGTAATTTAGGCGAGAAAGGTCAGCGTGCAGCCGAATTCAAAAACAAATTTGCAGGGTTTAAGTTTTAAAGAAACCGTAACTTTGGCAGGGGCTTTGAAATGGAACTGTTGATAAAAGGTTCAACTGAATTAAATAAAATGTTTATGGCGTTACAACGTACAGCATCTGGTTTGCGTCATGACTTCGGAGAGGTTGAAAATTTACAGCAGTCTTTGCATGGTGCACGCGACTTTGTGAAAAAAGCTTCGGCTAGGATAGAAGAAAGCATCTTGTCTGATTTGTTATTGGTTCGCCCGTCGGCGGGTTTGTTGACCCCGAACGTATCACGTGAAGGGGACGGGCGCGACGAATTCGTATTGTCTTTGTCTGGGGCGGCAAATTTTGTTCGCGCGAACTCGCACTTTGCAATTTCTTTGGCGCTTCGTTCAAATGATGAAACGAAAATAGCTTTGGTTTACTCCCCAATAGATGAACGTCTTTATTATGCAGAAGCAGAACGTGGGGCATATATATTTTCAGCATATCATTCTGCTCGTGTAAAAGTTTCTAATTTATCGGACCCGTCAGAAGTTACAGTTGCTTATAATGTGTCTGATGCGCGCCGTACAATTGGTGACGTTCGTTGTACAGGTTGCCCTGCCTTAGATTTGGCGTGGGTTGCCGCGGGTAAGTTTGATGCCTATGTATCTGATCCATTAGATTTTGCAGAAATTGCCGCGGGTGATTTATTAGTTCGTGAAGCTGGTGGCAAAATATCAATGGGTGCGGATTTAATCGCGACAAACGGAAAAATAGAATTATAATTTTTATATAGTATTCAAAAACCCGCTAAAAGCGGGTTTTTTATTTGGGTGGCCCGAATGCAAAGTGTCGCTAAAAAGTTACGGTATTATTTTCTGCCGGGTCAAAAAACAAAATTCGGGCCCTTTATTGGTGGTGGGAATGCCAGAAATTTGTGGAGATAAGATAGCATTCCCGTACATTAACAGTCCCGCGGTTATTTAAAAGGCGGTTGGAGGTTCAAAACTATATTAAGCAATAGCGGAATTTATTCGATATATTCAATTCCCCCTCCAACCTACATAATGGTTGGCAGGATTTTAACGCAACCCGGTGCGTGCTTAATAGAGGTTTTGATGCCTCACATTGGTTTGATTGCCAATGTATCAATATCATATCACTTTTCTTTTTAAAATACCAGAAAATAAACTTGTTCCATTACGGAAAGCCTTTAATACAAAACTTGCAAACTCGGAATAAATATCTTAAAATTTAACAACTATGAAATTCAAAAAAATATTACGCATTTTTCTGAACATATTGTTCTGGGGATTTACTTTCGGTATTGCGGCGTTGGCCGTGTTGGTTTTTGTTTATGGTAACGATTTGCCAGACTATAAAAAGTTAGCGACTTATGCGCCACCTGTGGCGACGCGTCTTTATGCTTCCGATGGCAGTCTGTTGATAGAATACGCCGAAGAAAGACGAGTTTTTATAGACTATGCAGATTTGCCGCCTCAGTTGGTAAACGCATTTATTGCCGCGGAAGATCAAAATTTTTGGACTCATCCGGGTATAGACGTTCAAGGAATTTCTCGTGCGCTGGTAAACAATGGATTGCGGGTCTTAGGTTTTAACGCTAAATTTTCTGGGGCTTCCACGATAACGCAACAGGTCGCAAAAAATTTCTTTTTAACGTCGGAACGTACAATATCTCGTAAGATAAAAGAGGCTATTTTAGCGCTACGTTTGGAACGTACGTTTTCAAAAGAGCATATTTTAACTTTATATATGAATCAGATATATTTAGGTGCGCGTGCGTATGGTGTTGGGTCTGCTGCGCTGATGTATTTTAACAAACCTGTGTCAGAATTGACTTTGTCTGAATGCGCGTTTTTGGCGGCGTTACCTAAGGCACCGAATAATCGTGACGATGCGGTTGAAAGACGCAATTATGTTTTGCGCCGTATGGTAGATGAAGGGTATATAACTCAGGCTGAAGCAGATGCGGCGGCGGCAGAGGAGTTAAATATAAATAGCGGTTTTACAGCCCAGATGGAAGAGGACTTTCAATATTTTGCGGAAGATGTTCGTCGGCAATTATTAGAAACTTTGGGACGTGAGACTTTATATAACGAAGGTTTATACATAAAAACGACTATCGTACCGGAATTGCAACATGCCGCTAGTGCCGCGTTAAATAAAGAGTTAGATAGGTATAATTCTATCCGTGGTGAAAATGAACCTAAATTACAGGGGGCAATTATTGCAATGAACCCGCATACGGGTCGAATCGTCGCAATGGCCGGGGGGCGTTCGTTTAATGAAAGTTCATTTAACCGCGCAACGCAAGCCATGCGCCAGATTGGTAGTACGATAAAACCTTTTATTTATTTGGCGGCATTAGAAAAAGGTATTTCACCAGAAAGTTTGATTTTAGATGCACCAATTGTCGGTTGGCGTGAAAATGATACTTTATGGAAACCGGAAAATTATGATAAGAAATTCTTAGGCGATATTCCGTTGCGTTATGCTTTAGAAACGTCTCGTAATGTGCCGGCAGTAAGAATGGTGCAAAGTTTAGGCGTCGAAAACGCGATAGAGGTTGCACAACGTTTTGGCGTATATCCGAAAGATTTAAAAAACGTAAATTTATCTTTGGCCTTGGGGTCTGGTGAAACAACGCTTCAACGTTTAGTACAAGGGTATTCTGCTTTTGTAAACGGTGGGTATTTGATAGAACCAAAGTTGGTAGATTATATCGAAGACAGATATGGTCGCGTTTTGGACGGTAGTAATGTGACATTGATTGATTGGAATGAAGAATTATTACCGCCGGAAAAGATATCAGATGCAGAACCTTTGTCAGACCCACAAAGTTTATACCAAATGGTGTCGATATTACAGGGGGTGGTTGAACGTGGAACAGGTAAGCAGGCGCGTGTGCCAGGGCATACGATTGCCGGGAAAACCGGAACCACGAACGACGTAAAAGATATATGGTTTGTCGGTTTTTCAAAAAATTTGATTGCAGGTGTTTACCTTGGTTTTGATTTACCGAAACCTTTAGGACAGGGTGCAGGTAGTCATATGGCGGCTCGTGTGTTTGCTGACTTTATGACGGTGGCCTTGGAAGGCGAGACGAACCAACCGTTTTCAGTTCCTGATGGTTTAACGTTTATGCGAGTAAATCGTGCCAGCGGTGCTGCGGCGTCTGAAGATCCTAACGGAACAATAATTACTGAAGCATTTAAAGCGGGGCAGAAACCAAACCCAGCGCCGAAGTCAGAATCTAAGTCTTCCGGTCCGGTTGTCGGTGGGGTGTTTTAATCGTATGTAAAGGAGATTGCAATGAAAAAACTTACTTTATGTGGGCTAATTTTGTTATCTTTGGCGGCTTGTGATAACAATAAAAATACGATGACATGCGGTAAATATGAAGTCGGTATAACGATGTCTGAAGACGGGGCGTCTATTACAGCCGTTATAAACGGAGACGAAATGACATTAAATCAGGCTATCTCTGCATCTGGTGCAAGATATGTAGGCGAATTAAATGATACAACTGTTACTTTGTGGAACAAGGGTGAAAACTGGACGATGTATTTGAACGAAGATGAAATGATTGAGTGTAAGCGCTAAATCGTTTTGGCTTTTTATAATTATGTGATAAAATGTCAGCATAAGAAGGAGATATTTTTATGCTGACATCTTTATTTTTTGAACACGGTGCGACCTTTTTCGCCAGCGGTTGGACGCAATTTGCTGCTGCATTTGGTTTGGCATTTTTGATGGTTGCATTATTCGGGCGGTCGTTTATAAGTATGATGCATCGCATTCAGAAAAAGGGTCAGCCGATAAGTGAAAATGTACCAGAAGCACATAGAAAAAAAGCCGGTACACCAACTATGGGTGGTTTGTTGATTATCGCGGCAATCATAATACCAAGTATTTTATTTATGCCGATTTCTAATCCGACAGGTTGGATCGCCTTGTTATCCTTGCTGATGTTTGGTGCAATTGGGTTTGTAGATGATTATAGAAAAGTAACTTCTCAATCAAAAAAGGCGGCAAACGGTTTGTCACCGCTGACGCGTTTGGGTTTAGAGGCGATATGCGTAATAATACTTGCGTATCTTATAAATAAAACAATACCTTTATACATTCCAGAATTATCGTTGGCAATGCCGTTTGGTATAATTTTGCCGTTGGGTATTTTCTATTATGTGTTTGCGTATTTTGTGATAGCAGGAAGCGCCAACGCAACAAATATAACCGATGGTTTGGACGGTATGTTGGTAAAATTATATATGCCTGTATTGGTTGTTTTGGTTGTGGCGTTGTATGGCGCAACGCGTATAGGGTTTATGGATACGGTTATGTTCTTACCAGCGGCTAGTGGTTTATACGCGGTTTTAGGCGCTGCGTTTGGTGCGGTTCTGGGGTTCTTATGGTTTAATTCAAAACCTGCTTCAATATTTATGGGAGACGTCGGTTCTTTGGCGCTGGGTGGTTTTATGGGTACCGTTGCGATGTTGTTAAAATCTGAAATTATAATGGCAATTGCGGCGGGTATGATGGTTCTTATTTTGTTATCTTCGTTCATACAGACGATGTATTTCAAAGTCTCAAGAAAAATAACAGGGACTGGGAAACGCGTATTTCTGCGTGCACCGTTACACCATCATTTTGAAGAATTAGGCTGGCCGGAAACGAAAATTGTAGAAAGGTTCTTTATAATTTCTATATTATTTTCTGGTTTAGCGCTGGTTTTATTAAAATTCGCATAAGATAAGCCCCGGTTTACCGGGGTTTTTATAAAAATATTTTCATCAGTATATTTTCTTAAAAAAGATGGTATAATATTCTTGATATGCTAAGAACGGAAGAAAGTAAACTTACAAGTTGGTATTTTGAAATAGACCGAAAATTATTGGCCTATGTGCTTGTTATGATGGTCATAAGCGTTATTTGTATGATTTCTGCGGGTTCGGTCGCCGCAGAACGTATAGGACAATCTTGGAATTATTATATAGTAAAAGCGATACCTTTTTATTTTATAGGTTTGATAACTTTGTTGGGGGCAAGTATGCTTACCAAAAAGTGGGTATTGCCAATTTCTTGGCTGAATGTTGCTGTTGGGTTGCTATTATTGTTGGTAACAGTTGTTGCACCGCATACTATAAATGGTTCAGACCGATTTGTTTCATTAGGTTTTGCTAATATTATGCCGGCAGATATAATGAAACCGGGTTTCATTATAATTACAGCGTGGTTCTTGGCAAAAATGCGAGACACGTATGGTGATGATATATTTTTTAATAAATCCGCCTGGCAATTTAAATGGTTATCTTGGTGGCCGTATTTGGCGACTTTTGCTATATCTCTATTGATAATATTTTCTCATCCGGATTTAGGAACCTCTATATTATATTTAGCGGTTTTGTGTGCGATGATGTTTATTGCCGGTTTGCCTTTAGTAATCATACCTGTATTAGGTTTGGCAGGGGTGGGATTGTTGACAGTTGCTTTCTTTACAATGTCGCACGTGCATAATCGTATAATTGCATTTTTTACCGGTACAGGCGATACGTATCAGGTAACACAATCTATTCAATCAATTCAGAACGGTGGGTTGTTCGGTCAAGGCGACGGTTCTTTTGTAAAGCAGTCTTTGCCAGATTCTCATACAGACTTTATATTTGCCGCGCTTGCAGAAGACGCGGGAGCTATATTGGCGTGTGCGTTGATAGTTTTCTTAATGTTGGTGTTGCAACGCTTGATAGTAAATGCGACTAATGCACGGGATAAGTTCGTCTTTTATGCGGCGGGTGGTACGGCGGCTTTGTTCGGTACTCAGGTTTGTATAAATTTAATGTCTACGTTGAATTTATTTGCCCCAAAAGGGATGACGCTTCCATTTATATCATATGGCGGTAGTTCTTTATTATCTTTTTGCTTGCTGTTCGGTATGATTATGGCAATAGTACGTGAAGATAAGTGGAAATAAAAAACAATAAAGGCAAAACAGATGAAAATTTGGATTGCAACTGGTGGTACGGGCGGACATGTATTTCCGGCTTTAAGCGTGGCTTCGGAATTGGTTGCGCGCGGACACCGTGTAATAATTTCTTCGGATGGACGCGTAAAACAGATGGTGCGAGAGGGCGCCCCAAAAGGTGCAAAACTTGTCTCTGTCTGGGCATCTGGCGTGGGTGCCAAAAGTCGCATAAAGCAGGCAGTTGCGTTGTCTAAAATTGCAGTGTCTGCCGCTTGGTTGACTTTACGTTTTATGTTTTTTAGACCTGCACGCGTCGTGGCGTTTGGGGGGTATGCTTCGGTTCCGGTGGTTTTTGCCGCACATTTATGGAAAATACCGACGTATCTGCACGAACAAAATGCTGCAATCGGGCGTGCAAATAAATTTACAATGCGCTGGGTGAAAACCTTGATGACAAGTTTCCCGACCGTAGATGGTATACCATCTGGTACATCGGCGCGCGTTGTTTATACAGGGTTACCTGTGCGACCAGAATTTTTAGCCGCGGCAGGAACACCTATATCGGGGGGCGGGAAGTTGTTAGTAACTGGGGGGTCTTTGGGGGCGCAGATACTAGACGAAGTCGTTCCTGCGGCTCTTTTACAGATGAAAAATAAAAAAATATTTGTTACGCATCAAACTCGCCCAGAAAATGTTGCTAAGTTACAGAAGTTATATGCTGATAATAAAATTCGTGCGAACGTTTTGTCTTTTATTCATGATATGGCCGCAACTATAACTGACGCTGATTTAGTAATCGGACGCAGCGGTGCAAGTACGGTTGTTGAATTAGAAACTATCGGTCGTGGCGCGATACTCGTTCCATTAAATATAAATCCAGACCAAGCCGCAAATGCAAATAGTTTTGCGCGTTTAGGCGGTGGGTTTGCTGTTCAGCAAGAAAAATTTACACCAAAGTGGTTGGCGGCAACCTTAGCGGATTTGTTTGATAACCCTTCAAGGTTAGAAAAAATGGCGAAAAAATCACTTGTGCCGAATAACGCTGTTAAAATAATTTGTGATGAAATAACAAAATAATAATTTGTGTATTTTTCTGCTTGCTTGCGATTCGTTTTTTGAGGTATGATTAAAGCAAGGAAGGAAAGAAATGCGACAAATTACAATCTCTGTGTTATCGCTGTTTATTGCGTTACCTGTGTTGGCGGACGTTCGTTTGCCGGTTGTGAATATTGCTGCTGGCGGGGTTTCGGCGCGTGCCGCGTTTGGTGAGCCAGTCGTGGAAAAGGTTGAAACGCAGTCAAAAAAATCAGAAATAAAAGTCGCATCTGATACAACTAAAAAAACTAATTCAGAAAAAGTTGCGCGTAATGAAAATGCAAATCGTAGTTTGGTTTCCCGCAGTACAACAACTAAAACAGCGCAACCTGTTATTTCAATGGATGAAGGTGAACAAATTATAGCGTCTGATATACTGTCACCGCGCCGTCCAAGTTCAGATTTGTGGGCTCATTCTTCAAGCGATGTTACACCCTTGCGGTTGCCGTCGCCCCAGGAATTCTCTGTAATTCGTTCGGATGATTTATTACCGGAAGAAAGTTTAGATAGTTCATCGCAACGTTTTGCTTCGGCTAGAAGTGCGAAAACAGAACCCGCCGTACAATCGGTTGAAGCAAGTAAAGGTTTGTCCGAACTAGATGCGCAGATAGCAAGGCTAAATGAATTACAGCGTCGTGCAGAGGAAAGTATTGAAACTGTAAAACCTAGCGATAACACGTTAACGAGACGCGTGGTTTCTCGTGGTACTGTTTCTAGACCTGCGGTTGTAAATGATGAATCAAAAGTGCCGGTTGCGCAGGAAGAAGATATTAAATTATCACGTATGGTTGTGCCGATGGAAGATGAAATCTCTGATGACGTTGTGGTCAGAGCCGTTCAACGTGCAGAGTCTCCACGGATAGTTGCAGCACGTGATGAAATGACGACGCAAATGACGCCAAGTGAATTGCGTAAGGCGTTTAGAAAGACATTCTTGTCAGAAAATAAGCATTTATCGGCGTTCCAAATAGATGATAGATTTGATGTCGCAAGTGACATGACTGCTAACGCCGAAGGGTTTACGTCCGAACGTGATTTGTCAGAAACTGGTGGAATTCGCCCGTTGGAAATAAAAATAAAGTTCCGTAATGAAGACGCAGCGTTATCACGAGATAATTATAATTTGTTGACTGAGTATGCAGGAATTGTTTTAAGTAATCCTACTCGTGCGGTTCAGGTATCTATCCCGCAAAGCGTAACAACTGACGCAGATGACCGTAAATTAGCTGCGCGTCGTTTGGCAATTATAGAACAGGTTTTGCGTGATAATGGAATTTCAGAACAACGTATATTACCAGTGTTATCACAACGCGATGAAGAAGGCTTGGTGTTGCGTATGATATCATTAGATCAGTATGAAACTTTGACCAAGCAACAGCGCGATATATTCGGTGATACTGTTAGTAAGAAAACTTATAGAAGTATGTCTTGGTAGAATTAAATATAAGACGCGTGCGCGATTTAGTTTTAGACGCCACGCGTTTTTCAATTGAGTTTTTATTTCCAAATTCTTGTCCTTTGTGCGGTGCGTCCGTATCAACAAATGGAGAGCTGTGTGCAGATTGTTGGACGTCATTTAATTGGATCGGAAATCCTAAGTGCGAAAAGTGCGGCTACCCATTTCCCGCGAATATAGATTTGGGTAATCATCCAAAGTGTCCAAATTGTGCGGCGGGGAATTGTGTCCTTGATTGTATTAGGTCTGCGTGTGTGTATGATGACGTGTCAAGGGCGGCTATGTTGCCTTTCAAACATAGCGGTCGCGTAAAATATTCGGAATTTATGTCTAGAGCGATGATGTGGGCGATGCGAGATATAGATGTATCGCCAGATGTTGTGATGCCGGTGCCTTTGTCGTATCGGCGCTTGTTCCATCGTGGTTATAATCAGGCGATGTTGCTGGCTGCACCAATTGCAAGGGCTTTCGGTGTAGGTGTAGATTCAGATAGTGTTCGCCGTGAACATCGCACAGATATGGGACATAAAAATTTTGCACAGCGTGCAGAAAATATTCGTGGCGTTTTTAGAGTTATAAAACCTGATAAAATAAAAGGAAAGAAAATTTTATTGGTTGATGACGTTATGACAACAGGGGCAACGTTTGCGGAACTTTATAAGGTATTAAAGAAAGCCGGTGCAACAGAAGTTTATGGAGTTACGTTTTGTAGAGTTGTTCGGGCGATTTAGTTTATGTGTTGATTGATCGGGTTTGATAATGTTTTTAACATATGTGTCTTGTGACTTTCAATTTCTTGTACGATGACTTTCGTAGAACATAATTTTAAAAGAATTTCTAATCTGTCTGATTCTGTCATATGAATGTTCGCTTTCTTTTGTTTGGCCTTTGTAAAGACAGCTTGTCTGGCATTAGATATTAGTTTTTCGTCTATATATAGTTCATAAATTGCGTAGATGTTTTGTTGGTCAGAGTAAGAATAAGAGCAAAATATTTCTACGAATGAATCTTTAGCTGGGCCTTCTGGCATATAAAAATAGTACCTAGAATAGGTTTCATAATTATCTACCGAAATAAATGCTTTCGGTATAGAGACGCATAATAAAGAGAAAAGTTCTTTTGTCATAACGTTAAATTTATTTTTGTATGCTTTGCTCTTTTAATTGTGTTAAAAACATTTGAATCTGTTTTAATTGATTTGCATATTTTTTGCCACTTTTTTCTTTACAGATTTTTATTATGTCTCCGATTATAGAATCTTCAGTGGCGTTTAATGCCTGTGGGTTTATGCTTATTGTCGTAAGTTTTTGATAGAATTTAGCATAAGCACATTTTTCACCGATGTATGTTTCACAAAGATGCGTGGCTGGTGTGTGAGCAAAAGTTAAAACATCTTTTTGAACGGTATTTTTTGCGTTTTTGTATTCTGCCAGAATCGTGTAAAAGTCAACCGGTTTGTCTTTATTATATCTAACCGTATGGTACACAGGGTTTTCTGTGAAAATTTGTTTGACTAAAATTAGTTCGTTTGTTGTCATTTTTTTATTTACCTGTTTTTGTTATAAATATTATACAAAAATACAGTTTTGTCAATTAAAAAAATAACAATGTCTTGAATTTAGATTTTAATTTGGTACCATTTATTGGGTTAAGTTAAGGGTTGTGTTTATGAAAAAAATCTTTTTATCCGTTTTAGGTATTTTTTTATGTACTTATGCTTTTGCCGAAATTCCTTTTATGGGATTGTACCAAACTATTGATGATGAGACGCATTTACCTAAGTCGATTGTAAGGCTTTATGAATATAAAGATGCCGGTAATTCTGCGTTGGCTGGTCGTATAGTTGCTTTGTATGATGAAAAAGGGAATATATCAGAAACCATTAAAAACCCAGTAAAACTGGCGGATAAAGTGTCTGGCAGTCCTAAATATGTTGGGCTTGATATAATATGGGGTATGAAATGGGATTCAGATGATTCTGAATATCAAGACGGTAAGATAATGGACCCTAAGAAAGGTAGTATATATTCAAGTGTAATTTGGCAAGATTCAAAGGATAAATTGCGGGTACGCGGGAAAATTGGTCCTTTTGGTAGAACCCAGACTTGGAATGTTTTGAACGTTTCTGAATTACCGGAAGAGTTGCAGGGTATAGACGTTTCTGGTTGGCAGCCAACAGTTAGAAAATAATTTTATCCAAAGGTTTGTATATGTCTGAAAAGTATGTAGAAAAACGAATTTTGCAGGCTTATCAATGTGATAGGTATGGCAACGTTCGTCCATTGATTTTAATGAACGAGTTACAAGGTGTGGCTGATACTCATGCCGAGGTGCTTGGCTGTGGTCGGACTTATTTGATAGAGAACAATATGGCGTGGGTGGTTACACATTATCTTGTAGATATCGTTGAGATGCCGCGTGAGGGTGAAGAACTATCTTTTATAACGTGGCCGTCGGCACAAGATGGTTTGCGCGCAACGCGTGATTTCGAAGTTCGTGGAAGTGATGGGCGGTTGATGGTTCGTGCTACTTCTCAATGGATTTTGATAGATATGGAAAAGCGTAGACCTTTGCGCTTAGAAGAAAAACTGGCTACGTGGAATATAATACCCGAAAGAGCGTGGGATAAGACTTTTGAAAAGTTTCCGGATTTTACTTCAACGAAAACTCATACTATGAAATGTCGTTTTGATGATATTGATGTAAATCAACATATAAATAATGCGGTTTATGCAGTTTGGGCGACGGAAAGCGTAGGTTATATTTATCGCAATCAGCACGTGTTGAAGCGCATAGAATTAAACTTTAAAAAAGAAATAAACCCAGACACACCAGAAATTTCTGTTGATGTTGCGATAGATGGTTTGATAAGTAGACATAAAGTAAAAACAGGTGATATAGAACACGCATCTGTTATATGTACATGGGAAAAGTTATAAGGTATTAAAAAAACCGCATTTGCGGTTTTTTTAATTTGCTGCTGTTACAGCCAATCTTTTACGACCCGCTGCACGACGACGGTTTAAAACTTCGCGTCCACCTTTGGTCGCCATCCGTTCACGAAAACCGTGCGTATGTACGCGACGTGTTTTAGATGGTTGATAAGTACGTTTTGTTGCCATAATAAAATCCTTTTGTGCCCATATTTAATCATAGGTTTTGTTAAAACGCAACCTTTTTATTTAGATTTTATCAATCCAAACTTTTTTAACCCTTCTAGCATCAGATAATAAACAAAAAGAGCTGTAAATAATCTCCAGAACGGTAAAAACATCTTTTTTATACCCTTTATTTTGTGCGGTCGCGCATGTATGAAGCAATTTTTTCATGCACTGCTAAGGCTTTCTCCAAGCGTTCAAGATTCCATTTCATGGTTTTTAATTGCGTAAACATAAGCGGATTATCTTTATCACATTGTTGTAATAATAAATCAGCCTCTTTTTGTGCGTCTTTTAATATTTTTTTTAGGTTTGTCATAATAAATTTATGGTATCACAAATTGCGAATTTGTCAATGCTTTTTTTAGGGTTTATGTCTTGACCGAAAGTTAAAAATTTTGCTATTCTATACTTGTTAAAAATAAGGGAATTTCTAGTATGTCAGAAACAAACAATATCAACGAAGTAAACGAAATAAAAATCCCGCAATCTTCCCTAGAACATGAAATGCGGACAAGCTTTTTAGACTATGCGATGTCGGTCATTGTTGATCGTGCATTGCCAGATGTTCGAGACGGTTGTAAACCTGTGCATAGACGTATCTTATACGTTATGAATGATGTGGCGCCGGCAAATAAAGCAACGGTAAAATCGGCTCGTATCGTCGGTGACGTTATGGGTAAATATCACCCGCATGGAGATAGTTCTATTTACGAAGCAATGGTTCGTATGGGACAAGATTTTTCTATGGGTGAAATGTTGGTCCAAGGACAGGGTAACTTCGGTTCTCGTGACGGGGATAAGGCCGCTGCTATGCGTTACACAGAGGCACGGCTTTCCAAGCTTGGTGCGTCTATGATGGACGATATGGAAAAGGATACCGTTGATTGGCAATCCAATTTTGACGGTACTTTGCAAGAACCTGTGGTTTTGCCTACTAAATTTCCTAACTTTTTGGTGAACGGTGGTTCTGGTATTGCTGTAGGTATGGCAACCAACGTTCCTACGTATAATTTGGGTGAAATTTGTAACGGTATTTTGGCAATTTTGAATAACCCGCAATTGACGGACGATGAATTGTTTGAAATTATCCCGGGGCCGGACTTCCCCACAGGGGCGATAATAATGGGGCGCGCTGGTGCTTACAAAGCGCATACGACGGGTCGAGGATCTATCATCGTTCGTGCAAAAACCCATATGGAAACATTTCACGATCATCAGGCAATTGTCGTAGATGAGATACCATATCAAGTGAATAAGTCGCAATTGATTATGAAAATTGCGGAATTAAGTAAAGATAAACGTATTGAAGGTATTTCAGAAATTCGAGATGAATCTTCAAAAGAAGGTTTGCGCATCGTCATAGAATTAAAACGTGACGCGATTGCAGATGTTGTATTGAATCATTTGTTTCAGTACACGGAAATGCAGACGAATTTCCCTGTAAACATGATGGCATTAAATCGTGGTCGCCCGATGTTGTTTAACGTTCGTGGTGTACTGGATGCCTTTATTGATTTCAGATGTGAGGTAATTCGTCGTCGTACCATATTTGACTTAAATAAGGCGCGTAACCGTGCACATACATTATTAGGTTTATCCGTTGCGGTTGGTAATTTAGACGAAGTCATAGAGTTGATTAAATCTAGCGCTAATCCAGACGCTGCGCGTGAGGCTTTGGTTTCTCGTGGTTGGCGTGCGTCGGATATTGAAAATTATATTCAATTGATAGATGACCCGAATACGGAATATAAAGATGGTATGTTTTATATGTCTGAGGATCAAGCTCGGGCAATTTTGGAATTGCAACTTCATCGCTTGACTGGGTTAGAGCGCGATAAATTGCACGAGGATTTGGTAGAACTGGGGGCACAAATAAAAGACTTATTAGATATTTTAGGCAGTCACGAACGTATAATTCAAATTATTCGTGATGAAACGACGATGGTTCGTGATAATTGGGCCAGTGCGCGCCGTACAGAAATATCTGATGCAGAAATTGATATAGACATAGAAGATTTAATTGCACGTGAAGATATGGTTGTAACAGTCTCTAATACTGGGTATATCAAACGTGTGTCTTTGGATACTTACCGTGCGCAGAAACGCGGTGGTAAGGGTCGTAATGCAATGACGACCAAAGACGATGATTATGTTGTTCAAGTATTTGTTGCGAATACCCATACGCCATTATTGTTCTTTAGTTCAAAGGGGTTATGTTATAAGTTAAAAACGTATAAGTTACCAGAAGCGGCAGCGGCGGCGAAAGGACGTCCGTTAGTTAATTTATTGCCGCTTGAGAACGGTGAGACTATAACGGCTATATTGCCGGTTCCAGAAGAAGATGTTGAACGTGTACGTGCTTCTGGTAAGGAACATTTCTTGATGTTTGCAACAGCGTCAGGAACAGTTCGTCGTAATCGTATGTCTGACTTTGATTCAATTCGTGCAAACGGTAAGATTGCGATGAAGTTAGATGAAGGTGATTCTCTGATTTCTGTATTACCGTGTAATGAAGAGCAAGATGTTTTCTTAGCGACGTATCGCGGTCGTTGCATACGTTTCCCGGTACCAGAAATTCGTGTGTTTGCTGGACGTAATTCAACTGGTGTACGTGGTATGACACTGGGTAAAGACGATCGTATTATCGGTATGGCAATGTTAAATCATGGGGAGTCAGATGCGGCTGTTCGTGCAGCGTACATAAAGCAAAGTCGGGCGGCGCGTCGTGCAGAGACGGGTATTGAAGAAGAATCAGATGGCGAGGAAGAAGCAACGTCATTGGTGTTGGATGAAGCAAAGATGAAAGAATTAGCGGCAAGCGAAGAATTCATCTTAACTATATCTGAAAACGGTTTTGGTAAGCGCACAAGTTCTTATGAATATCGCACTACGCATCGTGGCGGTGGCGGTTTCGCGAACATTAAATTGGGGGGGAAGAATACAGCCGTTGCCGGTTCATTCCCCGTAGAGAACAATAACGACATAATTATGGTTACAGACGGTGGAAAGATTATTCGTACGCCAGTGAAAGATGTACGTATAGCAGGACGTGCCACGGCAGGTGTAACGTTGTTCCGCACCGCTGAAAACGAGCGCGTTGTTTCTGCAATTTCCATTTTAAGTGACGAAGGGGAAGAAGCAGAAGTAGATGCCGAAGTCGCCGAACAAGAAATATCAGGAAACTAAAAGGGGCGTGGGTATGGATAATGAGTATTTTGCATCTATAAATGAAGTGTCAAAGCGCTTATCCATACCTGCGCATACTTTGCGGTATTGGGAAAAGCAATTTCCTGTCGCTGTTCGTCCTACAACGGGGGCAGGTGGTCGTCGTTATTATCGCGCAGAAACTGTTGAACGGCTGATAGTAATTCGTGATTTGTTATACAAACACGGTTTGACGATTGCCGGGGTTAAGAAGTTGCTGCGAGATGGAGGATTTCCGAAATCTGCTGACGATTTTATGCAGAATACCGAAGTTACTATGCCGGCAAGTGCCGGTGAAAAGACACAAAAAATAAAAGCCGTTGATGCAATGCAAATTGATTGCGCGATAAATATATTAGAACGTGCGAAGGATTTATTAAAAACAATATAAAAAGCCGGCATTTGCCGGCTTTTTTTGATTTTTACGTAATAGATTTTTTAATCTTACAAAGAGTACATTAACTCTTGCTTTTTTCTTAATAAAGAATCCTTTTGCTTTTGAAGAATTCTTGTTTTTGCAAGAATTACGCTATCACAATAATTTCGTGTTTTTGCTTCAAAGTTGTTAATCGCGCGATTTCGCTTTTCAAACTCACGCATTTTCCTTTGATTGGCGTAATATTGATTACTAATTTTTTGTATTGCAGGAATATTTTTATAATCTGTAAACAATTTTGTCGTACGAGGCGTAAGGTTAAATATGGTGCTTTTTGAGGCTAGGCTATAAGCCTGGTTTAATAAACGTTCATTAACCTTGGCTAAACTATCAAACTGCTTTTTGTTTTCGTGAACGTAAGAATAGTTTTCATTTTGATTCAATGTTTGATTGATAAAAATTTGCCGGTTTTGCCATATTGAATCTGTATCAATGTCGTTTTGTGCAATTTCAGAATCTATTTTAGAAAGAGCGTCAAGTTTATTTTGTAAGGCAATTTTGTTAGATTCTTGGTTGGTTTTCGTTACGTGATATATATACCCACCCAAAAGGCATAATAATGCCAACAATGTTAACGATCGAGTTCTTGTAATTATATTGTTGATTTTATTCATCTGCGAGCACCTTTTTAGAAGTAATTTTATAAAACATTATCAAAAACGAGGGTTTCATACTTTGTGTTTTCCAAGTTTATTCGGATTAGAAACCACCATTTAAGGTACGCAATAAAAACTTGGCAGTCCCAACGGGAATCGAACCCGTGTTTTCAGAATGAGAATCTGACGTCCTAACCGCTAGACGATGGGACCTTAAGCAGGGGTATTCTATCTTTTAGATTTGAAAATATCAATATTTTTATGATGTTGACAATTTTAATTTTGTTGTATTAAACTGAAAACCTATTTTGGGGTTAATTTAGTATGACACGTTTTTTATCAGAAAATAATGTTTTTTATCATGGTACGTATAATGAGTTTTCAAGGTTTAGACCTTTAAGTCATTTCGGTAGTATATATGCTGCAGAAAAGGTTGTTAGTAAAGGTGTACAAAAATTAGAGGTACCCGATGGTGGCATAAGTGTTAAACCTGTTTTAACTGGAATGAAACCGCATATAATTCCAGCAAATTTAAAGTTAAAAAATACTTACGAGTTACAAGATATTGAAGCAAACCACGATAAAAATTTCTATTGTGGAGTATTGTTGTTTCATTTTTTGAAAGATTTAAAATATAAAAAATTAAATTTAGCTTATGATTATATAGCGAAAGAACCATTTGAGAAGGTGTCTTGGAATAATGTAAAGAAAGAATTAAAAAGTGACGTTTTATATGAGGTTGAAATTTCAAATGCTTATTTTGCAGAGATGATGGATAGATATCATTTATTTCTGCAAAGAATGATACATTATTTTGAATCTATTGGGTTTGACGGTTTTCACTATACGAATCATTATGAGGACGCCGGACATATTTCATATGTACCTTTTAGACCAGAAAGTATAATCCGCTTAGATACTGCTGTTGGTGAGTCTGATAATAGCAAGGTTATAAAAAATGATAATATTTTAGCGTTAAGTGGTGAACGGGATTTAAGTAACGATGAACAATGTACTTTAAGGTTTGAGAAGATTTATAGAATGGAAAGTTCCGCAGAAAAAATGTTTTTGCTAAGCGCGAATAAAAAAGTTTTATTAAGACCGAGCTCATTTAGGCAAATGATGAAAGAAAAAGCATATTATTCAAAGGTATTATTTTCAGAAGTTATGCCGAAAATAGAACGAATTACTAATCAATCAAGGTATGGTTATCATGGTCTAAGCCATACTCAACAGGTTGGGCTGTTTGGTATAGAGCTTGCCTTATCTGTTCGCCAAGATCCGTTACCAGTTATATTGGCAGCGGGTTTGCACGATTGTGCACGGGTAAATGACGAATATTGTGAGCAGCATGGCCCGCGTTGTGAACCTATTGCCAGAAAATTTTTAGCGGATAACTATCCTGATTTGTTACCAGTTGATGTAGAAAGAATTGTAAAGGCCGTAAAAGAGCATACCGTTGGTAGAAATAGTAGCGATTTGGTATCTGCGTGCCTTTGGGATGCGGACCGAGTCCGCTTGTCGTGGGAAATGGGGTTTGCACCAGAATTTTTTTCAACGCCATACGGTAAGAAGTTGGGGGCGTTAACTAGAAGTAAACAAGAAAAATACATTGCGGATCAAGAGCGCTTTTTAATAGAAAATAGGATAAAAACGCGCGCACAGATAGAATACGATAAAATTATGGATATAAAACAGAATTTAATTGGCACGAATTTTAAAGTAAGATGATAAAAATAATCCCGCCTGAGGCGGGTAAATTTTTGGTTGGGGCGCACGGATTCGAACCATGATAAAGAGAACCAAAATCTCTTGTCCTACCATTAGACGACACCCCAAAAGCAACTAGAATTATATATATCTTTTCTCTTTTTGCAATAACATTTTTCTTTGCGGTATTTTCGGTCTGGATAAAAATAAAATATTTGTTTTTTGTTCTTGATTTTAATTTATTAAAAATTATAATCATTAAAGATTTTAATAATTAAACCTTTCTCATATAAAAAAAGGAATAAAAATGGCACGAAAAGAATTCATAAAATTACTGGAGGCCAACTTATTTATTTTGGATAGGTTATCAGATAGGTTAAAGAAAGACCCTTCTGTTTTATCGGGTTATCCGCGCCAACAGTTAAGCATTTTGGTCCGTTTACATATAGGGGGGCCAGCAAAGTTGAAAGATATTGCGCATCGTGAGATGGTTACTACTCCAAATTTATGTGCCGCGTTCAGAAAATTAGAACGAGACGGTTTAGTTTTGCGCAAAATAGATGAAAATGACCGTCGCAATACTTGGTATTCGGTGACTCAGGCTGGCGAAAAAATAGCGGTTCAGGCCATGGATACGATGAGAAGTATGATTGAAAGGTTGTTTTCTAAATTATCTCGTTCAGACGAAGAAGGTTTAACAAAAGCATTAAAAAACATAAATGAAATTTTAACCAAAGTGGAGTTAGCAAATGCGTAATATAAAATTGATGGCGTTTGTTTTGTGTGTTTCTGCGGCGGCTAGTAATGCATATGCTATGGATTTGTCCTTAAAGGATGCTGTAGATATGATTGTGGCGGAATCTCAAGATTTGAAAAAAGCAGAAGCAAATGTAAAAAAAGCAGAGGCGTCTTTAGATGCTGTGAATGCAAATCGTTGGTTTAAGATTGAGGGGAACGCCACGTATATGAATTTAGTAAACGTAGAAAATCCTACGCAATCGTATCAAGTTTCTTTGCCACCAGAAATTGGTGGTTTGCTATCACAATATACGACTAAACCCGTGCAGCTGCCGGAAAAATTAGATATTCCAGATAGTATGTTTATGGCGGGTGTATCGGTAACTCAGCCTATTTATACGTTTGGTAAAATAGGTAACGCGGTTAAAAGCGTAAAATCTGCAATAAAAATGGCTGAGGCTGGAAAAGAAGTGACTTTTAGGGAAGTTAGATATAGTGCGGCAGATATTTATTGGACGGCGAAAATGACCGATGAAATAGTTGAAATTTCTCGTCAAGATTTAAATTCTGCAAAGTCGGCTCGTAAAAGTTTAACGTCAGCTGGGCGCGCAAATCGTAGCAATTTGGTTAAAATAGAATCTGATATTGCGACCAAAGAAATCAATTTATCTGATGCGGAATTTAATCGTGATACTGCGCATAGAATGTTAAAAATTTTGGCTGGTATTGATATGAACGAAGAATTAAATCTGACAGATGATTTCCCAACAGAGTTCGCAGATTTAAATGCCGGAACGCTGACTTCGACACCGCAATGGGATGTGTTGAATGAACAAATTCAGATGTATGAACGTAGTGCTAAGTCTAAACGTGACGGGGCTTTGCCGACATTGGCGGCTACGGCGTCTTATAACTATATTTCCATGGGCGATAATATTCCGAACGTGTTTGAAGGTTTTAGTACGCAATCGGCTTATTGGGGGCTTGCCTTACAAGTTCCTATTTTTAGTGGCGGTGTAAATATGGCGAACGCAACCGTTGAGGCGATGAATGCAGAGGCCGCTCGTCAAGATTTAGACAAAGCGAAAAAAATGACCACAGAGGAATATACGCGCGCAATTGATAGGTATAATCATTTGCGGGGAAACTTAAAAACGCTAGAAAATGCAAGAGATTTAGCTGCTAAGGCGTACAAATTTTCAAGTGATAGATTTGCCGCTGGGCAGACGTCTGCAATTGAATTGGCCGAAGTGTCTGCGGGGTTATATCAACTGGATATGGCGCTATTAAATGCAAAATATAATATTTTAATGTCTGCTGAATCAGTAAAGAAATTAGGTGAATAAGATGGAAAAAATACGCGAAAAAATAAAAACAAAAAAAATTAAAAATATTACCTATGGTGTATGTGTTGCGGCTTTGGTGGTTTGGGTTGTGTTCCGGTTTACCGCAATAGGTTCGGAACATGCTATGGCAGTTTTTAATGCGTCGCGTCATGCAGCGGATGTTGGTGCTCCTGTGTACGTTGTAGAGATGAAACGTGAAGTGGGTATTCTGCGTGAACCAATAGAGGTAAAAAATAATAAAGCATTAGTGTCTTCTACCAGAGTTGCTAAATTGCAGGCAGGACAATCTATCGGTGGCGGAAAAATCATTTCTGTGTCAAATGACATAGATCTAAATTCTGGTATGCATGTTGTGCGTACGCGCGGCGTTTCAGACGGGTTACAATATGCTCAATTTGAAACGGATGGGTATTTCGTGCCGTTATATGCAATCAGTAATAATCACGTTATGGTTGCAGAAAATGGTATTGCAACACCGAAAAAAATTTCGATTATAAGACAAGATGCAGAAAATGCTTTGATTGACGGTTTAAACGACGGCGATGTCGTCATACTTTCAAAGATTGATTCTGGGGCAAAGGTTCAAATAAAACGATAAAGATTCATATTTTTAGGGAGATATCATAATGTTAAAGTTTTTCGTGCGTAGACCAGTCACAACGGTGATGTTTGTGTTGTTTTGGGTTGTTTTAGGTATTGTTTCTTTTCCGAAGATGAATATAGAACGTACACCGTCGGTTGAGTTTCCTATGGTAACTGCAACGTTCATTTATCCAGGTGCCGCATCGTCTGAAATAGAATCGCAGGTTATTAAACGGGCAGAAGACGCCATATCAGAGGTTTCCGAATTAAAGAAAATAACTTCTCAGGCTTTTGAGAACGGTGGTTTTGTCATGGCAGAGTTTAACCTTGGGGTGGATGTAAATGATAAAGCCACAGAAGTAAAAACTAAATTAGACTCATTGATATCTGAATTCCCAAGTGATATGGAACAGCCGGTCGTTGAGAAATTAAACCCATTAGAAGAATCAGTAATTGATATTGCTATAAGCGGTTCTAATTTACGTGATTTACAGGAATATGTTGATGATACTTTATCTAATAAGCTTACCGGAATTTCGGGGGTGGCAAGCATAAGTGTGTTCGGTGGTGAGACTCGCGCAATTCGAATAGCGATGAATCCAGAAGCCTTGGCGGCGAAGGGTGCTACAGTTATGGACGTTGTTTCTGCATTGGGAAGCCATAATATGAATATTCCTGGTGGTAAAATAGAGTTTGGTACAGATTCTTCAAACGTTCGTTTTATCGGAGAATTCAGTAGCGTTGACGAAATTTCTGGGTTGCAATTGACCACAGCGGAAGGGCAAACTTTCAAGTTAAGTGATATTGCTACTGTAAGTGATGCCGCACGTGATATTGAAAATGGGGCGCGCTATAACGGGCAAGACGTCATCATCGCTTCTGTTGTAAAGGCGTCTGACGGAAATGCGATAAACGTTTCAAAAGCGTTGCGTGAAAAAATGCCAGAATTTCAAGCGGATTTACAATCTAAATTCCCAGATGCTACGATGGAAATAATTTCAGACTCTTCCGTTGCTGTGGCAGATGAAACATACGGGACAATCTGGGGAATTGTATTAGGGGTATTGTTTACAGTATTGGTTTTGTTGGTCTTTACCCGTAACTGGCGTTCTACAATCATTGCGGGTGTCGTCATACCTGCGTCTTTAATTGCTGGTTTCTTTTTTATGGATGCAAGTCATTTTACAATCAATGCGCTAACATTGCTTGCCTATTCTTCCGCGCTGGGAACGTTGGTATCTAATGCTATTATTCTAATTGAAGCAGCCTTGCAAGAAATGAATAGTGGCAAAGATCCAGAGACAGCGGCAGTTGACGGGACAAAAAAGGTTGCCGTCCCTGTTTTGGCGGGGGTCGGGACAAATGTCGTTGTGTTTTTACCATTGGCTTTCATGAGCGGTATTGCAGGACAATTTATGAACCAATTTGGTTTAACGGTGGTTTATTTAACTTTATTGTCTTTATTATTCTCTTTCACTTTAACACCAATGATGATTGCGAAGATTTTACGTTTAACAGGTAATAAAAAAGCAAATAAAAAAGTGGAGGTAAAAAACGAAAACGCTTCTCGTTTACGTAAGTGGTTTGCTTATCAATATACTCATCCATGGCGCGTTGTTATAACTGCAGTTGCTATATTGATTGGTTCTTCTATGTTGATGGGGTTTGTGGGAAATGAATTTGCTCCGTCAACAGATGCAAATGAAATCAATATAACAGCGCGTGCACCTATGGGGGCAACTTATGAAAAGTCCGTACAGATAACAAATAAAATAGAAGAGAAACTAAAAGATTTTGATGATGTTACGGCAGTCTCAGTAAAAATAGGGGATCGTGGGTTACAGAATATGTCCGTAAAGTTAACGTTGAAAGACGTTGATGAACGCAGTATGTCCGATAAAGAATTGGCGCGTCGGATATTGCCTGTATTATCAGAAATACCTGATGTAGAGTTACAAATTCGAGCAGGTCAGGGAATTTCTAGCGGCGCTGTATCAGCCGATATAGTTTTAAATGTATTTGGTGATGACGATGAAAAGCGTCAGGCGTATGCAAAGCAAATTCTGAATATGATAAACCAGATACCAGAAGTTCAAAGTGCTGTTTTAGCACAGCAAAAACCAGGTAATGAGACTCAGTTTGTTCCGGATCAGGAAAAAATGAACTTCTGGGGTGTGAATAATTCGTATGCTGGTGCTACGCTTCGTACGGCTTTGTACGGTAACGACGATTATAAATATAAAGAGAACGGCGAAGAATATCCAATCATCCTAGAATTTGCAGAACCTTTCAAAAATATGAGCATGTTTGATAATGTGTTCGTGAATTCTCAAAAGGGTATGGTGCCGTTATCGGAATTAGGTAGCATAAAAGTAGTACAAGCGACACCCGATATTAGCCGCATAAATAAAAATAGAGTTACAGAAATTGATATAAATATCGGTAAATCCACAATGGGACCAGTTCAGAAGAAAATAGAAGCCGCATTGGCAAAAATAGACTGGGAAGCAGGTTATGGCACAGAATTCGGTGGAATGGCAGAAATTCAGTCTGAAACCACGACTGAAATTGGTAATGCGTTTTTGCTGGCGGTTATATTGACTTATATGCTATTAGCAGCAATTATGAATTCTTTGGCACATCCTTTCACAATTGCGACGTCAATTGTAAGTAGTTTTGCAGGAGTTTTTGTGTTGCTGTTTTTATCTGGTGCGTCAATGAACGTCGGTGCAATGTTGGCATGCGTTATGTTGGTCGGTCTGGTTGTAAACAATAATATTCTTGTTTTAGAGCCGACGATTGCTCGCATATCAAATGGTGAAAGGGCGTACGATGCGTTATGGGAAGAATTAAAAAATAAAAAATCTATGATTTTAATGACATCTATTGCCATTATAGCTGGTATGTTACCACAGCTGTGGAGTGCAGACGGTATGAAAAGTGCGATGGCTGCTGTTATGATAGGTGGTATGTTCGCAAGTTTGATATTTACGTTTGTCTTGACTCCTGCGATATTCTTCTTAGTAGAACGTGGAAGAGAAAAATTAAAACATAAAAAATAAAAAACGGGGGTAACCCCGTTTTCTATTTAATTGTTTTATAACATAAAATTTGCAGTGCAAGAAAAAGGTTGTTATAATCTTCTCACTTAAATTATAAGGAATAAATATGTTACAAAAGCAAGATATTGTAGTTTTTGATTTTGATGGAACGTTATCCGCGCACGATTCTAATGTTGAGTTCGTTAAATATTGTTTCCGTCATTCTTTAAGACCTTGGTTGTTTTTGCCGCTTATAGGGGTGGCAATGATTTCAAGAAAATTGTACTTAAAAGGTTATTGGTGGCGTCACGCGTCGCGCCGTTTTATGACACCAGAAATGGTGAAAAAATATGCCCCAGATTTTATTAAACTGCATAAAAAAGAGCGTTTCGGTTGGGCAAAAGAACAAGTAGCAAAAGAAAAAAGCGGGGGTAATAAGGTAATCCTTATTTCTGCTAGTACTGACTATTTGATACCTTTTTTGGTTAAAGATATGAAGTTTGACGCCGTTTTATGTTCTCAAATGGAAAAAGAAAAACCTTGGAAATATAAGTTTTTATGTTGGGGACGGAATAAAGTTGTGGCAATGGATGAATGGGCAAAGCAGAATAAAATAATTCCTCACGTTGTACGTTCTTATTCTGATAGCAAGACAGATATGCCTTTGATGGAAATCGCAGAGGAGCAGGTCTGGGTTGATAATAAAACGGGTTTAAGAAAATCTGCCTAATGAAATCAATTATATATCTGTTATAATCTTTTTATGGTTATAACAGATGTTTTATATGATTTAACTGTCGGTATAGTATGTGCCGTTTCTGGTGCTTTGATAATGCTTGGGTTTACCAGAAAAAAAACGCAACGTTTATCAAATGAAATAGTCGTCCATCGTAAAGATATTGAAGATTTACGATTAGAAAATAATCGGTTAATAGAAACGATAAAAGACCGTGAAAATAAAATTCTTGAATTACAGGAAAAAATTTTGAAAAAGAAAACGGGGAAATAAAACCCCGTTTTTTATTCTTCTTCTCCGAAATCCATATCTCGTAATTTTTCCGCGCGTGGTGTGATTTTACCTATTGATGTCTGTATCTGTTCTATATCTACAGTCGCTTGAGAGAAGTGTTGTTGAACTTTTCCAGCGCGTTCGGACAATCTGGACAAGTCTGCTAATAAATAACCAAGTTCTCGTTTAATTTTGTCGGCAACGCGTTTTATTTTTATATCTGATAATACGGCTCTTATCGTGTTCAATGTTGCCCACAGCGTTGACGGAGACACAATGAATACTTTTTTTCTATTGGCGTAGTCTATTACGTTTGGAAAATCTCTATGTAAAGTTTCAAATATGGATTCAGATGCAATGAACATCATTGCAGATTCTGCGGTTTTCCCCGGAATAATATATTTTTCTGCGATTGCGTCAATATGTTTGCGTACGTCCAGTTCAAATTCTTTACGTATCCCCATATCGTCAGTTTTTGCGGTGCTCATACGATTATAACTTTCTAGCGGAAATTTACTGTCTATAATCATATCACCCGGTGGATAAGGCAGGCGAATTATGCAATCAGGGCGTACGCCTGTATCCATAACACATTGGAATGCGTATGTTTCTGGGGGCATTATGTCGGCAACCAAGTCTTCCAGTTGACGCTCGCCGAAAGTCCCGCGAGCTTGCTTATTCCCCATCAATATATTTTTGAAATTTGCAATATCATTACTTATATTCTTTAATTCTATGGCGTTTTGGGTCAATGCGCCTAAACGTTCGGCCAACCGCTCGCGCAGGCGGGTATTATCTTCGCGTAGTGATGAAATATCCACAGTCGGGCGGCGCATCAGCAATGCAATCAGCAATAAAATTATGATGAATAATAATACGAAAATATAAGTTGTCATTTAGGATTCCTTTGGTAAAATTCATTATAAAAGGATTTATAGATGTTGCAAATGAAACTTTGCGGTGATTTGATTTTGCGTGAAAAGTGTGAACCGATAACGGAAATCACGCCAGAGGTTTTAGATATTTTGGATGAAATGGTAAATATGATGCGTGACCAGAATGGCGTTGGATTAGCGGCGCCTCAAGTCGGGCAATTAAAAAGATTTCTGGTTATGATGGACCCAGATTCTGAAAAAGTATTTAAGATGATAAACCCTAAGATTTTGACTCGCAGTACAGACGTTTGTACTATGGAAGAGGGTTGTTTATCTGTTTTGGGAAACGACGATTTACCAGTTTATGCTAATGTAACGCGACCGCAATCTGTTGAGGTAGAATGGACAGATGAGACGGGTAATCATATGATGGCGGCAATGTCTGGATTACCGGCAAGAATTATTCAGCATGAAACGGATCACTTAGATGGCATATTATTTATTGATTATTTATCACCAGTTCGCCGTGAAATGTTAATGAGAAAGGTCAAGAAACGTAAATGAAACTAGTTTTGATGGGGACGAATGAATTCGTCGTGCCAATTTTTGATTCAATATTAAAAGCAGGTCATGAAATATTGGCTGTTTTCACGCGTGCACCAAAACCAGTTGGACGCAAACAAGTTATAACACCTTCTCCTGTAAACGTTTGGGCAGACGAAAATGGCTTGCAAGTATACACCAATATCAAAGATTATAATTTGTCGCCTGATATGGTAGTTGTCGTTTCTTACGGGGCAATTTTGCGTGAAAATGTTTTGGGGTCTGCACCCTGTATAAATATTCATCCAAGTGATTTACCAAAATATCGAGGTCCTTCACCTATTCGCACGGCAATTTATAACGGTGATAGAAAAAGTGCAGTATGTCTGATGCAAATAACTGAGGAATTAGACGCCGGCGATATTTATATGCGACAAGAATTTGATATTGATAAAAATGATACAAACGAAGACGTTGAAAAAATCGTATCTAAAATCGGTTCGCAAATGCTGACGGAATACTTAGCAAATCCGCATAAATATATTGCTATACCTCAAAGTGGTGTGCCTACATATACACATAAATTTACAAGTGATGACGAAATAATAGATTGGGCGCGCGGTGCAGACGCGATACATAATCAAATTCGTGCGCTGGGGTCGGGTCGAACGAAGATAAACGGCATAGATGTAAAAATTCTAGAAACTCGGGTTGAGAATGACGAGTTAAAGATTCTTCGAATCCAACCAAGCGGCAAGAAACCAATGGATTGGAAAAGTTTTGTAAATGGTTTGCGCGGCACTGAAATAGAATTCGGTAAGTAAAAACAACAGGTAAAGGTTCATTTAATATGGTTTTTGATAAAAACGGTAAAGAAATGAAAAAGATGTGCGGACTATGGCATGCGCATGTAACGTTGTCTGAATATAATGATTTTGGAAAATGTAAGTGTATTGAGTGTTTCGGTATGTCTTGCCATAATTGCGGAACGTATAAAGAACTGACTTCGCAAATAATGGACATATTTGAAAAAACTAAGTGTAATAAGTGCTTAGGTAGATAATGACGAGATATAAGATAACTATTGAATATGATGGCACAAATTTAATTGGCTGGCAGGAAAACCGCCAAGGTCCATCTGTACAATCTATATTGCGTGATGCGATAAAAAAGTTCTGCGGGGAACGTCCAGATGTTGTTGCGGCAGGGCGTACTGATGCCGGTGTTCATGCAATTGCTATGGCGGCACATTTTGATTTAAGCAAAGCACAAAAATCAGAAACAGTTATGCGGGCAATAAATTTTTATTTAGTAAATACTCCCGTTTCGGTTTTGGCATGTGAAGAAGTTTCAGATAATTTTAATGCCCGCTTTTCTTGCCTTCGTCGTAATTATAGATATGTTATTTTGAATCGTGGTGCACATCCGGTTTTGGAGAAAAAACGTGTTTGGTGGGTGCCTCGTAAATTAAATATTAGCGCTATGAAACGGGCCGCCCAAAAATTGGTTGGGCATCATGACTTTACCAGTTTTCGTGCCTCAGAATGCCAGGCTAAAAGTCCTATAAAAACTTTGGATGCTTGCGTTATAAAACGTAGTGGCGATTACGTAATATTTGAATTTACGGCACGTTCTTTTTTGCATCATCAAGTGCGTAATATGGTGGGGACATTGGTCGAAATAGGACTTGGAAAACCATATGACATAGATGAAATATTTGCTGAAAAAAATCGCAGTGCCGCGGGGCCGACAGCACCGGCTGCTGGATTGTTTTTTGTCAGTGCGGATTATGCCACGGACGATTATGGTGAACATATTTAATTTTCCCAGACGGGTAAATTACAAAACCACCTCGTAGAATTTTGTGGTTACACTTTGGGGCATCTATATCAAAATAAGAAACGATATAATCAATGTTTTCATCGCGACAAAGTTTTACGATATTCTTTCTAAGAGGAACGAACTTTTGAATATATACTAAGTTAAAATTGTGTGTATGGTAATACCAAAGACCTTCAACAGGTTTGCGACGCACATTTTTAGTTCCTGTAGGTTCATTGTTTATTTGTTTCCAAGTATCAAATGTAAAATAGTGGTTAGATGCACGAGATTTACTAAATTCTAGCGTTCCGTTTTTACCGACAAAAGCGACTAGTTCATGATCGCTTGTCGCATAAAAAGAAGGTCGTTTTTGAAAGACGATAATACTTAGACCGATAAGCACGAAAAATATAAACAGAAAATAGTTTATTTTCATACGTATCGGTCGAATAAACATAAGGCATATAAAACCAATTATTAAGAATAACAATGCAGAATTAGGAACGTGTGGCATTGTTAATGTAGCGTTCGGAAGTTCCGATATTTTATTACCTATCATTAAAGAAAAGTTATAAATTTCTTCGGCTAAATTGGCGGGGTAGTTCCAGCCGAATAAAGATGTGAATATAGCAATCATAACCAACGGCATAATTGCGATGGAAAATATTGGTAATAATATCAAGTTACCGATTAGACCGTAAATGGGCAGACTGTAAAAATGCGCGATTACAAAAGGTGCCGTAAAAATGGTTGCAGTTACGGAAGTTAAAGTTGCGGTATAAATTATTTTTAGAATTTTATTATTCGGCATTTTTGGTTTTACGTCGTTCCATAACCAAATAAGTCCGAATATTGCCGCAAAAGATAATTGGAAACCTGGCTGCATAACGAAGTGCGGATTCATAAAGAAGATTAAACAGAAAGCGATACATACGTTTCGCATTGATATAGCGTTTCTGCCGAAAATGAAAGCAGCAAAAACAAGAGTTGCCATTAGAAAAGCGCGAACTGTTGCGATGTCGCCGCCTGACAGGAATAAATAAAACAGTAACCCTATCCAAGCACAAACTAGCGCGGGTATTCTGGCTGGAATGCGGCAAGTTATTGGTGCAATAGATCTAAATATCAAATAGAAAATTGCAAATAACCAACCCGATACTAATGTAATATGAAATCCGCTGATAGACCACACGTGTCCGACACCGGTCGCAGTCCATATAGGGCTGTCTGTTTCAGGGACTGCATTCTTATAACCTAATACCAGAGTGTCTACAAGAAAAGAGTTTGCTTTATTATGTAAATAATCACGTAAAGTTGAAATATTATTTTTATTCTTTTTAGATAACGTTTCATATTCGGTTAAATACCCAGTTGCGGTTAAGTGATTGAAATATGCCCAACGTGCATAATCAAAAGCTTCCGGTGCGTCGGCGCCATTTGGCTTAAATAATCCGATATTGGCACTAATTTTATCGCCAATATTTGGAACTTTAATGTTATCATTTATAGAGACTCTGACGGTAGCATTACCTTTGCCGGCATTTATACTTTCGGCATTAGTTGTTATGTAAATTCTGGTTTTCTTTGATGTGTAATCAATGTTGTCTACTGTACCGATTATTTCAACGTCGTGTAAACCATGAGGAATTTGAGGTGTGTTTATTATGTGTGTAAACATACCGGAATAACAAAAACCGAAAATGAATAAAGAAATTGTTCGGATTACAATATTAGTTTTACATAGTACTAAGGCAGCAGAAGCGATTGCGAATATGATGCATAAAATTGCGTTAGGTTCATAAGGCAGGTTAAAATATAAACCTGCACCGAATGCCATTAAAAACGGTACCCATAGAAATAAGTTACCTGATTGATTTTGCCACAATTCTTGCATATAAAAAGTATAGGAATTTATTTGATTGCACCGCAACGAAAAATTTCGTATGATGAAAGCCCATAAGGAGGCGTTTCTTATGGCAAAATATATTTTCATTACCGGTGGTGTTGTATCCAGTTTAGGCAAGGGCGTCGCGGCGGCAAGTTGTGGCGCCCTTCTTCAATCGCGTGGTTATACAGTTCATGCGCGAAAGTTTGACCCGTATCTAAACATAGACCCAGGTACCATGTCGCCGTTTCAACATGGTGAAGTTTATGTTACTAACGATGGTTTTGAAACTGACTTAGATTTGGGTTATTACGAAAGGTTCTTAGGAATAAAACTTACGCGGAACGATTCTGTATCCGGAGGGCGGATTTATTGGGACGTTTTGAATGCTGAGCGGCACGGCGATTATCTTGGTGCAACGGTTCAGATGATTCCGCATGTCAGCAACAAAATAAAAGAATATATTTCTGCACCGACGGACACAGAATTCGTCGTGTGCGAGATAGGGGGGACTGTCGGTGACATAGAAGGAAAAATATTTCTTGAATCTATCAGGCAGTTTGCGAACGACGTTGGGCGTAAAAACGTTATGTTTGTGCATTTAACGCTGGCACCATATTTAGAAAAAAGTGGTGAATTAAAAACGAAACCTACTCAAATGTCTGTACGAGAGTTATTAGAAAACGGTATTCAGGCAGATATGTTGATAGTAAGAGCGCCCCGTATGTTGACGTCGGACGAGCGCGCAAAGATAGGAATGTTTTGTAACCTGCCGGCAAAGAACGTAATTAGCGGCATAGATTTGGATAATATATATAAGATTCCGTTGGCATATGATGCGCAGCACGTTTTTGATATAATTGCAGAGCATTTTGATTTACCTAATGCCGCGGGCAATATGGATAAGTTTCAGAAGATAGACCATTATTTAGATGCGGATTTGCCACATGTTAAAATAGGCGTTGTAGGTAAGTATTTTGATGTTCCGGATGCGTATAAGTCTTTAAATGAGGCTTTATTTCATGCCGGAATTCAGAACAATGTTCACGTTGATATAAAAAAGATAAACGCTGAACATTTCAATTCGGATGATGCGTCAGATTTAGATGGTATATTAGTCCCGGGCGGTTTCGGTAATCGTGGCGTTGAAGGTAAAATTGCCGCTGCTGGTTATGCGCGTGAGAATCGTGTTCCGTATATGGGAATATGCTTAGGCATGCAGGTGGCTGTAATAGAGTTTGCACGTAACGTACTTGGTGTGTCTGATGCAGACTCTACAGAGTTTGCAAAGAATTGTACTCCTATAATAAATATTATGCCTGACCATAATTCTGGTGATATGGGTGGGACGCTTCGGTTGGGTGCATATCCTTGCGAAATAACTTCTGGTTCATTGGCTTATAAAATATACGGAGAAAATCGTATATCGGAGCGCCATCGTCATAGATATGAAATGGATATTTCTTGGGAGCAAAAATTTGCCGACGCTGGTATGATTATATCTGGGCGAAGTCCTGATGGACGGTTACCGGAAATTGTTGAGTTGAAAGATCATCCTTTCTTTATTGCTGGGCAGTTTCATCCGGAATTTCAATCCAGCCCTTATAAAGGTCACCCAATGTTTAACGCGTTTATATCGGCTGCGGCAAAGCATATAAAGAAGTAGTAAAAATAAAACCCCGTCTTTCGGGGTTTTATTTTCCAAATATGAAAGAATTATCAACGGACAAAGATATTATTGTTTCCATATCATCGTTATCCGCAGTGTGTTGGCGTATAGTTTTACCGCATTTTTCGCATTTATGAGTGATAATAAATTTATCTCCAGATTTTTCTATACTTATCGGTTTCATCATTCCACCGCATTCAGCGGCACGGTCACCTGGGTTATTATCTACGTGACGAGACCATAAACATTTTGGGCAATGGTTTGTGTACCCGTTACCTTGAACAACTGCGCCGCAATGGGCGCAGTTAAAATCTTCAATGTTTTTTGTAAATTTCTTCATTACAGACCTAATGCATTACGGTACATTTGCGTCAGTTCATCTGCCTCGTCTAATTCGTCTGGATCCATTTTACGAAGACGTATCATTTGACGGATATATTTCGGGTCAAAACCCGCAGATTTTGCTTCACTATATACTTCCTTTATATCAGCCGCAATGGCAGCAGTTTCTTCGTTTAATTTTTCAATGCGTTCAATGATGCTTATCAATTGCTGATTGTCAATTGCACCGTGATTTGCGTTCTTCATTGCAGTTTTCCCCTTGTTTTTTAATGAACTATATGATATATCATAAATCGAAAAAATCAAGAAAAACAAAGTATGAAAGAAGTAGGTTTATTATGAATAGATTTACAAAAATTACGGCTTCAATTGGGCCGAAATGTGAAGATAAAAAAACTTTAACCAAAATGATTCAGGCCGGTGTAAACGTATGTCGTTTGAATTTTAGTCATGATACTGGTGATGTCCAAGGTAAGAAAATTGACGTAATACGTGAAATTTCTGAAAAGTTAAATATGCCGGTGGCGATAATGATTGATTTGCAGGGACCAAAGCATCGTATCGGTAACTTTGAGACGGAGGATAAATATCCATTAAAGCCTGGACAGAAATTTATATTTGATAATGATCCGACCCCTGGTGACGCTAAGCGCGTTCAACTGCCAGATGCGGATGTAATGAAGTCGCTAAATGTTGGTGATAGGATTTTATTAAATGACGGTAAAATAGAAATGACGGTTGATTCGGTAGAACCTAATAAGGTTATTGCAACGGTCGTTCGTGGAAATGAAATTTGGTCGCGCCGTGGTTTTAATTTGCCGGATACGGAAATTGCTACTTCTGTTTTAACAGAAAAGGATAGGGTGGATTTAGAATATGCGCTGACGAAAAATCCTGATTGGGTGGCAATTTCTTTTGTACAGCGACCAGAAGATGTCGCAGAAGTTCGTGATTTTATCGTTGCTCGCACTTCTCATCCTGTAAAGATAATTGCAAAGATAGAGCGTCCGAACGCGGTAGAAAGAATAACAGAAATTGCTTCTGTTGCGGACGGTATAATGATTGCCCGCGGAGATTTGGCGGTAGAAGTACCGTTTGAAAAATTACCAGCAATTTCACGTCACATAATTCGTGAATGTCGAAAAATGAATAAGCCAGTTATTATGGCAACGCAAATGTTGGGAACAATGGTAAATAGTGAATTTCCAACGCGCGCGGAAATTACAGACGTTGCTAATACCGCATATCTTCGGGCTGATTCAACTATGACATCAGAAGAAACAACGATAGGTATAAATCCGGTAAATGTTATAGAAACGATGAATAAAATTTTATCGTATGCTGATAGTGACGCAATTGCAAATCCGTATGATTGGTCGCGTGTAGAGAACTTACCGGAAAACGATTGGTCAAGAAGTGTTGCGTCAATGGCGTATTTGAATAAAGCGTCGGCGATAGTGGTTTTTGCAAGAGATGCAGTTACAGCCACTGAAATTTCTTGCCGTAAACCAGATATACCAATCGTCGCGGTGTGTCGCGAAAGCCTTATTGCAAACCAATTATGCTTAGCGCGCGGCGTTTTCCCTATATTTGATGAAGACTTATTTGCAAAACGTGACGCGTTTAACGCGGCGCGTAAGTTCGGTGTAAATGAAGGTAAGTTGGTAATCGTTGATGAAGATAAAATTAGTTTACGTACGTTGGACTAAATTTTATAAAAAGTTGTTTAGGGTGGCGGGATTTTGTATTGACCGCCACCTTATTTTTTTACTAACATTAAAGTTGAAATGAAAGGATTTTTAGGAGTCTTTTTTGCGTGTGTCGCATTGCTTACACCTGCGTTCGGGGCGCAGTATAAGGCTGCGTTGGTTGCAGATATGGATAGCGGTAAGGTGCTTTATCAAGAAAATGCAACTGTACAAAATTACCCGGCCAGTTTAACGAAAATTATGACGCTGTATTTGACGTTTGATGCGCTGGAGCATGGGCGTTTACATCTGGATGATTATTTGATAGTTTCTCAATCCGCCGCGTCTGCGTCACCGGTAAAATTAGGTTTGAAGGCTGGCAGTAAAATAAAAGTAGAAGATGCGATTAAGGCTTTGACTGTTTTAAGCGCAAACGATGTGGCGCGCGTTTTAGCGGAGAATTTGAAGGGTGGAATGGAAGGTAATTTTGCCGGTCTTATGACGCGCGTGGCAAGTGAAATCGGATTGACGGGAACTAATTTTGAGAATTCGTCTGGATTACCAGATGATGACCATATGTCTACGGCGCGTGATATTGCTTTGCTGTCGATGGCTGTTTATAAGCATTTCCCTCAATATTGGAAATACTTTGGAATAAAGACTTGGACTTATAACGGGAAAACTTATACTAACGGAAATCGGTTGTTGGGTTCGTATCCTGGCTGTGACGGAATGAAAACGGGATATACAAATAAGTCTCGTTATTCGTTGGTTGCAACGGCTAAACGTGATAATCATCATTTGATAGCTGTGGTTTTAGGTGCAGAAAATAAAGACGTGCGTGCAAGCGTTGCGACGAATATGCTAAATCGGGGATTTGAAGCTGTGGGAAGCGGTGCTCCGACAACTACTGTGCAAACGTATTCGGCACCGGTTTCTTATAATGCGCCTGCAAGTCAAAATTCTTATTCGTCGGCACCTACTTTTAAGGCAGCCTATAACGCGGCAACTGCTCAAAGCGCACCGTCTGGTAGTTATTCTGGTAATAAGTCTGGTAACGCCGGTGTGCAATTTGGCGCGTTTTCGTCCAAATCTTCGGCACAGACGCAGGTTGAAAATGTCAGAAATAAACTTGGCGTTACAGCGGTTGTAGAAACAGCACCTAATGGTATGTTCCGTGTTCGTGCGAATAATTTGTCGGAATCTGCCGCGCAGGATATTCGGGCTCGTGCTCAGAATAACGGCATTGATTGTTACGTGTTTCATTAAATGGTATTGATTGCTTATGAATTCAAAAATAGAAAAATTGATTAAACAGTTTGCGAAACTTCCAAGGTTAGGTTCTCGAGCGGCACAACGTATAGTGTTGGCTTTGTTGCAGGATAATACTGGGCGCGCAGAAAAATTAGCGAACGCGTTATTAGATGCGGCCGCTACAATTAGACCTTGCCCCGTTTGCGGTGTGCTGACAGACAGCGATAGGACCTCTTGCGAATTTTGCCAAGACGCATCGCGGGCTAATGGGCAATTATGCATCGTGCGGGATTTGTCGGATGTTTGGACGCTTGAAAAATCTGCGGTATTTTTTGGGCGGTATCATATATTGGGTGGTTTGCTGTCAGGGGTTGCAGGTACCACACCAGAAGATTTGAATATATCAAATTTACCAGAACGCATATGTAACGAAAACATAAAGGAAATCATTTTTGCTTTGCCTAATACGGTTGAAGGTAAGACGACTCAGCATTATGTGATATCTGTTATAGGTTCTGATTGTGCTGTAAAGTTTTCTGAGCTGGCGTCAGGTGTACCTTTGGGCGGTGATTTAGATTATTTAGATGACGGGACATTATCGTTGGCTTTTGGGGGGCGTAAAGAAATATGACGAACGATAAAGTAAAATCTTTACCGCCTATTTCTGAAATGATGCGTGAGGTCGGTTTAGAACCTAAAAAGCAATTCGGTCAGAACTTTTTATTCGATTTAAATTTAACGGGGCGTATAGCACGAAACGTTCCTAATATAGAAAGTATACCTGTCGTAGAAATTGGACCGGGGCCAGGTGGGTTAACTCGAGCACTGTTGCTGGCTGGGGCGCCGCGGGTTATAGCCATAGAAAAAGATAAAACAACCAAACCTATATTAGATGAAATAGTTTCTGCATCTGATGGCAGGTTATCGGTTATATATGAAGATGCGTTGAATGTTGACTTTGGTGCTTTGGGCGTAAAAGAATATGCAATATGTTCAAATTTACCTTATAACGTAGGAACGGAGTTATTTACTCAATGGTTGGTGCGGGTGGCAAAAGGGGCGCCCATAAAATCAATGACATTGATGTTTCAAAAAGAGGTTGCACAGCGCATAGTTGCAAAGTGCGGTGACGCGCAATATGGTCGTCTTGCTGTATTGTCGTCATTGATTGCGGACTCTAAGATTTTATTTGATGTACCGAATACCGCGTTTGTTCCCAGACCTAAAGTCCAAAGTGCTGTTGTGTCTATAGTACCTAGCCAAGATAAGATTAGTAAACTAGTTGATGTAAATAAGATAGAGAAGATAACTGCAAAACTTTTTGGACAGCGGCGTAAAATGGTACGTGGTATAATATCAAATATTGATTGGGGAAAATACGGTTTAACAGGAACTGAGAGAGCAGAAGAATTAAAACCAGAAATATTTGCGCGCTTAGCGCAAGATTTGGTATAATACAATCATATTGGGAGAGAGTAGATGACGTTGCCAATTTTAATATTTTTTGGAATACTATTTGTACTGGTATGCATTTTACGCGTCGCACGAATAGGTGCTTTAGTAGCGTTTTTATTTGCCGGTATTATTTCAGGGCCGTTCGTATTAAATCTATTTCAATTGTCAGAAACGTGGACTTTCCTTGGGGATTTGGGAATATTATTTTTATGGTTTAATTTAGGTTTGGGTATAAATATGCACCGTTTGTGGGAGATGCGTCATACGATATTCGGTTTCGGCGCAAGCGAGGTGTTGATGGTTGCTGTCATGATGTTCCCGATATTAGCAGGTATAACACCTTGGTCTATATTGGGCTGCATAATGGTGTCTTTGTTGTTGGCTATGTCTAGTACATCTGCTGATATACAGTTATTGACAGATAAAAATCAATTGAATACTAATATGGGGCGTCAAACATTTTCTATATTATTATTCCAAGATTTATTGTCTATTCCGCTGCTGGCAATGTTGCCGGTATTTGCTGGGAAAACTTTCAATTTAGGTGCAACGGCAATAGATATTTTAGTTTTATCTGTTGCGCTGATTTTAGGTGTTGTAGTTGTAGGGCGTTTTATATTGAACCCTCTTATGAAAGCTGTTGCAAAATTAAAGTCGAGAGAAGCGTTTTTATTGGCGATAATGTTGATGATTATACTTGGAGCGGTTGGTATGGATTTAATGGGGTTACCAACTGGGTTGGGGGCTTTCTTGGCCGGTATGTTATTGTCTGAAACCATATACCGTCATCAGGTTAGCGCGGAAATATCTCCGTATTCAATGTTGTTCCTAGCGTTTTTCTTTGTAGCGCTTGGAATGGGCTTGAATTTACCGTTATTAGAACAAAATTGGTATATAATTTTAGCCGGCGTTATAGGTTTAATCGTTGTTAAATTCTGTGCAATTTTCATCGTTGCTCGCGTTCGCAACGTTTCTGTACCAGATGCGGCGATGATTGCTTTGATATTGGCGCAAGGTGGTGAGTTCGGTTTGTTGATGCTGCAGACGATGAAAGTTTCTGGTATCGACGCTTTACCTCAAACGCACCAAGAAATTCTAACTGCCATCATAATCGTATCAATAATGTTGACGCCTATATTAGTTGCTATATTTGATTTATTACGTAAACGTGGTTGGGTTTTATCGGGGTACCCTTTGGTTTCTGTTGAAGACCGTGAGAAAAGTGTTAAACCTGTCGTTATGATTTGCGGTTTCGGGCGTGTCGGGCAAATTATTGCAGAAATGTTAACGGCAGAAAATATACCTTATGTTGCGATGGATTTGGATGTGAACGCAGTTATGATGGGACGTGAACGTGGTTTTAATGTCGTGTATGGTAATACCAGCAGTGATGCCGTATTGCGGGATTTCGGTCTGATGCCGCGTCGCACGAAAGCAGTTGTTGTTGCATTAGATAATGTTTCTACGGCACGTGATACGATATTAACAGTAAGAAATATTGCACCGAAAGTAAAAATATTTGCTCGGGCACGTAATTTAGCAGACGCAAAAGAATTGCAGAAAGAGGGGGTTACAGAAGTATTGCCAGAAACGATAGAATCTTCGTTTATGTTAGGTGCCGGCGTTCTGCAACATTTAGGTGTATCAGATAGAAATATAGATAATTTATTAAACGAGTTTCGTGCAGATAATTATGCCGGTGTCGGTAAAACGATAGCAGATAGCAATTGATTAAAGTGATGTAAACGAATAATAAAAGTCCCTTTCTTGGGACTTTTATATTTGATTTTATAAGTATGTGTTGTTATATTTCGAGAAATGGGGAAGTGATATGAAAAATAAAATTTGGAAATACATCGGAATAATACTAGCGGCAATATTTGCAGACCAGTTAACCAAAGGAATCCTGCTTTATTTGATAACAGGTAGTGTTCCTTTATTTGGGGCGGCATGGGATGTTGTCGGGGTACCGTATTTGATGGCGCATGTATGTAATTTCTTTAACATCGTCTTTACTTGGAATCCTGGCGCGTCTTTTTCTATGCTTCGCGCAATAGGTGAGGCAGCACCAATGCTTATAATAATTGGAACCGGTTTTATAATAGGGTTCATCACATACTATTTATTTGCTCGTGCGCCTGACTATGAACGGGCACCGTTGGCTCTGATAGTTGGTGGTGCCGTTGGGAATTTAATAGACCGCGTTCGCTTTGGGGCGGTGATAGATTTCTTAGATTTTCATATTGGAGGATGGCATTACCCTGCATTCAATGTCGCAGATATGTGCATTGTTGTCGGCGTCGCATGGTTGATATTGAATTTTATATTGGCGCGTCGTCGTTGCGTAAATTCCGTTAAATCAAATAAAAGTGGGAAGTAATTATGGTTAAATATATGGATAACAATTCTGGTTTTCAGCAGTGGAATGCCGCTCGTGATGCGGCAAAGAAAAAATCTCCATGGATGGGTATGCTGTGGTGGATAATATTATTTTTAACTGCTTGGTGGGTAATGTCTTGGTTTATGGGACCAAGACCACAGAAAGTCGAAACGGAAACAGTTGATGTAGAAGTCGTAGATTTATCTTCTGTACCTGTTAGGGAAATTTCTTCGGATAATTTAACTGCTGACGTTCAGGGGTTGCGTATATCAAATGTCGAATTATTAAAATATGCATCAGATGCGTCAAAAGATGAAAGTGCACCTGTAACTTTATTAGGAACGCAGGGGGCTTTTGCAGAAGTTGGGTTGTTATCAACTGGAACAACTGCACCTACGGCAACAACAGTATGGACAGAAAAAGATGGGGTTTCTACTTGGCGTAATGCGGATGGGATAGAGTTTTCTAGAACAATTACAATAGACGGTTATGTCATATCTGTTGCGGATAAGATAAAAAATTCATCTGGTAAAGAAATCTCAATTGCCCCATACGCTAGAATTGTTAGAGCAAATGATATGCAATCTTCGGCAGGGGTTTATACAGGTTCTGTTGCTTTTGTGAATTCTGATATAGAGCATGAAGATTGGCACCGTATAGAAGATAAATCTTTTGCGTATTCAACGACAAACGGTTTTATCGGGTTCGTAGATCAGTATTGGGAAACGGTATTATCTATCATAAGTCCTGATCAAACTATGCGTGTAAAAACTTTAGGTAATATGTATCAAGCGGATGCAGCGGCCAATGCTGTTTCTGTATCTGCTGGGGCAGAAAAAACAATAACAACTAATTTATATATGGGGCCAAGAGACCGTCGGGTATTGGTAGATGCGGGCAGTATGATTGCTGGTATTGATCAGACAGTTGATTATGGTTGGTTCTGGTTCTTTGTACAGCCGATTTTATGGTTGTTAAATTGGTTGAACTCTTTTGTAATGAATTATGGGGTTGCGATAATAATAATGACGTTGATTTTACGTCTGGCAATGTGGCCGTTGACTCGTAAGTCATACGTATCAATGATGGTGATGCAAAGAATGCAGCCAGAAATGGCAAGAATTCAAAAATTATATGCTAATGATAAAGCACGTATGCAAATAGAAATGATGAAATTGTATCAAACGCACAAGACATCACCTATGTCAGGTTGCTTACCAATGTTGATTCAGATACCTATATTCTTTGCGTTGTATAAAGCGTTATTGATATCCGTTCAGATGCGAAGTGCACATTTTTTGTGGATATCTGATTTGGCTGCGATGGATCCTTACTTTATATTGCCGATATTGATGGGGTTGACGATGTGGTTACAACAGAAATTGCAGACGCCAAGTGTATCAGGGCAGGCGAATGACGCTGTTGCGCAGACCCAGAAAGCGATGAAATGGATGCCAATTTTATTTACTGTTTTATTTGCGTGGATGCCTGCTGGTTTAGTGCTTTATTGGACTGTATCTAATATATTTGGTATAGGTCAGATGTATTATATAAAGCGGTTAAAGAAATAATTGGATTAAAGCGCCATTTGGCGCTTTAATTTTTTATATAATGCACGCGGTGTTTGAATTAACGGTGCATACATATTTAGCGAAAGTTTACACAGTTTAACGCAAGAAAAAACATTTCTAGCGCGCTTCATTAAGTCTTTCGGTGGGCAGGAACATACTTTTATAAAAAGCCACCCATAAGAATGTAATAATTTAATTGCGCGCCAAGTTAAATATATTTGAGCAATATGACCGCGTCGGATAAATTGCAGCATTATATACCTGTTTTTTGCAATGCGGATTATAGGTGCGCAGTGATGCGGGACTTTACAAAACATACGCGGTAATATTTTGGAAGTTTTCGGTGCAAAGGCGATTATAATCATAACTGACCTCTTAGAAAAAGTTATTCAATCCAACCGCGTTCAATTGCGGCAGCGTTTAAAGTATCCATGGCGCGCCTCCAAAGGTCTGCGGCTCTATTTTCTGCCCAGATATATTGATGTGGCGCACGACGTTTATCACCAAATTTCTTCATGACGTTTAATTGTTCATCCGTTAATTGACCAGATAAGTATAATTTTGTGATAAGAGTTTCTACATCAAGCAATTCGCAGGCACGTCGTGAAGATATTCCACGATTACGCGCGAAACCGTTTTGAACAGATTTAGAATATAAAAACCAGAACCATAATTGTTCTGCGTTTTGGAATTTTTCTGCGCTGTACGTTGCGTTTTGTGCGTTTTGGTTTTTCATTTTCTCCACTCCTTTTATCTGTTGTATAAAAATGATATATAGCCAAATAATTATAATCTGTAAAAGATTACAACCTTTGGTTGAATGACGAATCAGAAAAGTGATTCGTTTTAGGATTTTTTTCTTTTGTTTGCGAATCGATAAAATTATTCGTTTCATCGATTTGCAAAAATAAAAATGCGCCAGTTTGGCGCATTTGTTAAATGGTATTGCATAGATTGTGTATTTAATAGATAGTTATGCCTCCTATATATTTCAATATGAAATAAAAAATACCCCGCCAAATTGGCGGGATGATTTACAGAATTGGTGGGAAGCAGTCGCCTCCTGTTTCTGGGCAACAGTTAAATCCTTGTTCGCCCATATCTGTGTAAATTTCACCTGGACAGCAACCATACTCATCAGGCAAAGCCCCACCTTCACACGTAATGACGTTTTCAACAGTTTCTGTCGTTTGCGTTGTTCCCGTGGCAAAAGGATTCTGTATTACATCATCTTCATAAGTTAAACCTAAAATATCTTCGTTATAAGTTTGGCTTCCTTGTATACCAGTTAACCCCGTACCTGTGTTAAATGAAGAACCTGTTCCGTATGTATTTGAAAAATTATCTTGTTGGTTTTGATAATACGCGTCCTGACGAGCGTTATTTATCGCCTGATAATTCAAAGACTGACAATATGCCAATACTGTTCTGTAATCGTAACCTGATTGAGAAATATCTGCAACAACGTTTTTATCAGAACTAATATCCCATAATCCATCTGAATCAATTGCACAATATCTTTCTAAATTGAAAGAACGAACCTGACCAACCCAAGAAGAATCGTTATATTTTACGTAAGGGGCTTTTGCCATCCAACTATCATTACGTAAGTTTCTATTTTCGGGTGCTTTACCAGATGCGGCGGTTACTGTTTCTACGGAACATTCTTTGCTTTTATCGTTACCACATGTTATAACCAAGTCCATTGGTGAATAAACTGTTATACGAGTGCCCGCTGCAATTGAGAACGGTGGAATAGTATTATCCATTGCATCAACAATAAGTTTTTGTGCAACTTGATTCCATGCCGTAATAATTTCATTCTTTGCCAGTTCAGAAGACCGGATTGTACCTGATTGAACAACTGTATTATTATCTAAATCAATTTGATTTATGAAAGCATCAGAAATTGGTGCAATCATATTTACCGCAGCGGGCACAATGGCCGTTAACATTGGCATAACCAATTGTTCAACATAGTCTGTACTGCCGTGCCCCGGTACACCTGCCCGACCTTGAGAATCACCGGAAAATGGCATAGTTCCAGAATTGAAGTTAAATTCTACGCCACTTGGCAATACAAATTGATACCATTCTATTTGCATGCGCCCGATAGATTTATATGGCCCTGGTAATTCTCCGGTTACATAACCCAATAATAATGTCCCTGTCGGAATGACAACCGTTCTTCCATCATCCGCATAAACGTTTCTATCAACTGTTGCACGTACGGGCAATGTCTGACTTGTACACTTGCCGGAACTGTCACAATTATACAAAGAAGGATCTGCGCGAACCTCTGAAACAATTGTGGCAGGAATTGGTTTATACTGACGCAAGACGAATTTTCTGTCATACGGGTCAGAAGAAAATACTGCAGTTCCACTGGTGCCGATAATAACATCTGGTGCAGGTGCCGCCTTTAAATTTATACCGACAGGTTTTTTATTTAAATCTTCCGGCATAATCATCGTCGCTAATTGTTCCGTAGTCAATTGTGTCGCCTTGTTTACAGATTTCGTAGTTGCTGGATTAGACAATTGCGGTAAAGCGCCGTTTTGTATTGTCGTATAACCGATATGCTCCGCATCCGTACCGATTTTCTGAGCGCTATTTTTTATATCTGTAATTATTCCGTTATCAGGATTGTAAACGCCCGTTGGGTTTTCACAATTCTTATCAGAAAACGGATAGTAATAATATGTCCCACCAAGCGGGCGAATCCAACCGCTTTGCACACCAGACAAATTATAACCAGGCATCGCAAAATCAGAGCAAGCTTCAGATGGACGAACATATTCAGGTTCTGCTTCAACCACAGGTTCTGGTTCTTTTTTTATTTCTTCGTCAAAAATAAAAGAATCTGATGGTGCGATGACCTCTAAATCTTTTTGAATTTCTTGCTTATACGTAGTTTCTGGTTTCGGTTCAAGCTTTTCAATAACGGTTTCTGTTTTTGTCTCTATTATTGGCGTTGGTTCTGGTTCCGGCATTTCTATTTTCTTTGCACCTAATACCATCACAACTTTTTGAGAACGCTTCATCGCATCTGTTTCATTTGTCCCACGCCAATCTATATAAAGCGCCGCAGCATGAGTGTCTTCATAAACCACTGGTTTATAGGTTAAATCTATTGAACACGACGTATTAGAATCTATTTGACCGAGATTGGTACAAGTATCTTTTACAGTTAACCCCTTTGTATCCTCAGATAAACGAACTTCCATAATTTTTACGGGGGCACTAGCAGAAACTTTGATTGTTTCTGTTTCTGAATCCCCAACGGTGACATCAGTAATTTCTACGCTGTCAGGAATTACGTTCAATGTTATAGCAACATCATCTGCGTTTTCTAATTTCTTTTCTTCCTTATGTGTCAGCAATAAAGTAAGAAGTATCAACACGACGACAAACGCCGCAGCCAGTAATAACCATTGTATATGCTTTGGCGTATTTTTTCGTAAATCAGAAAACTGCTGTTTTAACTTGTTCATGTCTATCCGCAATCTATATTTTATTATTGAACGCGTACCACGCTGCAACTTGTACCGCTGAATTCCAGTAACTTATTGCATAAATCCTGGGCCGCAGTTACATCGGATAAAGGACCTATACGCAAGCGGTATAAGCGCCCCGCAGAAGAATCTGAACCCAGATCACCGACGCCTTGTTCATCTACCGCGAAGAACACCATGTCTTTATACGGGGTCAAAATACCCTTACCGTTTTCACCGCTAAATTTAGCCAATAGGTTCGCCCAATAATCATCTAACGCTTTTACAGATGTATCAGATTTTAATTCAACCGCAACACCAGTTTGATTACTTGTAATCAATGGAATATTAGATTGTGGTAAGAATGAACCTGCTGTCAATCTTTCTGTCGGTATCATTGATAACCCACTTGTAGAAGCCCCCGCTGATGAGGCAGGAATTCCGTAACCTGCTGGTATATAGTAACCACTTGTCGTACCTGACGCCATATTACCTATCATCATAGGGGTTGTCGTATATCCGTTTGCTGAGGCATTTATAGCGTTTACATCTGCAGTATACGCAATATTGTTTAATGATTGACCGGACATAATGCTTTGCGCAACATTTGCTTCTGCTAAAGCCATGACAGAGGCTGTATCTGCAATCAAGAATGGTTTTTCACGTTTCTTTATGCAAACGATACGTTGACCGCTACGTAAAACCATATCGCCAACCGCTTCAACAATCAATAGGCGCCCGTCTTCGCCGTCTGTGCGGAAACTGACAGGGGATTCACCACCTTCTATCAACAATGAAACCACAGGTCGTTGCGTCATTGAGATTACTTTGTCTCCAAAATCAATGTAAGTAAATATTTGATCGCGCCATACGCGTTCCGGAGCAATTACATAATCATCAGGATTTGGAACATAAATATCTAAGTCAAAGCGGAATTCGGACGGATCTATTTTCATTGATTTTATCCAACCGTAGTCTTCACCGTCTACCCCAATAGTATTGTTTGCGTTTGACACTTTTTTGAATATAGAAGAAGAACCACCAGCTGCGTTAGTTGCGCCTGTCGCGTTTGGCAGGTTTGAATTACCGTCTAAAGAAACGTCTACTTGTGAATATGTAATTTCACTAGAATTTGATGGTTCGCTACGTAAATAGAAAATATATTGGTTACCTGATTCACCTGTCACTATAAGATTGGTATCAGAACCTTGGTTTGTTGATACTGGTGTAATATACATAGTACTGCCACCAATTGTTGCGTCAATAGAGAACAACCCGTCATTACCTATTACTGCATCTGAGATTTTTTCGCCAGAAGGTAAAGTTATCAAAGTGGTCATACCATTACGTAATTTAACTGGTAAAACACTGCCTTTTGACCATGTAAGTTGTGCATAGCCAGGTTTCAGACTGCCCGCTGCCATATTTGCCGTCGGGTTATCCCATGCACTTTGTACCCCGTAATTTGTCCCAGCAGCGTTTGCAACACCGCCATATAACAGTGCCAAGCATAGTATGGATACGTTTAATTTCATAACCTTTGCAAATGTCATACCTATTCCTTCCGTTTCATTTTTTAGTCTTCTAAATAACCCGTATTTAATGGGTCACCGTTTCCAGATTCTATTTCGTATTCTGAAACCCGAATGCCCAATGGGTTATTAAAGCGTTCAGACCATTTCATTTTGGTGCCGTCGCCCATATCTAACTTTATTTTTATTTTATACTCTTTTTTGTTCATCTGTCTATCACTATCTGCACAGAAATAGCGAAAATCGATAGTATATTCATTGTTTTCTATATTTAACGGTTTGATTGCTCCTGTGTCAAATTCAACCGAGCATGAAAATTCAAAGTCAGGAAGTTCGCTCATCCATGCGTTCCACATATTCGTCTGTGTAAAAGCACTATATATTTCTGGTGTTGACCAAGCGTATACTACGCCGTCGGCGTCGTTATTCCATTTTGTGCGCATTTCTTTTGCATCTGGAACGATTTCATTTCTTGCGCGAATATATTCACGTATGAACGAACGCTTATAGATATCCATATTTTCGTCGTTTGGAATCATTTTGCGTAAAACAACCTGTAAATCGTTCTTAGGTGCAGATAATAAAAAGAACACTTGCGGTCTATCCAATGGGTACATGTTATACAAAGTTACCCCAAGCACACCGACCACAACCAACATTGCAGCGAATACGAATGTCATCAATCTAGACAGCAAAATTGGCGGTTCTACGCGGTCTGGCAACGGAATCCTCCCCCTTTTTATAAAAAGATTGTAGAAAAAAACACAGACCCTACGCAAGTAAAAAGTGCGCTAAAAACATAATTTAATGAAATGTTTTTTTAGTTTTTGCTTGCAGAGCATAATTTAAAAAAGTATAATAATTTCCGCTTGATTTTCTGTTTACGTGTGCTATCTTTACCCAGACTGCGGGGTCAGGTGGCGCGCAAGACGGGTAGTTTACAGTTAAAATAGGGGCATAGTTCAACGGTAGAATATCGGTCTCCAAAACCGCGGATGAGGGTTCGATTCCTTCTGCCCCTGCCAAAGATTTTCCTTAGAATACTGCGGTATTCTGCGGAAGTTTTAGTTGAAATATAGGTAATTTTTTTATGAAAAAAATACTGGATTATATCAAATCTGTTAGAAGTGAATGGTTCAAAATTGTATGGCCGTCGCGTGATACGGTTGTTCGTGCAACTATTATGATTTTGATATTCTCTGGGTTGGCGGCGCTTTTCTTTTTTGTGGTTGATAGTTTATTGAATGCGCTGGTTGGTTGGATTTTCTAAACGGGCAAAGGAAGTTATTATGGAAGATAAAATGCAATGGTTCGTTGTGAACGTTCATACCGGGTGTGAGGACAAGGTTGCGCGCGGTCTGCGTGAGCAGATTGATAAGCGTCGTTTGAATGCGTGTTTTGGCGAAATTCTTGTTCCGACGCGTGAAATTACGGAAATCAAAGCTGGTAAACGTGTAAAAACCGAAAAGAAGTTTTTTCCTGGTTATATAGTTGTTCAAATGGTTATGAATAACGAAACGTTTTCTTTGGTAAAGTTGATGCCTCAAGTAGTTATGTTCTTGGGGGCTAAAAATAAACCTATTGCAGTAAGTGAAGAAGAAGCTCGTCGTTTGTTAAAGCAGGTCGAAGAAGGCAGTGTTGTTACAGAAGATGTTACGTATGAAGTTGGTCAAGAAGTTCATGTTATTGATGGACCTTTCTCTGGTTTCAACGGCGTTGTTGCAGAAGTAGACAATGTAAAACAAAAGATGACTGCGACAATATTGGTATTCGGTCGTGAAACTAGTGTAGAGTTAGACTTTACGCAGGTAGAAAGGGTATAAGTTTTATGAAAGGTGATGCAATCGCCGAGTAAGAGTTTTGACGGTTTTATTAAAAATCGTAAACCGCGTGGTAGATGCGCCACATCGAACCACGGACACTAACCAAAAAATGGAGTGATAAAATGGCAGCAAAGAAAGAAGTCAAGGGAGTGGTCAAACTGGTCGTTCCCGCGAAACAGGCCAATCCTGCGCCACCAATTGGACCGGCGTTGGGTGCAGCTGGTGTGAACATCGCAGAATTCTGCAAACAGTTTAACGATAAGACGGCTGACAAAGAACCAGGTATGCCGATCCCGTGCATAATCACGGTTTATACGGATCGTAGTTTTGAGTTCATTATGAAACTGCCGCCGGTATCGTATTACATTAAAAAGGCGTTAAAGCTGAAAATTGGTTCTCATAAACCAGGTCGTGATTTTGTTGGTACAATTACCAAGGCACAAATTCGCGAAATTGCTGAAAATAAAATGCCGGACTTGAATTGCTCTACCATTGAATCCGCTATGAATATCGTTGCGGGTCAATGCCGTTCAATGGGCGTAAAGGTGGAGGAATAAGATATGAAAGTTACGAAAAGACAGCAGACTTGGGGGAAATTGGACCAAGACAAAGTTTATTCTTTGGCCGAAGCAATTGACGCTTTACGTGAATATACTTCTAAAAAATTTGATGAAAGTTTAGAAGTGGCTATTCGTTTAGGTGTTGATGTTACAAAAGCAGACCAAAACATTCGTGGTATGGTATCGTTACCGAACGGTACCGGTAAAACGGTTCGTGTTGCAGTATTTACAGTAAACAGCGTAGATGAAGCCAAAAAGGCGGGTGCTGACGTTGTTGGCGGTGAAGATTTGATTGAAAAGGTTGCGGCCGGTGAAATCAATTTTGACCGTGTTATTGCGACTCCGGATATGATGCCGAAGATGTCAAAAGTTGCACGTGTTTTGGGACCTAAAGGTTTAATGCCTAACCCGAAATTAGGTACGGTTACGAACAACGTTGCAGAAGCGGTTGCAACTGCAAAGGCTGGTCAGATAGAATATCGTGCTGAAAAGAAAGGTATCATTCACGCAGGTGTTGGTAAGATGTCATTTACGACCGATAAATTAGTTGAAAACGTAAATGCGTTGGTTGAACAGCTGAAGAAGGTAAAACCTGCATCCGTAAAAGGTCAATACATTTTGGGTGCCGCCGTTGCGACAACTCAGGGACCTGGATTAAAGGTTGATATAAAATAATAAATCGCGGTAGGGAAAAATTTTTCTCTGCCGCGTAAAGATTTCTGTCCGAGACTGATGGTGCCCAGAAAATGGACTTAATTGCCATCATAGACAAAGAAAAGATTCTTTGGGGCAGAAGCAAGCCCCACCCAACGGCAACGTTGGATGGAAAGTTTAACAAAACAGGGATTTTGAATTTAGATTCAGAATCTTGCAGATAAGGGTAAAGATATGAGACGCGAAGAAAAATCAGATTTGATTTCAGCGTTGCAATCGTCCTTGAAAGAAGCAAACGGTGTTTTCGTAATTGAGAACCATGGTTTGACTGTTAAAGAAATGGAAACGTTACGTAATGAGTTACGTCCGTTGGTTTCTGTTTTCAAAGTTGTGAAGAACCGTTTGATGAAATTGGCGTTAAAAGACACCAATTTTGAACCTGTATCTGATATGATGAAACGCCCGACGGCTGTTGCGGTTGCAACGGATGGTTTGGCGGTTACCAAAGTATTGGCAAAGTTTGCGGATGAACATCCAAACTTGACAATTGTCGGTGGTAAAATGGATGCAGACGTTCTAAGCAAAGACGATATTTTGCAATTATCCAAACTGCCGTCCCTGTTGGAAGTTCGCGGTACTATTGCGCGTATATTGGTTGAACCAGCATCGCGTTTGGCTCGCGTTTCCGCAGAGTATGGAAAAAAGAATTAAAAAACGTCGGAACGTAAGTGTTCTGATTTACTGAATAGGAGCTAAAAAAATGGCAGACATTCAAAAATTAGTTGACGAATTGTCAAAATTGACCGTTTTGGAAGCAGTTGAACTGTCCAAAGCGTTGGAAGAAACATGGGGCGTTAGTGCCGCTGCAGCAGTTGCAGTTGCTGCTGGTCCGGCTGCTGGTGCCGCTGCTGAAGAAAAGAGCGAATTTGACGTTGTATTGGCAGAAGCCGGTGCAAACAAATTAGCTGTTATCAAAGCAGTTAAAGACATCACAGGTTTAGGTTTGGGTGAAGCGAAAGCTTTGGTTGAATCTGCACCAAAGGCAGTTAAAGAAGCCGTTGCAAAAGATGAAGCCGAAAAAATGAAGGCTACATTAGAAGCGGCTGGTGCCAAGGTTGAATTGAAATAATTCAATCGGAACCATATGGTTCCAAATGCTAAGTCGTAACGATTTCGTTACGCAAACGCCGCCCATCTGGGGAAAAACCTCAGGTGGGCACAAAGGCGTATAAAACAGATAAATAGTTTCGTTTGCAAAACGCACAAAAAAAAGGATTGATACCAATGGCAGTTATCCAGAAATTCAGAAAATCTTTTGGAAAAAGTTTTTTGCAAACTCCGCTTCCTGATTTAGTTGAAATTCAATATAATTCTTACAAGGATTTCTTACAGGCAGACGTAGAACCGCAGAACAGAAAAAATATCGGTTTACAGAACGTCTTTTCATCTATGTTTCCGATCAAGGACTATGCCGGCATAGCCGATCTTGAGTTCGTTGAATATACTTTGGACAAGCCTGTATATAACGTAAAAGAATGTATGCTGCGTAACTTGACTTATTCAAGCAAGTTAAAATTGAAGCTGAGATTGATTTTGTGGGATGTCGCAGAAGACGGCAAAAAAACGCTGCGCGATATCAAAGAACAAGAAATCTTTATGGGTGAAGTACCGCTGATGACAGAACGGGGTAGTTTCATTGCGGCCGGTGTAGAGCGCGTCATTGTTTCTCAGATGCATCGTGCACAAGGTGTAGTGTTCGCCACAACTAAGGAAGCGAAAATAGCGGGTAACCCAATTACTTATACAGCACGTATAATACCAGAACATGGAAGTTGGATCGATTTCGAAGAATCAAAGGGCGTTATTTATGTTCGTATCGACCGTCGTCGTAAGATTCCTGCGACGGTTCTATTACGTTGCTTACCGTCTGCAGAAGACGAGAAAAAATGGCAGGCAGACCCACGTAAACCGACCATTCGCGGTATGGACGACGCGGAAATATTGGGTGTATTTTATAAACGTATACCATTAAAATTTGACGGTAATATGTGGATTGGCCAAACGGCTGCTTTTGAAGGTTTGGATAAATATCGTTTGAATTATGATTTGATAAATCCGAAAGACAAGAAAGCGTTGGCGTCCAAGGGCGACCGTATGAATGCAAAGCGTTTGTCTAAGGTTATGACTGCATCAAAAGAATTCGGTATGATTCCAGATTCTTTGATTGGTGAATACTTATTTGATCCTATCTTAGATGCAGAAGGTAACGTCGTTTATCGTGCAGGTACAGAAATTACATCAGACGTTGTTGCTGATTTGGAAAAAATGAACGTCAAAGAAATTTCTTTGATTGCAATTGATAACACAACAATTACCGCTCATATGCGTAATACTTTGATTGCTGATAAGACAATAAATCGTGAAGAGGCTTTGATTGAAATTTATAATATCATTCGCCCGGGTGAACGCCCAACGTTAGAAGCGGCAATTAACTTATTTATGCGTCAAGGTTTTGATCCTGCATATTATGATTTGTCTGCGGTTGGTCGCTTCAAATTGAATAAACGTTTAAAAATTGATTCTGGTAAAAAACCAGAAGATGAACGTTTGTTGACGAAGTCTGATTTCTTATCAGTATTAAAAACTTTGACTAATATCATAGACCATAAGGATACAGTTGATGATATTGATAACTTGTCAAATCGTCGCGTGCGTACGGTCGGTGAATTATTAGAACAGAATTTCCGTACTGGTATGGTTCGTATTGAACGTCTGGTTCGTGAAAGTTTGTCTTCTCCGAATATTGCAAATATGCAGCCGCAAGACGTTATCAATGTAAAACCGTTAATGTCTTTGGTATCTGAGTTCTTAGGTACGTCTCAATTATCTCAGTTTATGGATGCTTATAACCCGTTATCTGAATTGGAACACAAACGTCGTATTTCAGCGTTGGGTCCTGGTGGTTTGAACCGTGACCGTGCGGGTATTGACGTTCGAGACGTTCATCCGACTCATTATGGTAGATTATGTCCGATTAACACACCTGAAGGTGCAAATATAGGTCTGATAAACCACTTAGCAACATATGCGCGTGTAAACCCGTATGGTTTCATTGAAACGCCATACTATGTTGTAGAAAACAGCAAAATCACAGACAAGATGGTATATCTGACTGCGGACGAAGAATTGGGACATAAAATTGCGCAGGGTAATACTCCGACAACGTCAAGTGGCGTTTTGGCAGAAGACGTTGTAACGGCACGTGTTGACGGCGAATTTACAATGGTGCCAAAAGAAGAAATCGACCTTATCGACGTTGAACCGCGTCAGGTGGTATCTATTGCGACAGGGTTGATACCGTTCGTTGAAAACGACGACGCTAACCGTGCGTTGATGGGATCTAACATGCAGCGTCAGGCAATACCGTTATTACGCGTACAGGCACCGTTAGTCGGTACAGGTATTGAACGTGAAGTTGCTCGTGATTCTCGTACTGGTGTTGCGGCAAAGCACAGCGGTGTTGTTGAATCAGTTGATGCAAATCGTATCGTGGTTAAATGTATGAACAGTCGTAACGTTGTAACTGGCGTTGATATTTATAACCTTGAGAAATTTGAACGCAGTAACAGTGAAACGTTGATTCATCAAAAACCGTTAGTAAAAGTCGGTGACCGTATTTCTGCGGGGGATATAATTGCTGACGGTTCTTCTATGAATTATGGTGAATTGGCGCTGGGCCGTAATGTCTTGGTTGCGTTTGTGCCGTGGCGCGGATATAACTATGAAGACTCTATTGTTATTTCCGAACGTATTTCTCGTGATGACGTATTTACGTCTGTGAAAATTGTTGAGAAAGAATTCAAAGTTCGTGATACTCAATTGGGGCCAGAAAGTTTAACGCGTGATATTCCGAACGTCAGTGAAGAAGCGTTAAAGAACTTAGATGAATCAGGTATCATTTATGTCGGTGCGCGCGTGAAACAAGGCGATATTTTGGTCGGTCGTGTATCACCGAAATCTGAAACTTTGTTGACGCCGGAAGAAGCATTGTTGCGTAACATCTTCGGTGAAAAAGCGCTGAACGTAAAAGATACATCTTTGCGCGTAGGACCGAATGAAGAAGGTACAGTAATCGGCGTAAATGTGTTGACTCGTCATGGTGTAAAGAAAGACGAACGTACACAGATGATTGAACTGCAGAAGATTGAGAAAATAAATAAAGACCGTGAAGAAGAAACGTCCATTATAGAACGTGGTTTTGCGGATCAGATTTTCCAAATTGCAGAAGGTCAGATAATTGATGCTGGTACTGGCAGCTTGAAACCATTCGTTGGTAAAAAGCTGACACAGGAAGTATTTGAAGGCATTAAACCTGCTGATGTAAAGAAACTTGTGGTTCGTAATAAAGAAGCGCAGGCAAAGATTGACGAATTGCGTGAGCAGCACGTTGCAAAATTAAAGGCTTTGAACGAAAAGGCGGATGCAGAAATTGCAAAGGCGACGGAAACGAATTCTTTGGGTGCGGGTGTATTAAAAGAAGTAAAAGTATACATTGCACACAAGATGAAGTTGCAACCTGGTGATAAGATGGCAGGACGTCACGGTAATAAGGGTATTGTATCAAAGGTAGTACCTATTGAAGATATGCCATATATGGAAGACGGTACTCCAGTTGATATCGTATTGAATCCGTTAGGCGTGCCAAGCCGTATGAACTTAGGTCAGATATTAGAAACTCACCTTGGTATGGCGGCGCGTACGTTAGGTCAGCAGATAGGTGCGGTTCTTGAAGAAGTAAAGCAGAAACGTGCTGTAACGGATGATTTACGTACGGTTATGGGTAAAGTATACGGCAAAGAAACTGCCGAGAAACTGGAAAAGATGACCGATACGGACGTACGTGCAGAAGCTGCATTATTGCGTGACGGTGTTCCAATGGCGACGCCTACATTTGACGGTGCAACGTCTGAAGATATTAGACGTATGTTAAAGTTGGCGAAACTTCCGGAAACAGGGCAATTCACGTTGTATGATGGTATGACGGGTGAAAAGTTTGCACGTCCGGTTACGGTTGGTGTTATGTACATGCTGAAACTGCATCACTTGGTTGATGAAAAGATTCACGCACGTTCAATTGGTAATTACTCGTTGGTGACGCAACAGCCGTTGTCTGGTAAGGCTCATATGGGTGGTCAGCGTTTGGGTGAAATGGAAGTGTGGGCGTTGGAAGCACACGGTGCCGCACACTTACTGCGCGAAATGTTGACTGTAAAGTCAGACGATATCATCGGACGTACGAAAATGTACGAAGCGGTTATCTCTGGCAGTAACGATTTCCAGACAGGTACCCCAGAAGCGTTCAATGTATTTGTTCGCGAACTGCGCGGTTTAGGTTTGGCATTGACACCAAAGAAAATAGACTAGTTAGTTTCAACCTGTGCTTATGCAAACGGGTGCAGGTTGAGAACACTTTTAGCGACTGAAAGGAGCAAAATATATGACCAATATGTTGCAGAAGATATTCGGACAAATTGAAACCAAGGAACAATTTGACGCCTTGCGCATCACCATTGCGTCACCAGAAGAAATTCTTTCTTGGTCTCATGGTGAGGTAAAAAAACCAGAAACAATCAACTATCACTCTTTGAAACCAGAGCCAGAGGGATTGTTCTGTCAACAGATTTTCGGTCCTGTAAAGGATTACGAATGTGCCTGTGGTAAGTATAAAAGAATTAAGTTCCGTGGCGTTGTTTGTGAACGTTGCGGCGTTGAAGTTGGTTCTTCAACTGTTCGTCGTGAACGTATGGGACATATAAAATTAGCAATGCCTGTCGCGCATACTTGGTTTTTGCGTGAAGGTAAAATCGCGACTTTGTTGAATAACTTGCCGCAGAAAAAATTAGAACAAGTTATTTCATATGATGCATACATTGTTATAGAACCGGGTTTAACAAGTCTGAAACAGTATGATGTAATCAGCGAAGACGAATACCAGAAAGCCGTTGAAGAATTCGGTGCAGATTCTTTCCACGTCGGTATCGGTGCAGAAGGCGTTCGTAGTATCATTGCTAATTTGGATATGGGTGATGAACGTACTCGTTTACGTGCAGAGTTAGCAGAAACAAAATCTGATTCAAAGCGTAAAGGTTTAATCAAACAGTTGAAGTTGGTTGAGGCATTTTTAGATTCTAAAACTGACCCTGCATGGATGTTGCCGGATGTTATTCCAGTTATTCCACCAGATATGCGTCCGTTGGTAACGTTGGATGCTGGGCACGTTGCAGCGTCCGACTTAAACGATTTGTATCGTCGCGTCATTATTCGTAACAACCGTTTGAAAAGATTCATTGAAATGCACGCACCTGAAATCATCGTACGTAACGAAAAACGTATGTTGCAGGAAGCGGTTGATTCTTTGTTCGATAACGGGCATAAAGCGCGTCCGATGGTATCTCAGAACCGTCGTCCGCTTAAATCATTGTCAGACTCTTTACGCGGTAAGTCTGGGCGTTTCCGTATGAACTTGTTAGGTAAACGTGTAGACTATTCCGGTCGTAGCGTTATTGTATCAGGTCCATCATTGAAATTGCATCAGGTTGGTTTGCCGAAGACCATGGCGCTAGAATTATTCAAACCATTCGTATTTGCTCGTTTAATGGCTGGTGATTACGCCAATACATTAAAGACGGCGCGTAAAATGGTTGAAAATGGTGAAGAAGTCGTATGGGAAATTCTGGAAAAGGTTATTCATGAACATCCTGTATTGTTAAACCGTCAGCCGACTTTGCATAGATTATCTATGTTGGCGTTTGAACCGGTTTTGATTGAAGGTAAAGCTATTCGTTTACATCCGTTGGTATGTAAGGGCTTTAACGCTGACTTTGACGGTGACCAGATGGCTGTACACGTTCCAATTTCTTTGGAAGCGCAATTGGAAGCGCGTACTTTGATGCTGTCTTCTAATAACATTTTATCACCTGCAAATGGTGAACCTATGATCGTGCCGTCACAAGACATGGTTTTGGGTGTTTACTATATCTCTTTGATAAACGGTGAACACACAGATAAATCACCACGTTTTGCGAATATGGACGAAGTAAAAATGGCTTTGGAAAACAAATCCATCACATTACATACTCCGATTGTTGCACGTATCAACGGTAAAATTTACAAAACAACAGCAGGTCGTATGATTTTGGGGCAGTTGTTACCAAAGTCAGATAATATGCCGTTTGATTTAGTAAATAAAGTTATGCCGGTTGGTGAAATAAAATCTTTGTTGGCAACGACATATGAACGTTGCGGTGACAAAGCGACTATTCTGTTAGCGGACGCACTAAAAGACACAGGTTTTGAACAGGCGGCACGCAGTGGTATTTCTATCGGTTATGACGACATTGTCATTCCAGAAGAAAAGAAAACTATCATTGAAGAAACAGAAAAGGCTGCCGAAGAAATCAACGAACAATATCAGAACGGTTTGTTATCTGGCGGTGAAAAACATAATAAGTTAATTGACTTATGGCAGAATACAACCGATAAGATTGGTGATTTGGCGTATGCTGCGCTTGGTAAAACAACGGGTGATAACTGGAATTCAGTTTTGATGATGGCATTGTCTGGTGCCCGTGGTTCAAAACGTCAGATTCAGCAGGTTGCTGGTATGCGTGGTATGATGCAGAAACCAGACGGATCTATTATTGAAGTTCCTATTATTTCAAACTTTAAGGAAGGTCTGACCATGGCGGAATACTTTACGTCAACTCACGGTGCGCGTAAAGGTATGTCAGATACGGCTTTGAAGACTGCTGACGCTGGTTATTTGACACGTCGTTTGGTTGAATTGGCTCAGAATACTGTCATTACAGAACATGACTGTGGTACGACAGAATACATCACGGCAAAGCCTGTATATCAGGGCAGCACATTGTCTGTGCCGTTGGGTGATGTCGTACTGGGACGTACAGCAGCGCATGATATCGTACATCCTATTACCAAGGAAGTAATTGTTCCTGCGGGTGAATTAGTAACGAAAGTTGCTGCGCGTAAGATAAATGAATCTGGTTTACCAAGCGTTGATGTACGAAGCGTACTGACTTGCTGCAGTGACGGTTTGTGTGCAAAATGTTATGGTATGGACTTATCCCGTCAGGCGTTGGTTCACGTTGGTGAATCCGTAGGTGTTATTGCGGGGCAGTCTATTGGTGAACCTGGTACTCAGTTGACGTTACGTACCTTCCACATCGGTGGTGTTGCGTCTGGTGGGGCGGAAAGCCATTATATTGAAGTTCCTGTTGCTGGTACAATTAAACTGAACGGTGTGAATACAATTAAAAATTCTGCCGGACGTATAGTTGTTCTGTCTCGTAACGGTGAATTGTCAGTGGTTGATGATAAGGGGGCAAAATTATTTACAACTAAATTGCCATACGCAGCGATGATGATTGTAAACGATGGTGATAAGGTTGAAAAAGGCGCTAAAGTTGCAGAATGGGATCCATATGCAAACACCATAATCGCCGAAAAAGACGGTATCGTTCAATTCCAAGACTTGATTGAAAACGTATCCTATCAAGAAGAAGTTGATTCTACGACAGGTATCGTTTCACGTAAAGTTATAAACTGGAAAGCGAATACGAAGAAAGCTTTGAACCCTGCAATCACTTTGGTAGATGATAAGGGGCAGGTAATTTCTTTGGGTGGTAAAAAGATTGCCGAATACTTATTGCCTATGTATTCAATATTGAACGTATCCAATGGTGCAACTGTTGCAGCTGGTGACGTTTTGGCAAGAATTCCTGTACAGACGAAGCGTACAGGTGATATTACCGGTGGTCTGCCGCGAGTAAATGAATTATTAGAAGTTCGTCGTCCATCTAATCCTGCTTTGTTGGCAGAGGTTGACGGTACGATTGAATTAGAAGACGCAAAGTCAAAGATAATAATTCGTATTATGCCCGATGACGGAACCGCACCTGTTGAATATGCGGTACCAAAAGGAACTAACCTGTTGGTACGCAGCGGTGACGTTGTAAGAAAGGCGGACAAACTGGTTGACGGTGATCCTGTGCCACAAGATATTTTACGTATCTTGGGACAGAAAGCATTGGCTACGTTTATGGTTGAACAGATTCAGCAAGTTTATCGCTTGCAGGGTGTGTCAATTAACGACAAGCATATTGAAATTCTGATACGTGAAATGACCCGTCGAGTTGAAATCACGAATCCTGGTGATACTGGTTTCTTGATGGGGCAGGTAGTTGACCGCGTCGATTTCGAAGAAGAGAATGCTCGCGTTATTCGTGACGGTGGTAAACCGGCGGAAGCCTCGCAGGTATTGGTTGGTTTAACACGCGCGTCTTTGACAAGCCGTTCGTTCATATCCAATGCTTCGTTCCAACAGACGACGAAGGTTTTGGTGGATGCGGCTATCAGCGGTGCAACGGATAAGTTGGTTGGTATAAACGAAAACTTAATCGTTGGTCGTTTGATACCTGTCGGTACTGGTGCATATGTACGTCGCGTTCGTGAAATCGCTAAGGAAGAAGAAAAAGCTGAAAAGCTGGCACGTGAAGGTTCTTCACAGCAGCAGTTGCTAGACATATAATTCACGTGTAAAGGACAACCGCCCGGTGTTGCTTATGCCGCACCGGGCGTAGATATGTAAATGACAGAAATACCAGCTATTTTTTGTGATATAGACGGCGTTGTGAATAAAAAATTTGCAATCGCTAATTATGACCGTTTCGGTGAACCAAATGATAATATGATACGCGTACTTGAAACGCTGGGACGCGATTTTACAATTGTATTTATCACGGGGCGTTGGGCAATCGGTCAAGAAAAAGTAGAACAGCATATTCATAATATGTTACCAAATATAAAAAAACGTGTGTTCTGTAAACCTCATGATTATCCGGGAACAACTGCGGAATATAAATTGGCAACAGTTATTGAACTAGAAAAGCAGGGGTATAAATTTTATATGGGGTTGGATGACCATAGTGCTGTAATCGGTTTATTACATAACCATGGCATGTTCGTTGCGAGAGTTATATCGGATTAAAGTTTTCCTTGCAAATGCATAAGATTTTAATAAAATACTAAACTGTAAATAAAAGGATAAGAAAATGGCAACGCCAAAAAGTAAAACAAGTAAAGCACGTTCAGCACAGCGTCGTTCTCATGACGCGTTATCAGTAATGCCTTGCACAGTATGCAAGACGTGCGGTGAAAAAAAACGCCCGCATCACGTATGCCCGGCGTGCGGTGCGAAATAATATACGCAAAGGATTAAAAGCAGAATAGGGCGCGAATAATATACTGTGCCTTTCTGCTTTTTTTAATATTACCATGTCAGCAGAAAAGAAAATCATAGCAATAGATGCAATGGGCGGTGATAAAGGCCCAAATGCCGTTCTTGGCGGTATGAATCAGTTCTTGTATCAAAATGGTGAAGATAAAGTATTCTTTCGTTTGTTCGGTAAAGCAACTGTGTTGAACCCTTTGTTGGCAAAATATCCGCGTGTGGCGCGTAATTGCGAATTGATTGATGCACCAGGCGTTATAAAAGGTACTGATAAAGTTCGTGACGTTATACGTCATTCTCAAGATACTTCTATGTATATGGCGATAAAAGATGTAAGAGAAGGTAATTCTGCGGCTGTAATTAGTGCTGGTAATACAGGGATTTTAATGTCTTTATCAAAGTTGGCGTTAAAAACTATTGATGGTATTTCAAGACCTGCAATTACAACTATGTTACCGTCTGGGGGTGGTGATTCTCGTGTGGTTGTGCTGGACTTGGGCGCAAATGTTCAGTGCAGTGAACGAGATTTATTTGATTTTTCTATCTTGGGCAGTGTTTATGCCGAAGTCATTGGTAAGATGTCAAGACCTAAAGTTGGTGTTCTTAATATCGGTGAAGAAGAGACAAAAGGTAACGAGGCTTTACAAAGATTAAATAAATTGTTGTCTGAGCATAAGGATGAGTTACCTTACGAATACATTGGTTTCGTTGAGGGAAATGATATCGGTGGCGGTAATGTTCAAGTCGTTGTTACGGATGGTTTTACAGGTAACATCGTTTTAAAGACCGTCGAAGGTACGGCAAAATTGATAAAACGTGTATTAGTAGACAATTTAAAGAAATCTATATTAGCAATTATTGGTGCGTTCTTTTTGGTTCACGTTTTTAAGCGCTTAAAAAATAAAATTGACCCTCGTTCTTATGCTGGGGCTACGTTCTTAGGATTAAAAGGTTTCGCGGTAAAAACACACGGAAATAGCGATGCTTTGGCGTTTGCGAATTCTATTAAATATGCTGCGGACTTAACCGGTGCAAATCTAAATGATGTTATTGCTGCGCGCGTAGCAACGGTTTCAAAGATTCACGAAGAAATTACAAATCAAGAATAATCATATATTATGTGGTTTAAATAAAAGAATCACCGGCAATTACTTGCCGGTGATTTCTCCCTTCCTTCTGGTTCCCCAGAAACTGTGTGTTGCCCAATGGACCGCAAGTCCTGGCCGTACATTAAGCGGCGCGTGCAACTTTTTCTGATTGGTTGTTGTCGGCAGAATCCATGATTTTCTTTGCTTCTGCAAAAACCATTTCTTTTACGCGAAGTGCCAACGATTTCGTTTCCAATGTTTCTGCCGCAACGTCAAAGTTATCTGTGCGAATTTGTAATGAAACATATGCGCCAACCAAAGACGTTCTAGGCAGGTCTTCAATAGAGCGAGGGGCGTTATTATGACCAATTTGCAGTTCATCTGCTAAAGATATAATCTGGCGGTCTTCATTTACCCAAACGGTTGTCGTTAAAACTTGGTTCAGGGCAATCATAATTTCTTTTATTGTTTTTGACATTTTGCGGTCCCTCCTTTCGGGTTTTTATGAAAAACCAACCGATTTTTGTATGTACAGCAGTATTTACAAAAATCAAAATTTAATTTTTCGTTAGATTTATATTTTTACCAGAATTCCGGTTTTTATGCGGTTTTCTGGGCTTTTAAACTCTTTTCTCCTTGTCTATACAAACATCTTAGAACAAAAACGAATCGCGCGTCAAGTACAAAATGTAAATATTTTTATTTTATTTATAATTCATTTGAATTTACTTATAAAACCATAAAATACCATAAAAAGATTATAAAATGTCATTGACAACCATAAATCGGCGTGCTAAATTTTTTGTGAAGTCACGGAAAGGGGCGGGCAGATGCCCAAAGCAAGGACCTAAAAATGTCATTGTTTCTCTCATCTTATGAAAATCGTTTGGATACCAAGGGGCGCATATCTGTACCTGCTTCTTTTCGGGCTTCGGTTTCTTCTGAAAAGTTTCCAGGCGTTGTTTTATACCGTTCTTTTACGCATAATTGCATAGAAGGGTTATCTATGTCGCGTATGGAGCAATTGGCGTCTGCAACCGATAAAATGGGCGTTTTTGATAGCGAATTAGATGACCTGTCTGCAATGTTGTTTGCTGATGCTCGTCCGTTGGCTTTTGATGTTACAGGGCGCATAGTTATACCGGCAGATTTGCTGAAGCATGCAGGTATAACAGATAAAGCGATATTCGTCGGACGTGGCAATAGTTTTCAAATCTGGAATCCAGAAGCGTTTCGTGCTGCACAAGATAAATCTTTGGATAATTTGCGTTCTTCACGTCCAAATTTAATACTTTCGTAGGAATTTAGTTAAATAAAAAAGCCTCTTTATGAGGCTTTTTTATTGCGATAACTTTATGATTAGTTAGACATTATTTCTTTAATCCAGTCTTCTGCTGTTATAGAACCTGTATCTATTTGTCCAGTAACATCATTTACGCTCATACAAGTCTTTATAATAGCGTCACAAGCTTTCATTGCTAACTTATTACTTGTTGCCATTCCTGATCCAGATGAGTTTTTGTCCGGGTCATAGTTATTTTGAGCCAGGCAAGAGGAAACGTCAATTATACAATTTTCTGCATAGTCAGCCAAGATGGTATCTTGTGAAGATTTTATTTGTATCAATGTTCTGTTCAAGAACTCTTTTATAACGTTATTATTCGGAACGTATGTAGCATTTTGACCTGTTCCTTTATATGTAACGTCTTGACACTTATTTAGTACTGACATGCACATACCATAGTTTTTACTGCCGTCATTGTAACCAATTTTGTTTTGTAAAAACTCTGACATACTTGTTGATACTTTTGTAGGAACCGTTGTTGCTACCGTTTTTTCAATGTAATCGCTTAATGAACCGCCAGCCCCCTCTTCGGAAGAAAGATCCCAGGCGTTCTTATTTGTATCGTAATCCCAAGTATCATATATTGCCGCGTTTTTGCTACCAGGAGCACCAGGAGTACTACCTATAACTATTTCACCGTTTACAATATATTTTCCGGTTGGGTCTAAGCAGTTTTCATAATCATCTCCGCATACAAAGTCGTCTTGCATACAGTTATCTAATTCTGTTACGCAACCGCGTAAATCATACATGTTTTTCTGCTGTGCGACCAATAAACGCGCGCGTTGTAAAACGCTTTTTGCATTACGCACAGTTGCGCTCATCTGATCGTTAGAATCTGTTAAAGCACGTTCGTATGCAATGCAAGCTTTATCTATTTCTAAATCATAAGAATTGGTAATAACGTTTATATCAACGCCCTGAGCAGAGCAACTATTCAATACTGCTGCTTTACAACGTGCTGCTGCCGTTTTATATAACTGTTCACCGCGTTGGTTACTTATGCTGCTTGTATTATTGGACATTCCTAAGAATGAACTTAAATCAAAGCCTGTGCTATCAATCGAGAAGTCTAATAAACCAGACAAATCAAAGCTTAAAGAACTAGAAGAACTTGATGCAGAACCAGGTTCTACTTCTACAATCATGTCTTTAATTTTGTCTAATGCGGACTTTAACTGGCTGGTATCAGACGTTGTTTGCATTTCTAATTCTGCCTCTGTCTGAGTGAACAAAGATTCAACTTCGTCAGCGGTTAAACCAATGTATTGAATTTGTTGGGCAACGTCTTGTAAACTTTCTGTCGCTTTCTTTAAAGCATCTTCTGTTTCTGAATAGTTAGATAAGTTGGCACTACAACTGCAACGACCCTGATTGTCGTCTAAAACGTTACAGAAATTATCCATACAGGCCACATACTGTGCCTTACAATAATCCGTTAATTGTGCCAATTCATCAATAGATGTAGCAGATGTTGTCGTTTCTGAAGAAGATGTGGTCGTTGCTGTCACTGTTCCGGAGCCAACACGAATTGTCGGAACACGTGTCTTGACGTTTGCTGTATTGCTTACACCGACACGGCTTGAACTGCTAAGGTATAAAGGAGTGTTTACAGTATCTGTTTGAACAATAGACGCGCGCGCCGTATTTGCAGAATTTGAACTAGAAGAATTACGCGTTGTCAAACCTGCTTGTGATGCCGCTGAATTGTTTGTGGCACGTACTGTCGTCGTCGGGCGACTTGCTACAGTATTTGTGGCTGTTGCGCGAGATGTATTGCTTGTACCTGTTGCTCTTGTGGCTGCAGTACGAGAAGTCGTCGTACTTGCCGCGCGAGAAGTTACAGTGCGCGCAGTAGTTGCGTTAGAAACATTACGAGAAGTTACATTACGAGAAGTCGACGTTGTTGAAGGTGCAACACGCGAAGACGCTGTGCGACCGGTTGCATTTCTTGGGCTTGCTGTATTTGTGGCCGGACTTACAGGAACAACAGCCTGTTCAGCTGGCGTTTCCGTATCGGTAACTTCAAGTTCTTCATTTACGAACTCTGCTTCCGGCATTTCGTCTGCGTATTGCGCCATCAATTCCTCGTAATAATATGCTGGTGCAATCTCAGCAAATGCAGGCAAAACCAACAATCCACTAAGTACGGCAATAAATCTTTTCATTCGAAATCTTCCCTTCTATTACATAGATTTTATCACATTCCATAAAATCGCGCAAACAAAAAATAGAATTTTTATATTGTTTTTATTGTTAAAAAGGTATTTTTTCGGATTATTAAATTTTTTAATGAATTTGACTTACTTATAAAGTATGCTATATATTGTTTCGCATGACAAAGGGTATATTAAATTGTCTATCTTAAAAAAGGTATCTTTGTTTATTTTTACATTACCGTTTATGGGCTGTACTACAGTGCCAACTTCAACTGCGGACAGTCGGTTGGCAAATTATGTGCCAAAAGTAACACCGGCCGATTTTAATTATGATCCTATGTCTACACCGATTGCTCAATGTTATGCAAAAGAATTAAATAATAACCCGGAAATAAGTGGTGCTACATTGATTGAAGACGGTTTGTCCGCTTTCGTCATAAGAGCGGCGTTCGCACGTATGGCAACAAAAACAATCGATTTACAAACTTACATCTACAGTAACGATTTTTCTTCCAAAGTCTTAATCGGTGAATTAAAGCGTGCTGCTGACCGCGGCGTTAAAATTAGAATTTTATTGGATGATTATGGTACGAAATCAGATATTGTTGATGTTATGCTGCTGAACCAACATCCTAATATTGAGGTCAAAGTTTTTAATCCAGTTGCTAATCGGGCAAGACTTTTATATTATCCGCAGTTCTTATTGGATTTTAATCGGTTAAATTCTCGTATGCATAATAAGTTATTCATCGTTGATAATGTCGCATATATAACGGGTGGGCGAAATGTCGGAAGTAATTATTTTTATCCAGAAACGGCGTCTAACTTTTCTGATACGGACGTTTTGTTTATAGGAAATATGACAAAGTATGCAACGGCTAGTTTTGATGAGTATTGGAATTATCATCTGGCGATACCGGCGTCGGTATTTCCAAAGGCTAAATCTCAAAGAGCCGTACGTAAATTAGAAAAGAAATTTGACGAGATAGAAAAAAAGAGTGCCGAAGCGATTAAAGAATATAATAAGATAATTTCTTTGGCTCAGCATGAATATAAGCAGAAAAAATTTGATTTTAGTTGGGGACGTGGAAAGTTCTTGGCCGATCCGCCGTCTAAGGTAGAAATGACGATGGAAGAAAAAGAAAATTATCGCGGCGATATAGTTAAAGCATTGCAACATTTGTGGGACGAAACGACAGACTCTGTATATATGTCTGCAGCATATTTTGTACCGGGGCAGGGCGGTTTAGACCATATGTTGCGCGAAGAGAAATCCGGCGTTCATATGACTGTGGTCACGAATTCTTTGGCGTCAACTAATGCCCCAACTGTATATGCTAAGTGGGAAAAGTACAGAAAGCATCTGATAAAGTCTGGTGCAGACGTATATGAGTTTATGTTATCGGCGGAAAATTTGCGCGGTCAGCAGCACGATAGAGAAAGAAAACAATCCAGTTTTTCTGTTCTGCATAGTAAGACGATAGTTTTTGATGATGATATTTCTTGGATAGGAAGTTTTAACTTAGATCCTCGTAGTGCTTATTATAACACGGAAAATGTTGCCATTTTTGAAAGTAAAGAATTCGCGGACAAATTGCGTGAAATGATTCTTCAAGACGCAAAAACTTCTTGGCGCGTAACGTTGGAAGACGGGGAACCTGTCTGGACGGGAATGCGACCAGGTGATGAAAAGCCTCGTGTTTATCGACATAGTCCGGATACCTCTGTGTTCCGTAGAGCCTTTAAGATAATTACTAATCTTGTGCCGGAAAAATTCGTCTAATATTATTGTTGACAAAAAATGCTTGTGTAGTACATTGTCTGCATGGCAGACGAAGTAAGACTTTTAACCGAACGTGGTGATAAAAAGGCGAAAACGCCTTGGTTTAGAGAGATATATAATAATTTAGCAAATGGTTTTTCTAAACGTCGTTTTGTACAAAAATGGGATTTTGCCCCAGTCGATATAAGGCTTCGGTGTACGAATAAGTGTAACGAAAATTGTCGGCATTGTTTTGAATGTAGCGGGCCGTTACAGCCGTTAAATTATATACCTGTCAAAGATGCCGGTTTTTATCTGAATTCTGTTTCAAAGAAATTCGATTCTGTATATATTACGGGTGGCGAATGGTCGTTGGTATATGATGCTGAACCGCACTATATGTTGAAAATTTTTGATGCGTTTGACACTTCTAAAACAGATGTATATTGCATACAGACTAATTGCAGATGGGTATTTGGAGAAAATCGGAATCAGATTTTTTCTGATTTATTAAAAATTCAAAATGCTTTGTCAAAGTCGGGTAAAGTACTAAGATTAAGTACGTCAGTTGATAGTTATCATTCGGCTCATATAGTTGATTGTGTAAAAGAACTTATTCGTACAATTGCATCAAACAAAAAATTTAATGCGACTAAGATCGTAATAATGTCAAGTCGGTCAGATGCCGGCATGGTGCAAGAAAAAGTTATGCAACCAGAATTTTTTAAAAAGCACGGCATAAAATTAAAGATAGAACCTAAAAGTATATTTACCCCATATTTTCAGGTGTGTTATGCAAATGATGTAAGAGTTGTTGTTCATGAAGAAAATCCTGTTATGCGAATTGGCAGAGCATGTAAAAATAATTTTGGTTATAAAATATTTTACCCATCTTTACAGTGTAAAGGTCTGACAGATGAAAGTTTATGCTTTGAACTATCTTTACAAGAAGACGGTATGATGAAGTGGCATAGTTTTTATGATTGGAACATTATGACCCCATACAAAGATGAAAATGGCAATAATAAACCTATGTCGCAAATAAAGAATGAGTTGATTGAAAAAGCGTGGCGTAAGTTATTGCGTGAAAATATGAAAGAATTTGCGTGGTCTTGTATTCCTTTATACGGTATGTGGCGCAGGTTAAAAAAATATAAAGAAATAAAAAGTTCGTTTGAAGAAAATAGTAAAAAAGTTGTTTTTCAGCTAGAAAGTGTAAAAGATTTTTCTAAGTAAATTATTTTTACGGTTTATCAGTATAAAAAAATTCCTTAGTGATATTATGACTATATCACCAAGGATATTTTGTGCGCATAAGATTTAATCTCCAAAAACAGTGTTTAATTGAGTATTTACGCGGTAGAAAGTTGTGCATTTTGAAACGTCTTTTAATCGCCTTGCACCAATATAGGTCATATATGAACGTAACCCGCCTAGTATATCTTGATTCATCTTGTCGATAGAACCCTTCAATGGAACTTCAACAACCCGACCTTCACTGGCGCGATATTTCGGCATACCGTGATAATGTTTGTTTTGAGCATATTCAGATGACATACCGTAAAATATTTTGAATTTTTTAATGGTTGTCATTTGTTTGCCGGTTTCTGGATCAATTTCGTCGGTTAGGTATGTTTTTTCAATAATGTCACCGGCCGCTTCTTCACAACCTGCATAAAAGCCACCCATCATGACGAAGTCCGCACCGGCACCAAAGGCTTTACATATATCACCTATATACACTACACCGCCGTCGCTGCATATCATACCGCCAATTCCGTGCGCGGTATCGGCACATTCAAATATGGTTGATAATTGCGGTCGACCAACACCGGTTATTCTGCGGGTAATGCATGCGCTGCCGCTGCCGATACCGCACTTTACAATATCTGCACCAGATAAAATTAAATCTTCTACTAGTTCTGCTGTAACCGCATTACCAACCATCAATAATATGTCAGGAAATTTTTCGCGCATTTTTATTATCAAATCTTTTACACGTGGTATATATGCGTTCGGTACATCTATACAAATGTTCCGGCATTTGTCGGGGTATTTTGTTAAAATCGTTTCTATTTTTTCATAGTCTTCGTCACGTAAACCCATTGATAAAAATACATAATCACGACAGTCATTTTCTGTAATAAATTTTATTAAATCTTCAACAGGATAGTGCTTGTGCAGGCAGCAAAACATTTTGTTCTTCATCATATGTTTCGCTACTTCAAAAGTACCAACAGTTGCCATATTTGCTGATATGATACCTGTCCCAACGATTTTTCTTGGGCACCATTTGAATTTATATTCACGAGTAATTTCAACTTCTGATCTAGAGTTTATAAAAGACCGTTTAGGCTTGACTAAGACATCTTTGAAATCTAATTCTGTTTGCTCGTATATTTTCATGTCCTATCCTTTTATTTTACGTATAACGATTGTATAGCCCTAATTTTTATATTTCGCAATAAATAAAAAAAACCGGTATTTACCGGTTTTTTTTATTGTTCGGCGACGCGTTTTCTAAATTCGTTGCTTGGGCGGAAAGAAGCCACGCGCCGTGCGGATATTACCGCCGGTTCACCAGTCTTTGGGTTGCGCCCCATACGCTGTGGTTTCGCTAGTATTTTGAAACTGCCGAAACCTGCAAATTTAACCTCTTCACCGTGAATCAGCGATTCGCTAATTTCTTCAAAAACAATATCTACTAATTTGAACGCGTCCGCAGTCGTCAGACCGAAACGTTCACGTAATCTGTTTGCAAAATCACTTCGTGTTATAGTTGCCATTTTTATACCCTAATCAACGCTGCACCCCACGTTAAACCACTTCCAAATGCGGGATACAGAACAAGTTGCCCTTTCTTTATTATATTATTATCAAACGCATATGATAATGCAAGTACACCAGATGCGCCACTAGTATTTGCATGTTTATCAACTGTTACTAAAATTTTTTCTAATGGGAAACCAAGTCTTTCCGCACCGCTTTGAATGATTCTTAAATTTGCCTGATGCGGAACAATCCAGTCAACGTTATCTGCGGTTATACCGGCGTGTTCCATTATATAATTTGCCGCTTCTGGCATTAAAGTAACTGCTTTCTTATAGGTTTCCGGACCGTTCATCATTATATGGTGGTCTGGTGTGCCGTATAACATTCCCATTTCTTTACCGTCTGACATAACGACGGTATCTATTATACCAGAGTAACTAGACGTAGAATGCTCAAAGATTAGAGCGCCAGCGCCGTCACCGAATAATACGGCAGTACTACGATCGTTCCAGTCTATGAAGCGTGTCATTTTTTCTGCGCCGATAATCATTATTCGTTTATGTATACCAGCAGTAAAGAATGCCCGCGCGCAATGTAACGCATAAATATAACCTGTACATGCACCGCGCACATCAAATGCAGGAGCATTACTTGTCGCGCCTAAACGACCCAGAACCTGAACACCGACTGATGGAAAGTCTAATTCAGGGGATGTCGTAGAAACAATCAACATATCAATATCGTTGATAGAAATATTAGCGTTTTCTAAAGCACGCTTAGCCGCGATTGTGGCCATGTCAACGACGGTTTCGTCGTCACGAGCAAAGTGACGTTCGCGCATACCCGTACGTTGGACAATCCATTCGTCGGAAGTATCAACCATTTTTTCTAGGTCTTGGTTATTAACAATCCTTTCCGGAAGGTAAGACCCATATCCAATCAATCTGCTTCCCATTTTAACCTTTCCTTTTTTTGCTCGGGTATTATACAAGTCGTGATTACAACTTGCAATATTAAAATCTGTGAATAAAATATAGTTCGTTGTCCCCATAGTTCAACTGGATAGAATAGAGGTTTCCTAAACCTTTGATACAGGTTCGATTCCTGTTGGGGATACCATGTTAAGGTAGTAACCATGAAAAATAAAGCCGTAAAAATAGGTATAATTGCAAGTGTTTTACCGCACTTATTTTGTTGCGTGTTGCCGATAGTTCTGTCTGTCGTCGGGCTTTTTGCGCCGGAATTTGCTCATGCAGAATTTATACCACATTGGTTTGAACCGTGGTTGTTTGTTTTTTCGTGTTTGATGTTATGTTTATCTTGGTTTTTAGTTATCCGTGATTGCCGCTGTGATTGTGAACATTGTCATGGTGAACATAATCATAAAACGCAAAAAATTATTTTAGCGGTCATAACAATCATATTTATTGTAAGCATAATATTGCATATTATGGCACATCATTAAAATCGTAATAAAAAACCGGCATTTGCCGGTTTTTTATTACCAAATTTTCACGCGGTTTTCTGGCGCAATATATAATTCATCTTTTTCAGATATCTTGAATGCGTCATACCACGCATTGATATGAGGTAGTATTCCGTTTACGCGCCATTTACCGAGCGAGTGTTCATCCATTTTTGTTAGACGTAAAGCTTCTTCGTCGCGAATGTTTTGAGCCCATACGCCGGCGTATGCAATAAAGAATCTTTGATCCGCAGTCAGGTCGTTTACGTTTTCGCTTGGCTTAGCAAAGTTCTTATATGCGGTATAAGAAACTGTAATACCACCATAATCTGCTAAATTTTCACCAAGAGTAAATTCACCGTTTGCATGTACTTCTGGTGTGATTTCAATTTTATTAAAGAAATCTTTCATAACGTCGGCACGTTTTGTAAAACCGTTAGCGTCTTCTTCTGTCCACCAATCGCGCAGATTGCCGTCTTTATCAAATTGACGACCCGTATCATCAAAACCGTGAGTCATTTCATGGCCGATTACGCTGCCAATGGCGCCATAATTAAACGCATCGTCAGCTTCCATATCAAAGAAAGGATATTGTAATATTCCCGCGGGGAAGCAAACTTCATTTGTAGAAGGGTCATAGTATGCGTTTACTTCGTGTGCGTTCATATACCAAATAGTTGGATCTTGTTTCTGGTCGATTTTTTCAAGCCAGAACGCATCTTCAAATTTTGCAACTTTAACAACGTTTTCCCATAAAGAATCATCTGCGCTTATGTCTAATTCAGAATAATCGCGCCATTTATCCGGATAACCGATTTTTGCTTTGAACGTATTTAATTTTGCCAGCGCTTGCTTTTTCGTTTCATCGGACATCCAAGTTAAGTTTTCTATTCTGATGCCCAAGGCGCGTTGTAAGTTCTTTACTAATTGTTGCATACGTTCTTTGGCGTCAGCCGAGAAATATTTGTCTACATATAAATGACCTATTTCTTCACCTAAAGATGAGTCTAGCAAAGCAACTGCACGTTTCCAACGAGGCTTTTGTTCCTTTTGTCCAGCCATTGTTCTGTTATAAAAATCAAAAGATATTTCATATGTATCGTCGTCCAGAACCGTATCTGCAGAACTTATTATACGGTATTTCAGATAATCTTTGATTAGGTCTAAATCTGTATCATTTATAATCGCGATTGATTCTGTGATGGCTTCTGGTTGATTGATATTTATATCTTTTGCAGCAGACGCACCGCGAGCGTTTAGATAAGTATCCCAATCAAAGCCAGAAAATTTTTCTTTTACTTCTGTAACTGTCATTTTGTGATAGTTAGCGTTTGGGTCACGTAACTTTTCTTTCGGATAAAAAGACTTTGCCATACGTTCTTCTAACGCGTATAGTTTGCCTGCATCAATAGAAAGACCAAAGTTTTTCGTTTGTTTCGCAATGAATTCTTTATACTTTTTTCGAATTTCGACAGACTTTTCATCTTCGTCAAAATAATAATCTCTTGATAAACCAAGTCCTCCTTGCCCGATGTTGTATAAATAGTATTCACTGTTCTTTTCATCCAACGCAACGCCATCGGACCAGAAAGCCGACGAAAAGTGGTGCATTTTACCAAGATAATTCGGCAATTCAGATTTTGATTTTATTGCGTCTATTTCATCTAAATACGGTTTAACTGGTGCAGTTTTATCTGAATTTAGTTTCTTTTCATTCATTGCAACCGAGTATAAAGTTCCGATTTTACCTGTATCTGTTTCTGCAATTTCCCGAACGCGTTGCAGGTTTGTGTCGTGTAAGATTTCAAATGCACCATATCGGGTATAATCATCAGGAATTGTATGAGTTTTTCTCCATCCTAGCGTAGCGTAATCAAAAAAGTTATCGCCCGGACGAATTGATGTGTCCATGTTTTCTGCTTTAATTCCTGTCGTCATAATTTGCTCCTTTGAACTTGTAATAAAATAAGCCGTTATAAGTGCAATTGCAACTGCAATAATTCCTATAATGTTTAAAATTTTATGTCGCATTTTAACTACCTCACTAAATTTAATATCAATTCATCCAAAAGCAACATACCTTGTTTCGTAGCAGCAATCCGGTTGTCTGACGTCCTTTGCAAAAGTTCGGGGTTGTCTTGAACGTATTTCATATTTATTATTTTTTCTATATCGCTGTCAAGATAAACACCGCGTACTTGTCGCAAGCCCGTTATTATGCGTTCTTCTGCGCGAACCGTGTCGGATAATTTATCAAATTTTTCCCAATTACCAAATTGTTCATACCATATGTTATCAATCAGAACTCTACCGGCGGCACCTTTGCCGATGCCGATATATGGTGCGCCGTCCCATACGTTTTGATTATGCCTGCATTCATTTCCAGCCTTTGCATAATTTGAAACTTCATATCTAGGCAATTTCAAACTTTCATCAATTGCATTATACATGTCCGCCATCTCTTCGTTAGACGGCATATTTAATGTCTTCTTTCCAAATGGGGTATCAGGTTCTATTGTTAACTCATACATAGAGCAATGTTGTAAACCTAAATTATTTATGTCGTTGCAGGTATTTATAATGTCGTTTATTGTTTCGTCAGGCAGACCGTATATAAAATCAGCAGAAACACGAACGTTTTTTGCTTGCGCTGTGTCAATCAAGTTTATTGCTGTTTTTGCGTCGTGTCGCCTGCCTAGAAATTTTAACTTCTTATCGTCTAGTGATTGTACACCGATAGATATTCGATTTACGCCCGCATATATAAAATCGGAAAGTTTTTTTTCATCAAGTGTTCCAGGATTAGATTCCAAAGTTACTTCGCAGTTTTTATCAATATTGAAATTAGAATTTATGTTAGATATTATTTTTTCAAATATTTTAACTGGCATCAAAGAAGGTGTGCCACCACCAAAAAATATTGTCGGTATAGATATTCGTCCTAGCTTTTCTGACCAATAACGTATTTCTTTTATTATATTATCGGAATAAAATTCCCAATCAGGATTTTTGCACGCAGCAGAAAAGAAAGCGCAGTAATTGCACTTTGACATACAAAAAGGCACATGAATATAGATGTTATGAGCTAATATCATATTGGCATTTTATACGAAAGTGTTTAGAAATCCAGTATTTGATTATTTGCGTAAAAAAAGTGCTTTTCATAGAAATGATTTTTATGTTACAATAAGTTTAACAATGTAGGTATGAACACAGGAAGGTTATCATTTTTATGCGGAATTCTGGTTCCCCTTGCGTCCTTTGCGTCGAACGAGGGGGTACCTTCGTATTATCAAACTAATAATGCGATGAATGCGAACCAGTCTGCATATGGTCAATATGCCAGTCAAGGTTATACTAAATATGTTGGTCAATCTGGCAGTAAGCAAATTGTCGGCAGTCAATCATATTCTTATCAAGTACCGCGTCCTGTTGTAAATACGAATGCTGGTGCAATGACTGTAAATGGTATTGCTGTACCAAATGAAGATAAGACTAACGTATATGTAACATACGCGCGAAAGTTTGCTGATTTTGAGTTTAAGACGGGTGTAAATTCGGTCCTGGAATGGGATGATATGGTATTTAATGAAATCGGCGTTGGTATTCAGCACGATTTTAGCGTACGTAATTTTGATATGTTTGCATATGGTGAATACAGCATGGGTTTTATGTCTCATGGTGGTATGTCTATGGATTATGATTTGGAACCATATGATGCATCAAAACAATACGAGGGTATATTTACGATTTCTGTTGGAGATCAGACGGGGCGTACAAATCATTTTAAGTTAGGTATCGGGGCGCGTCATGTATGGGATATTGCTGGATGGAAGTTATCACCGTCTTTTGGATACGAGATATTTAACCATAATTTGGAAATGTCGGATCACTACTATCCAAATCCTGGGATTTTCTTGCCGTTGATGACAAGTAATGGTGATTATGTTTTCGGTGACTTAGAAGGTAACTATTATTCTGTTCCGATAAATATGGAGGCCCCAGACGATTGGTATCAGGTTTGTATGTCACCAGAAGATATAAAATTGGTTCAGACGTCTAATTCAGGCGGAATTTTGGGTTTAGGTACAAGTTTAGTAACGGGTGATTATGACCCTGATATGGGATATATACCATGGGGGGTAGATTCTGGTGAGTGCGTAATCATCGGTGGTGATGGACCAGTCATCGTTGAGGGGACTACGCATATATATAATACGACGTGGTCTGGTTTTTACGTTGGTTTGGAAATTGAAAAGCAGATGACTTTGGCGGATAAATTACGTTTTTATTTCCAAGTTGGTTTGCCGAAGTATTCTTCAGAAGGGACGTGGCCAAATCGTACGGATTGGCAGCAGAATCCAAGTTTTATCGATGAAGGCAGTAACGGTTCTTATTCTTACGCAGCAGAAATGGAATATAATTATAGAATATCTGACCGTATGCAATTGGCGATAAAAGTAGATACAGATTTATTCTATGTGGGTAATATCGGTGGTGAATTATATCTAGCGGAATATACTCAATGGTTAGTGGATGAAAACGGTTATTATATTCTAGATGATAACGGGTTACCAATTTTGGAGACGGTTCCTGCACAAACTGTATATGTTAGCGATCAATTAGATCATGCAACATGGCAATCGTTTGGTCTACATATTGGTCTGAAATACTCATTTTAAGGGGTGCGTATCATGATGAAACGTTATTTTGTCGCACGCCTTATGGGCGTTGCGATGGTGGTTATTTTGTCGGCATCTGCGTACGCGGACTCTGGTACGTTTAATGTAGATAGATGGTATCAGGTTTTAGATGATATTCGTACGCGTGCGGTTGCACAGAATATATCTCAAGAAACTATTGATGCTACGTTAAAGTATCCTGCTTTTATACCTGCTATTGTGAAAAGCGACAGAAACCAAGCAGAATTTAAGTTGACGCTGGACGGTTATTTGGCGCGTATGGTGAATTCTAAACGTATAGAAGAGGGTAAGAAAATGCGTGAAACTTACCCGACTTTATTATCTAGGGTAGAAGCAAAATATGGTGTTCAACCCCACGTTATTTTGGCTTTCTGGGGAATGGAGTCTAATTATGGTTCTTATCGTGCGGCTCATAAATTGACTGATGCTTTTCTGACTTTGATATATGAAGGGCGGCGGGAAACGTTTTTTAGTAATCAATTATTGGCGTTGATGAAAGTTGCCGATGATAACAGTTTGGATATAAACGACATACATGGTAGTTGGGCGGGTGCTATGGGGCATTTCCAATTTATACCTACGACTTTGCAACAATATGGCGCAGACGGTAATGGCGACGGTAAAATAGACATAATTCATAGCGTGGGTGACGCAATGTTTAGTGCCGGTAATTATTTACATAAGTTAGGTTGGAACCCGAACGAAAAAATAGTTCGCAGGGTAATATTACCGGCAAACTTTGATATATCTTTATTAGACGGCACGATACGGAAACCATTAGTTGAATGGGCTGCTATGGGGGTTATGAATTTAGACGGGACTCAGATAGCAGTGGTTGATATGACGGCTGGTTTGGTTGCGGATGTAAAACTTATTCAAGAACAACGCGCAGCTGCAGTGGCAGCTGCGGCAGCGGCAGCTGCGAATGCGGCGAATGTAAGCAATTCTGGCGGCGTAATAGATCCTAATGCAATTGATACAGACGTGGCGCCGCAACCTGTAATATATGCTTATCTGACATATCCTAATTTTTACCGCATAAAAAAGTGGAATAATTCAAACTGGTATGCGATTGCTATAGCAACCTTGGCAGATGAATTAAAGCAATAAAAATAATTGAAAATAGCGGACTACTCTGGTATTCTTTTCATATATTAAATTATATAAAAGGTATATTTTATGGCTATAAAAGTCCGCGATTATGAAGTTCGTTTAACTCGTAATAAAGAAGAACGTCGTCAGGTTCGTCAGTTGCGTTATGACGTTTTCGTTGAAGAAGAAGGGGCTTCCGCTACGGAAGAGCAAAGAAATCTGCGTGAAGAATATGATTCTTTTGATAGATATGCAGATTATTTGGCTGTATTTCATAACGGTAAAATAGTCGGAACGTATCGTATAATTGATAGAAATGCCGCCGAAAAAATGGGCAGTTTTTATACAGAATTAGAATTTAATATTTCGAAAATAAAGAAGTATAACGGTAATATAGCAGAAATGTCACGTGCTTGCGTTGATAAAGCGTATCGTGATAATGCGTTAGTTATGAGAATGTTGTGGGCGGGGCTTGGTGAATATATAGTTAGACGTAAAATTGCTGTATTATTCGGCGTTGCGTCTTGGGTAGGGACGAAGTCTGTTGAATCTGCTCAGGCTATATCGTATTTGTATTATAATCATTTAACGCCTTTGAAATTACGCGCAACAGTTTTATCTGAAAATTTTGCAGAAGGTGTAAATCCTAAACTATCAAGAATGAATATATTACCGCGCGAATTTATTGATGAAGTAGATGCTCGGCATCAGATGACGCCGTTGATAAAGGGGTATTTAAGATTAGGGGCAACTTTTGGTAAAGGCGTTTTCATTGATAAAGCATTTAATTCATATGACGTATTCGTTATGGTTCAGACGAAAAATATTGACGCTGCTTATCAGAAACACTTCTTAGGACGTGAAAATGCGTTGGGTGATTTAGAGGAAAAAGACGGTGCCTTAAAAACTATGGGTAAAATGATGTTATTACCTGTAACAGGGTCATTCAAAATGCTGCGCGCGTTCTTTGAGTTCTTATTACGTGAAGATGCGGTCGATGCAGAATATATTGAAGACGCAAAAGACGAGAACGAGGAACAGGAATAATGGGACGGGTAAGACGGCAGAACTTTTTTAATACGACTGGTGCCGCAATAAAGTTTATAACTTTCTGGGTTATGGTTGTAATTCAATTGCCGATAATTTTATTGTTACCAAAGGGTAAAATATCTGTATGGTATATGGGCGTATTTATGCGAATATTGTTGGTATTGGCGGGAATAAAAATTCGCGTACACGGAAAAATTTCATCACATAGACCGTTACTTGTAATTTCTAACCATATTTCTATTTTTGAAATTGCAACATTTCCTGTTGCGTTTGGGGGAAGTTTCATCGCAAAGAAAGAAATGGAAGCTTGGCCGTTAGTTGGTTGGGTCGCACGTAAATTCGGTGTAATTTTCGTTGATCGTAGACCTTCTCATGCTATCGAAGCGTTAAAATTAGTTCAAGAAACAGTTTCTCATGTTACTTACCCAATGTTTCTTTTCCCAGAAGGTACCACAACAAATGGTTCTTATGTAAAACCGTTTAAAAGTACGTTGTTTAATTTCGTTGAAAATTCCGACGTTTTGGTTCAACCAATGGTAATGCACTATCGTTATCGTGACGGCGATGTCATCAATGATGAGGATTTAGCAGAACATTTCGGTTATTTTGCTAACGAGAAGCAAGACATGGGACCGTTATGTTCTCGGGAACGAAGCGCATTCGGGCAAGTTTTTCATATAATGATGTTGGGTGGTTTTATGGTGGAATTGACTGTTTTACCGCCTCCGCCCCTGGCGGGTATGGATAGAAAGCAGATTGCGGAAACGCTGCAGAAAATTGTTTCCGATAAATATATGGAATTAAAAAATAAAAAAGCGAAATAAAAAGAGATTTTATTATGAAAACGGCAATAACTCCGACAAGAGCGGAAAATTTTAGTGAGTGGTATCAGAATTTAATTACAGCGGCGGATTTAGCGGAAAACGCACCTGTTCGTGGATGTATGACTATAAAACCGTACGGTTGGGCGATATGGGAACTGATGCGCGACGAATTGGATAAACGTATTAAAGCACAGGGGGTACAAAACGCACAATTTCCTTTATTGATACCAATCAACTTCTTTAATAAAGAAGCGGAACATGTGGCGGGTTTCGCGAAAGAAGCGGCAGTTGTTACGCATTATAGATTAAAAGCAATTGATGGTGTATTACAGCCAGACCCAGATTCAAAATTGACGGAACCTTATATCATTCGTCCTACGTCTGAAACTATTATCGGTGACGCTATGTCGCGGTGGGTTCAATCATATCGTGATTTACCGTTGAAATTAAATCAGTGGGTAAACGTTATGCGCTGGGAAATGAGACCTCGCTTATTCTTGCGCACGTCCGAATTCTATTGGCAGGAGGGGCATAATGCGTTTGCTACCCATGAAGAAGCAAATGCGGACGCCCGTAAAATGCATAAAGTATACGGTGATTATATGCGGGAAGTGTTATCAATATCTTCTATAATGGGCGAGAAAACACCAGAAGAACGATTTGCTGGTGCCGACCATACTTATACACTTGAACATATTATGCAAGACGGTAAAGCTTTACAGGCTGGAACTTCTCATGATTTAGGGCAACACTTTTCAAAATCGTTCGGTATTCAATATTTAGGTACGGACGGGCAATTAAAGCATGCTTGGACAACGTCTTGGGGTGTTTCTACTCGTATGATGGGCAGTTTGTTTATGACGCATTCTGATGATGACGGGTTGGTCTTACCACCGGCCGTCGCACCGTATCAGGTCGTAATAATACCAATTACGCGTGATGAAAACGCTGATGCTTTGAATGCATATTCCGAAAAGTTAGGCGAGCAGTTACGTGACGCAGGCGTTCGCGTTTTAGTTGATACGTCAGATATGCGTGCACCGGATAAGATGTGGAAGTGGATTAAACGGGGCGTTCCATTACGCGTTGAAATAGGTGCACGTGAAATGGAAGAAAATACAGTAACGATAACGCGTCGTGATTTGGGTAAGGCATCAAAACGCACAATCAGCGATTCAGAATTATTGAGTGAAGTAAAAAATATATTGAAACAAATTCAACAAGATATGTACGATGCCGTCGTTGAACGCAACAAGACTATGATACATGACGTTGCAGATTTGAACGAATTAAAGGTTGCGTTAGAAAACGGCAGGATAGGATTTTTCCGTATTAAAAACGAGCAAACGCAAAATGAAGAGTTTGATGGTTTGATGGAAAAGTATAAGATATCTCGCAGATGTTTAGACGATAATAATCCTGAATATGTTTATGTAGCAAAGTCTTATTAAAAAATCGCCCGTATGGGCGATTTTTTATGGTATAATATTTGTGAATATAAAAAGGGAAAGAGAATATGAAAATAGCGATTATAGGTGTTGGTACCGTCGGTTCTGCAGTTGCAACGGCTGTTAAAAATACTGGTTGCGTTCACGAAATAGTTTTGTTTGATAGAGACGGCATTCGCGCACGTGCGGCGGCTGAAGATTTAGGGCACGCTGCAAGTTTTGGTTTTGACGTCAAAATCAGTGCTGTAAATAATTATCGTGGTATTCGGGGAAGTGACATTGTAATCATAGCGGCCGGGGCCAATCAAAAACCCAGTGAAACGCGCATGGATTTATTGAATAAAAACGCGGATGTTATTAAAGATATAATTCCGCGTGTAATGGTCAATGTTGACGCAAAAAACGTAAAAATAATAATTCTGACTAATCCTTTAGACGTTATGGTTATGTTAGCCACGAAATTATCTAAATTACCGGCAGCACGCGTAATCGGTACAGGAACTATGTTAGACACGGCGCGCTTGCGCACGATATTATCAAGGCAACTTGATGTTTCAACGCAATCTATAAACGCCTATGTAATAGGGGAACACGGTGACAGCAGCGTCGTTGATTGGACTGCCGCAACTGTTGGGGCACTATCGCTGGATGATTTCTGCAAGCAGATGAAAATATCTTTGCCGGAAACAACGCGAAATACGATTGCTCATCGGGTACGCAATGCGGCATATGAAATAATTCGCGGTCGAGGCGCAACTTGGGACGGTATAGGTGCAGCCGCCGCAGATTTATTACGTTGTATAATAAATGATGAACATAGAATACTTACTGTCAGCACTGTTACTGGCACAGGAAATGATATGTTGGCAATGTCTTTGCCTCGTATAGTCGGTGCAAATGGCGTTACTGCAACGTTACGTCCAAAACTTTCTGCGACTGAATCCAGCGCTTTGCGCCGTAGCGGTAAAATCATAAGAAAGCATTATGATGAAATAATCTAGTTCGGATAACAATCCGATTTATAAGGTAACGCCCCCCGTGCTATAATCTTAGGACAGGGGCGTTTAAATATGGCTGATAAAGAAATAACTTATGATATTTTTCCAAACGGTCAAGGTTTCTATGCAAATTGTGACGGTCATCATGTTGGTGAAATAACTTTCGTTCGTATAGGTAGTGATAAAATAATAATTGATCATACAGATGTTTCAGAACAGTATAGAAACGCAAAAATAGGTTTAAATTTAGTTCGGTGTGCCGCTGATTTGGCTCGCAGTCAAAAACGTAAAGTAATAACTATGTGCCCTTTTGCATCTGCTATGTTCAGCCGCTATCCAGAATTTGACGACGTTAGGTTTTTACATACGCGTTAGTTTGATTTTCTTACTTGAACAAAATTTCATTTTCTACTAGCATTTTTCTCAATAGCAGAGGGAAAAATATGTCACGTAAATTACGCATTTGGTTGATTTTTTTAATCTTTTTAAACGGGTATGTCAGTCTGTCTTTTGAATTGGTTGTATTGCGTCAATTATCTTTCTGGGTAGGGTCTAGCGCGGTAATTACTAGCATAATTATGGGAATATTTTTGGGCTTTATGTCGTTGGGATATTTCTTAGGCTCGTCAGAAAGGGTGCAAAATAAAAATATCAGGACAATATTAGGGACAAGTTTCATCGTTATCGCGTTGTTTGCGTTCTTTGCGTCTAGTTTCCCGTTGGTTTCTGAATACTTCGTTCGTTTATACCGTTGGGGAATAACGTCAAGTGTGTTACAGACATTCATTTATTCGTTTTTATTGTTATCAATAGGCCCCTTTTTATTCGGTTTTAATACGACTTTATTATCAAGAATGTTGCATAAATATAACACTAATTACACCGGTAATATTATGGCGTGGGATACAATCGGTTCTGTATTAGGTTCTTTGCTAACAACCCTGATTTTGATGCCTTTTATAGGAGTAAATTATACGGTAATATTGATTGTTTCTTTGGCTGTCTTTGCGGCTGTTGTTACAAGACCAAGATGGTGGGTAATTTTACTGGGGGTATTAGTTCTTATACCAACTCTTATTGTAAACAGTGATTATGTGCAGCGCAGTAGATTCGGTATATTAGTAAATAACGCGAACTCAACCATATCTGTGGCACAATACCAAGACGGTTTACGCATTTTATATATGAATGGCTTACCGATGTCTACGTATAATCCGAATAATGGAATGAACGCAGAATATATAGATTATCTAAATCAGCACTTTATATACAACATGCCGACGGACAGTAAGAAAAAAATTTTAGTCTTAGGTGCCGGTGGTTTTACGGCTGGTTTAAATGATACGTATAATGAATATACTTTTGTTGATATAGAACATACCTTAAAAGAAATATCAGAAAAATATTTTCTTGGTAAACCATTGACGCCGAATAAAAAATTCATAGTGCAGGATGCCAGCCAATATTTGAAAAATAGTAAAGAAAAATATGATATGATTTTACTGGATGTGTATTCTAATTCTTTTCAAATACCAGAAGGTTTCATTACGGCAGAATTTATGCAGCGGGTTAAATCGCACGTCGCACCAAATGGTATATTGGTTATGAATATTGTATCAAGTCAATCTTTCCAAGATAAATATTCTCAGGTTTTTGATAATACATTTCATACGGTTTTTCCTCAGAATTCACAAAGACAAGTCATAGGTTATGCAAATCCGTGGGATAATAACGATGTAGCGAATGTCTTGTATGTTTGGTATAACCGAGACGGAGACGATAGAATTTATACTATAAATCAAACACCTGTGATATATGATAGGTATATAAAATAAAAGGGGGCATTTGCCCCTTTTTATTGATTCATATTTTCTAAAACAAACTTCCAATTTACAAGATGTTTTAAGAAGGCCTCTATAAAATCTGCCCGACGATTTTGATAGTCTAGGTAATAAGCATGTTCCCAAACGTCCAAAGCCATTATAGGTACGATATTATGAGCAATAGGGGTATCTGCATTTGCGGTTGTCAAAATTTTTATAGTGCCGTTATCTTGTACTAACCAAGTCCATCCGCTACCAAATAAACCCGCAGCAGCAGATTTGAATTCTGTGACGAGTTTTTCTTTGTCTCCGAAAGCTTTAGATATTACTTCTGGTATGTTACCGCCTCCATTTGGAGATAGACATCTAAAAAAGAAATTGTGGTTAAAGACTTGTGCCGCGTTATTAAAAATTTTTTTTGCGTCTTGGGCAGCAGCGGATTTTATTATTATTTCGTCTAAAGGCATTGCTTCGTATTCTGTGCCAACTATCAAATCATTTAAGTTTTTAATATAGGTTGCCAGATGTTTACCGTGATGACATTGTAAAGTTTCTTCAGACATATACGGCATTAACGCTTTTTCTGAGAACTGTAACGGGAATTGGGTAAGTGAAAACATTTTCATCCTCTTATATGTGTTGCATAAGAATTCTGCATTTAGTCATTATTAAAAACAACAGAAAAAAATTCCGGTTTAATAGTTAAAAATGGCTTGCACCATTGCAATCAGATTTTTATAATCCAAATCAAGACAAAGGAGAAATTATGAAAAAGTTATCAATTCTTTCGGCATTGGCAGGTTTGTTATTTTGTGGCGCAGCGTCTGCTGCAGATATAACGCTGTATTATTCACCATATTGCCCACATTGTCATCATGCGCGCGACTTTTTCGTAAATAAGATGATTTATGAATATCCGAATTTGCGTGTTGTTCAAATAAACGTTATGGAAGAACCTAATTTACCTGCTTTTCAAGAGGCATTGAAAAAGTGCGAATATGAAAGTGGTGGTGTTCCTGTAATTGTTGTCGGGGATAAGTGCTTTCAGGGTTATGCAGAGGTGATGGATCAAGAATTACGTGATGCTGTAGAGGTAGATTTATCTGATGAAGAGAAGAAAGTGGCAGCGGAAAATAAGAAAGAACTAGAAGCAAATCCAGAAGATTTCCGTGCAAAGCATGCAGACCGTCAAAAAGCGATAACGGAGTATAACGCGGCTGTAGAAGCGGCGGCAGAAAAAATTGCAGCGGAAAAAAAAAGTGAAAAAACTTCGTCAATTTATTTCTATGTACTGCTGATTGCTTTGGTTGCCGCTTTGGGTTTTGTATTGGTAAGAAAGGACAAAAAGAAATAAAAAGTATCTTTAACCGTTAAACCTACGTTGGGATTTAGATATGTTTGATTTAACTACTTTGGATTATATTTATGTGGGCGTCATAGTGGCGTCCACTGTATGGGCAAGTATCCGTGGTGGTATTTTTGAAACGGTTGCAACTCTGTCTTGGGTAATTGCGGCTTTTGCGGCGCGTTTTATCTCACCTATGTTAGATAAACTTTTACAAAGTTGGTTTGATTTATCTGCTTCGACGGTCGGTACATTAGTTGCTTCTTATTTCATTGTATTCTTTGTAATATTGATGCTGATAGGTTTCTTTAATCAACGTTTACGTGAAAAAATTCAAAATAGTATAATGAAAGTAACTGACCGTACGCTTGGAATAATTTTCGGTATTATTCGTGGTGTTGTGGTGATGGGATTGGTTTATTGGGCGGCTTTGTGGTATTATTCTGATGCTCCGCGTCCTGCGGCGTGGGTTGAAAACGCTCGGACTCGTCCGATTATGCAATTGACGGCTGTAAAATTAGATGATTGGTTTTTCCCGGGACCTGGCAGTAAGTTATTGGCACGTGATATGACCGGAAGTCAGGCGAATCAAGAATTGCTAGATAATTTGATAAACCCCGCTATATTGGATGCTAAAAAAGCAGAAACTGGTGAAAACGTAGACGAACCAGCAGAAACGGGTTATAAGTCATCCGAAAGGTCAGCATTAGAAAAACAATTATTGCAGATAGAAAATGCTGCTCGTGCAGAAGAAGCGCGCGCTGCCGAAGAAGAAACTGATACTGTCCAAGACGTTTCTGTGGAAGAAGAAGTGACAATTTCTCCTGAATACGGCAGTGAAGACGCACCTGTTACGTCTGACTAATATTTATATTCATTTAATATGAAATACCCCGTTGCTTTTGCGACGGGTTTTTGTTCCTGCTGATTTTCTCTGCTGTTTTATTCAAAATAGTAAACAGGAGAGTAAAAATGAAAAAAATAATTTTTATTTTAGGAACTACGTTAATTGTTCCTTTGTCAGCCTTTGCAGATAGTGCGATTAAAGGTGTAAACCCGGCAGATAACGTAACGAAGATGGAACTATTACCAAGTTTGAACGTTATGGATATAAACGGTAAACCATCTGTTACTACGTTAGGGTTAAAGTATGATAAAGAGTTATATAAAATTTTTGGTATAAATTTTGAATTACCTTTAAGCCATTTTTCCGGTTATGGTATATCTGATGCTGGTATCGGGGATTTAAGATTACGAGGGCGTGCCCAATATCGGTTTGGCAGAAATGTTATAATCGGTGCTACAGAATTCGTTTTACCGACAGCGACTTCAGATACTCTTGGTACGCGTCAATATACGTTTGATCCGACGTTGGCATATGTTTATGCGTTCAGCGCAAATTTCTTTACAGCATTGGTAGGTAAGCAATTTATCTCTTTATATAATTTAGATGAAGAAAAGTATCAAGATACCAATCAAACACAAATTCGTATGTTGATGGGGTATTTGTCGAACAATGGTTGGTGGGCGGCTCTTGATCCACAGGTATGGATAAATAATGAAGACGGTCGCGTAGAATACTTGGTAGAAGGCGAGGTCGGTACCATGTTAAATAGAACGACAGGAGTCTGGACCAGAATCGGTAAAAGACTTGGTGGTGATTGGCACCGAAATGATTGGTCTGTTCTGCTTGGTATAAGATTTATTCCTGGACAGAAAGATTGATAAACAAAAAAAAAGGAGAGAGAAATGTTCTTAAAATCAAAAATCTGTTTAACCATTGTTTCGTTATATGAAATTTTGGCGGTTATTTTATTACAAAGTCAGCGCGTTTGTGATGCTATGTTTGGTGTGTCATTTTGCGACGCGCATGTATTCAAATATTTCATTATGTGCTTTGCCGTTCCGATGGTAGTATTTCTGATAGTTATGTGGATTATGGAAATAATAGATAGGGTTCGCCATCGTCATACGTTGTTTTATAAAGCAACGCATGCAATGAAGAATATAGTTACTAACGTAAAAGATAAAGTTTCAGAAAATGTATCTGCTGGTGACTTAGAGAAACTGATAACAGCAGCGTTAATGGTAGGGTTAAAGCGCTATGCGGATAAAAGCCCGCACGCTCGTAAGGTATTAGACGAGATGAATAAAGTTGACGTTGACTATGATGAATATGATGATGACGAAGAAGATGAAGCTGATGATGAAGACTACGAAGAAGAAATACGTTCTTATAGAAGACAGAAGAACAAGAAGGCTAAAAATAATAGAAAAAGAAAATAGAAATAATTGAAAAGGAAAAGACGGTCAAAAGACCGTCTTTTTTATTCTGGTGCCAGTTGTCGGACTTGAACCAACGACCCTCTGATTACAAATCAGATGCTCTACCAGCTGAGCTAAACTGGCAATGTGCTTTACTATACCTTGTCCGTTTAATAATTTCAAGTCTAAAAATTCATAAAATGCTTGCATTATTAAAATAACTGTAAAAAATATAATCATTATGAAGAAAATACCTGAATTATTGGCCCCAGCTGGTACCCTGGACGCTTTCAAAACCGCCATTCTATATGGTGCAGATGCTATTTATGCGGGTTTACCCGGGTTTTCTATGCGGGCAAGAGCAAAAATTACAACCGAAGAAGTTAAAAAAGGAATAGATTTGGCTCATGCCGCAGGAAAAAAAGTTTATTTAGCCTTTAATTTATTCGCGCATGAACGCGATTTCGCAAATATGTCTCGGGTTAGTGAAACAATAGAATACCTAAAACCAGACGCGCTGATTATTTCTGACCCAGGCGTAATGCTGTGGGTTAGAGAGCATCATCCAGATATGCCGATACATATATCAACGCAGGCTAATATTTGTTCCGCAGATTCTGTTAAATTTTGGCAACAAGCCGGTGCTAAATTGTGCGTTCTTGCGCGAGAAGTATCACATGATGAATTCAAAATAATTCGTGAAAAATGCCCAGATGTCGGACTGGAAATTTTCGTTCATGGTGCAATGTGTATGAGTTATTCTGGTCGGTGCTTGCTGTCTAATTTTATAACGGGACGTCCGGCTAATCGTGGCGCGTGCGCACAATTATGTCGGTGGAAATACGACGTAATTTTACGGGAATGTGAATCTGGTATAGAAATGCCGATAGAAGAAGATGAACGCGGCGCATATATCATGAATTCAAAAGATTTGTGTCTGATGCCTCGGCTACGCGAAGTAATAGAGGCCTCACCGAATTCTTTGAAGATAGAAGGGCGTAACCGTAGTGAATATTATGTAGGTAGCGTCGTACATGCCTATCGTTGCGCCCTTGATGCTTATGCGAAAGATCCAGAAAATTTCGACCCAAGCCCGTTTATGGCAGAATTAAATCGTTTGGAAACTCGTGGCTATACAACGGCTTTCTTTGACGGTAATCTTGGACCAGAAGCACATAATTATGAAACAACTCGTTCGTCATCAGATTGGCACGCGGCTGGGGTTATAACCGAAGTAGATGCTGAAAAGATTACACTGGAATTAAGAAATGAAATAAAAACTGGTGATGAAATAAAATTTATTATGCCGGGCGTTAATGAGGAAGTATCTGTCATATTGCAGCATGTAATAAATGCAAAGAACGGAGAATTTCAACCAAAAATGTCTGCAGGGCAACATAATAGTTTAGTAATTCCTTTTGCTTGGTTTAAGGACGATGTAACGAAAAACTTTGTCCCGTATATTTTGGCATATAAACATAAATAAAAATCCCCAAACAGGGGATTTTTATTTAGGCCGCAGCGCCTTTTTCGCGGTTTCTCGCTTTTAACATAATCAGCATCTGCATTTTTTGCGCAGCCACTTTGAAGTCGGTTGGTTGCGCATTTTGCGTTTTTTTATTGTCTTGTGTCGGTTGTGAGTACGTTTTAATTATATCACCTAACGCATTCAGTGCAGCGGTTGTATTCTGCGCAGCACGCTGAGCCCATTTTTGTTTTTGCTCAGGCGTTGCCTGTAATACGTCGTCGCGGTGTTTACTGGTCATTATAACTTGTGCCCATTTCGCTTTATGAGATGCAAATATTTGGCGTAGGTATAAAGCCGCGTTGTTATTTCCTTTTTTGCTTTCAACGAATTGTTTTATTTGTTGTAAAGACACGTACCACGCTTCACCAAGAGTTTTTCCACGTAGCCAATTTGTGTATGTAAGGTTGAAAAAAAGCTGAAAATAAGATTCAGATATTTTTTTCTTATCTGCGTCCGATAATTGCTTTTCTTGTGTTGGTTGTAAATTTTCGCCGGCAATTATTCGCATGTTAGTTTCAAAAGCGTCTGACATGATGCGCTCCTTATTATAAAAATCCCTTGTTCATATTGATATAGTTCATATAAGTATACTTTTCAAGTTTTTTGTCAAAGTTAAATTTGTTTTGACTTTATTCTTATAATGTAGCACCCTAAAAGTGTTCGTATCAGAACAACGCGCTATTGCCAATAATGGGTGGTGCGGATGCGAACCGCAGTCTTGCCAATAATGGGGGCTGTGAGATTTCATCGAAAAACAAGGAGTAAATGATGAAAAAAAGTTTGAAATTAGCGGTTGCAGCGTCAGTATTGGCGACACCTGCGATGGCGGCTAATTTGGAAAATCCGTTATATTTACCAACTGCTGGTGAATTTTATTCAAAAACGGGTGGCGGCGTTATGTATAAAGTTACAGACGATACGGACGCGAATAAGTTAAAAGGTCACGCTGGGGCAACAGAATTCCCGATTTGGCGTGTAAGCGAAGAATTAGGTATCGGTATCACAGATAGCATTGCTTTACGTGGTTCCTTTGCATATACTCAGGCGGATGATATTGACCGCAAGGGTTTGAATCATGGTCGTTTGGGCTTGATTTGGCGTCCAATTGAAACGATGGATAATATCGTTTTGGACATCTATGCAGATGCACATCTTGGTGGCGTAAATAAAATGCGTGGTGCTTATACATTGGATAAAGGCTTTAAGTATGACAATTATTCCAACGGTCGCTGGGGCGCAGACGTTGGTGTACGCTTTGGTAAGACTTGGAGTAAATTGACAACAAGTGCCTTTGTTGAAGTATTGAAGACGTTTGGAAACGATAATAATGTAATTGACGTTTCTGCTTTGAGTATAATGGGGCAACCTGCTTCCATTGCTGGTATACCAGATGAAATTTCAGTTAACTTAAAATCGACAACAGAAATCAATTTTGGGTTGAATGCTTTTTATCAGTTGACTGATCGTTGGTCTTTCGGTGGTGGTTTTAAGTATAATCATCATGCAGATAATGGCGTAAAGAGTTTGTCAACGGATATAAATTATAACCCTATGTTTGAAGCTGTTGCAAAACCATACGTTGAAAATTTAATTGATAGCTTATCTGACATGAACGACGGTTTCGATGAATATATCGTTTCTTTGGCTGTTGCAAATCAGTTGACAGACACGGTTCAGGTTGCGTTGTACGGTGAATATACATTTGATACTGCGCATGCGAATTCTCAGAACGGTTCTGATGTAAAGGCAGAATTGGGCGTTCGCTTGAACTTACAGTTCTAAAACACAAAAGTAAATTTAACATATATTGGACAAAATACCTCGTCAATGACGGGGTATTTTTTAATTGTGGTAATTTTTACTAAATACTTTTTTCTAAGTGATTTTTATGATATAATAGGTTAAAAGGAAAATGGAAAGAGAATGAAAAAAGTCGGCTTTTTCGCGGCATTGACTGGCGTTTTGTTCGGCGCGTCCAACGTCTTTGGGGCCAATATTTATCCTGCGTACAATGGGTATCAGGGTACTAATGCTGCAGGACAAGTCGTTTTATTACCAACAACTAGTGGTACTGTTGTACAGACAAATAATCCGAATGCCGCCAGCGCAACTCGTGTAACTGGTGCTTTGCCTCGGGTTGGTTCAAATGTAACGACTCCTTCGTCAACCGTTGCGGGTCGTCAATATTATCAACCTTCTGATTTTGATAGATTGGCTGACAGTGGTTTGTACGTCGGTTTGGCTGTCGGTTACTCTGCCAGTGTTAGCGGTTCTATGCTGTCAGATTATATGGATGAAGATAAAGGACAATTCGTTCCTGGGGCTTTCCAAGAGGCAGATTTTGATACCGATACGGTCATACCATTGCAGTTATCAGTTGGTGCATCAATAAATAACGATTTGCGGGTGGATTTTTCTTATCTTCGTTACACGGGTATTGCATACCCAAGCATGGTTAAATCGTCAGACGGTATCGGCGGATATGTTGATGCAGTAGTTGACGGTGGCGCAATTACTTCAAATGTTACCATGCTGAATATGTATTATAATATTGATTCTTATACTGGGTATTTGGCGGGCGGAATGTTGCGTCCATACATTGGTGCCGGTGTTGGTATTGCGTTGAATACTATTTCTGATTATGTAGTTTACGATAATACGTTTTATTCTGAAATGTTACCAGATATGGCGGGACCAGGTGATATAACTGGTGTTTCGGACGTTTACGCATATCATAATGGTGGTACGTCTGAACAACTTGCGTTTATGTTTGAAGGTGGTTTGACTACGGAAATGGACGGCGGAATTAAAATAGATTTCTTCGTAAGATATATGAATGTAGGTCAGGTTAGAACGTCGGGTAGTATAATCTTGTCACAGACAGAATGGTTCGGTGACGGTGCTGGCAGTGAATATCCTTCTGACTATGATAGCGTATATCACTATACGAATTGGTATGAAAGCGGAAGATTAAGCACTATAGATATTGGCGCGAGATTAAGATTACAGTTCTAATACATTTGTTCGTGTTGGGGTTTTAGGTGTCGTGAAGGCGGGACAGAAGTCAATGAAAACAAATCGTTCAATCATTCATTATTCTTTATTAGCGGCGTTGGTGGTTATGACGCCTTTTTGTTCAGAAGCGGCATTGCGCGTTGGAAATTATTCTCGTGGTTATAATAGTAATTATCAGCAGAATATGCAAAACGTTATCAATGCTGCGCCGGCACCCGTGATAACGACGCCATCAACAGATACAGAAAATAATTTACCTGTAAAAGTGGTAGATGAAGAACTTGCAAAAGAGATTGCTAGTGGTGCAACAGATACCCCTGTTGCTTTTAATCAACTTGAACAATGTTCCATGATTTATCCTAACGGTGAATTTGCATGGGATAATCCTACGTTGGGGGCAGGAGCAGGTGGGGCCGATACCTGCGTGGCTGTGGTTGAGTTGCGGGGTTATCAGGCTGGATTGGACGGTTCTGATTTAGTTTTGGCTCGTGCTACATTGGCGGCAGGTGATTCTATGAAGTGTAACATTGAATCTTTCCCAGAAGCCACTATGGTGGTAAGCGCGGTTGAGAATTTTACTTTCCCAGCAGATGCGGCACCAACTATGGACGATGTCATAAAGCAAATGAACCAAGAACAGAAGAAAAATGCCGGGTTAAAAATTGCTGCTGCTGCGATAATAGGTGGTATCGGTGGTAATATGGCAGGTTCAAACGATCCCGGTAACGACAGTTTATTAGGAACAAGTGATAGTAAGATAAAAAGTACCGTTATCGGAGCTTTGGGGGGTGGAGCTATCGGGGCAGGAAATGCATATGCTGGAAAAGTCGCAGGAGATGTTATTCTATCTGCTAGTGTAAATGCGGCTGCTGGCGGTTTAGTTGGTAATATGGCCGGTGTCGGTAATTCTGTTCTGCGCATTGAAAAATGTACACTACCAGAGGGCAAAGAGACAACTTGTTTATGGGGCGCCTTGGCAACAACAAAGACATTAGATAGTGGGAAAACTGCTTTTTATAATATAGATACAGACGAAACTTACGTATGCGATTCTAATTTTAGTAATTGTGAAACAGAAAATTTGGTGTCTATAAAACTAGACGCGTATCCAGATTCGGATATAGAACAGGTAACTGCCGAACAGTTTGAAGCGATAAGTTCTAATCCGGCAAATCAGTATTATTATTTGAATAATAACGGTGTCATTAGTATGGTATCGGCGACTGGTGGCGTAGAAGGTGTAGACGGCAGTAAGGGAATTTTCGCAAAGATAAAAGAGGCTGCTACCATAGAACGTCAGATTCCTGCGATGATTGAAATGAGGGACAAGACATTCGGTATGACGCAATCTGATTGGCGTGAATGGAAAAGTGCCAATAGTGGTGGTCAAACAATTTACGGTCGTTCAACCAGCGGAACAGCATACGTTTTGCCAGAAACCACAATAGCAGATATTCAGAACTTTTATCCTATGATGGTAAACGCAGAAGACGGTAGTTTGATTGATTTTGGTAATAAAGCGCGTTTAAAGAGTACATTGATAGGTGCCGGCGTTGGTGGTGCTTTGGGTGGCCTGGCTGGTTATCAGGGGGCGCAATTAGACGTTCAAAATCGTTGGGTTGCTGCGGTACGCGAATATGAGGACTCTTTAACAAAAGTTTACTGTGCAACAGGTAACAGATATTTAAGTGAATATAATGATACTGTTTTCATCCCAAAGATGACGATAGCAAGTGAATAAAAAAAACGCCCTTTTGGGCGTTTTTATTTTTCGTTTTTGGTTATTATTTCCATGACTTTCTTAGGTACATCTGCAATAGCAACGCGTTCTTGAGCCATAGAATCACGATAACGTAATGTGACAGTGTTATCTTCTAATGATTGGTGGTCAACTGTTATGCAAACAGGAGTACCTATTTCATCATGACGACGGTAATTCTTTCCGATATTACCAGAGTTTTCTAATTCTATTCGTCCAATGTTTAATTTACGTAAATCATTCTCAATATTATTCGCAATTGTAACAAGTTCTGGAACGTTACGTGCCAATGGAATAACTGCTGCTTTTACTGGTGCTAGTGCTGGTTTTAATTTCAATACAACGCGAGATTTACCATCTGGTAATTGTTCTTCGGTATAAGCATCTAACATCACCGCTAACATAGCGCGGTTTACACCCATTGCAGTTTCTATTACAAAAGGTATAAAACTTTCACCTGTTTGTGGGTCACTGTACGCAAGTTTTACTGTGCTGTCTTTATTTTCCATCACGTTCGCTTGAATCTTGAATTCGTTTTGAGATTTAGTATGAGAACCTAAATCAAAATCTTGACGATTATGAATACCTTCTACTTCATCAAAACCATCTGGAAATTCGTATTCAATATCACCAGCCGCTTTTGCATAATGTGCAAGTTTTTCGTGCGGTGTGAAACGTAATTTTTCTGCTGGGATACCTAGTGTATCAATCCACCATGCCATACGCGTCTTTTTCCACATTTCAAAATATTTTTCATCTTCGGCTGGGTTTACAAAATATTGCATTTCTGCCTGTTCAAATTCACGCATGCGGAATACGAACCCACGTGGGGAAATTTCATTACGAAAAGCCTTACCTATTTGGGCGATTCCAAACGGTAGTTTGTGCGGGCAAGCGTCCATAACGTTTTTGAAATTCACATAAGTTGTCGTGGCTGTTTCCGGACGTAAATAAGCATTTATTGCGCCATCTGCCGTGGCACCAATGGACAATCCCATCATCAACTGATATGCGCGTGGTTCGGTAATGTCTGTGCTGCCACAGTTATCGCATTTCGTCGGGTCTTTCATTTTATCCTGACGCATACGGGCACCACACTTTTTACATTCTACCAACGGGTCAGAAAAACTGCCTTCATGTCCAGAATATTTCCACATCAAGCGGTTGCTGATAAGAGCAGCATCTAAACCTTCAATGTCGTTACGAGAATATATCATCGCGTTCCACCACGCGTTACGTATGTTTTTCATCAACTCTACGCCGTAAGGACCGTAATCATATGCACCGCCTAAACCACCATAAATTTCAGAACCCGTGAAAATAAAACCGCGACGCTTACATAATGCGACGATATCATTTACTGTTTTTGCTGGCATTTTTAACCCCTAATTTTTATCGACTTATTGTTATACAGAATTTGTGCGTTTGCAACTGTTTTAAGAATAAAAAAAGGGGCTGTACCCCCTTTTTTTATATTTATTGTTTTTTATTTAGCGTCTGGGGCAATTGCTGCAACCGGGCAAACTGCTGCGCACGTGCCGCAAGACATACATTTCGCAGGGTCTATAACGCATTTACCGTCTGCCCCCGTAGATATTGCCATAACTGGGCATGCCCCCATGCATGTGTGGCAACCTATACATTTTGCAGGATCTATTTTATAAGCCATTTTATACTCCGTTTTTATTTTTAATTTCTGTTCAGTAAACTCAACAGATATTGGAACATTGCGATAAAGGATATATACAGATGTAACGCTCCTAATACCGCTAATTGGTTCTTTTGGTTTTCGTCTCCCAAGACCGCGTATGCACGTTTTAACGTTTGCATATCATATGCGGTAAACAAAGCGAATATCAATACGCCGATGAAGCAAACAATTGTACCAAACGTTCCACCCAGTAGTGCAGGCCATATAAATGACGCCAGACCAACTAAGATTAAACCTATCATACCGATAAATAAGAATATGCCCATGAAAGATAAGTCTTTAACTGTCTTGTACCCGAACAGCGCCATGCAGGCAAACATAAGGGCAGCAATTACAAACGCGGATAGTATTGTGTATGGATTGCTTGTAACTGCAATCAGTAATAAAGGAGTCATTACTACGCCGGTCAAAATGGCATATAGCAATAACAGCAATATACCTGTTGACGGTTTGAAACTAAACGCACGAACCTGCGCCCATATTGCTAAAGCCAGACCGCCGAAAAGCAATATGTAATAAAAAGCTGATAACCCTGTTTCAGTAAACAGCATTGCCCATAAAGGCGTTGCCATCGTTACAAAAGAAGCCAGTGCTGTAACGCCCACAGCCCCGAACATCAACGCAAAAATACGTTTTAAGTATAATTCAATACCGCCCGCTTTTACACGTTTAGGTTCTGTAGGTGCTTTTGTTTTTAACGCAATATTTTTTATTGCCATTTTTTTCTCCTTGTTAGTTACTGCATTATATAATACAATCCTTGGCGTAATTCAAGTCATATCATTTTTAAGCGAGGAAGCATGGCTATTGTAATAAATCCGATTTCACCCGTAGCATTTTCAATTTTTGGTTTGGATATACGTTGGTATGCGCTGGCATATGTTGCGGCGTTTGTCATAGGTTACTTTATGTTGCGTCATTTTACCCGCGATAAGAATAGCCAAATACAATTGAATAAAAAACAATTGGATGATTTGTTGACTGCGATAATTCTTGGGGTAATTTTGGGTGGGCGATTGGGTTATGTATTGTTTTATAATTTACCGTTCTTTTTGGCTCATCCGTTGGAAATATTTGCAGTATGGCATGGTGGAATGAGCTTTCATGGCGGTTTAATCGGCGTAATTGTTGCAACGTTTATATTCGCTTGGAATCAAAATAAAAGCGGTGAACTAAGAGGGGGGACATACAACACAGCGTTTAAACTATTAGATATAATGGCTGTAGTTGCACCGATAGGTTTGTTCTTCGGTAGAATAGCCAATTTTATAAATATGGAAGTAATGGGGCGCGTAACGGATGTTCCGTGGGCTGTCGTGTTTGTTGGGCATCCTGATTTACCAAGGCATCCAAGCCCGTTATATGAGGCTTCAATGGAGGGTATATTATTATTCGTAATAATGTATTGTTTATACCGTTTTACTAATTTACGAAAGTATGCCGGGGCTTTGGGCGGAATATTGGGCATGGTTTACGCTTTGTTTAGAATACTCTGTGAACAGTTTCGTGCGCCAGATGTACAGATAGGTTTTTTGACCAGTTGGGGATTGACAATGGGGCAATTGCTGTCTGTTATAATGTTCTTAGCCGGTGCGGTAATATTTAGTATTGCAATCAAAAAAAAATAATATAAAATAATCGGGGTAAAGTTTTAGGATGGGTGGCAGAGCGGTCGAATGCGGCGGTCTTGAAAACCGTTGTGGGGGCAACTCCACCGGGGGTTCGAATCCCTCCCCATCCGCCAGAAATTACTGGTCTTGTTTTTAATTTTTTTGTTTGTTTAAGGAAATAGCTATGTTTGATTATAAGTCCGATAAAAAGCTAGACGATAAATTGGTTTTCTCTGATATCGAAAATAGATGTATGCAATATTGGGAGAAAAACGCGATATATGCATATAATAAGGATGCGTCGCGGGACGATACGTATGTCGTTGATACACCGCCTCCGACCGTTTCCGGTTCTCTGCATATCGGACATATTATGAGTTATACGCAGACTGATATAACTGTTCGTTGGCAAAGAATGAATGGTAAGGCTATTTTCTTCCCGATTGGTTGGGATGACAACGGTTTACCGACAGAACGTAGAGTTCAGAATTACTATGGTATCGCGTGTGATATAAATTTACCTTATGACACGAACTTTGTGCCAGAACATGTTGAAGACGTAAAGGACTTAAAGCATGTTTCTCGTAAGAATTTCGTTGAGGCTTGTAACATTTTAACGCAGAAAGACGAAGAAGTTTTTGAGGGTATTTTCCGTAGAATTGGACATTCTTATGACTGGAATTTGAAATATTCTACAATTTCACCGATAGCGATAAAGACTTCACAGAAATCATTCTTAGATTTGGTAGAAAAGGGGTATTGCAAGTGTGTTGAAGCCCCAACGATGTGGGACATAGATTTTCAATCTGCTATTGCACAGGCTGAAATAGAAGACCGTGAAATTCCAGGTTTCTTCCATGATATAAAGTTTGGAATTGAAGGTTCTGATGGTGACTTTATTAAAATTGCTACAACACGCCCAGAATTTTTACCGGCTTGTATTGCTGTGGTCGCAAATCCAGACGATGAAAGATATAAACCTTATTTCGGAAAAACGGCGATAGTGCCTTTGTTTAAAATCCCAGTACCGATTATTGCGTCTGAACATGCAGATAAAGATAAAGGTACTGGTATAATGATGGTCTGCACTTTCGGTGACGCGGCCGACGTTGCGTGGTGGAAGCAGTCTGGTTTGCCGATAAAGCAAATAATAGGTAAAGACGGTTGTATAATACCGTTGGAATATGGGCAGGGTAATTTCATTAGTTTAGACATAAAAGCCGCCAAACGATATTATGATGAAATTGCTGGTTTGCCGATTAAAAAGGCGCGTGCGAAAATAGTAGAATTTTTGCGTGAAAGCGGGGATTTGATGGACGAGCCCAGACCGCTTGTACACCCTGTAAAATTCTATGAAAAGGGTGAAAGGCCGTTAGAATTTGTATCTTCTAGACAATGGTTTATTGATATATTGCGTATAAAGCAAGAGTTGATAGAACAGGGGCGCAAGATTAAATGGGTTCCGCAGCATATGCAATCTCGTTATGAGGCGTGGGTAAACGGATTAAATCAAGATTGGTGTATTTCACGTCAGCGCTTTTTCGGTGTACCATTTCCGGTATGGTATAAAATAAACGAACGCGGTATCGTTGATTATAATCAACCTATATATCCAGAAGAATCTCAATTGCCAGTTGACCCTATGATAGATGTTCCTGCTGGGTATACAGAAAGTCAGCGCGGGCAGCCGGGTGGATTTATCGGTGAAAAGGATATTATGGATACGTGGGCAACGTCATCTTTGACGCCTCAGATAGCGATGGCGGTTGCACCGGCGGGGCATCATATTTCTTTGCCGTTTGATGTCAGACCGCAGGCGCATGATATCATAAGAACATGGGCATTTTATACGATTATGAAAGCGTATGCTTCAGAGGGTGAAATTCCTTGGTATGAAGCGCACATAAGTGGTTTCGTTCTTGACCCCGATCGTAAGAAGATGAGTAAGTCAAAGGGTAACGTAACAACTCCGTTAAACTTGATAGAAAAATATTCTTCGGACGCGGTTCGTTATTGGGCCGGTCGTGCAAGACTTGGTATTGACGCAATGTTCGAAGAAAAAATTATGGACCAGGGAAAGAAGTTATGCACAAAGTATTTCAATGCGTCTAAATTTGTGTTTAATATAGTTTCTCAAAGCGGAATTGATGTAACCGCTGACTATAAAAGCAATATCACGAACGAGTTGGATAAATCGTGGGTCAGTAAAATTGTGGCATGCATAAAAACTGCTCGTAAATCGTTTGAAAATAATGATTATACGGGGGCTTTGGATGCGACGGAACGCTTATTCTGGGATTTTTGCGATAATTACCTAGAAATAGTAAAAGGTCGTGCGTATGGCGAAGATTCTAAATCTGCAGTTTCTACGTTAATGTTAACCATTGATTTGTTCTGTAAGTTATTTGCACCGTTCTTGGTATTTATAACAGAGGAAATATATCAATCTCGTCCATGGGGAAGACAGGGGTCTGTCCACAGTGAGCGCTTCCCAGACGATAAAGATTATGATGGTTTTGATTCTATGAATTTATATAACACGGTTGTAAGTGTTGTGGAATCTGTTAGAAAGGCTAAGGCAGAAAATAAACTTTCTGTAAAGGCACCGGTTTCGTTGATGAAAATAGCAGGTGATAAAAAATCTGTGGAATATGTGAAAACCGCTCAATCGGACGTCAAAAACGTTTTGAACGTCACTGCACCAGAGATAGAATATATTATTGAAGATTCTGCTGGTGTAAGATTGGAAACTGTAGAATTTGAACAGGTGGCAAAATAATATGTTTAGATGAATAAAAACGCTTTCGGGCGTTTTTATTTTTTGTGTAGCAATTTTTTGACATTTTTTTTATTATAAAATATAATTCAGGAATAATAACCTAAAAAGGATTTTTTCGTGCCGAAAGTATCTATAATAGTTCCATGTTATAACATAGAACCTTGGTTAGGTCGGTGTATGGATAATCTTGTTGGACAAACGTTAAATGACATAGAAATACTATGTATTGATGATAAGTCTACAGATGACACGCTAAAATTATTAAAGCAATATGCGAAAAAAGACGAACGAATAAAGATAATTTCTCATAAGAAAAATATGGGGGTTGCTGCGGCTCGTAACGATGGTTTGCGTATTGCGACTGGTCAATACATTGGTTTTGTGGACCCAGATGATTTTGTTGATAAAGATTTTTATGAAAAATTATATAACAAGGCAATTGAGACAGAGGCTGACGTCGTTAAAGGGGGCGTAGTAATTGTTGATTTGCAGACTGGTAAAAAGACAGTAAAGAAAGATAAAATTAAACATGTTTCAGAGTTTTCGGAAGAATTTTGGTCTGCTATATATCGACGTGATTTTCTTGAACACAACGATATAAAGTTTAATAAGAATTTAATTATCGGTGAAGATACTCTGTTTTTAACGGAGGTTTGCCTAAAAGTTGAAAAGATAAGTTTTGTTACAGATACTTATTATAATTATTTTTATCAGCGTCCGGGTTCTTTAGATTCGCGCGTTTTATCACATAGACAGGCAGAGTCTATTTACGAATCCGTTTTAATGAGATTGCAGTTATTAGATAAATCGTCTTTGCACAAGAAGGATTTAGACTCATTTTTTGATAGACATATTATGTCTCAAATAATTTATAATATATTCAAAAATTTTGAACAGGAAATAGATCGTCGCAAATTGTTTGAAATGTTGGTTATGATTCATAAAAAATATGGAATGAAAAAAGTATTAGTACATAGATTTCGTAAGGCAAGATTCAATTTTATTAGAAAAGAGGATTATCGCTCATTTGTAAACTTTTCTAGCAAAAGATTTTATTTATTTAACTTTTTGCCCATAGTACTTATAGAGTATCGCGGAAAGAAAACGTACATAAAATTATTTGATATCATTCCGATAATAAAAATTAAATGATTTTTCAAGGATTTGAATATGGGAAAAATAAGAAATCTTTATAAGAATATAAAATATTTATTAAGGAATAGGCTGGAAAGGCAAGATTTCTTAAGATTATCTTATGAAGATGTTTTGGAAAATTGTTTGTATTATATGCCTAATACGGATGTCCCAAGACCTGATATGTACGATGTTTCAGAAACATTAAAATTATTAGTAGATACAGATTTAAGTATTGCGCGTTATGGTGACGGTGAACTTATGATAATTGAAGGGAAGAATATTCCTTTCCAGGAATATGACGACGAATTAGCGCAACGATTAGAAGATATTTTTAAGAAATACAATGACAATTTATTGGTTGGTATCCCATACGTGTATTTTTATGCTAAATATGACGCGTTATTAAATGATTCAGAAAAATCATATAGATGTTATTCAATACCAAAACTGAGACGTAATTTATTAAGTTATATAGATTTATCAACTAAGTATTGCAGCGCAGAAATTTCAACTTTGATATCCGGCTCTGACGAATTGTATAAAAGTTTTAGACGAATTTGGCAAGATAAGAAAATAGCGGTTGTTACATGTAAATCTGTATGGGATGGTGTTAAATATAATATATTTGATAACGCAAAAGAAATACAAAATATATGGGTTTCAAATAAACATGCTTGGGCGGAAAATGACAGGGTGCTGTCAGAGGTTCAAAAATTATCTAAAGATACTCTTGTGATACTTATGTGTGGCCCTGCGGCAACGGTTTGGGCGGACGATTTATCTAAGTTAGGATATAGGGCATTAGACATCGGTCATGTATTGAAAGGGTATGATTTTTATATGAAAGCGCTTCCTCAGACAGCAGAAAACGTAAATAAATTTTATGCACCAGATTGATAAATTTATCTCTAGAGGATTTTTATGTCTAAAACAAAAATTTTATTTTGTATGCACCACATAGTTATGGGGGGGCTTGAAAAGGTATTATGTCAATATCTACTAGAACTAAAAAAAGATAAAGATATTGATTTGTGTGTTATATCCAAGCAGAAAGTTACAGATAATTACTTTATAAATTTTTTTAAGCATAATGATATAAAGCTTATTGATGGTATATGGTATGAGCCACCAAAAGTTCATTTTTATTTATTTAAAAAGTTAGTAAAAATATATGCTCGTTTTAGAAATATGTTTTTTATTCGTCATTTGTACGGTTATGATGTTTATATAGATTTTGCTAATTTTTCATATAATAAAGAGTTTCAGAAACTGAAATCAAATAAACCCAAAATTGCGTGGTGCCACGGCGGGATAAATTTTTTTGATAATTATATTCGCCATAAAGAAAGATTACAAATTTATGATAAAATAGTTTGTTTGTCGGAAAGTTTTAGATGTGACTTCATAAGGAAATACCAATTTTTAGCAAATAAGATTGTTTGTATTTATAATCCGATAGATTTTGAATTTGTACAAAATGGTTCTAAAAAACAATTTTATAAAACTAACGATAAATATTTTGTTGCTGTACAAAGGATTGATTGTGACAAAAGCGTTGAGACGATAATAGATGCATTTAGTAAATTTTCTGAACGGTATAAAGATATTAAACTATACGTTGTTGGAGACGGACCGTTAAAAAATGATTTAATGAATAGAGCAAATAGCAATAGTAATATAATATTTACGGGGCAACTTGATGACGCTTATTTTATCATCAAAAAATCTTTGGGACTAATTTTGTCTTCTACGAAAAAGGTTGGAGAGGGATTTGGTCAGGTATTATTAGAGGCTCAGGCTTTAGGTGTGTTAGCGATATCTTCTGATGTCAAGTCTGGCCCGGCAGAAATATTATTAAATGGTAAGGCGGGATATTTATTTGATGCCGAAAACTCTGATAGTCTATGCGAAGTTTTAGAATATATAATAAATCATATAAAAGAAAATGAAAAAAAGATAAAAATTGCGACAGAAAATTTGTATAGGTTTGATGTAAAGAATTGTGTAAATAAATTAAAGATTTTAATCAACGAATTATAAAATAAAAATGCCCGTTTCGGGCATTTTTTATCTTTGGTTGATTTTTAGAATAAATAACGCGCACCAACTTTTAATTCGTGGGCATATACAAATTCTTCTTCAACCGTAGAAGAGTTGAATCTATAACCGACATCTAACGCCCAGTTTTCATTAAAGTTGTATGTTGCACCTAAACCGACCTGCCATTCAAACTCTGTCAAAGTATCGTCTGCAACTGTCATTCCTCCTAATGGAAGTTTTTGTAGTATTGCAGATGCTACAGGATTTTGCATCAAGCCGGCAATTACAGCGTCATCAATATCCATTTCAACAGTTGCCTTTTGGGCATATGTACCAAAACCTATACCTGCGCCAACGTATGGTGTCCATTTTGAACCAGATATTGCAAAGTCATAATAGAAATTTGCCATATATGAATTATGACGAACAGATGTAGAGGTTTCTATTGCTGCAGGAATAACTATAGGTCCCATTTCTATGATGTTCCCGTTGAAGATTTCATAATCGTCTTCGGAAGCACTGCGGATGGCAACTTCTAATTCACCGCGAACATTACCATATTTAATACCCGCTGTGATTTCACCGGCAAAAGCCATGTCAAAATCCATGTCGCTGCCAGCGTTTGCGATAAAAGCATTACCAAAAGTTGAAGGATCCATATGGTTGATTGCGTTTTTATCAAATTTTACACGTTTCGCAGTTGTTCCTGCTTTATCAAGAACCAGACCTAAACCAACATATGGGGTAATTTCTGCTGCGAATGCCGATGGGGCAAACATTGCGGCGGCCATAAATAGTGCTAATTTCTTTTTCATTGTTTCTCCTTACAATATGTTCTAGGTTAAAAAACCTATAAGACCTATATAAAAGCTACTCCATATCATTTTTTAAGTCAATCAAAAAACATAAAAAAACCGGCAAATGCCGGTAAGTTTAATTTGATTCGCGCCACGTAACGACATCAAATAATGCGTTAATAGTATTTCGCAGGTTATCATCATTAAAAAACTGACCGCGTTGTTCTGGCGTCGTGTTGTGTGTCGAATCCTCAAAGTGAGGAACGTACTTCTGAACTGCGAACTTTTTTACACCGCGCGAGTGTAAATCATTAGCAATTTCTAGTAAATCAAGTTTGGTTATAAATCTTGGATCGCAAGTTATACGAACTTCAAAATCTTTACCAGTTTCTAACCAGGCATCTAAACTTCGTATCATATGATCGTGAGCAATATTTTGACCGACAAGTTCAGGATATTTCGGACGCGTGGCTTTATAGTCTAAACCTATCCAATCAACTACATCTGCTGCCCGTTTTAACGTTTCTGGGTAAAAACCGTTTGTATGTAATCCGACGGCAAAACCTAAATCTTTAACGCGACGCATGAAATTGATGACAGCATCGCCTTGCATAAGCGCTTCGCCACCAGAAAAAACGACGGCCTCTAATTTACCAACCCGCGATTTTAACCAATCAAATACTTTTTCTGGGTCGTATTCACCGTCATGTACGTTTAACAGATGAGGATTAGAACAATATGCACAACGTAACGGGCAACCAACTAAGAAAAGTACCGCGGCTAATTTACCTGGATAGTCAATTGTTGTGAATGAAACTAATCCCCCAATCTGAATTTCTCTCATAACTTATGCAGCTTTCTTCATCAATTCACAATGTCTTTGACCTGCTGTCAAACTGTTTGCTTCCGTGAAAGTCTTTCTTTCGCAGAATTCAGAATATTTTCCGATGTTAAAATTTGATACCGGTCTGATGAAACCCATAGAACGTGAAAATACTTCGCATGGTGTTCTTTGTGCTGTTTCTGCTGTCATAATGTTTTTCCTCCCTTTCTGTTTTTATTTTTGAAACTGGTTTTATTCCTGTTTTTCTGCGTTTTGGTTTGCAGCAATTTCTGCGTCGCACTTCGGGCAGAATTCATGACGCCCTGGTATATAACCATGTTTCGGACATATAGAAAATGTCGGCGTCAGCGTCATATATGGAATCTTGTAGTTTTCAAATATCGTTCGTACGATTTTCTGTGCCGCCTCTCCACTAGACACAGGTTCACCCATGTATAGGTGCAGCATCGTACCGCCGGTATATTTGCGCTGTAGCTCTTCCTGATGTTCCAAAGCGACGAACGGGTCATCGGTATAGTTTACAGGCAGTTGCGTAGAATTAGTATAATATGGTGCTTCTTTAGTTCCTGCTGTAATGATATCTGGGAAGTTCTTAACGTCTGTCTTTGCAAAACGATAAGAACAACCTTCCGCAGGTGTGGCCTCCAAATTATATAAGTTACCAGTTTGTTCCTGGAATGTGGCTAAATTCTCTCTGATAAAGTCCATTAAATCCAGAACTAACTTTTTACCAAAAGGTGTGGCGATATTTTCTTTGCCGTTCGTAAAGTTTAGAACCATTTCATTTGCACCGTTCACACCAATTGTGGAAAAATGATGATCCCAATTGCCAAGGTAACGGCGGGTAAATGGATACAACCCACGTTCCATATTCTTAGAAATTATGCGACGTTTGATTTCCAGTGCGTCACGCCCCAGGTCTAATAGACGTTTTAGTTCGCGAAACAGACCTTCACGATCGCCCTTATGCGTATAACCTAAACGAGCCAAATTTATCGTTATAACACCGATAGAACCTGTTTTTTCCGCCGAACCGAACAACCCGCCACCGCGTTTTAATAACTCGCGTACATCCAGACGAAGACGGCAGCACATAGAACGTACATCAGTCGGGTTCAAATCAGAATTTAAGAAGTTTTGGAAGTTGGGTATACCGTACTTAGCCGCTAAATCAAATAACGGTTTTACATTAGGATGATCCCAAGGAAAATCGTTAGTTATATTATATGTCGGAATTGGGAAAGTAAACGGTCGACCTTGTGCGTCACCTTCTGTCATTACTTCCAAGAATGCTTTATTTATTATATCCATTTCGGCTTGTAAATCGCCGTATGTAAAGTCAACTTGCTTTTTCCCGACAAAAGGGTGTTGATTTTTTAAGTCTTCTGGGCAAGTCCAGTCAAACGTAAAGTTTATGAACGGCGTTTGCGTACCCCAGCGGCATGGAACCGCGCAATTAAATATCAATGTTTGCATTGCGTTTTTCACGTCCGCATAAGATAAGTTATCAACGCGAACATAAGGAGCCAAATATGTGTCTACTGATGAGAAAGCCTGTGCGCCAGCAAATTCGTTTTGTAGCGTACCAAGGAAGTTTACCATATGGGATATAGCAGTTGCCATGTGTTTGGCGGGTTCGCATTGCAAATATCCTGGTACCCCGTTAAAACCCTCATATAATAATTCACGCAAAGACCAACCGGCGCAGTAACCAGTCAACCAACCAAGGTCGTGTATGTGAATGGACGCGTTTTTATGAGCCTCTGCAATTTCTTTCGGGTATAAGTTTAACCAATATTCTGCCGTTACTCGTTCGCTGGTACGTAGAATCAAACCACCGATGGAATAACCAACGTTCGCGTTTTCTTTTATACGCCAATTAGAACCACCGACATAACCTTCTATGACTTCAACAGCATCAACATAAGAGTCGCGAATTTCGGTTCTTTTTTGACGATATATTATGTAAGATTCGGCTGTTTTATAAGCTTTTGCATCCATTAAAGATTCTATAACGGCTTCTTGAACGTCTTCAACATTTGGGTTTTTATCTATAAATTTCGCTTCTAGTTTATTTAACGCGTTTTGAGTGATTTCTACTATTTTTTCATCCGATATTTCATGAGTCACCGCAACCGCTTTTTTTATCGCGTCAAAAATTTTTTTCGAATCAAACGGAACCGATTCCCCAGAACGCTTTTGTACGATTTTCAATCTGGTTGTAAGTGTCGGAATAATCTGCATTTTATTATCGTTTTCTGGCGTAGACATTTTTACACTCCGAATATTAAAAACACAATATATAGTAGTTGTTTTTGCTATTTGATAACAATATATAGTATAAGGCTGTTTGAGGCAATATATAAAAATGAAAAAATTTTTTATTTTTTGCTTTACTTTTTGAAATGAGGCTTTTTCGGGGCATTCAGGGGTATGCGATTCATGCTAAATAGGCACAAAATGCTATTTTGTATTAAAAAAATGTTTTCTGAAGGTTGGGAATTGATTCGGTTTTTTATATAAAACCACAAAATATAGATGTTTTTTACGAATCAAAAACTATATGTTGACAAATTTTTTCTAAAAAAGGCTTTTGGGGAGGTGCTTTTTACGTGCGCTTTTTTATTAGGGGCCGAAATATTATAGGTTGTTATTCCTGCAAAAAAATGTGTATAGTATTTTTATATAGTCGCAGTTATGGTGATTGTGATCTAACAAAAAGAGTAAAACATAATGATAAAAAACATCTATGATATGTTACATCAAGTATGCGCTCAGAACAAAGATCGTATTTTCTTTGTCAGGCAAAATGAAACATATGCTGAATTGTTAAAGAAAGTGAAGCAACGTGCGGTACTGTTGGCGAAAAAGTTCGGTATTAAACAGGGGGATACGGTTGCTATTTTATCTGGTAATACGCCGGAATTTATTCGTTCATACTTTGCGATTACGTCTCAGGGGGCGCGCGTTTTGATGTTGGATACAGGGTTATCTACGGCGGAACACCTGAACATGATAAAAAGAACAAAGTGTAAATTGGTTCTGGCACAGCATGATAAGTTCATAGAGGGCGGACCAAAAATGTATGACATTGAGTCCATAGATGATACAGATGCGCGCGAATTCGTTGCCGCACCGGTTGACCGTAATGAAATTGCAATGTTGTCTTTTACGTCTGGGTCTACAGGAAATCCTAAGGTAGTTGGGCTTACGCATGATAACATAATATCGTTGGGTGATGGGGCCTTGTTTTATAAATCTGTGATTTTACCGGGGTATACTTTTTATGGCTTTTTACCGCTATATCATATATATGGGGTTGTGATAAATATTATTGCACCTTTGGTTTTGCGCGGTAAGTTGTTATTGCAGCCCGTTTTGAATCCGCGTGAATTTTTAAATGATTTTCAAAAATACAAACCTGAAGTTATACCGGCGGTGCCAAGAATATGGGAGACTTTTTATAAAAGAATCATTGACGCCGCGAAAGAAAAGCATGTTTATACGTTAATGCGTATAGTCGTTTCTATGCGTAAAGTTTTACGTGCAATTGGTTTGGGGGTAATCGTAGATAAAGTAACGAAACCCGTGCATAATTTGTTCGGCGGTAACACAAAAGTTCTTGTTTCAGCAGGGGCAACGTTGAAACCGACAATTCGTAAGTTCTTTGAAAGTTTAGGTTTCGTCGTCGGCGATTGTTATGGTTTAACTGAAACCACGGGACCGGCAAACTTTAATTTTGCATTCCGTAAACCAGATGGTTCCATGCACTATGCGGGTCCATTGCCTGGTAATGAAATAGAAATTCATAACCCAGATAAGCACGGTATAGGAGAAATATGGGTGCGCGGTAACTTGGTTATGCCTGGCTACGTTGATAATGACGAAGCAAATGCCGCTGCGTTTGAAAATGGTTGGTTCAAAACAGGTGATCTTGGAAAGTTGGATAAGTATGGTCGTCTGATTGTAAAAGGGCGAAAAAAGCAAGTAATAGTTTTGGATAGCGGTAAAAATGTATATCCAGATGAACTTGAAGACCTATATATGCAGAATAAAGAGATATTAGCAGCGGCTGTATTTGAATACGTAATAAAGGGTAAAACTGTTCCTTTTGCGGTATTTCAAGTTGAACCTGGTACAAGTATGGCAAAAGTGGCGACGTTATTAAAAGCGTCTAATTTAAAAATAGCACCTTATAAATGGGTTCGTCATTTCGCCATAACAGAAGAAGAGTTGCCACAGACATCTGCACGAAAGATTAAACACTTTGCTGTTCGAGAAATGCTGGACCAAGGTGCTTTTTCTGTCGTTGCATCTGCAGCTCAATAAAATATGGGGCGAGGCCCCATATTTTTTAACCTGACTATTGACAAAAATAATATATGTATTATATTTATTTTGTGTAAGAGGAAAAAATGAAGCGCAAAGCAAAAATAGAAGTTTTTGATGTTTTGAAGGGGCTGGTTGATAAACGAGTGCCCGGATTAAAGCAACAATTGTTGCGTGGGGTTGATGCGCGCCATAAAATCGTTTCCTTAGAATCTCGCATTGCCGATTTGCAGAAATATATAACGAATAATCGCTATGATCGCGCAGAGGTCTTGGAAACAGAAGAAATGATTGCTCAATACGAGCAAGAAATAAAAGATTTAAAGACAGCTGCGGCAAAAAGTGATTTCGCGCACGGAGAATTAAATGCCTCTGTAAGGTTTTATCGTACGTATAAAACAGTAAAGAATCAGGCTAAGTTAGATGACTTGCGTTATGAGTATAATCTTTTAGACGATAGGGCTGATAAATTAAATGATTTAATGTTTGGGTGCGAAATAAATATGAATGAAACAGAACGTTCGCCGGAAGTATATGAACAAGCCTTAGATGATATGAATCGTTATCATAATGAATATGTAGCGGTTATAAGCCGTATGAAACAGATAACCAAAGAGATACAAAGTTTGACCCGTTAAAAGAAAAGGCGCTATTTCAGCGTCTTTTCATTTGCAAATTATGATATACGGTGGAATAGAGCGTTCCGAGTCAATTTCTTTATCTCCACAATCCATACAGTTAAACTTTCTATTTTGTGAATGATGTACGTCTAGAGGAATTGTGCGCCCATCAATTGCAGATACATTATTTGCATACGAATAAGAAGGGAAACCAAAATAAAAACCTTTATGAGAACCGCTACATTCTTTTACGTCACCAGGATAGCATGCAGGATTATTTATTTTAGAAGGGTCAGGTATGCATATTGTTTCACAAGTATCGTAATTAGTAACGGCAGTTTCGCAGTCTGTGCAAGATGACGACGGTACGCGAATTGTCGTGCCGACGGCACCGAATATTGCACCTTGTTTTAAGTTTTCACATTTTTTTGTGTCTTTTGTATTTGATGGGTCTGCCACGCATTCCCATTCCAGTGTTGTATAGTTTAATCTTGCGGTCATGCCTTCCGGACAAACTTTCTCTGGAAACGGGTTTACGCATTCCCATACGCTGTCAACCAATACGGCAGTTTGCTGTTCCGCGCATAACGGTTTTTTTGATTCGTCTGCCACGCAGGTCAATAATTCTGAATCCCATATCATGTCCCCACCGCAATCTGTTTTCGTGTTATAACCGACACATTGCCAGCGACCAAATCTATATGTTTTTATCGTGCCTATCGGACAGATTATGTCTGTTTGAACCGGAGCAGTGAATATGGTGTCTTCGGTTGGAATTTCGTATTGAGTAAGATATACCAATTGACCGTTTTGTAACTCCATTTCGTCTGTAATTGCATCTTGGACTATACGAGCACCAGATGTTCCGCCAAGCATGATTTTCCCGTCTATGAAAATCCCGAAAGTCCCAGCATCGGGAAAATAATTGTCTATTATTTCTAGCATATTATTATAGTTGCTTTCATCAAGAGATTTTGTTGCGGTAACTATATAAGTGTATTCTGGTTTTTTATTACGAACGATTTCACAACTGGTTATACGCATGCTGCTGTTTAAGCATACGAACTGGCTTCGGATTTCGTTTTGTTCAATGCAAATATCTTGAAATTCTGTTCCTTTTATTTGAGCGTTATGTTGAGCCGATGCGCATTCTGCAATTGAGCGCAAATCAGACTGATTTATCGCATATTCTGTTTCTTGTTCTACTATGCGTTGACTTGGGCTGCTTATCATATAAAAACCAAGCATAAATATCGCAACCAAAATCATCATAAAAATATTCATCATTCCCTCTTGCGATTTATTAAAAGTCTAGGTAATATAAGGATAAAAAGCAATAGGAAAAACAAAGCGCGTGATAAAAAATGAAAAGATACATACCAGTTTTATTACTTTTGGCGTCCTGCGGTTTTCAACCGATGTATACAGAGCAAGATACGGATATTTACGTTGCTCCGATTAGCGGAATAAATGGTATAGATTTACGCAATAGTTTGAACGCAAAATTTGGTGGGGTTCGTGATGCGAACGCGAAATATACTTTGACTGTAGATTTAAGAGAGCCAAGAACGAAATACAAAGCGTTAGAACTTAGCGGTGACGCAACATGGCAAGAAATATCGTTGACGGCGCGTTATACTTTGACGGCAGATGGTAAGCGCATTGCAAGTGGCAGTGAAACTGCATCTGAATCGTATACGTTCGTTCGTTATTTGGTGGCGGCAAACGCTTCATATAATAACGCGGTTCAAAACACGATACAGGTTTTATCGGAGAAGATCGGGACGAGAGTCATTGCTGAAACGTATAGGTATGAGCAGAAAAATAAAAGCAGTGATACTAAGTAATGAAATGGAAAGAAACGGATTTTAATGGCGGAATTGAACAGATTCGCGCAGTTTTAATTTATGGTCCAGATGCGGGCCAGGTTGATGAACTGTGCGATCGTGCAACAGAGAAACTGGAAATAGAAAAGGATAATTTGTTTGCTCTGGATTCGGACGAATTGCGGGAAAAACAAGATGCTTTATTTGCAGAAAGTTGTAGCCCATCTATGTTTGGTGGGCGTAAAATGGTTATCATATCTAACGCTGGGGATAGCGATGCTTCCATCATTACTGATTTAGTAACGCATTCTGGTTTGTGTGCAACGGTTATTGTTACTGCCGGTGATTTGCGTTCTGGTGGTGGGTTACGTAGTTTTTTTGAATCTAGTGATATTGCCGCCGCGTTACCATGTTATACAGATGATGCGCGTGCTTTGTCGGCGCTGATAAGACGCGAATTATCAGCAGAGGCGGGAATAGACCAAATTACACCGGATGCTATGGCTTATATGACGTCGCATTTGGGGGGGGATCGCGGCATTACGCGTAGTTTTCTGAATAAGATTGCTTTGTACGTGTCTGATAAAAGAATCGTCGAATTAGAAGACGTTGAAAAATGCTTACCCGATACAGCGGCGGCCAATACAGATGATTTTTTGTATTCTTTGACGGCAGGGCACATTCAGCAAACTATGACTGCGCTGGACAGGTTGTTGTACGATAACGTTGATCCAAATATGTTAGTTCGTATGTTGAACATACATTTTAAGCGCTTGTTGACGGCGGTCGTTGAGGGGCAACTACCTCGACTATTTTGGAAAGTTGCGGAAAAGTTTAATCAAGCTGTAAGAATATGGTCTGAGAATGAAATCGTTGCGGTGTTACAACGATTGAATGAATTGGAACAACAGATACGTACGACGGGTATGCCGTCAGAAATATTGTTACGTGATTTTTCGTTAAAACTATCAATGCGCGCTGCGAAATTAGCAGTTAAAAGAAGGAAATAAAGATGTTGGCTTCTGTTTATGCACCGAAAGATTTTAAGCGTTTGCGAGTTGTTGGGGACTTAGTTGCGCGTTGTTTTGATTATATTACGCCATATATAAAGGCTGGTATATCAACTGGTGAAATAGATCGTATGGTTGCAGAATTTCTTCGTGAAAACGGTGCACGTTCTTCTGATTTGGGGTATCAGGGGTATCCTAAAAGCATATGTACATCAGTAAATGATGTGATTGTACATGGAATACCAAGTGATGATGTAATATTAAAAGACGGTGATATTGTAAACGTTGACTTAACGGCGGAATATAAGGGTTTTCATGGAGATGCCTCAAGAATGTTTATGATAGGTAACGTTGCACCGCGCGCTCGTGAATTGGTTCAGACGTGTCAAGACGCATTAAATGCAGCGATTGCAGTTTGTGCTCCGGGTGTGCCTTTATCTGAAATTGGTAAAACGATAGAAGCCGTTGTTACCCCACATGGTTTTTCTATATCGCGGGATTTCGTCGGACATGGAATAGGGAAGGTTATGCACGATGACCCACAGATTTATCATTTTTACGACAAGCATTGGGATAAAGTAAAAATGGTACCAGGTTTGGTATTTACTATTGAACCTATGATAAATATGGGGCGTCCAGAATGTAAGATTGATGCAGACGGTTGGACAGCCAGAACGGTTGACGGTGGTTGGTCTGCGCAATGGGAACATACATTGGGTATTACCGAAGACGGGGTAATAATTTTCACAGAAAAAATGGTATCGTAACTATTTGGGACGTATTGTGAAACCAGAAGAAAAAGATTTATCTTTCCGCAGCGGTCATCGCGAACGTTTACGTCAGAAATTCTTGGCAGATAAACTGACGGATTATGAGTTACTGGAATTATTGTTGAGTTTTGTTATTCCTCGCCGTGATGTCCGACCTTTGGCACGCGGTTTAATAGATAAATTCGGCAGCGTTTACCAAGTCATTACAGCACCAATTGATAGTTTAATTGAATATAAAGGAATAGGTCGGAATACAGCGATTTTTATAAAAGCCATTCATAAAATTATGTTGGCAGGTTATAAATCTAATCTTGATAATGTTACGATATTTCATAATGAAAAGATTCTGACGAATTATTGTTTGTTATTGATGACCGGTAAAACGAAAGAAGAAATTCATATATTATATTTGGATGAAGATAGACGTTTATTGGCGGATGACTTGCATAGCGTAGGAACGGTTGATTGGGCTGCGGCGTATCCGAGAGAAATATTAAAACGTGCGCTTGAATTAAACGCAAAGTCAATTGTTATGCTGCATAATCATCCGAAACCAAATACATCTTTTTCAACGGAAGATATAAAGTTGACCGAACAAGTTAGGGATTTATTAGCAAACGTTGATATAGACGTACATGACCATTATGTAGTTTCTGGTGGAATAGTTTATTCTGCGCGAAATATGTTTTTATTAAAATAAGTCTTTAACGTCACATATTACTTTCATCTGTGAAGATTCTATCGGCGTTAAATTGCCGTTATTAAAGACATAAATTGTTTTTGTTGCCATCGTTGGATTATCCCAAGAATCTTGCCAGTCGCGTGAAATTTTTATGACTCTAAATTCCGGTTTAAAATCAAACTGAAGTTTTTGTAAAGAGCATTCTGCACCTTCTGTCGTGCGAAAACCATCTGGTGTTATATCTACGAATTCTCCACCCTTGTTTAATTCTATTTTATATTGATAATAAAAATGGCTGGTTCCGTTTTCGTTTTTTGTACGAGTAATTCTGTCGCGTCGACCGTCGCCGTCAATGTCAATATCAAATATATCGCGTTCGGATATACCGGAACCAAATTCATCAAGTTCGTATTGTTCAGAAAAGTTGGGCTCTTTAAGTCCATCTGAAAAAGCCCCTTCCTTGTTAATTGTGCCGGTTACTTGGGTTGTTGTGTCTGGTGATTGTACGCCGACGGTGCGGCCTAGTTTCGGTAAATTGCCCCCCGCCAAGATATAAATCAATGCAGCAATTATTAAAAACATAATTACTAATAAGATGTTAAAAGTTATGCTGCCTGATTGATTTTTGTTTTCCATTTTTTCTCCGTTTAGTTTTGGACTACGCGCCCCGGTGTCCAACCTTCTATTTGACGTATTGCGTTTGCAACTCTGGATAATTCCGCATCAGTTAAACTACTCATTTGTCTGTTAATGGATAAGCCCGTTAAATCTTGTAATCTTCTATGGTATGCAGAAGTATCGTTTTCTATTGGCGGAGCATATCTGCTGATTGCACCTGCCACGGTCAGTCGATTGTAACTATCGCTACGTAATAATTGGCTGATTGCCTTCATACCTGTCTCTTCGTCTGGGAATACTGCGAACCCGCCGGCTTCACCGATAGCACCGGCGCGGCGCGCAAAATCGGAATATCGTATGTTGCCGGGATTCATGTTTCGCCATGCACGTGTACCGCCAGTCCTGCGGTATTTTGAACCATCTGAATTACTGTATATTACATCGCGAGATGATTCTTTTGCGCTTATTGGACGACCGGTTACACCCCTTTGGGCGTTTGTTTCTGTGGATGTAGATTGTGATTTTCGCGGTGTAGGGACGCTTGTGTTTGTGTCTGGTGTTACTGTTACTGTTTCTAGTTCTTCAGGAACATCTGGAGCCATCAAAGGTGCTTGAGAATAAGGTATTGTATGCGGAGCACCGGAATCATAAATTTCAATGTTTTCGTATAGTTTGAATTCATCATATTTTGATAATTCTAAATTTCTTGCGTCTAGGATTTCGTTTACTTCTTCCATAGAAACTTTTATTGTTCTGCAACCCTTGGCAAACAAATCGTCGCCGTATATTAGATTTATAATAGGAATTACGGCGGATAAAGTCCCGAATATTATGATTAAGTTTCGTAGGTTATTAAAATAATCACCTTTTACACCGCGTATCAAAGATATTGCCCAACCGAATAAGAAAACACCTGTTATGCATACGATAACCAACCATGCATATTCTATGAATGTTTCAAAACTACGTAAAACACAGGATGGATCTTCTAGATATAAAAACGTCCCGTCAGTTCCCAAAATATGGAAACCAGAATTTTGTAACAATCTAAGAATTGTTTCTGTATTCATCAGAACTCATATATTATACCTATTTTTTCGAAGCAGCGTTTGTAAAGAAACCAGGAATTGCGAAATCGTCATCATTTGCTGCAATACCAGCCCAGCCAAATAAATCGCCCATTAAACCAGTTTCGTCGCGTTTAGCCTTTTTGAATGGTAAAATATTTTTTAACTTTCCTATTTTACTGTGATTTTCATTTTTAGGTAAATCAGGGATTTTATCTTGGTTTTCCGCAAATTCTGCGGCCAATTGTTCCAAAGTTGCGTCCGAATCATCGACCGTTGTATCAACAGGGATATCTTCGTCAGAATCTATTTCTTCTTCTATCGGTTCTTCAACTATGTCTTCGCGTAAAGGCGTCATACTTTCTAATAGTTGTTCCAATGTTTTTTCAATTGGTGCTTCTGGTGCTTCGTCTGTAATCATATCAGCAATTGCTGTATGTTGATCGCTAATTTCATCAGAAGCGGGGGCGTCAAATTCCGCGCTTATGTCAATATCAGAAACAACTTCTTCTTTTTCATCTGCGAACTGTGGGAGAGACTGCGGCTCATCAGATTTTGTGTCTTGAATTTCTTCATCGCTATCAGATGAATCTTTTTGTGCGGCCAGAATAGATAAAATAGGAATTATTTTTTTATCTTCTTCATTTTTTTCTTCGGCAGGTTGCGTTTCTGGCACATCTGTTTTTTCTTTTGAACGCGCCCGTACTTTTCGTGCTGTTGTTTTCTTTGTCGGTTTTTCTATTACTTCAGGTTGTAAAATTTCTGTTTCTTGTTCTGGTATTACGGGTTCTTGTTCTATGATTTCAGTTTCTTGTACAACATTTGTCTCAACGTTCTGGGTTTTTACAGTGTCGGTTGAGACCAGTGCGTCATCTTTATCAACTGGTACACCGAACATTATGGTGTCACTGCCAAGTCCCAAAGTAGACCGAACTTCTTCAAAAGCGGCACGAATATCGGCCATATCAAACACTTCATTACCGGAAATGTAAATGATTTTAGTTTTCATTGAAATAAATCCCCCACTAGATGCGAACATTATATCACATTTTGCTATTGAACGCATGTAAAAAATATCTTAAACTGAAAATATGTCTGATATAAAACAACAAATTTTTCAGGAACTGAATTTGGTGGAAGAAGCGGCGGCCAGATTGCGGTCGGTGGCGGTAAACGCCGGTAAACAGACTGACTTAGAGGTCGCTATTTTAACCGAACAAGTAAAAAATTTGCGTGACAAGAACGAACGGGCAACTGATTTCATAAACCAGACGATATCAATACTAAAGAAATTAAAATGAGCGTAGTATCTATACCTATTGTGAATAAGAATTACCCCATGGGTTGTGAAGACGGGCAGGAAGCGCGCCTGATAGAACTGGGTAAGATGGTGGATGCGCGGGCGCGTGAAATTTTGGATAAAATTGGACCGTTACCGGAAAATGCGCTTTTGGCGACGTTATGCATAGTTTTGGCAGATGAAGTACATAATAAACCTACGCCTAGTGTGACGGACGCGGATTTGAAGGAAATTTTGGCCAGAATTCGTGAGATAAAGAATAAATTAAACTAAAAAAAACGCGCTTAGCGCGTTTTTTTATAAGGTTTTTTCAAAAGATTTTTGAAGCATTTTATTTTGAACGGCAGCATATAGGTCTAATGAATCTTTTGGGGTCGTGTTTATTTGGACTTTTGTTTCATGACCTGGTCGCCACCCTTCTACTATCCGGATCGCTTTTACTACTTTCGTAATCTGGTTATCGTCCAATTCCGATAGTTTTTTTGATATTGACAATCCGGTTATCTTTGATAAATATGCATTATAATTTGCCGTATCGTTTTCATGTGGTGGGGCGTATTTAGAAATTGCTTGTGATATTGTTAAATTTCTGTATTTGTCAGATTTCAACAAAGTACCTATTGCTTTCATACCTATTTCTTCGTTTGGAAATACCGCAAAACCACCGGCTTCACCTATGGCGCCCTGAGCAATTGTAAAGTCAGAATAGCGTAGACAGCCCGGGTTGTTATTTCTCCATGCGCGCGTACCGCCACTGCGTCGAAAGCCGTTACCGTCTGCGCGTGTATAGACAACGTCATATCGTTGGGCTTTCGCGTTTATTGCGATTTCATCAACTAGTTTTATATCGTTTAGCGCGACAATAGAGTCTTTATTAGATACTGTTGTCGGGATGTCGCGTACGTTAGAAATATTTTTTTCTTTTGGTTCTGATGTACTATAACTTTCATTAGAGCCCAAAGTGTGTGTGCCGATAAACAGCAGCGTTGCACTGGTTATAACATACGGAATTGTGCGCTTAAAACTCATTTTATACCTCCCTTTGCAATCAAAGCAACAGACCGGTTGTACCGGTTCGTTACGTTATGTTATTTTGTTTGTTTTGATTGGTTCGTTACCCTAGAGCATTTGGGTGACGTACATTCAGACGAAACGAAAAATCGTAACGCCCCGACTTACCACTTTTTGGCAGCCCGCCCCGTTACAGGGAACCAAAGTTTGTATATACATATATACTTAAAAAAATAAAATTCAAGTCAAAAATAAAAAAAGTAGAAAAAATTTTTTTAGACGGTTTATTTCGGGCTAAGTAGCATTTTTTTCTGTTGTTATTTTTTTACAAATGTTTTAAATTTTTGTTGCTATGAGTAAGGAAATAATTGAAAGAATTGATTCACAACAGTTATCGGACGCGCTGTCAGAGCGCTATTTGTCTTATGCTGTCAGCACGATTGTATCGCGTGCGTTACCAGATGTTAGAGATGGTTTGAAACCAGTCCATCGGCGTATTTTATATTCTATGTTACGGCAAAAATTGTCGCCATCTGCGGCGTTTCGTAAATGTGCGACAGTTGTCGGTGACGTTTTGGGGCATTATCATCCGCATGGTGACTCGTCTGTATATGATGCAATGGTTCGCTTGGCGCAGGATTTTTCTGTTCGCTATCCGTTGATAGACGGTCAGGGAAACTTTGGTAATATTGACGGTGACCCGCAGGCGGCATACCGCTATACTGAATCTAAGATGACAGACGCTGCAATGCTGATTATGGAAGGCATTGATGAAGACAGCGTCGATATGATGCCGAATTTTGACGGTACAACTGTTGAACCTGTTGTTATGCCTGGTGCTTTCCCAAATTTGTTGGCAAATGGGGGTATGGGAATTGCCGTCGGTATGGCAACTAATATTCCAACCCATAACGTGGCAGAGGTTTGTGACGCGCTGAATTTAGTTGTGGATACCCCGGAAGCGACGACAACGCAAATAATGAAAAAACTGGTTGGGCCAGACTTCCCGACGGGTGGCGTACTAATAGATTCTTTTGATACGATTGTAAAGAATTATGATACTGGGCGCGGGGCGTTTCGTGTTCGCGCAAAATGGGAAATAGAAAAACTAGACCGTGGTGCAGAACAGGTTGTAATAACGGAAATTCCATATGGTATTATAAAGTCAAAACTGGTTGAGCAGATTGCGAACTTAATTGACGCGAAGAAATTACCGTTGGTTGATGATATTTCTGATGAATCTACGACCGACGTTCGGATTGTTATTACGCCGAAAAGTCGCAATGTACCCGCTGATAAGATGATGGCGCATTTGTTTGCCATGACGGATTTAGAGTATCGGTTTAATATGAACTTTAACGTGATTGATTCTCGTGGTGTTCCCAGAGTTATGGGGATAGGAGATGTATTGCGTGAATTCATTGCTCACCAGAAAAACGTTTTAGTTCGTCGGACGAATTGGCGTTTAGGTAATATAGCGCGCCGTTTGGAAATTTTGGGTGGTTTGCTGATAGTTTATTTGAATTTAGACAGGGTTATCGAAATTATCAGAAATGAAGACGACCCCAAAGCTGTATTGATGGCGGAATTTAAGCTGACGGAAGTTCAAGTTGAAGCCATATTAAATACTCGCTTACGTTCTTTGCGTAAGTTAGAAGAAATGGAAATTCGTCGAGAAGATGCCGCGTTGCTTGCGGAACAAAAGCAATTGCAGGAATTATTGGCAAGTCCAGAAATGCAGAATGAACAGTTAAAGGCTTGGTTTGCCGATATTAAAAAGCGTTATGATAAGAAAACTGCGCTTGGGCGTCGTCGCACGCAATGGTTGCCACAGACAGAAGAAATCGTCGTAAATGCAGAAGAATTTATTGAAAAAGAACCTTTGACAGTAATTCTATCTTCTATGGGGTGGATACGTGCGGCAAAAGGTCATTTGGATTTGAATAATTTAGATTTGAAATTCAAAGAAGGCGATGAATTATTATTTGCGTTTCATGCACAGTCTACGGACAAGGTAAATCTGTTTGCCAGTGGCGGAAAGATGTTTACTGTAAATGCAAGTGATTTACCATCGGCTCGCGGTTTCGGTGAGTCTGTTCGTATGACGGTAGACATCGGGGCTGACGAGAATATTGTTTCTGCTTTTGTGCTGGATATGAATGCAAAATATTTATTAGTCGGGCGCCACGGAACAGGTTTCATAGTGTCCGGTGAGAACTGCCTGGCGCAAACTCGTACGGGAAAGCAGGTTATGAACACAGAAGAAAGAAACCCTGCAATAATGTGCGTGCCTGTTACGGGTGACACAGTTGCCTTGTCTGGTTCTAATGATAAATTATTGATATTCCCAACCGCAGAAATACCTGAAATGACGCGCGGTAAGGGGGTAATATTACAGAAATATAATGCCGAAAGGACATATGTTTTGGACGTCATGTTCTTTAACGCGGCAGATGGTTTCGGTTGGACAACTGGTCGCGGAACGACTAAATTAGATGATTGGTCGCCGTGGGCTGGGAAGAGGGCTTCCCAAGGGCGCACGATACCGGTTGGATTTCCGCGTAGCGGTAAATTTGGTAAATAGTTGAAATATTTAGTATGTAGAATAAAAAAGCAGCACCGAAATCGGTGCTGTTTTTAAACTGATATTGTCACGATTAGTGTGACATTTTGCCTTCTGTCATAACGACGTGTTTACGCAGTTTTGGGTCATATTTACGGAATTTCATTTTTCCCGCTGTATTTTCTGACTTTGTGTTTTTAGTAGTTGTATAGTAATAGCCAGTTTCTTTGTTTTCTAGCTTTACAACTTCTTTACTGCCTTTCTTAGATGCCATTTTATAAACCTTTTTTATTACTGCGAGCAATTTTAGGTTAAAAATTACTGGAAATCAAGTAATTTTTATCATAATATATAATTCACGCACTGATAAAGTGCAGTGTTGTACTTAATGCGGGTATGGCGACTACGAAGCGAAGCGTAGTGCCGCCGTGTTAAAAAAACATAGTGTTGTACTTAATGCGGGTATGGCGAAATTGGTAGACGCGCTGGATTTAGGTTCCAGTGGGGCAACCCATCAGAGTTCAAATCTCTGTACCCGCACCAAAATTTCCGTAAATTTTAATATACTGGGTAGTTACGTGGAAATGACGGGTCTGGGCGTTGTAAGTCAGACTTTACGCCGCACGCTGCGATTGCAAATGTAGAAATGAATAAAATTCCTAAAATAATTTTTTTCATAAATCTATTATAAACTTTTGTCTTGCTAGATGTCAAATTTTTAGGATTGGAATTCAGTCCTGTTTATTTATATGTGTATACCGTTCTAAAATTCGTATGTTCCATAAAATCAAAGGAGAGAGATTATGTATCACAGTAATGGAAATTATGAAGCGTTTGCCAACCCTATGCCGCCAGCAGATGCCGGGAAAAAGTCGGCGTATATAGTTGGTGGTGGTTTGGCTGGTTTAGCCGCTGCAGTATTTATGATACGTGACGGTAAGATGAAAGGTAATAAAATTCATATATTTGAAGAATTGCCTTTGGCTGGGGGAAGCATGGATGGAATATTGAATCCGTCGCGTGGTTACATTATCCGCGGTGGACGAGAAATGGAAGCACATTTTGAGACTTTGTGGGATTTATTTCGCTCTATACCATCGTTAGAAAATCCTGACGTTTCAGTTTTAGATGAATTTTATTGGTTAAATAAAGCGGACCCTAGTTTTTCACATTGCCGCGCAATAGAAAAACGTGGTAAGCGTATGAAAGATGACGGAAAATTAACTTTAACACCGACGGCAATTCGGGAATTGATAGACCTTGCATTGACGCCAGAAGAGAAACTACAAGACGTTCAAATTGACCAGGTTTTCACAGAGGAATTCTTTGAATCTAATTTCTGGTTGTATTGGGCGACTATGTTTGCGTTTGAAAAATGGTCCAGTGCCATGGAAATGCGGCGATATATTTTACGCTTTATCCACCATGTTGGTAAACTAGCAGATATGTCTGCGCTGAAGTTTACTAAATATAATCAATATGAATCTTTGATAACGCCGCTGGTTCGTTGGTTAGAGGCGCATGGTGTAAAGTTTCATTTTGATACCACAATTACAAATGTAATTGTGGATTGTAAAGCAACGAAAAAGGTCGCAAAGAAAATAGAAATGATAAAATCTGGGCGTAAAAAAGAAATGGATTTAAGTCCAGATGATTTGGTGTTCATCACTAATGGTTCTATTACAGAAAGTACTACGTATGGTGATAACGAAACACCTGCTGATTCTCGTCATGAACTTGGTGCCAGTTGGCAGTTATGGAAAAATATGGCAAAGCAATGTAAAGAGTTCGGACGACCGGAAAAGTTCTGTGAGAACATACCGGCTGCGAACTGGGTTATGTCTGCGACTATAACTCTGACAGACGACACTGTGGTTCCATATATTGAAAAAATATGTAAAAAGAATCCGCATAGTGGTTCCATTGTTAGCAGCGGTCCCGTTACTATAAAAGATTCAAATTGGTTTTATGGGTTCAGTATTTCACGGCAACCGCATTTTCGCAGTCAGAAATCAAACGAGATAATCGTTTGGACTTATGGTTTGTTATCTGATACCGAGGGTAATTATGTAAAGAAAAGAATTGCGGATTGTACGGGGGCAGAACTATGTGCGGAATGGCTGTATCATATAGGGGTTCCAGAATCCCAGATAGAAGATATTGCACATAATCGTTCTAATACAGTTCCGTCTCATATGCCTTATATAACAACGTACTTTATGCCGCGTGCGCTGGGTGATAGACCGTTGGTCGTTCCAAAAGGTTCTGTAAATTTAGCTTTTATCGGTAATTATGCGGAAACAGAACGCGATACAGTATTCACGACAGAGTATTCTGTTCGTACGGCAATGGAAGCGGTTTATACATTATTGAACATAGACCGTGGTGTTCCTGAGGTATTTGATTCATGCTTTGACGTTCGTATGTTGTTACAAAGTATATATTACTTAAACGACAGAAAGAAATTGCATGAGATAGATGTACCATGGGTTCTAAAACTATTAGAAAAGCAGGGGCTCAAAAAAGTAAAGGGTACGTATTTAGAAGAACTTTTGCGTGAAGCGAAGTTGGTATAAAAAATAAAGCCACCGAAAGGTGGTTTTATTATTGCACAAAGCGTCCGAATTCTTCCGGAGAAAGGTTGGCAAATTCTGCTACTTTTGAAAGGGTATTGCCAGACGGCCAGTGAGGTTTTCCATATTTTGATATACGTTTACTTTTATTGAAAGCAGTCGGGTCCAGACCGCAAGCTTTGGCAAGTCCAGAGCAACTTAAACCCATTTCGGCGGCAATTTTATCAATTGCGGCCCATATATGACTATGTGTCATAATGCTCTCTCCATTTTTTCTAGGATTGTATTCTAGATATGGTTGAATTATGTATTTATTTCTATTAAAAGTACAGGGGTAAAGATTCCTATACAGAATATTATAATTCAAAGTTCCATAAGCCTAATTGACCTGTAGTTTTAATTGGTGTTGGTATAGGTTTTATGTTTATTAGTTTCCAAGCGTATCGACCGGTTGTCCAGTCGCCAAAGTCAAATTCTGCTTGTGTTTGCTGTTGTCTAAAATCTTTTGTTATAAGGATACAATCAACTAATTCGCATTCAAGTAAAATGGCACCTGTTATAATATTTTGAAAGTTATATTTTCTTACCAGTTCTTGCAAAGACAGTGTCATTTTTGCGCGGCCTGCATGTATGAATAATTTACCGCGATAGTTAGTTTTCCAACTACGCGTTTCGTATTGTTTTAAGCCCGATAAAATTGCCTGGACATATGGTTGTCTGATTGTTAGCGTTTTCATGATATAAATTATAAAGGGATTTATTAGATGATAAAACAAAAATCCGCCTTAAGCGGATTATTATTTTGGCAGCCCCAACCAGATTCGAACTGGTGTTCTCGCCTTGAAAGGGCGGTGTCCTAGGCCTCTAGACGATGGGGCCAAAACTGCCGACGCTTCTCCTCAAAATGCCGCCAAATTATAACCGGCATTTACGCCTTTGTCAAGGTTTTTATGCCGGTCTTCATAACTTATAGTTTATTAGTTCGCCGCAGCTGGTTCTGCCGCTGGTTCTTCTACAACTTCGGTTTCAACCGCTTCCGTTTCAACAACTTCTGCCGCTTCGTCCGCTGCGTTTACCTGCTGAAAAACCATTTCTTTGCCTTCAGCGTTTTTCAATGTCAGTTGACCATCTTTTAAGTTATAAGATTCAACAGTCGTCATAAATTGGAAATATTCTTGTTCCGTCTGCATCGCTTCGGCCGGACCCGCCATCATCGTTGAGGCAAATGGACTGAATTTTATGCTTGCGCCTTCCGCTTCATAATAACCATTATACAGATTTACAACCTGACCATTTACGCGCATTTCATTTGCGTCAAATGACAATGTTATATCTGTACCGTTACCAGATGCGATAAAGCTTTCACCCTTTAACATTTCTGGGTTGGGTGCTTTGTCACCGCATGCTGTTAAAGCAAGTACACCAGCAATTAATGCGAAAGATTTTATGTTCATGTTTTCCCCTTTTTTTGAGTTCGCACATAAGTATAGCAATACAGCAGAATATAGCAACAGAATATTATTCCGAATTCATAAAAAAAAACGCCCAAATGGACGCTTTCATAAAACTGGCGGGATTGACGGGGCTCGAACCCGCGACCTTCTGCGTGACAGGCAGACGCTCTAAACCAGCTGAGCTACAACCCCTTAAAGCAAGGTCTATGTTATACTGTTGACAGAATAAAAGCAAGTAATTTTTTTAGAAAAATTAAACCCCGTAATAATACGGGGTTTCTGTTTTTATTTTATTAGTTTCCCCATAGCAACAGCGGTATCGCCCATACGATTAGAGAATCCCCATTCATTATCATACCATGCCGTTACGTGAACTAATTTATCTTCTAGTACTTTCGTCTGAGATGCGTCAAAGATTGAACTATGAGCGTCCCCTTTGAAGTCTACAGATACTAGCGGTTTGTCGTTATAACCAAATGTTTTTGATTCTGCTGCTTTCATCGCTGCGTTAACTTCGTCAACTGTCGCTGCTTTTTCTAAGTTTACAACTAATTCAACAACAGATACATCTGGTGTCGGTACGCGGATTGCCATGCCATCCAATTTACCGGCAAGTTTCGGTAATACTAAACCTATTGCCTTTGCTGCCCCCGTGCTTGTAGGTATCATTGATAAACCCGCTGCACGTGCGCGACGAAAATCTTTATGGTTTTTATCTAATAACTGTTGGTCGCCAGTATATGCGTGTACCGTCGTCATCCAACCAGAAATTACACCAAATGTATCATCAAGAACTTTCGCAACTGGCGCCAAGCAATTCGTTGTGCAAGAAGCGTTAGATACAATTAAATCTTCTGATGTCAATGTATCTTGGTTTACGCCGAACACAATCGTTTTATCTGCGCCAGTAGACGGAGCAGATACCAATACTCGTTTTGCACCGCATTCTAAATGAACTTTCGCTTTTTCTGCTGCAGTAAAGATACCTGTGCATTCCATTACGATATCAATATCTAATTCCTTCCATGGTAGTTTTGTCGGATCTTTTTCTGCAATGCATTTAATTTTCTGGTTACCGACGATTATGTATTCACCGTCCAGTTTTACGTCCATCGGTAATTTACCGTGAACAGAATCATATTGTAATAAATATGCGTTTTGTTCTGCTGGGGCTAAGTCGTTTACGGCAACAAATTCAATATCGTCACGACCAGATACCAAAGCCGCGCGCAGTACTAAACGACCTATGCGTCCGAACCCATTTATAGCAACTCTTACTTTTGACATGTTTATTCCTTTCTTTTTTCTTATTGGACGTGGGACATTTTAGCACCATATGAAAAATGTGCAATCTGATTTTTTATACGGTCTTAAACTTGAATTATGCTTTTTCGGTGTCTATAATCGTCATTAAATGAGTGAAAAATATATATCTTATATAGTAACTGGTCCGACGGCTTCTGGTAAATCTGAATTTGCGCATAATTTAGCCAGAGAAGTAAACGGAGTAATAATAAATTGCGATAGTGTTCAGATTTATCGCGGAATAGAAAATATATCTGCAAGCCCTTTTGCAGGACGAGATTTAACAGATGAAATTGACGGTATACCTTATAGATTATTTTCCATATTACCGCTGTCTGCTCAGATAAGTGTGGCGGATTATTTAGAAATGGCTCGTCGTGAATATGAGATTGCTATTGCAGCAGATTTTACACCGATATTCGTCGGTGGAACTGGGTATTATATAAACGCTATAATACAAGGGATATCGCCCATACCAGAAGTTTCTGAAGAAAACCGTACGCGTGCGCGTGATATAGTTGCAAAAGATATAAAAGCGGCACGTAAGTTATTGCCGAAAGAGTTTAAAGCCACTGACCCACAGCGAGTTGCACGCGCACTGGAAGTGTTCTTTGAAACGGGACGTCATTTGACAGAGTGGCAGAAACTGCCACGAAGCGGTGCTATAACACCGACGCCGCATAAAATTTTAATAAATCCAGAGATGGCTGAGCTTCGTCCTCGTATAGCCGCTAGAATACCAAAGATGATAGCAGGTGGGGCATTGGAAGAAGCAAAGTCTATTATTACCAGCGGTTGGGATGCAAAACGTGCTATAGGAGCGACACAGTTATGTGCCTTCGTTCAAGGTAAAATTTCTCAGCAGCAATGTATAGAAGATTGGGTTACCAAAACTAATCAGTATGCAAAAAGACAGCGAACGTGGTTTAGAACCCAGTTTGCTGCGGATGAAGAAATAAATCACGTTATAAAAAATTAACGAGTTTTTATATTTGTGCCGGCAAGTAAAAGAGCCGAACGTTTGTTATTAAATGCAAGTTTTGCGTTTTCTAGTAATTGTTTTTGTTTCTTTCTTGCTGGTTTTTTATATGTATTTCGTTTCGCTTTTTCACGATATTCGCGAGCAGCAAGTTGGCGCGCAATTAAATTTTGAATATATGAAAAGTTTGTGTACAGTTCTGCTTCTAAAATTTTTCTCGCTTTTTTGCGGGTATAAGATTTGTCTGCACGCATCGTATATAATGATAAGAAATTTGCAATAAACGTTATTAACGCATGTAAAAATTGTGGGTTAGTTGAATCTGATTTTCTGGGGTCTAAATTTCTAATGTATGTCTTTGTTTGGGCTATAATAAAATTTTCTATTTCTTTATAGTAAGGAAATGTTGTGCGCCAGTTACTATGTATTTCGTTATATGTAGAATATGAACCGCCAAATTTGCTTATTACAGCATTGGATATTTCTTCTTCGTACATCGATGAGGCTAATTGTGCCGCAGTTTCCTGATTCTGGTTTTTCTCATACTTATTCTACCCCTTAAATTAAGATTTACGGTGATAAGTGTATAGTCAAAAAAACTATTTGTCAATAAATAAAAAGAATAATTTTATTTGTTTTCGGGTATTGTCTCGGTCATAGACTTGTAATATGACATAATTGCAATTTGTAACCCAGAATCACGAACTTTTTTTGAAAAGGCTGCGGTATTTCGGAATTCTGTTTCCAAAAGCCCCCAACCGGCATATTCCCAGTCTATAAGGCCAGAAATTTTCATGGTCTTTTTATCTACTATTACATTATTGCAGATATCGTTATGATTCCAACCGTCACCAACTTTGTTTTCGCGTAATTCCTCAATTGCGGTTGGTCGAGAATTGTGGACGGCATATATAAATTCTGCCAGTTGCTTTCCCCATTCCCAAGAGTGCTTTTCAATTGTGTGTTGGGAAAAGAAGTTTAAGTTTTTACCTGGTATGAAGTCATATTTATAGAAAGTGTATTCACCGGCTTGAACAATTTCTATTTTAGGTATGCGAATTGGGGATATTGTTTGAAACGCATCGGTTATTCGTTTTTCGCGGGTAATTTTATCTGCTGGTATAGAAGAATCAAAATGTTTTCTAATTTTGAAAACGTATTTTTTATCTACTATAAAACCAATATTCCATCCGCCTTTTATCATACGAGTGTGGCGAAAGTTTAATTCCGGGAACTTTTTACGTAAAGCGTTATACTTATTATACCAATCAAATAATTGTTTAGTACGTAAACGTTCACGAACGCGGCGGCTTGGTATCAAAGCGCAAGAAAAATAACAAATCTCAAAAAATAATTTCCACATACTGTCGTCTTTTATAATGTTTATAAATGGTATTGAAAAAAAAGAAAAAAACAAGTACTTTGTAAGTATGTTCAAAGCGGGTGATGTAGTTAAAATTTTAATACCTAATGTTGTAAATGCCGGTTACGATTATCGGCTGACTGCGCCTGCTAATTTGGGGAACTTTGTTCGCGTTAGTGTGATGAACAGACCTTATATAGGGGTAGTGTTTGGTATCGGTGACAGTGGTTTGAAGGCCGATAAAATTAAAAATACTATAGATGTTTTTCCTGAAAAATTATCTATAAATGATTTGCAGTGGATTCAGAAAATGTCGGATTGGACATTGATGACGCCTGGGGCTGTATTGAGACTGATTGTGAATATTCCAGATGCTTTTTCTCCACCAAGAGTTGAACAATTATATAATTATAGCGCAGATTCTTCTATTAGAATGACAGAAGCAAGGCAGGCAGTTGCGGATGCTTTTTCTTCTAATGATAATGAAGCGATGTCTATATCTGACATTCAAAATATCGCCAATGTCGGTTCGGCTGTTGTGCGGGGTATGATTCAACGTGGTGTTTTAGTTCCTTCTGACGTTCGCGTTCGTGAAACCGATTTTTCTCAATATGAATATAAAGATATGGGTAATGTACAATTAAACGAGGAGCAGGCGGCAGCGGCATCAGAGATTTGCGATTCTATTGATAAAGGCGGTTTTTCAGCGTATTTATTAGACGGCATTACAGGCAGCGGTAAGACGCAGGTTTATTTTGATGCTGCATGGCGTGCATATAGTCGTGGTGCATCTGTTTTATTGATGATGCCAGAAATAGCTTTGACTGCACAATTTATGTCTCGTTATGAACAACGTTTCGGTGCTAAACCAGTCGTGTGGCATAGTAATTTGACTGCGGCGCGTAGGCGTGAAATTTGGCGTGGTGTATTGCGCGGTGATATTCGTATGGTCGTAGGTACGCGAAGCGCATTATTTTTACCGTGGCAAAACCTAGGTTTGATAGTTGTTGATGAAGAGCATGATTCTTCGTATAAGCAGGAAGATATGGGAAATTATCATGCACGTGACATGGCAGTGTTGCGCGCAAAGATTTCTGGATTTCCTATTGTGCTTGCTAGTGCGACGCCTTCGGCAGAAACATTGCAGAACGTTTCGGACGGTAAATACGTAAGATTGTGTTTGAAATCGCGTTTTGGTGGTGCATCGTTGCCGACGATAGAAACGATAGATATGCGTGAAAATCGCCCAGAACAATATGCGTTACAAGGTGATTCAGATGATACGCCACCGCAGGTTGGGTATTTGTCGCCCATATTATGTGATGCAATAAGAGAAACAATATGTGCAGGTCATCAGGTTATGTTGTTTATAAATAGGCGCGGTTTTGCCCCTATTGTACAATGTAAGAAGTGCGGGTGGGTCGCGCAATGTCCTGATTGTAGTGTTGGTATGACATATCATAAGCAGTTGGGAAAGTTATTGTGTCATATGTGCGGTCGTACATCTGTTATGCCAGAAAAGTGTCCTGTATGCGGTGATGCTGTATCGTGCCGTGGTGCGGGGTTGGAAAAAATTCAAGAAGAAGTGAATATAAGATTCCCGTCCGCTAGAACTGCATTAGTTTCTAGTGATACAATTATGTCGCGTCAAGCCTTAGAAAGGTTGGTTGGGAAAATGGAATCGGGGGATATAGATATAGTGATAGGTACGCAAATTTTGGCCAAGGGGCATCATTTCCCGAATTTGACTTTGGTGGGCGTTGTTGACGCAGATATGGGGTTGTTTGGTACGGATTTTCGTGCGGCAGAGCACACGTTTCAGCAATTATTTCAGGTGGCGGGGCGCGCTGGACGCGGTGATGCGCCGGGAAAAGTTCTGTTACAAACTTATCAACCAGACCATCCGGTTCTGCGCGCTATATGTAACAGTGATAGAGACGATTTTATGGCGACAGATATGGCCGCGCGGCGTAGTGCTAAAATGCCTCCATATGGTCAATTGATTGCCGTCGTAGTAGAAGCAAGTAAGGAAAATGTATTGAAAAAATTTTGCGCAGAGTTATCGGCATCAGCGCCAGTGGCATCAAGTGTAAAGATAATGGGACCGATTGCGGCGCAGATTTATCAGGTTCGTAATTGGTATCGTATGCGCTTTCTGGTTGCAGGTGACGCAAAGGCAATGTTGCAGCCTTTGGTAAAGCATTGGATGAATAAAGTTCGCGTACCTGCGAACGTGAGGGTAAAAGTAGACGTAAACCCACAAAATTTTATGTAAGTTGTAGTGTATTGAATATTACCGCATAATGACATATAATATATTCATAACCAAAAGGAGAACACGATGTTAGAAGTTATTTTTGCTTTTCTGATTATGTTTAGCATAACTGTTTTATTCGTAGCGTTTTTATCTATTCCTATTTTAATTGCTAACGCTCGTGGTATTTGCGGGGCAGAACATACAACAATAGTTGTTTTATCAATATTGGGTGTGTTTTTCGGTATTACGTGGTTAGTGGCATTGATTTTATCTGTTGTCTGGCGCGGGGAGTGCATGGTAGAAGAGGATTTAGATAGATTGGAAAAAGCTGCAAAGTTATATAAAAGTAAAGCAATATCAAAAGAAGAATACGAAAAAATAAAATCTAAATTGTTATCGCGCAAATAAAAAAGGTCCTTTTCGGACCTTTTTTATTTTTCTTTGGAATTTTTTTTCTGTTGCATAAGTTCCATTTCTTTTTTCTTTTTCTGGGAAAATAATTCAGAAACTTTATCTATTCCATCAAGGAAAATATCTATTAAACTACGTTTTTCTAACAGTTGTTGTTCTTTTTCTGCAGCCGCTTGTAAGTTTTCTTCTCTAGCTTTTTTCATTTTTGCATCTAGATTCTTATCACGTACTCTAAAATTAGCGTCTTTAATAACAATTGCTTCTGCTGGCATTTGAATCTCCTTAAATTAAATATGTTAAACTACTTCTGTAACTGCACGTAGCGCGCCATCACGAGACAGTTGTACTACGCGAATTTTCTTTTTCATTTCAGCAATTAAGTCACTGCGGTCATAAGCCGGTTGTGTGTGTAATATGCGGTCAGCAAAAGCTGCGTAAGCGGCTTCTGCGCTTTCTGCATGAATTGTTGTATAAAAGTGGTCGTGTCCTGTTCCAAGCATTTCCCATAATACAGACGCGTTATCTGTTGAAATCTCGCCGCCTATGATTACATCTGGCGTCATACGTACGACCAAGTCTAATAATCTTGCATAGTTAAATTCATTTGTTTGCTCTGTACGAGACAATATGAAGTGTACGTGATTAGGTTGTGGAACGCTGATTTCGCGGGCGTCTTCAACCGTTATTACGCGACTGTTTTTATCAATCAAGGTCAACATATGGTTTAAGAAAGTGGTTTTACCTGTCGCCGTTGCACCGCTGATTAAAATAGGGCTTCCGTCATTTATGGCGGTCATCAGTCTGTCGTATGGGTCATCTGGTCGCGTTGATTCGCGAGGTTTGACTTTTAATAATTTTTCACCGCGACGTAAGTGATATTGATCAAATGAAGTTTCTGGGGCGCTAGTTCCGCGAATGTTTAATGCGACGCCTCCTGTAATGTCTCTTTCGTCATATTGGACATTCGGTCCCGCTATTGCGGTAAAACGATGATTCCCAGGCAGTGTTGCGTATACTACCGGCATGCCGTGAACCGGGTCAAAAGGTCTTTCATAAATATTTGCGACCGTATGTATCAGGTCAATAAGATATTGTTTTGATAGTTCTTCGGCGTTATAGGCGACCCATGGAACGCGGGCACCGTGTAGGCGCATCCATACCTCACCCGCATGATTTATTGCAATTTCTTCTACAAACGACGGCTTGTAGAATTCTTCTAACGGTTTTAATAAAGATTCCAAAACTACATTCGACATCAATTTAATTTTATCATAAATCCTGACTTGAATCAAAATGCTTTATTTGATAAAATTAGAAAAAAGAGAGAAGAATATGAAAAGACCTTTACTGTTTATGTTGGTGTCTGCGTTTATATTGGGGGCTTGCGCCACCGATACCGATGCACCGTATAATACGGAAGACTTCGCCCAGGGTGGGGCGGATGCACCGCTGTATAACGAACGCACAAGTACGTTTATGCAATCGGAAAACCAATATTCGAACATAGATTCTTATAAACCTAAAACTGAGGCAGAAAAAGAAGCAAGTGATAATCGTTGGAATACATCGCGTATGGAAACGCGGTGGCAGGAATATCGTGGTACGATGGTTCGTGTCCAAATATTATTAGGAAATACAGATTTACGAGAAATGCGTTTGCGTTTGGTACAAAACGCCGATGGTATGGATATTGACGGAGATGCGCGAACAATTTTATCAAAAGTTGCAGATTATGAAATGAAGCGCGTTTGCGGGCGTAATGCAGATAGCATTGTTATGGTATATGATAGACCTTCTTTTGATGTAATGCGTCCTACGCCTTATTTTGATTATAGAGTAGAAGCTGAGGGTTCTACAATGCGTGAGTACGGTTTCAGATGTGTGTACAATAATTAAAAACAAAATGGGGGAAAGGATGAAAAAATTTATGTCAGCGGTTGCAATTTGTGGTGCAATGTTTTTAACGGCTTGTGATAGTAATGCCGGTGCTCAAAATGGTGATACGGTTGTAATTGATTTTGCTGGATATATGGACGGTGTTCAGTTTGAGGGGGGAACGGCGACTAATTTCCCGTTGGTTTTAGGCAGCGGTCAATTTATACCAGGTTTCGAAGAACAGTTGATTGGTGTAGAGCAGGGTGAAACTCGTAACGTAAATATCACTTTCCCTGCAGACTATTATCCAGAATTGGCTGGAAAGGACGTAGTGTTTACTGTTACCGTGAACGAAATAGTAAAACAATAAAGAATAATCATAAAAGTTTAACAACCGGTAAAGAATACCGGTTGTTTTTTATTTTGTTTTTATAACGGCACTTTTAATAAGAGCAACGTCATCACGGATTGTATCTAATTTTATCTGTAATTTTCCGATACCAGTTTCTAAAATTGTGGTGCGGTTTTCTAAAGCGGTTATGCGGCTATCTGCTCGTGCTAAATCTTCCAGTGAAGAATCTTGTCTGGCGGCCCAATATATTACGCCGGCAATAAAAGCGATTAAAAACCAACTGTTGCGCAGAAAATCAACTAATCCGATGACGCTTTTAGATTCGCTTGTCATCATTTCCCTCGTTCTATCATGGTTTCTATTTGATGAACCAGCGCCCGTTGTGCTTCTAATCCACGAAGTTGGGCGTCTGTGGCGTCTGGTCCCAGCACGCGTTCTATCGTCATTTTACGTAAATGGCGCAGAACCATCGCTCCGGCGGCTGTGGCAAATGTCCGAGCATAGTTTTGTTCAATGTCTTTCATTTTTTTCTCCTGCGTTAAATTAAAGTTTCTTCTATCGCCATTTTTGCGATTGGAGCAATGTATTTTAATTCTGCGTCACTGTGTAACGATATTTTATCTATTACGCCGCGACGGGATAATATTTGCAGCCCACGTTCTACGAGTGGACGGATAAATTCGTGCAGCAAGCGACCGTATGTTGCGCCAAGTATGCGCATCATATCAGCATTACGCGCCATAATTTCCGTTGCCGTCATTTCTTTTTCGCTTAACAGCCCCAATCGGTCGGCCAGCAAAGCATGCCGGATACGTTCGCGTAAATCTTTCAGTATTATTTGAGATACATCAAAGTCTGCACCAGACGCCAACGGAGTTAAACCAGATGAACCGACTGCTTTGGGTATAATCGCACCTGGGGTAAGGTTTATGTTGGATAGGTTTATCACGCCGTCATCATCGGCTTGCCATATACCGGACACAGCAATGGTTGCGTTTTTCAGAACAAGTTCAACAACTTTGTTTACAGTTTTTATATCCGGCAGGGCACGTAGTACCGGTCCGCGCCCATATAACTCACCGCTTGCGACGGACCAACGGAATATGATGTAAGGGTTAGTTTCAAAATGTCCAGTGGAAACTATATTGTTTTCTATGTCGCCGCCTACATCTAACCAAGCCGTAAATTCTGTTCCTATTAAACTTTGTACCAATTTAATTGGCGTTTCTGGGTCTTGTTTTATTAGGTCTCGCATATCGGCGGGTGGTGTCCATGACGGGTATTTTTCTATTACTTCGCGAGCCGGCATAGTTGCGGTATGAAATACGGCACCGTTGAGAATTGCGATGTCTCGCATGGGTATCGCAGTAAATGAAAACGCAGACGCCGAACCAATAGGGTTTTCTGCCATAAACAAGCACGCTGTGCCTAATATGATAAGGTCCATATAGCATTGATGTATGGTTGTATAAAAGTTAGAGTCGTTTAGATTTGAACGTAAAGCCAGCGTTGCAATATCTGCATTAGGAGACTCCGCACTTTCAGGAATCAAAGAAATCCATAAAGATTCAGGTGGGGTCAATAAAGAATAAATTGATGCGGCAAGATTATCTACTGCATCTGCGGCGGTCGCGTCAAAAAGAGTTGCTGCATCGTCATCGGCTATTGGGCAAGTATATCGCAAAGCGCTGTCCCAACGATTCAACCACGGTGCGCGTAAATCAAGTGCACGACGGTACATTTGTTGTAAGTTATATTTCATATAGAAGCTCCCTTTGTTATATTTTGAAATTTGTGTTTGCAGTAAAAGTTGAAGGACCGTGCCCAAGCGGACGAATTGGTATGGGCGTTGTACATATGGCACCGGCTGTGGCGTCAAGACCGTCATCATGTGTACTGCCGCCCATAGGTGTCCAACCTAACATTTCTGCAATCAGCGGCGTAGATTGAACGCGTCGGTGTGCATGCAGTCGACCCGACGATAATATCGGTTCAATCGCGTCTAAAATTCTTGTTTCTTTATTTTTATTGTTAGTAACTTTTTGAATATTTACTGTGATGTTTCTTGCGCTGGCAACGCTACGCATGATTTCTGGCAGGGCGTTACCTATACCATTCGTTTCAATGTATATTCTTCGTAAACCGTGACTTATGATGAAATCAAGAATCATCTCGCACTGGTGCGCTAAAGGATGTAATTCTTCATCAGAAATGACAAGGTATAAAACGTCATGGATGAATATGTTTTTATTTTTATCGTCGCGATATATCAATACGCATACGCTGCCGTCAGATTTTTTTCTCCCCGTTGATGGGTCCCAATAAATAGAGGCTCCTGTTATTATGTGGTCTCCTATTTTTGCGTTGCGGGCATCAAATTCTGAGTCATATAATTTTAGCGCGTCTGGGTCAAGACGCGCTCTATCAGGTGCGATGAATTCAAGCATCATTTGCGCCGAGAAGTATCTTGCACCGACCGCATCGCGTAATTCGTCAATACGTTCAAGCGGGAACAATTCTGGCCAAGCCGGAGTTCCTTCTGCGGAAATTATGGGTATTTTTAATTCACGGTAACCGCGTAAAAAAGGCGTTGAAAAAGCAAAATTTTTATATACTATATTTGACATGGACTTTACCCCTAAAACTTTACCAACTAACCTAGAAGCCGAACAGGCAGTCTTGGCCGCGGTATTGATGAATAACCGCGCGTTGGAAAGGGTGTCTGAGTTTCTGAAGGCGGAACATTTTTCACATCCTGCACATCAGGAAATTTATAAATTGGCGGAACGGCAATTTGCCGCCGGAATCCCGTTTGATATAATTACTGCAAAGAATTACCTAGACCAGCAAGGTGTGCTGGAATCTGTTGGTGGCGTGGATTATTTGACACAGTTGGCGTCTGCGGGTGCGACTGTTGTAAATGTTGAGCAATATGGGCGCATAGTCTATGACAATGCCATGCGTCGAGAACTGATAAACCTTGGTCAATCGATTACAGACGCGGCGTTTGTTGAAGATTTAGATAACCCTGTTTCATCGCAGATTGAAAATGCCGAGCAGAAGTTATTTGAAATGGCTTCGTCGGGCGTTTCTGAACGAGAGGTCGCGTCAATTGGTACAGCGTTGCAGGACGCGTTAAAAGAGGCCGAAATTGCTTATAAGGCGGACGGTAAATTATCTGGGCTTACAACTGGTTTGAATGTTTTAGATAAGTCTATCAGTGGTTTACATCATTCCGATTTAATTATTATCGCTGGTCGCCCGGCAATGGGTAAAACGACGTTGGCGATGAATATCGCTTTTAATGCGGCGAACGCGATAAAGTATGGGCGCGCTAATGAGCGATATAAAGGCGCCGTTGTATTTTTCAGTCTTGAAATGTCAAAGTCTCAATTGGCGGCACGTGTATTGTCTTCGCAATCAAAAATACCTGCTTCTGCCATGCGAGAAGGTTCTTTGACGGATGAAGATTTTTTGAAAATGTCTCAGTATGCAGATGCGATCAGTAAGGTACCTTTATTCATAGACGATACGCCTGGTATGTCTGTACCTATGATACGTACGCGTGCCAGACGATTGGCTCGTATGCATGGTGGAATAGCGCTTATAGTGATTGACTATTTGCAGTTGATGACCTCACCTGGCGGTAAGAACAAAGATAATCGCGTTCAGGAAATTTCTGAAATAACTCGCGGTTTAAAAATGCTGGCTAAGGAATTAGACGTTCCTGTTATCGCTTTGTCACAGTTGTCTCGTAGCGTAGAATCACGCGATGATAAGCGACCGCAATTATCGGACTTACGTGAATCTGGTTCTATTGAACAAGACGCTGACATCGTTATGTTCACATATCGTGAAGAATATTATTTAGATAATCGTGATCCGTCACAGCGCATTTCTGGTAACGCAAATGAAAAGATAATTGAAAGTTATCAGCGGCGTTTGGAACGGGCGCGCGGTAAGGCCGACGTCATCATAGGTAAAAACCGTCATGGTCGTCCAGAAACAGTTCGTATGGCTTTCTTCGGTGATTATAGCTTGTTTGATAATTTAGAAGAAACAGACGCTCGTGGTGATAATGACTTTGGAAATTCTGCACCTGCGGCACCAGTTCTAGACGGTGGTGACTTTGAACCTATGCCGGTTGATACAGATGCCATACCAGATGATATGCCGCTGTAATCATTTTGTGCTTGCTAAACTCTTAAAAATTGACTAAAATTTTGTCAAGAAAATTTAAGGAGATTTAACATGGCGCAAGAAGAAATAATTTTCCCAAATAATATCAGAAATATTCGTCTGGCCAATGGTATGAAGATGACGGAACTAGCGCGCCAGGCAAATTTATCGCTATCTGCTGTTTCTAAAATTGAAAAGGGCGTTCGCCGATTAAATCAAAAGCAGTTATTAAACATTTGTAATATACTTGGTTGTAAGTTATCTGATATATTCATTAAAGAAACAGACGAGGTTGCCGGTCAATGGCAAAATGAAATTAAACGTCGCCTGAACGATAATGAAGATAGCGGTCTAAAGATCTTCGGCAGCGGGTTACGTAAGATTCGTCAGTTGTCTGGTAAGACGATTGCGCAGGCGGCAAAGGACGCTGGTATGACTCTTTCCGTATATCATAAGATAGAGGTCGGTCAACGTGAAATATACCAGAATGAAATAGAACCGTTGGCAGAATCTTTTGCGTATACAGCCGAAACACTGTTAGATAAAATTGCGTCATTATATAAATCTGGTGAGCTAAACAAACAGATAAACAAAGTAAAAGAACGTGTAAAATCGGTTCTTGTACCTGGTAATCCATTATCTGGAATTGATATGCATGGCAGTTTATACGGTGCGAAGTTATATGACAGTGCACGTAAGAAACTTGTACCTGTATTTGGTATGCCGTCTGGTAAGTCTATTGCGTTTAAGAAATCCGACAAAACGATGATTGTTGCACCAATGCCATTAGAAGGTCATAAAAGCGTATATGCAGTTATGCCGAATTCAAAGCGTCTGGGTGGTTTTATACCGGAAAAATCTTATGTGTTCGCGGACGCAGAAACGCCAGCAACGGTTGGCGATATGGCCGTCTGCATAGATGCAGATTTCGACTCTATGGAATCAGAAGAAACTGCAACGGCGCAAATTGTAAGCGTTCGTCAAGACTCTAAGGGTAAAGTATACGGTCAGATTTCATCACCTGAAGAAAAGATTATCGGTAAAACAATGCATAAAGTTGTTATGATTGTAATGGAATAACCGTTCCAAGCAGGAGGGGGTAAATGAAAGCAAAAGCCAGCGTAGTCGCACAAAAATTGTTAAATTTATATCGTCAAGAACACGTAATTTTTGGTGGCTGGGCTGCCGTCAATCAGGTGTTTGTAGACGAGGCGGATGCCGATGTTTTACGTGCGCTGCGTGACTTACCTACTGGTAAATTGTTGGTAAAGCATATTGATAATTTACGTAGTGGCAAAACTTCTATGGATTCAATAGAACGCGAATTATTGCCATATGGTGGTATGATGGCGGAAACTATTGCAACAGTTCCGTTGACGTCTGAAGAATGGGCGGAACTAGAAGCAGGTATAAAAGATTTCACAACCGATCAAGATGGGTTGGATAAGATTCAGCAGTTACGTGTTGTAAGAAAATTCGGCGATCAATGGTTGGTCGCAATTCGTGCTGCATTATCGCAACGTCCCGAATTATTAGAAAAATGGTCTGTGATAAATAAAACGTATCGCGCGTATTATTTATGGAAAGTTGCCAGCGACATGTTAAATCAACCGTTGTCTGAACGAGCCAGGGCTCAATTACAGGTAGATATGCCAGAATATGAAACGTATTTACCAATGTTTGGCGATGCGGGTACTGCGTTATTAGAAAAGTTGCGCTCCTTTATTACAACGATGAAACCTGTGGACGATAGTGAAAACGACGGGTTGAATTATTAGTCTTCTTTTGTTCTGTAAATTGTGTCCAAAGTATGAGGCGTGCCAATATAAATCATCGCCCCTGTTGGAGAAAGAATAAAATCAAGCTCTCGTAATCGTTCACGTAACATCTCTCTTTTTTGTGCGGTATTACTTGTATTAGGTACTTCTACGTCATCGCATATTATTAAATCGGCACGTAGACCTGTTATATTACCATGGATGCCTTGGCATATTACAGAAGGTTCGCGAATACCTATGGGTCGATTAACTGTTATGCGACCTTGTGCCCATTCTTTTTTTACGTTTGGGACTAAATCTTTGCACATAGGGTGATTTTCCAAAATATGTTTAACGTGCGATACCATACGAGAAGATAAACCGCTTTCTGCAGACAAGATTAAAATTCGTGTTTCCGGATGCAGAAGTAATACGCACGCCGCAAAAATTCCGACAACAGTGGATTTCCCAGAATGTCTAAAAGCCATCAATAGACCTCGTCTAGGTGGCGTGGTCCAGATAGATACAAGAAAATCCATTATTTGCCTGTGGTGCTGCGGCGTGGAAAAACCTAGTACGTTGTTCCACGTATCTAAGAATTTATAAAATTCATCGTTCATCGTAGGTTAACTGACAAGGTCTTCAAATTTATCTAGCAAAGATTGCAGTAAATTAGGTTTGCTTACGCTGATCTTTTTTAGTTTCTCAACGTTTGAGGCGCGTTTTTCTTTATAGGGTGCTTCTGTTTCGGACTTTAAACGTTTTAACACGGCGCCTGAAGACATGCTATTTGAGGATGCACCAGAAGCACCATATTTTGCGCGTTGCGTCGCCAGTGTTTTTTTTACAAGATTTGTTTTTTCTTTTTCATCGGCTGCCATATCTGCCAAAATTTTTTGACGTTCGTTTTCCGCTTCTTTCTTAGAATCGCGATAGTTTAGTATTGACGTAACGTCTGATACAAGTTGTCCCATTTGTTTCCCCTTTAATTTTTAGATAGTGTAATATCCGTATATACTTATGGATAAAACGTTCGTTGGTAATTGTTCTGTACTAGAAATAGTCCATGGTGCATTTATACAATTATGTTCGCTTCCTAGTATATTTATTGAAATGTCGCCGTTATAACCCGTAGATGATTCATCATATATTTCGGTCGGTAAAGAAGCGCGTTTACCATTTATGTACAATGTTTTAGTATTTAGTACACGCGCAGATATTTTTCTGATGCGTAAAGTCTTTGTGTTGTGTCCGGATGCGCGTAGCGGTAACGCCGATGCGGTATAAGAAAAATTATATTGATCCGCATCAACCAAAGCGTCAGTAGAAAATTTTTCTAGATAAAAATTTTCATTACGTTGAACGACAACATAAGTAACACCTTTTATAGAAGCGACGGATTTAAATGTCCCTAGCGTTTTATAACGTGCCCACGCAGAAATTCCAAGTGCTGAATTTTGGTTTAATACAGCCATATCACCAGAGTTCATGACTACGAATAATTGCCTTAAATCCTCGTTATAAGATAAATCTATTGGGTTTTGCATTAAGTGCTTGGCTTGTGTACACAGGTCTTTAGCGTTATAATTTTCGCCTAATGCGTCTAAAGATAATTCTCTAATATCTTTTTTGTTACTGGATATAAAGACAGTTTCTCCTTCTATTTTTTGCGGTGGTAAATATCTTGATGATATGCTGCCAACAGAAGTATGCTGCTTTATGTCAACTGAAGCAGGAGTAAGTGGTTTGTTAGAAATGGCCCATTCTCCTGTATTCGTCATTATCTGTAAATTATCGCTGCTAACAATGGTACAGATTTGTTGGCGCTGTTCTGATAGCAAAGTTAAAAATATTGCTTCATCATCTAATCCAGTACCTACATTGAAATTGTTGTGTCGACCGACTTTTGACATCCATATACCGCCGGGCCAAGATTTGGAACCGCCAAAAACAAGTCTGTCTTGGTGAAAAGTTATGCTGCAAGGCCAACCGCGACGGGGGCTGAATGCGGCTTCATACCAATCTGTAACAGGAGAGCCAGGTAAAGTAAATTGGCTATTTGTGTAGGCGTATATTTCTCTTGGACCTATGTATTCTGTTACTTGCCATTGGTTGTTTAATAGTAATAGCTGCCCGCCGACGTTCTCTTCCGTCCAGAAGTCCTTATTTGTCTTTAACGTAGCATAATTATTACCTGCGTCATTTTGGGTGACGAATATTTTTATACCTTCTGCATCTTCAAATTTCATAAAAGGTATATTTATTGTCATATCTTCATCGTTTCGTTCAAATTGAAATAATGTCAGAACGAACAGTTCGCCGTCTTTTTTAAGTATGTAAGGTTGATAGTCTGGATGAACGAATATCATCGTATCAAAACGTTGCGCGTATTGTATTCGCGGGACGTCAGTAAATTCCCAAGGTACTAAAATATCTCTGACAAAAGCGTCATCTTTGTACATTAAAAGATGACCATCAGTTAGAACTAACAGGTAATTTTCTGTTTCGCTGACAGAAAAAGGAATAAGCCTGGCGGTTGAATCTAATTCTGTAACGGTTTGTAATCCAGGGCGTCTTTTAAGTCCACCTCCTGCAAGAACATCCATATTTTCTAACTTTGATAATCCGTTTAAGTTATCGCGCGCAAAAAAATCCGGTGAAACTTCGCCGTCGGCGAAAGAATTTTGAGTTTTTATGAAATCTGCCATTTGCGACCTCCGAATTAAAAACGTGCTTTAATAAGAGAAAAGTTTTCTATATTGTTTTGAAGTTTAGACGTAGTGCTATCTATAAATTTCGCCGACTGTAGTTCTGTTTCATATAGCGCGGCAAGCATACGAAATACCGTTTGGTCCCCAAGCAAAGGAATGCAAAATTCCATGGCTAATTTGGTTGCAGCTAGAGATATAAAGTAACTAGGGAAATCTTCGGTTGGTACTTTTATAATTGCCGTGACGGATATTTTATCGGATGGTGATATAACTTTATTCCCGATAATTTCACCGTTACATTTTAATACGCGTAAGCATTCTGCCGGTATAAGAAAATTCCCTTCATCATTTTTTGCAAGATTAAATTGCTTACAGGCAAAGCGCCATGGATGCATAGCCAATAATGTATCTATGACGGAATCGAATAGAGTGCGTGCTAATTGTGCCGCTGGCGTATCTTCAATAAGAGATGTAATTGGTTTTTCACCTAGTTTTAATAACGCCATTGAACATAAATCTATTTTAGTATGCATGAAAATCACCTTTCAAATTTAGGTAGGTATAAAAAAACCGGGGCAAGTGATTCGCCCCGGTAAAGTTCATTTAAGCTAATGCGGCAACGGATACACTTCCACTAACTGTTATTTTTTTAATAGAAGTATTATCAGACCCATTTATGATGATGATGTCGCCGGTATTCATCAATGTTTTTACGTTGTTAAAATAACCAGAAGCGGTTATCGTTGCAATTGTTTCATTAGCGCTGTAATGCCACAATGTAAATCCGTTTGCGTACGCAATTACGGATAGATTTTTATTTTGAAACGCCATTGATAGTTCCTTTACGTTTATTAAGTTTTATGATAAGAAAGTTGATTTAGGCATCAGAGTCTTTGCACTTTATGCGTACGATACCGTTATTATCAATCAGAACTGCACCTTGAGACATACTGTTACTGATGAAGTGTGCGGCGCGTTCGCCGTGCCAAGATATATCTGTTTTTACTTCTTGACCGCACGCATGACCGATGCTTGTGGCGTGATACATAAAGCAATCACGATTTGTGCTTGTCAAAGGTAAATCGTTGTATAATATCCACGTAATACCCAACCATTTTTTAGAAGCACCGCCAGATACCAAAGGCAAATCGTTACCTACGTAATCAGCGGAAACGAATTCGTCCATAGACAGCAATTCATTCCATTGATGTACGCCTACTACTGCGAATCTGCGGCCGTCGTCCGGAACATCATTCTCATTTAATATTTCTAATGCGGATAATATTAAATTTTTAGTAAGGCCCGTAGAATAATCGCCAACTACTCCTGTAGATTGTTTCATAGCGGCCACAATCAGTTCATCTGTTTTGCGACCTAAAGCATATGCGCCGGCAGATGCGACAACGCGACGTTCGTCAACGTTGGTCTTTAATTCATCCAACGCGTCAACCCAGTCACCTGCATAGTAATCTTGCAATAAGCATTCAACAGGTTCGTGGTTTAAGTTCATGACAGGAACTATGCCGTGACGTGATTTTGTGCTTGCGGTACCGCGACCTACTTTCTGGAAAGTTGTGGATGCGCCTACAACACCTGATTTACTGCGAACTGTGGAACGCAGTTTCGTGCCCATTTGCTGATAAGCTAAATGAACATCGGCCTCAAATTGTTTTACAAAGACCTGATCTATTGAAACAGACATTATTAAAATCCTTTTTTATTACAATAAAAAAAAGACGTAATGAAATTACGTCGATAAGATTTTGCAGTTATGGTTATGCATATAATATGCGCCATATGCAAAAGATGTTGCGGGTCCCATAAGGGATTATCCATGTTATACGAAATATTCAGTCAGACGTGCGCGTAATCTGACTGAATATTTTATAAAAAAAAGCCCGAGGAAATCGGGCAATTAAATAAAAATCCCCGAAACCGGGGATTTATTATTTTTTCTTTGCGCATGCTTTTTTCGCAGCTGGTTTTTTAGCAGCTGGTTTTTTCGCAGGAGCTTTTTTAGCAACTGGTTTCTTCGCAGCAACTTTTTTTACAGCTGGTTTTTTCGCAGGAGCTTTTTTAGCAACTGGTTTCTTCGCAGCAACTTTTTTTACAGCTGGTTTTTTCGCA
>CALXMU010000005.1 GCA_944389555.1 uncultured Alphaproteobacteria bacterium
TTTTTAGCAACTGGTTTCTTCGCAGCAACTTTTTTTACAGCTGGTTTTTTCGCAGGAGCTTTTTTAGCAACTGGTTTTTTCGCAGCAACTTTTTTTGCAGCCGGTTTCTTTGCAGCTGGTTTCGCTGCTGGCTTTTTTGCAGCAGGTTTTTTCGCAGCTGGTTTTAAGAATGTGAATGCCATTCTTCTCTCCTTTTTATTTTTTGGATAGAACAAATTTTTTTGTTCTTACTTATATTTTATATGAAACAAAAAAAATAGTAAAGAAGAAAGTGCATTTTTTCTTTACGAATATAATTTTTTGAAACCATTTTCTATCTTTCGAACGTATTCTGGATCTTGATCACGCCAATATTTCGGGTCACGCATCATACGACGTAAATCGTTATCAGTTAAATTTTTTGATTGTTCGTCATCGGTTTGAACCGTCGGTTCCATTGATTGCATCATCGTGTATACACTACGGATTCCCTGGGGTGTAGAGCATAATTCATCAAACGCTTCACGTGGTAAATATTTTTCTCCGAATGAATTTATTGCATGTAATGCGGCTTTCATTTTTTCTTCGTCGCCGAAAAAATTTTTTAATTCAGCAATAGCATTCGTTTCATTTTGTGTGTTGAATAAATCTGATATTACAGGTGTTAAAAAGTCTTCCGCAATTTGATAAATTTTTTCTACTTGTGATGATGTTAATCCGATTTCTAAAAATTTTTCGCGTAATGCATCGTCGTCAAATAGGGTGTTTATAGGGTATTCATCGGCTTTATCAGGTACGCCGATTGCACGATTAAACTTTGCGCGAGTTTCCGAATCTGAATTTTTATCTGGAACAGAAATCATATTTCCAATTTTCTTTTCTAATTCTGAATAAGATTTTAATAGTGCATCTGTATTTAAAGTTCCGTCAGTGTTAAGAAATTTTTCTGGAATTTTTTCCATTTCTTTTTCCTTTTGTTTCGCTGGATTTGCGCAGAAAATAAATTCCGCCTAATGTAAATATTGATTGCAGCATTGTAAATATATCTACGTCGCCGACTAAGTATGCCCCGACAGCCGATAATATACCAATGCCAGAAATTATATATGTTCTGTGTCCGGCAAGAAAACCACCGTTAATAATTTTTTTCATTTTAAGTTCGTTTTTGTTATAGGTAAAAAAGAAGACCGTCTATGTCTGCGATGTATCCTCGTGATGTAGCCCACTGGGGGATAGTATCGTCGCGATGAAAGCGGGTTGCACCGTAACAGCAATCTGGCAGAGCACCTCGTAACATACGCATTGCAACGCGTAGGCACATTTGAAACCCTTTGTTTGTTGGAGCGACATAGATAAGTTTGTTATTTGCTGATGTTTCATTTAAAGATTCGAATAAAGACTTGTCGGATAAAATATCTTCAAATGAATATTCTGTTGCGTTGGCAAAATTTTGAATCATTGATGTCAAGGCTTCGACAACGCGTAAAGATTTTGCTTGAGTTTCTGCATATACTACACGAGCCATTTTATAAGGTATAGTTTTTGATGCGTCAAGATTCTTTATCAGCGTCAGTTGCATTTTTCCTTTTCCCTTTCTTTATTCGTGAAATAAAAAAGTCGCACGATTGCACGTGCGACCAAAAAATAAAAAAACCGCTAAACTTCAGCGGACACATTTCTTCTTGTTTATGCATAAAATAATATCATATTTTTATATAAAAGTCAAGGTAATAATTTCTGCGTGCGTATTACATGCTGATTTCATCACCGTATGTTAGTAAATATCTTGAACCATTGCGTAAGACTAATGCCCCATTTTCGTTAATTCCTATAAGTTCTGCTTCTTCGCCGCGATATTTTACAATTTTATTTAATCCTGTTGCTAAGTCCATCCAACGAGCTCTAACAAGAGGAAAATCGGTTTTTCTCCACTTATCAAGATTCTTCATCAACTTATTTAATAAATCCGATTTATCAACTTTAGCATAATTATCAAGTTTTGTGGTTTTATAGTTTTCTACGGTCGGGTTAGATTTTATATTTATTCCGATACCGATAATTACAAATCGCCCCGCATATTCTGTTAAAGTACCAGAGACTTTCTTACCGTCAATCAAAATATCATTCGGCCATTTAATTTTTGGGTGTATACCGAAAGCGATTAAACTTTCCGCTATGGCGACGGCAATCATATAAGATAGGCGAGGGTCTCTTTCTTCTGAATCGAATATGAAACTGGCATAAAGATTTCCATGATGAGAAATCCAACTTCTTTTATATCTGCCGCGCCCTGCAGATTGCGCTTCTGCCATTATAACTGTATGATCGCGCGCCTCCCCCTTGGCCACCATATTTAACGCGTATGTTTGGGTGCTAGATATTTTATCAAAAGAAAGTAGCTTATAACTGGCCAATTTTATACACTCCGTTTACATTTATTATGAAATCGCGACCGAAAGTTTTGCGTAGTTGATATATTGCGGTGTCAACTGCATGGGTAGTCGCATTTGGTGAATAACCCAAAGCATTCCGTAAGTCATTTGCCGACATACCACCAGATTTGTAAAGCAATATGACTATTTGAGCCTGTATGTATGGCAATTGTATGTTTCGACCGAATATATCATGTAACAGTTGTATATTACCGTCAATTGCATTTTGTATGACGGTTTTTAGCATGATAGGAGTGGCAGGCATAGTTATTCCCAAAGAATCAAAGTCTAGGTATGTTTTATCAGGTGCATCAGATACTGTTGCACCGAGTTCTGATAAAATATGACGCCATATTTCATCTGAAGAATATATTCTGATACCGTCTAACATGTTTGTGTTTAGAATAGTAAAAGCTTTAGTTTTTGTCCAATAAAAAAGACCGCAAGCAGCATACGGTCTTTTTTAGAGTATCCAAATACTTATTATTTATTCACGTCCCTTATTTTGGGTGTCAATAAATTTAGTAAAATCCTGTATACTAGCGCCTGTGGACGACAGGATTTTTGAAATGCTATTCGTTGATGGCCAACGTGGTTGACCTTCTTTAGACCAACGTTTGCTTTTGTTAAAGGTGGTAGGATCTAAACCGCTGCATTTTGCTAATCCTGAACAGGACATACCGTGTTCGGTAGCAAAGCGCTCTATTGCCCGCCAGACGTCTTCATGAGTCATTTTTCTCTCTCCTCTGGTTACTGTTCGGAACATCCGAATCTTTGGACATATGGAAACATATGTCTGATATTGATTTTATTCCAGCCCAAGGTGACGGGCAACAAGGACGATTTCCTAAAATTTGGTTTTATGTCCTAAAAATAACACTAAAAAATAATTTTGACAATAATACTTGACAAATATAAAAAAATGTATTACATTTCGATTCGTCAAAGGGGGAAACCCCGGCGACGGGGTGAAAACCTCTATGGGGCCCAGGGATTCAGACTCCCTCCTACATTCTCTCTCCTCTGGACTCTGGACCCCATTTTGACAGTTTAGAATGCCCATTTCTTTTTCTCCTTTCCTTCCTTTCAGGGCATTCGGAAACACCGGCGGGCGACCGCCGGCGTTTTTTTATCAGTCTTAACGATTAAAAACAGAAAATAATTCCCAGTGACTGCTGCCTACAAATTGATCAACAGGGATAAGTTGTGACATTTTATAGCCCCCCAGTGTAAGAATGTCGGCGTCTTTTTTCCATGTGGCGGGGTTACAAGACACATAAATTATCTTAGAAACGTTACTTTTGGCGAGTTCTTTACATTGTGCGCCGGCACCAGCGCGTGGTGGATCCATTACGATGCAATCATATTTGGAAAGCATGCCGACAGTTAAGGGGTGCTTAAATAAATCTCTTTTTATCCCGATACCAGTAATATCAAAACCGTCTGCGTTTAGTGAAAAAGTAAAATTACCCAAACCGCAGAATAAATCAGCCGTTCGCGTTGCACCGTTTGCCGCTTGTAAAACCAAATTGCGCAACGCCGTTTCGCTTTGAACTGTCGGTTGTAAGAAAGCGCCCCCAGTCGGGAAATTTACAGTATGGTTATCAAATGTTATTGTTGGTGTCGCGCTTTGATTTACTATACGGTCGTTCCAAGTACTTCGTATAACATTTTGTAGTTTTTCTATGGCGGATTTAAATTCTTTAGAAAAATAGGGTACGTTAGAGTTTACTGATATATCAATTCCATTATCGCATAAAGTGATTAAGCATGAGCCAGAACCGTTCCACGGTAACGTAGCCAGTTTAGGCAAAATATTGTTTATTTCTGGAACTAATAGCGGGCAGTTATGAACTGGTACTATGTTCTTTGTTTGGTGTTGGTATAGACCGAACGCTCCGTCGGCAAAGGCGAAATCTGCACGTCTACGTGTAGCAGTATCTGTCCATATTGCGTCCCCCGTGACCGGTAATTTTTTCAATTCGGCTAATTTTTCTGTGCGATAATTGGGTGAAGCAAAATCATATTTGCAACCACCACAAATACCAAAGAAAGGGCATCTTTTCATAGCGTTAAAAATGTACGCGTGCACCGACGCGGAATTGATGTGCTGTTGGCGCAAAATCTTCAATCACGTTAAACTTAGGCGAGAACATATAGAAATATTTATACCCGAAATCTAATGCGAAGTGTTCGCCCATTTCAACCGATAGACCAGCCATAGCAGCAGCAACAGGGCTTATTTTATGCTCTATAGTCGCGCCATCTGCAGAGTTCCAAGAAACACCGGCGCCCACACCAACATAAGGTACTAAACGTTGCTTATAGAACAAGCGGTAAATATTATTTATACGTGCGTCAAAAATAGCGTTTATCATAGCGGTATCACCCGTCAGACTGAATGCGTCCCACTTTGCGGATGCTCGCATATAATTTGCTTCTACACGAAATATATCGAAAGCGCGTACACCAGCCATAACTTCAAAAGAAGAAGTATTTTTACCGCTTATGCTTACGGTTCCGTCAGCCCCGTTATTCCATATTGAAAAGTCATATGCCGCCCCGACGTAGAAACGGCGCAGTCTAGCCAAAGCCTGAGAATCTTCACCTGATACAGACGGTTGAACAGGCATGTCTATTTGTTCCACGCGATAAGGGATCGCCGCATTTGCCGCGAAAGGTAACATTGTTAAAAGACTAAATAAAATTTTAGATTTCATGTTTATTCCCTATCTTTTTGTTAGAAGTTTACGCGAAATGAGGCCATAATATTACTGATATTATCAACGCCACCTGCACGTACGTTCCAACCGAAACCGTTTCCAATCATCATTTGGTACTGATACATTATATCAATGCCTATCAAATCATTTAACATTACGTTGAAACCAAGAGTTGCCCGCGGCGCAGCAATTACAAATCCGTCAGCCCCACCAGCACCGTCAAACTTATACATACCAGCAGCAGCTCCTAATCCCATAAATGGTACAAAACGGCGGCGATATGTGATGTCACCAGTTTGGATATAGCGGCGGGCGAAGTCAAAGTATAACATACCACCAATTGTTTGATAATTTGCCTGTGCATCATCAATGTCAGAAAAATTGAAAGTAGATTCTTGGAAGTCTATCTCTGTACGCACATAAGATGACAGATTCCAACCAAGCCCTATTTGAGTTGTCCAACTGCCAGCGCTGCTGTATTCTTTATCGCCTAACTTTGCTTTATCCGTTGCAAAAGGAAGGTTTAACCCACCACCTGCGCGCATATACATTTTAGTTGGGATGAATAATTGGATATCAGAATTATAACCAGCATCGGCCGTTTGATAAACGTCTAACCCTAATTCACCAGGAGCCGGGTCTGGTACGTCTACGTTAGCGCGTGCGCTGACCAAATCCAAGCCTTCTAATATTTCAGCGCGAAACTGGTCATCGCTATAACTTGCTAGCGCAGGCGTTGCTAATAGCATAGGTAGAACCACTAGATAAGATATCTTTTTCATATTTATTTCACCCAGTATTTATATAATCAATATTAGTTTAGCATAAATTGAAACTTGATTCCAGCCCGATTTATTCGTACCATTACGTGAAATGAAGAAAAATATAAAAAAATCAGATAAAAAAATTGCTCTAATTGCAGGGGCACTTGATTTACCATTTTTTACGCGTGATGCATTACGTCGGGCAGGTTGGGAAGTATACGTCATAGGATTAAAGAATTTTTATGACCCACGATTAGAACCTGATATGGTTATGCGCATAGGTGGCGTGTGGCCGGCAGTTCGTGAAGTTCGGCGTCGTGGTATACATAAATTGACTTTCGTAGGGGCATTAGGGCACCCAAATTTATCGGACGTACGACCAGATTTATGGTCAATAGGTTTGTTATTTAGCATTTTGAAAAATCAACGGGGGTATGATTCAATGGCAGTTGCATTAAATAAAGCATTGGAAAAGCGAGGGTTTGAGATTATTGCTGCACAAGACGTTGCGCCAGAACTAACTTTTCAAAAGGCAGGCGTTCAGACCAAGGTAAAACCATCTGCTTGTGACGAGAAAGATATACAGCGAGCGATAGAAGTTTCGCATACTATTGGGGCGGCAGATATAGGTGCATCGGTCGTTGTTGATAAGCAGGTAATTGCTGTTGAGGCGGCAGAAGGAACTGCAAAGATGCTAGAACGCGTTGTAGAAATGCGAAAGAACCATAAGAAATCAAGCGGTGTTTTTGCTAAAATGACGAAACCTGGACAAGATTTAAGAATAGATATTCCTGCAATAGGTGTTGATACGGTAAAAGCTGTTGCCGCCGCGGGTTTAAGGGGAATTGTGGTAAATACGAAAACTTGCTTTGTCGTAAATAAGGACGCAGTTATAAAGCAAGCAAATGATAAAAAGATTTTTATTGTTGCAATAGACGAATAAAAAATCCCGCGAATGCGGGATTTTTTTAGCAACCACCAGTTGCGTTTCCAATCAGTTTAGAAATAGAAATATCTTTGTGTAATAGGAAGTCGTATTCGCAATTGCCTTGTTTATAAGAACCAGTACATGCGGCAAGTGTCATAACAGCAAATAATGCTAACATTACTTTTTTCATATGCTTCTCCTTATTTGTATGAAGTGTACGAAACATTATAAAATAAACGGTCTTCGTTTGCAAGAAAACTATATTGCGCCGCGAATCCACCGGATTTTGTATAGAGAATTTATCACAATTATGTCAAATCTGGCGTCACCAGTCCAATGGTTGTTCGCTATATAGGTTTCTGCGGCGCGTCTTAAACGGGTACTTTGTGCGGTGGTTACCGCTTCTAATCCCTTTATGATATTCGAACGATGCTTTACTTCAATAAAAGCAAGCAAGTTGCCACGTTTAGCGATGATATCAATTTCTGCGCGACCGGTATTTCGCCCAGTTACGTAACGGCGTTTTAGTATCTTAAAACCATGAATACGTAGATACGCACATGCGATAAGTTCAGAAAATAATCCTGTTTTATAAGAATTCATGTTATTTTTATTATAAATAAATTTTATGATTTTTTTCAATCATTTATCATCGTTAATTTTGTAAACAGGTATTTTAAATATTTTTATTTTATTGTTTTGAATTCTGAATAAAAAGCGTCGTATTTTATTTCCAATTTTTATTATTGTGTTTAAGTATATGTATTTTCGCATCTGTGGGTATTTGTTATGCATTTGTTTTACCATGGCTTTATGTTCTGGTCTATGTTGCCAGTTTCTGGACTCGTTTTTTTCTTTTATACGATAGTAAAATAGTATTTCCGGTATTCTATAAATTTTTTTATTGTGGTTAAAAATTAGGTTTAACCAAAAGTCGTAGTCTTCCAGTGCTACTTTGAAATCGTTTGAATAACCACCGCAAGCCATAAAATCTGATTTGCGTAATAATGCGGCACTGACCAAGCAATTATCAATTGTCATATTTCGCTTGGTCGGTTTGGGTAACTTTAACTCACCAGTTTCATTGCCAAACATCATAACGCGACATGTGATAATGTCACCATCGCCAGATTGTAAGTGTCGGTACATTTTTTCTAAAGTATTTTCTGCGATTATATCATCGCTATCCAGAGGAAAAACTAAATCATATTTTGCGCTTTTTATACCAAAGTTACGTGTTGCCACAACACCGGAATTTTTGCGTTTTATTATTCTTATACGAGAATCTTTTTGTGCATATGATTCAAGAATTTCTTGGCTGTTATCAGTACTACCGTCATTGATGCATATAATTTCTATATCTTTAAATGTTTGCGCCAATACAGAATTTAGACACTCTGCTAAATATTTACCTGTATTATATACTGGTATGACGACGCTTATTTTATCCATTGGCTATTTCCATTTTATTTTGAATACCGGTATAAACTCAAACAGCTGAATCCAATTATTTTTGATTTTTAATAGCGGGATAAAACCGAATAAACGTAATCTAAAGCGAGTCCCTGTTTTTCCTTCTTGTTCTTTTATCATATTATAGTATACAGGGTATTTATTACGTAATTCAGATGATATTGCACGCCAAGCATTATGCATTTTTTCTTTTTGACATATAGTTGTCATATTTGTGTGCGTCCTGTATTCGACCAGTACTTTCTGAATATTATAAAAATGCGTTACATCCATTAAGCGCGCCCATAATCTATAATCTTCTGATGGAGAAAAAAAGTCTTCGTATACTATGTTGTTATCCGTTAGAACTGATTTTCTTATCATTGCTGCAGTATGAGCGGCGCAACAATTTTGTATCATATTTATTTTTATGTCTAAATCATTTTCTGGTGTTTGCCAAACGAAATTTTCTTTACCGAAAAATTTCATCCAACCTGAAACTACTCCGATTGCGGGATTTTTGTCCAGGACGTCAACTTGCCATTTTAATCTATCTGGTACGGAAATATCGTCGTGGTCAAATATGGCGATATATTCACCTTGTGCCTGCTTCAGTAATTTATTTCTTGATGCCGAAATGCCAATGTTTTTATCGTTTTTTATATATTTTATGCGATTGTCTTTATATGAAGAAATTATTCGTTCAAGTTCTTTATTTTCTGGGCTATCGTTTATTATCAGGAACTCAAAATCTTTAAAAGTTTGATTTAATATGGACTCTATACATTGACGTAAGTGTGCAGGATTAGTGTTATAAACAGGCGTTAAAACTGATACACGTGGCACGACATTCCCTCTAAGTTGAGGTATATTTTACAATTCCACTTTATTAAAGTATACAGGATTAGAAACCTAAAAAGCATAGGGTTTGGCGGGAAAATTCTCTCGTGCAGCCTGAATGTTTTTTGCCACATCTGATGTGTATCTTCCCATATCAACCAAGTCTAACGAACCATAATAAGCTGTCATCATAGGGTCATAAGAATTGTTTGTTGAAATCCATTTGTCCGTTCCAGAGTTTGGGGCGCCGTATTTATCAAGCACACCTTGCCAGAAGGCTAATATTTTCTTTTCTTGTTGATCAGTAAATTTTTCGTGTGCGCCTTCTATTTCGTTTACGTCGTTATTGTAAACGATACGCCATACCACGTTTTCATCGGCGTTACTGGTAAAGTATACAGTTATCGTTTCACCGGTATTTTCTCGCACTAAATGTAATTCAGAGGCGTATAATAAACCGCGATTTTTTGCCAAAGAGTTTATACACTGGTCTAATTCAGCAGGTACGACAATACCTTGTTGCCGACATTCGTAATCTAGGTTGTATTTCCATTCTTTCTGTATGGAGTAAATGATACTATCTTTTTCACGCGGTGCGTACAAACCTTTTATTTTGAAGAACAAAGTTTCAACATCATCAAATGACATACCCAACATAATTCCTGCAATATCAAAATTATTTACAGTTACAGGTTCTGCACCTGGGTTTAGTGATACAGAATCAGTAGTTAAGTCGGAATCCCCACTTTCTGTGATGGCGAAATTACTGAAATCAAATTCATCGGTTGCCGCGCAACATACAGAAATGCCAGTTAGCAGTAATATAAAAAATGTACCGAAAATTTTTAATTTTACTCGCATATATCTATCCTTGAATAATCTGATTTACACGAAATTTAAATACTGCTGCTGGGTCACCGCCTTCTTCAAGGTAGTTATGTAGCACATCGATATTAACATTATCTATCATTCCCATTTCATAACTTATGTCCATATACATTGTACCGCGGGTAACGGTAGGTTGTATAGAAAAGTCGTTGGGTTTTTCCCACGTAGTCAGTTCATAATTTACCACCCAGTATTTACTACCGTTCGGTTGATATATTTTATCAATGACTTTTGCAATACGCATTGATTTATTTTCTGCCAATTGCTGAATAATTGCCGCTTCATTAGTATACCACTCATCAAATACCGCAGTTGAAGACATCAGTGCAAGTGCGCTATCAGCTTTTGTCCGTCGTGCAATATTTTCTGTGTCTGGGGCCGCATAGAAATATTCGGATATATACTTACGAACCAATAAATCCATAAATTGAGTTTCACCTATATATTCTGGCGTTTGAGGAACACCAGGACGCTGAGAAGATAAATTATTAGGCTGAAAAAAGAAAGGGTATATTTTTTGATTTGAACCAGCATCGTATATTCCGCCGACTAAATATATCGCCACCCCGGTCAGTGCCAGTAAAATTAAACCCGCAAAGAACATAATAATTTTTTTCATCAGTTCATTTTATACGCGTTAAAATCCGCAACATAATAACCCAAAGTTTGCGGATAAGAAGATACGTTTCGTGCCACTTTTACGAAAGCAACTATGTCCATATCCCCTGAAATATTTGATTGTACAGTTGCATTTATTTTCCATGTACCCCCGACATCTTTTATTTGATCTACTGGTTCAATTTGAATTGTTGATTTATCCAGCACCCAGCGTTCACCATTTGAAACGCGTATCTGATAATCTGGTATAACGTCGTATATGAACCTAGAAAATAATTCTTCTCCAGTTACACAGAATAAAGAACAACTTTTATCATCATAAGGTCTTATGCTTTCCGCACCGCATGATTCAGAACGTTTACAAGTTTTCCATATGGCTTCGTTTATTGAAGAGTCTGAAGATATGGTAAACCAATTTTCCGTAAAATTTCCGACAACCGCTTGCTGTACAGACCATAGGGCAGGGTATTCAATTGGACCGTTATCGTGAGAATGACCGATAACGTTCCACTGTCCTGTGACATCATCTATTGATACTATAAACGGGTCAATGCGTTGCGAACGCGTTGCCCATAATAACATTGCACACATAAAGATTATCAGCACGAATAACACGCACGAAGCAATCGCCATAAATCTTGATATAGCGATGCGTGACCCCGCAGGGAACGCGGGCGTGTTAAAATTGCTTGGATAATCCAACTATTTCCCTCCGTATTAAATGGTTAGGCTTGATATACCATTATGCAGGCGCAAGGACTTAGTTTAAGTTCGTTATTATCATATCCAACGCCGACTGGTTCGCGGTCATAAATTTGCCCGCAACCGGCTAATACCAAAGCAACAAAGAAACCTAATAAAACTTTCTTCATATCTTTTCCCCCTTGATTTATTAAATTATAAGAAAAATTCGTTACCCCGGTCAAGATATAAAACAAAAGGTTGATGCATTTCATCAACCTTTTTACTTTAGAACTGTGTTTCAAACGATAACAAGAACCTTTGTTCTCTATCATACTTGTTCATTTTTAACGGCCAACCCCAACTGAAATTCATTGGCCCCATTGGGGTATTCCAGTAAATACCAACGCCGACCGATGTACGTAAGTCACTGTCGATATAATTAGGATACCCAAGGTATGTATACTCTTGCTTTGGTGGTTTACCTAAAATTCCATAATCAAAGAATACGAAACCTTTTACTTGATATTCATCTGGTATAAATATAGGGAAGTTTAATTGAGTAGAACCGTTAATTTTCCACATACCACCCAAAGAGTAAGTAGTGTATAACCAGTTTCTTGAACCGACGCCTGCGATATCAAAACCGCGCAGACTTTCGCCACCCAAGAAATAGCGATAAACACGAGATATATAATCGCCATCCAACGGTTGTAATAATCCGAAATCTAAAGATGTACGCAGTTGCCATCTATCGTCAAAGAATTTTACCATACCAGTAATGTCTGCACTATAGCGCATATAAGTTTCTGTACCGCCGAAACCAGTATATGCTACGCCAAGATTGCCTACCACACCTGTATGAGTATTTTGTTCAAAGTTGGTGTCCAGGTTGTAATACCGTAAGTAAGTTCCTAATGTATATAAGGTAGCGTCGCGCCAACCTGTCGCAGATTGTAAATCATAGTTTTGGTCAAACGAAGCAGATAATCTAACATTTTGAGACCAATGGTCAGTCAATTTCCACCCCATACGACCAGCAACGGTTAAAGAGTCGCGGTCATATCCGAACCCACCAAGCGAAGAATAATCATACATTGTGTACGATACATCAAAACCAGCAGACAGCGGGCGCCCGAATAGGTAAGGTTCTGTGAAACTGAATAAAGCTTGCTTTTGATATTGCGCAATGGAGCCACGTAATTGAACTACTTGCCCACGTCCCATAAAGTTCGTTTCTGTTATGCCAGCGTCAACCATAAAACCGTTTATGTTTGACCAACCGAAGCCGCCAGACAATTCACCTGTTGGTTGTTCTTCAACCTCTATGTCCAGGTTTATCATATTTGCATCTGCAATACGGTTAGGTACCATTTGTACGTTTTTGAAATATCTAGTACGCATTAAGTTTTGGCGACCTTCTTCAATTGTTTGTAAAGAGAACGGGTCACCAGAGCGCATAGGAATCAGTTGTTCAATTACGGAATCAAACGTACGAACATTACCAAGAATATTTATATTATTCAGATAAATGCGATTAGTTTTTTCAATCTGAAATTCCATATCAATGGTTTGGTTGTCGTCATTTTTTGTTGGTACCGGATTGACGGTTATAAAAGCATATCCATGGTCTGCAACGGCACCACGTAGGGCAGAAATAGTTTCATCAACCAAATCAATATTATATACGTCACCATTTTCCATTTTTATTACGTCGTACAGTTCTTCATCTGGTACGTCGGGGAACGGGTTCTTTACGGTCAATTTTCCAAATTTATATTTTTTCCCTTCGTCAACTGTGAAAGTAACTGAGTAATATTGTCTATCTGGTGTGAAAACGCCGTTTACATTGGTAACATTTATATCAACATACCCATTACGCATATAGAACTGACGCAACATTTGTTGGTCATACATAATTCTATCTTCGTCAAATACATCAAATTGCGTCATAAAACGCCACCATGCATGCTCACGCGATAAAATTTGGTCGCGTAAAGTAGAATCACGAAAAACTTTATTCCCTTCAAAATCAATGCTTGTTATATAAGTAGGGTGACCTTCATCAATTTCATAAACAACATTTACGCGGTTATTATCTAAAGTAATTTTTTGAGGTTCTATTTTTGTGCCGAAAAAACCTTTACGTTGATAAACAGTTAACATCCGTTGAACGTCCGCACCTATTACGGACTCGTCATATGGATCGCGAGACTTCATGCGAAGTTCTTTTTTTAAATCATCCGTAGATATTTCATCATTACCTTCAATCGTTACCATATTTACGGTTGGGGATTCTGATATATCTATTTTTAATACGTTACCAGACATTCTGACGCTTACCGTTGAAAAGTAACCACTTTCTTGCAATTTTTTTGCAATTTGATTTGTGTCATCTGCGTTTACATTATCGCCAACTTTTACGTCGGATAAAATACGAATTGATTCAGCGTCCATACGCTGGTTACCGCTGACATCTATGCGCGATACAGTTGCAGCCTCTGCAATTTGGGCAATCATGATAGCGGTAGTTGTAAATAAAAGATTTTTCTTATTCATTTTACATCAATCCAAATACACGAGCTAAATCATTCCACATTGTTAATGCGAACAGACCGATTATAAACAACCAACCTGCAATAATCGCGATTTCCATACCACGTCCGCCTAACTTACGTCTAGTTATACCTTCTATTATCAATATGAGTAAATAACCACCGTCAAGTACTGGTAATGGTAAAAGATTTATAACAGCTAAATTAACTGATAGCAATGCAATAATTGACAACAAAGCAATGATTCCCATTGCCAAAGCCTGGCCAGAAACTTCCGCTATTGTTATGAATGAGCCAAGCTGTTTGGTTGAACGTTCACCTGTTACGATTTGCTTTAAAACAACTAATAAAGTTTTTGATTGATAATATGTTTCACGTGCGCCAGCATATAAACCATCAAAGAAACCCTTTTTACGCAATTCTGTTTTACTGCCGTCCGCAATCAACCCCCATCTTTCTGCAGGAGATAATTGTACTCGTACTAAGTTTTCTTTACGCAATAACAAAACGTCTGCGTCATGGTTAGAGGCTAATTCTTTTGCGATAATTAACTCGCCCCAATTAGTAATTTTAGCGTCATCAATTCTAACAATTATATCACCTGGTTTAACGCCTGCGTTAAATGCCACGCTTTCTTGAATTACCTGTCCGACGACAGGCAATTGTACTTGCTTTGGCTGGAACATAAAAATTCCAGAATATATCAACCAGGCAAGCAAGAAATTCATAGTTACGCCAGCCGCAACAATGATGAATTGTTTCCAAGCCGGTGCAGATAAATAATGTCCTTTTTTCTTTTCTGCTGGTAATTCGGCATATTTTTTACGGTCAAACATGTCTTCCTGACCGTAAATAGAAACGTAACCACCCAAAGGCAGACAAGCTAACTTCCAAACCGTTCCGTGTTTATCGTGCCATTTTATGATTGCTGGTCCGAAACCTATTGAAAAAGTATCAACGCGAACACCTGCCCAACGAGCGGCAAGAAAGTGCCCAAGTTCATGGACAAAAACGACAATTCCTAAAACAATCAATAATGCGACAATTGCCAAAACGATTTGCATGATTACCTTTCCTTTGCGCTTTACTTATAAGTCTCCTGTTAAACGCTTCGCACCTTCTAGAAGTCCTTCAGCGAATTTAAATTTTACACTCGGCATAGTTCAAATTCCTTCGCCATGTAAATCAGAATCTGCCAGTGCTGCGTCGGTGTTACGTAACCCCATTAAAATTTTCCCTTCTGGATTACGTACCATTACCCCCATACCAGCACGTGTTACACGAGGTTTTTCTGACATTTTTCTTCCTTTTTTATAACATGATTAGCCATATTAAGGGCAGAGCATAAATCCAACCGTCAAATCTATCCAACAAACCACCGTGTCCCGGTAAAATGCGACTAAAATCTTTCAAACCCAGTTTACGTTTAATCCAACTAGCGGTTAAATCACCATATTGAGATAATAAGGATATACCGATACCAATCCACATAAGTTGCGGCATGAATACATCGGCACCTAGTAACCCGTACATTATTGAAGCGATAGTTCCGCAGATGATACCACCAATTTGCCCGGACCAAGTTTTATGCGCGGATAAGCGCTCCCACATTTTATCGCCGCCAATCATTTTTCCAAAGAACCAAGCACCGATATCAGCGCACGAAATGATTAACAACAATAATAACATAATCCAAGGTCTTGTTCCGACATAAGCAGCTGCGACGAACATTACAATCAACCAAGCAAAGAACGTTGCAAAGAGCCAGATGTTCTTTTTAAGTATATCTTTCGGTGCGCAACATAAACAGATTGTCAGTTCTATAATCATGCCCAGCACTATTAGCATGCTTAAATATTTTACAGCTGGTATTCCGAAGTATTCACCGACAGCGGCTAATACAGCGATTAAAACCATAACGAATCCAACGATAATTCTTTGCATAGTATTTGACACTTTTATAGCCTCTTATTTTTTACGACCTGAATAATTAGCTTTTTTCCCGCCACCAAAACGTCTGTTACGCTTTGCATATTCATCCAAAGTATATTGCCATAATTTTTCGCTGCGGACTAAGTCTGGCCAATGTTCCGGCAAGAAAAGCAGTTCTGCATAAGCCAATTTCCACAGCAAGAAATTAGAAATTCTAAATTCATTACTTGTGCGAACCATTAAATCGATTGGTAATAATTCGCCTGTGTCAAGATAAGTTTCAAAAGTATCTTTATCAACTTGTTCGCCGGCTTCAATTGCGGCGTTTACTGCGGCAACGATTTCATCTTGTCCGCCATAGTTCAAAGCAAATACTACTGTTCCACCAGTATTTTCAGCGGAAGTTTTTTCTAGTTCGTCGCATTTTTTAGCCAATTTCTTTGGCAATCTATCACGAGAACCGATAACGCGATAGCGAAGATTTTTTTCTAACGCGTGCTTCATATTTTTATCTAATTCTGTGTAAAATAAATCCATCAAGAAATCGACTTCTTCTTGAGAGCGGTTCCAGTTTTCAGTTGAAAACAAGAAGAAGGTTATAGTTGTAACACCATGAGCGAAGAACCAATCGACTAGTTTTTCGAAGTTGGCGATACCAGCTTTATGACCTGCCAATGGGGGCAGCCCGCGCGCTTCGGCCCAACGGCGGTTACCATCGCATATGAAAGCGATATGTTGCGGAATTTTAGGCGTATCAACGATTTGAGTTTCTTTCTTTTTGAATAATTTGAACATTTTTTATCCGATTATTTTGATGATTATTAGCGTACATATTTATACAGACATAATATCTGCTTCTTTCTGTTTAGCCAATGCGTCAACTTCATCGGCGCGTCTATCAAAGACTTTCTGTAAATCGTCTTCGAATTTACGCTGATCATCTTCAGAAATTTCTTTGTCTGTAACGGCGCGTTTGATTTTGCCCATAGCATCTTGACGGATGTTGCGCATAGAAATTTTTGCTTCTTCTGCGTATTTACCGGCAACTTTGGTCAACTCTTTTCTGCGTTCTTCTGTCAATGGCGGCATGTTTAAGCGGATAACACCACCGGCTGTCATAGGATTTAAACCAAGACCAGAATCACGGATTGCTTTTTCAACAGCACCTGCATTGTTTATGTCCCATACCGTAACAGTAAGCGTCTGATTATCTGGTGTTGCGACTGTTGCTACCTGATTTAGGGGCATATCAGAACCATATACAGGTACGCGTACACCGTCTAAAAGATGTACAGATGCGCGCCCCGTGCGTAAACCAGCAAATTCGCCTTTTAAAACTTCCAGAGTTTGTTGGGTTTTTTGTTCAACTTCTGCTTTCAGTGATTGATAATCCATAATAAATCTCCTTATGTTCAAAAATGGTAGCAAATTGATTTGACTTTTGGCAAGAAGAAATATAGAATATTGCTTCGCATGGGGTTGTAGCTCAGTTGGTAGAGCACTTGCATGGCATGCAAGGGGTCGTCGGTTCGAGTCCGATCAGCTCCACCAAGAAGAATTGAGTATGGCGGATGTAGCTCAGCTGGTTAGAGCGTTGGTTTGTGGTACCAAATGTCGCCGGTTCGAATCCGGTCATCCGCCCCAGTTATAAAAAATGCTCGCTTTGGCGGGCATTTTTTATAACTCTGGACGGGTCGGGTTCGAACCGGAGGTTCGCATACGAGTCAGTGAGACGACCGAAGGGAAGACGAACGTGAACGAGTGGTGAGCAGCACCGTTAGGTGCGACAAGCGAACAATACGAAGCCCTGCAATAAAATTGCTGGGCGCAGGTGTTCCGGTCATCCGCCCCAGAATAAAAAAGTCGCCGTAAGGCGATTTTTTATTCTGGGTAAGGGGGCAACCGTTATGTATATTTTTGTTGACAACAATAAGTTTTGGTCTGTTATTTTATAGCAAGATAAAAGGATTTTATATGTCAGAAATACAAGAATTACATGGACAGATTGAATTTTTAAAAGAACATAGTGCTCGTTTGCATGGTGAAAAGAAGCATTTGGAGCATAAATTAGAAAAAGCTGCCGAAGAAAAAAGTAATTTGTTGAAGAAGTTGGCAGAGGCAGAAAATAAAGCACTATTGGCGGAAAGAAAAGCTGCTAAATTTGAAGCTGAAAACAGAGATTTGCACAAGAAGTTAGAAGTATTAAAAGAATTTAATACAAGATTGAATGAACAGGTAACATATGCGGAAAGTTTGCAATACGTTCGTCAGAAATAAAAAACGCCCATTCGGGCGTTTTTTATTTAACCAACCAGTTTATGCCACAGACTGGATTTTTTTGCTGGTGCTTTCTTACGGCGACGGCGCGGGGCGTTCATCGTCGTTTTCTTTGCCTCAACATGTTGGGCGTTTTTCTTTTTCGCATCAGTAGATGGCTCGTATGCCGCCAGTAATTCTTCTGTCTTATTCTGTTCTGGGGCGACGCGTTGAATTGAATATTGGTCAATATTCATCAAACTATCGTCGCCGACGATAACGATTTCTGTTTCAAATTCGGCTTCCATAGCCGCCAATTCAGCGCGTTTATGATTTAATAAATAAATCGCAACATCTGTCGGAACCGTCATGATTATCTTTTGAGCGGTCTTTGCCAACAGCTTTTCTTGCAAATGGCGGAACAATATTATTGCAGCCGTTTGAATGCTTGGAACAACGCCAGCACCCATACAGTGCGGGCACTGTACATATGAAGATTCCATAAAACTACTGCGTAAACGTTGGCGAGACAGCATCAATACGCCAAAGTTGTTGATTTTTGCGACCTGTGTACGTGCGCGATCACGTTTCATAACTTCACGCATTTTTGCTTCTAATTTACGGTTGTTCTTTTCTTCTTCCATATCAATGAAGTCGATTGCAACAATTCCCGCTAAGTCACGCAGACGTAATTGTAAGGCAATTTCTTCGGCCGCCTCTAGATTAGTGTTCAAAGCAGTCTGTTCAATGTCTTTTTCCTTTATAGCACGGGAAGAATTTACGTCAATCGTAACCATTGCTTCTGTCTGGTTGATTACCAATGAACCGCCCGATGGTAATTGTACGTATGGACCATGTAAACCTTCTAATTGTTTTTCAACGCCAGCTTTTACCATTAAAGGAACGGCGGGGTCTTTATATAGAACCAGTTGCTTCCTGGGCGCTTTGCCATACATCTGTTGAAAGTATTGCTTGGCCGCATCATATGCTTCTTCACCTTGAATGACCAAAACATCGTCTTTGTCGGATAGGAAGTCACGAACTACGCGACGTAATAAAGAATCTTCTGTATGTATTGTGACTGGGGCAACTGATTCTAAAGTAGTTTTACGAATTTCGTTCCATAAATTTACTAAGTAATCATAATCGTTTGCTATATCCGTTTGGTTCGCACCAAAAGCTGCGGTACGTAAAACAACGGTCATTCCTTTTGGAATCTTTAGATTATGAAGTATTTCACGCAGACGCGCACGTTCTGCTTTGTCGGAAATCTTCTTAGAAATACCATAACTATTGCGTTTACGAGAATTTGGCATCAAAACAGCAAAGCGACCAGCCAATGACAAATAAGTTGTCATAGAAGCGCCTTTCTGACCGCGTTCTTCTTTAACGCCTTGAACCAGTAAAATTTGTTTAGGTTTAATTACGTCCTGAATTTTGAATTCATGAGAACGTTTAACTAATTCTTTATTATCTTCGCCGGCGCTATGGTCGTCGTATTCTGCGACTTCATCATTTTCATCGTCTGGGTCGTCATCATCATCAACGATATTGGCGTGCGCCAATTCCAGTAATTTCTTTTTCTGTTCAGGGGTTACCTGATAATAGTCAGGATGAATTTCCGAAAACGGTAAGAAACCGTTCTTACCAGAACCATAATCAACGAAAGCCGCCTGCAAGGAAGGTTCGACGCGAATAACCTTTGCCAGATAAATGTTCCCTTTTATCTGGGGTTTAGTGGTTGTTTCAACGTCAAAATCAGAAACACGGTTGGTAGCGGTATCTACCACAACCACGCGGGTTTCCTCCGGGTGGACTGCGTCCACATAAATCTTCTTTGACATTTAGTAATCCTTTTATGTTGTACGCGTATGGAATGGCAATAATCCGTCCCTGTGGGGCGTCCATGCCCATGCCAAGAGAGTGCGCAACGATGATGAACAGCGCGTATCGAATTAAAAATAGTAGTGATAATACAAACACTTATATCAACCCCATTTCATACGTTAAATGTCAGCATAGCATGTCAATAACGTGCAAGCAAGGCATTTATTTTTTTCGGTGCTTGATATTTTTTATTTTGGCAGGAATCTGGGGTATTTTAGTTTTTGCTTCTTCCAACCAGCGTTTCATACGAGCGCGTAACCAGTTTTCATATATAAAGAACAACCCACCAGCACCAATCAATGGCAGAAGGTAGTATATTATTCTGTACGCTAAAAGAGCGCCGAATATATCAGCCTTATCAACGCTATCGGGTAGGGCAAGTAAGAAAATGCTTTCAAAAACGCCGATACCACCTGGAACTTGGCTGAAAACACCGGTTGTTTGTGCGATGACGAATAAACCTATGTATGTGCCAAAGGGGATTTGAACAAATGGCAACAGGCAGAAATAAAGAACTAAACCCGCTAAAACGCTATCCGCGGCCCCCAGCAACATTTGTATCAAAGCGGTTTTGGTCGTAGGAACTTGGAATTTCAGATTACCGATTTTTATACTTTTCTTGTGGAAAAATATAGTCGTGGCAAAATATGCTAAAACGGCCGCAGTGCATATTATAAATAAAGAGTTTATGCCGACGCTTGCCCCAACGGATCTATCTAAAAGTGCCGAAGGAACTAAGAAATAACCAAGAATTAAAATTGCAGAGCAACCTAAGAAAAAGGTAAAACCTGAAAATGTCAACATTTTAACGATGTCGCCGCCGCTAATGCGCCATCTGGTATATAGGCGATATCTTATTGCTCCACCGCTTACCACGGCATGCCCGGCGTTATTACTGATTGCAAAACCTAACATGCCAGCCAACATCCATTTCCACCAAGAAACTTTTCCTCCAACATAACGTAAAGCCAGAAAGTCGTATAAAGATAATGTTAGATACCCCAATAAACAGGCAATGCAGGCTAAAGTTAAGTTTGTCCACGGAATTGCTAATAGGGCGTTTACTATGTCCTTCAAACTATACTCATGCAATTGCCACCATAGCATTCCTGCCGCAAGAATAAAGAAAAATATGCCTGAATAACTTACTAACTTTTTAAACAGACGTTTCGTCTTTGCTGACATAAAAATCCTTTTGCAACTTTGAAGGGTACACGCATATGTGCAAAAAATCAAATGCAAAAAGCATTGAAATCAATTTCTATTATTATATAGTAATGGGGCAAATAAATAAAGGATATAGTATAAATGCGACCATCTATGCGTAAAAACGAGCAAATAAGACCCGTTTCAATGGAAACTGGGGTAAACAAGTGGGCCGAAGGTTCTTGCCTTATAAAAATGGGCGGAACCCAAGTTTTGTGTACCGCGTCTGTGGACTTAAATCAGCCTTTATGGAAACGGTTACAAAATAAGACGGGTGGTTGGGTAACTGCTGAATATTCTATGTTGCCACGTGCCAACGGTACACGAAAAGGTCGTGAAACTATGATGAAAGATCATCGCAGTGCAGAAATATCTCGACTTATAGGACGTGCGTTTCGCAGCGTTGTTGATATGGAAAAATTAGGTCGACATACGATAACAATAGACTGTGACGTAATTCAAGGTGACGGTGGAACAAGATGTGCGTCCATTACGGGAGGTTATGTTGCGCTGGTACTTGCCGTTCGGTGGCTGATGGCGCAAGGAAGAATTAAAGAAAATCCAATACGGGATTATGTTGCCGCGATTTCTGCCGGACTTTGGAACGGTGAACTTGTATTAGATTTAGACTACGAAGAAGATTGCGTTGCAGAATTAGATTCTAACTTTGTTGTTTCAGGCGACGGAAAATTCATAGAAATTCAAGCAACTGGGGAACAGCATCCTTTTGACCAAGATCAATTGATTCAATTGATGGAAATGGCGTCTGGTGGGTGTAAAAAGTTAATTGACTTACAAAAGCAGGTTTTAGAATAAAAATGTCGCCTTTGGGGCGGCATTTTTGTTATTGATAATTTGGGTCAATTTGACTACTTTTATATTATATGAAAAAAGAACTGTTTGATTTTCTAAATACCGACCTGCAATTTGTAAAAGGGGTTGGCCCGGTGTTGGCCGCGCGCTTTGAAGATGTGCTTGGGGGGCGGCGCGTGTTAGATTTTATGTTGCATATACCTGCATACATTAGGGCTCGTGGTATAACAGAAAATGTTTCATCTAGTGAGCCCGGGGAGATAATAACTATCCCGTTGTTGGTAAAGTCACATAAACCAGGCGGAACGTTTCGTGGGCATAGGCGCCCGACGCAGATTATATGTAATGATAAGATGGGAAACGCGGTTGTAATTCAGTTCTTTAACGTAAATTTTTTAGATTATTGGTTAAAAAAGTTACCAATCGGACAGTGGCGCATGATAAGCGGAAAGTTAGAACGAGGTACTCGACCGACCATAAATCATCCAGATTTTATCGAAGAAATGCAGAATGCCGATAAAATACCGTCTATTCAGGCAATTTATCCGGCTGGTGAAGGGCTTACTCAGAAAACATTTGCAAGCGTTCGAGACCAAATTTTTAATGTTTTAACCGATAAGATTACAGGTGAAACAGATTCTGGTGTAAAAGAGTTTTTTGATGCATTGCGGCGCGTTCATTATCCTGAATGTGCCGAAGATTTATCGGCTAATTCTACATACATTGTTAAATTAGCATACTGGGAATTGTTGGCGCATCAAACAGCAATTGTAATCAGCCGACGAAACCGCAAAGATGTTCGTAATCGTAGAAGCGTGCGTCAAAAAAAGTATGATTTAGTAGATAAGTTTTATACAATTTTGCCTTTTAAGATGACGGGGGCGCAAACGCAAACCATAAATGAAATATTTGCAGATTTGGCAAAAAATGTGCCTATGATGAGGTTAGTTCAGGGGGATGTAGGCAGCGGGAAAACAATTGTGGCACTGGCGGCTGCTATAAAGATGACGGAAACCGGGGCACAAACTGCGTTATTGGCACCAACGGATACTTTGGCGCAACAGCATTATGCAAAGATAAAACCTTTATGTGACAAACTTGGAATCGTTTGCGATGTTTTGACGGGGCGAGATAAAGGGACAGTACGGCGTGAAAAATTGGTATCGTTGCGTTCGGGGCGAACAAAAATAGTTGTTGGAACGCATGCGCTGTTTTCAGAAGATGTTGAATATAAAGATTTGGGATTGGTTATAGTAGACGAGCAGCATAGATTTGGCGTTTCTCAACGTGAATCTTTGCGAGCAAAGGGAAATAACCCAGATTTGTTGGCATTGTCTGCTACGCCAATTCCTCGTACTTTATCTATGACGATATACGGTGATATGGATGTATCCATTATAAACGAAAAACCAGCCGGCAGGTTACCCATAAAAACAACTAAATTACCAATAGGGCGTATAGATGAGTTAGTTTCACGTCTAAAAATTCAGATAGATGCCGGTGCAAAAGTATTTTGGGTTTGTCCGTTAGTTGAAGAATCAGAAGTTTCAGATTTGACCGCTGTCCAATCGCGTTATGAAGAGTTAAAAAAGATATTTCCGCATGCAGGTCTGGTTCACGGACAAATGGATAAAAAGCAGCGCGATAAGGTAATGGCAGAATTTGCGGATGATAAATCTGACATGAAAATGCTTGTCGCCACAACTGTTATAGAGGTTGGTATTGATGTACCACGTGCTACGATAATAGTAATAGAAAACGCCGAAAGATTTGGTTTAGCTGCATTACATCAATTACGTGGGCGCGTAGGACGTGGTAATTTGCAATCTTATTGTATATTGGTATACGGCAATAACATCAGCGAAGAGGGTTTAAAACGTCTAGAAGTTTTGACGGAAACAGAGGATGGTTTCGTAATTGCCGAACAAGATCTTATGATGCGCGGTACGGGTGAGTTATTAGGTACGCGTCAAAGTGGTTGGATAAACTATCATTTTGTTGATTATTCGCGACATCGTGATTTGTTTAAGTTGGCGGCCAGCGCTGCGCGTGATATGAGTGAACCAGATGCGTGGGTACGTGATTTGATGTTCGTTTTTGACCGTGGAGTTGGTATAAGTGCGTAAAATATTTGTACTTTTACTTTGTGCTTTATTTACGGTGCCTGTTAAAGCGGCATCGCTAATAAACGATACGGAAACGGAAAGAGTTATTACAGAGTTGATATCGCCATTAGCGTCGGCGGCTAACATACCTGATGGTCGACTACGAGTTCATATAATAAATGATAATGATTTTAACGCATTCGTTATGGGTGGAGAAGACGTTTATGTTTATACAGGACTATTAAAGCAAATAAAGTCACCGGATGCGTTACAGGCGGTAATTGCCCATGAATTGGGGCATACTTTGGGTGGGCATATGGCACAAATGGCAGACAGAATTAACGCTGAAATGACTCGTACCATGCTGATACAGGCGCTTGGTATTGGCTTGATGGCGTTGGGTGGTGACCCGTCAATGGGGGCGGGGGTGCTGGCTGGGTCTAGTGGTATCGCGCAACAATCGATGCTTGCTTTTACAAGAGATGAAGAACGTATCGCAGATGATATGGGATTGAAACTTATGATAAAAGCGAAACTTGACCCAGACGGTTTTGTGGAAGTCTTAGAGCAGATGGAACATATGACGGGGGCTTTAGAGTCGCGCATAAATCCTAATAGAATAAACCATCCCCTAACGGCAGAACGTTTAAGCAACATTCGAGCGCAGATGAAAAAAATGGATGACGGTTACGTTCCAAAAAATGCGCCAACTAAAATCCAAAGGTCAGAATATGAATTAGTTCGTGCAAAGTTGATAGGTTACTTGGACACCGCAGATAATGTTGCTACCTTATACCCAAATTCCGATACTTCTGATTCCGCTTTATACGCGCGCGCCATTGCAAGAATGCAGAATGGAAATCTTGAAGGTGCGCGTGTTGGTACTATGACTTTGATATCTCGTAACCCTGATAACCCGTACTTTTATGAGTTGCTGGGGGATATTGAGTACCAACTTGGGCTTTATGATGACAGCGTTGACGCATATGAGAAAAGTTTGAAATTAGTAAAAGAAAAATCACCGCAGATAGAAACTGCGCTGGCGTTGGTTTTAACAGAACGTAATAAACCAGGTGATAAAGATAAAGCAATAGAAATGTGTAAACGTTCTTTATTGACTTCACCGGCACCTTTGACTTATTGGGTGTTGGCCAAGGCTTATGATGACGGTCGGGCTGATTGGGCCAGGGCAGAGTACTATCATATGATTGGTAAAGAATCGCAGGTGCGAAAATATGCAAAGCGGGCTCAAAAGTCTTTAGAACCGGGTTCCCCAGAATATATTAAATCTGGTGATTTACTAAAATAAAAAACCGCCGAAAAGGCGGTTTTTGTTTTTATTTTGCAAACGAATAATCCATCTCTAAATGGTTTGGATTATATGTACCGTTCATGATTGCGATTGTATCCTCAACGATGACTAATTCCTCGTTTGTAGCAATCATAAAGACTTTTACGCGACTATCTGGAGTTGATATTTCTGCTTCTTCAACACCTTTGCGAGCCAATGCCGCAGCATTTTTTTCTTTGTCCAACTTTATTCCAAGTTCTTCCAATCCGCTGCAGAATTTTTCACGTAGATAGTCATCGTTTTCGCCAACGCCCGCTGTAAAGACTAGGGCATCTGTGTGACCTAACTCAGCCATATACGCACCGATGTATTTCTTTACATTATGTGCTTCCATATCAATGGCAAGACGACATTTGTCATTCGTATCTTTATTAGATTCAACGTCGCGACGGTCAACGAAGCATTCTGTTAAACCAACCAGACCAGAATCTTTGTTTAAGTGTTTCTGCATTTGCTCTGGTGTTAAATGCAATTGTTCCATAACATATAAAATTACCCCCGGGTCAACATCGCCTGGGCGTGTACCCATTGTTAAACCTGCCAATGGTGTCATACCCAAAGAGGTATCAACAGAAACACCATTTTTAATGGCGGTCGCGGATGCACCTGAACCGATGTGCAACGTAATCAAATTACATTGATTGGCAGGTTTGCCTAATAATTTTGCGGCGCGTTTTGAAACGTATAAATGAGATGTCCCGTGAAATCCATATCTGCGTACGCCAAGTTCTGTGTACCACGCGCTTGGAACCGCGTAACGATAAGCATAATCAGGCATTGTCTGATGAAATGCTGTATCAAATACGGCAACTTGACGAGCGTTTGGTAATAATTGTTTTGCAGTAACTATTCCCAATAAAGCAGAAGGGTTATGTAAAGGTGCAATCGGTGATAATTGTTCTATTGTTTTCATGACTTCGTCTGTAATTTCAACGGAAGAAGCAAATTTATCACCGCCCATAACTACACGATGACCGACGCCTTTGATTTCATTCATGTCAATGGAGGCTTCACGCAACATAAAAAGAACAACATTTAATGCTTCGTTATGGTTTTTCATTTCGGTATCTTTACGCTGTTTGGTACCGTCTGGGTATTTCTGCGTTATGAAAGAATCCGACAAACCTATTTTTTCAACGTTACCACCGACGATGGCTTTCTTAGAATCTGCGTCAAAAACCTGATATTTAAGTGATGAAGAACCACAATTCAAAGCAAGTATGTACATATTATCCCCTTTGTTTACGCGGCAAAGCATAGCACAGGAAAATTAGGGTTTCAACACTAAAAACAAAGTAAATATTTTGATGTTTCGATTAGCAAAACTTTATAGAATTGGTTATAATCTTTCAAAATAAGGAAATATTATGAGCAAAAATGGTAGTTTGCGAAGTTTTTTAAGGAATATATATACGTATGCATTTTTCAATAAACTTTTATTATTGATGCCAGTTTATGCTGTTTTTATGCAAGAGAATGGTTTAAGTGATATTCAATTATCTTTAATGTTCATAATTTTATCTGCCGGTACATTTCTAACTCAGATACCTGTTACATGGACTACTAATAAATTAGGTGCCAAAGCCGCCATAATATTAGGAACTTTTTTGAAAGCGGTGGCTTTTGTTTTGTGGCTTGTGTGGCCGAATTTTTTTGGTTTTGCCATTGGTATGTTTTTATGGGGAATTGAGTACGCGTTTTATAACGTCGCGTTTGAAGGGCTATTATATGATGAATTGCGGGCAAGGCATCATCAGAAAATATATGCAAAAGTTCTTGGAGTTAGGTATAATTTGCAGGCTTTGGGGGCGGCATTATCTGCTTTTGGTTCTTTGCTTATGATATTTGGTTATGAGTGGATTACCATCGCTTCATTAGTATCGTTGGGTGCGTCGGCAATATGTATAGCAAGAATTGATATAAAATCACGTCTAAATGCGGGGCATAAAGTTCGTAAAAATAATTTTATAAAGTTGATGAGAACGGGAATAAAAATATGCGGCAAAACACCATGCATTTTATTGATGTTTATGCTTAGCTTGTTGGTTGCCAACGTTGCATATTTAGATGATTATTTAAGCCCCATAGGGGTAGAAATCGGTTTGCCCGTGCAATTCGTCGGTTTCATTCAATTCTTTATTTTGGGTTGCTCTGTTTTGGGGCAAACATTTGCATATCGTTTTGAACGTATAAAAGATTGGATTTTATATTCAATAATTTGCGCCGGTGGTATATCTTTTGTTCTGTTCGCCTTTTTCTATTCTGTGGCTGGTGTGTGGGCATTGGGATTGGCCTATGTATTGTTTAGCGTCGTTAGGGTCCTTTTATATTCAAGATTTCAAGATTTTATTCCGTCTAAGTATAGGTCGGTTATATTGTCTTTATATAGCATAGGGGACAATATTATATATATTGGGACTTGTCTGATAATAGGTCTTGGGGGAATGCTTGGTAGTTGGCGTTATAGCATATTATTATTGGGCGTAATTTTGATAGGTATAGGTTTATGGGCGGTATTGTTTATAAGGAATAAATGTGAAATTTCCGATGCACCTGGAACTAAATCTGTAAAGGCTACGTTGCCAATTACAAAGGCATAAGCATAACGTCCTATATATTTGTTATGTGTTTTTATTATAACATGTCTGCATGGCATTAAATCTAAGAAGTTTTTTATTAAAAACGATACCTTATATGTTGTCTATTGCTGGTGGCTGGGTATTATTTAAGCTTACAGAAAATGATGTAAGTAACGAAAATTTATCAGATTTGGTAAATAATATGGCCGCTTCACTATTAGCGATACCGCTTGTGTTTTTGTTATATGACTATTCTAATTACCTTGTGTCAAATCAGTTAAATAAAACTATGGCCAGTCATACTACGGATAAGTTAAATATAATATTACTGAATTTCATACTTATAATGCGTCAAATATTAGGGGTGCGCAGTAAACTTACATTCGCTTCGTTGAATAATATGGCTGATTTATCGGTTTCAAAAATAGCGTTAAAATTAAAGATAACGCCGGCACAAATTAAAGAATTGCGGATATATGAAAATCAGTTGGACGTGTTGATTGATAGTAGTGTGAAGTCTAATATTTTAACGAATGATCAAATACAAATGTTAACAGGTTTAATGCGTGAAGTCGCTCTTTTAATAAACGAACATAATTTTAGGCATAATCGTCATATTGCGGCTAAATATATAAAAAATATAATAGGTAAGATAATAGATTGGTTAGATTCAGATGCGTTTGCATCAATGCATTTTCAGCAGTTGTTGGGATCGGCAGAAATGGGCGAGCAAAACGATAAAAATACTGTTAAATAAAAGAGTATGATATTCTTGACTTTTGCATTTTTGTTAAATATTATATGCTCGTAATTTAATCATAGAGGTTTGACATGAAAAAGCATATTTTACCTATCATTTTGTACGTTCTGGGTGGTTTGGTAGTGGTTGGATTGACTGCGCCATTATACTCTGAAAATCATATGATACGTTCAATCATAGATTCAAAAAATGCAGAATCTGCAAGAATTGATATATACAATTACGGTAATAAGAATAATAAAGTAGAGGTCGTTAGTGTTTCTAGTGAGGATATAAAATATTCTTATCCGACTTGGTGCCAGAAAAACAACGGTCAATGTGCTTTAATACAGACAAGCAATCTTGACAACAAAGCAGCAAACATAAAGTTAAAAGCAAAAAATTCTGGTGAATTGGTTATCCGTCTTTTAGGGCCTGACGCAAGATATGAAAATGATAGATATCCTGTATTTATAGACTATAGTAACTTGGTAGTAAACGGTCAGACAATTTTTGCAGACACACAGGATGTTTTCTATACTAGCCCATATGAGTATAAATTAAACGTGAAAAACGGTGAAACAGTAGACATTTCCGTAAATATAGAAAGACATGGTTTCGGGTTGTCTGATTTGCAGTACTATAATATAAATTATATAACTGTTCTTTCTATTATTGCGGTATATGCTTTGATAATAGTTGCGATAGAGTTGTATAGAAAAAAGCGCGCCAATAAAAAAGCATAAAAAAGAAGCTTTTAATTAAACATCACAGCAAAAGCTGTGATGTTTTTTTATAACTTTATATTCGGTAGGATTTGTACTAACACATTGAAAATTTGTCAAAAAATGCTATAATTATAAGGGTATACATATAAAGGGCTCTGTATGGCAGTAAAAATGGATGAGTTTTTATTACAGTACTATATGCAGTATCGGTTTAACCATATGCCGCCAGGGGTACGTGCTCAATTTGATGTTTATGTAAAATCTGATGATTTTCGTGGAAACATGAAAATGTGGAAAAATAAATTGATGCATCAAAATGCCAATGGAAAGTGGGTTGAAAATGATATGCCCGACCCTAATAATAGTTCTGACGAATTTTTTCTGAATGATAAAGAATGGGAAAAATTTTTTGTTGCATTTCAAAATGCTTTTATAAATATGAACGCTGATCGCGAGAACTTAGAAAAAAATTCACCAGACGCATTAAAATTTTTAGATGAATATTTTGGAAGTTTAAGTACGCATTTATTTACAAATAATGTTGCAAATGTAGCTGCTGAATCTGTAATAAATCATGAATTTAAAGATTTTTTAAATAGATATAGAACAAGGTTAGAAATCCAGTTTCAACAGTGGGGAATCTTGGATAAGGAATTTACATACAGTAAGCTTATGTCCGGTATTTCTTCCGAGGAATATAATAAATCTGCGACATTCCAGAAAAAAATAAAAAAAATTGCACAATATATAGACGCGTATAGTAATTCAGACGAGTTCCGTAATATATTGAGGTTGAACCCTGGTGAAAGCATTCCAGATTTTAGTCCCATAATAAATGGTTTTGACGAAAATAATGTAGATCCAGCAAAAATGGATTTGTTTCGTGGTACGGCGACAACTCGTGGACGTTATCTAGCGTTGTTAAATACTTTGGCAACGAATAAAAAGGTATATAACGTTTTTAAGCAATATGATGACGGGAAAATTTCGGGGAAATTAGAAGAAGCAAAATCTAAATTAGATTACGATAATAAAGAAAAAGAAGATTATGTTCCACCGAAACGTAACGAAGAATTGACGTTTTTTGAAAAGTTGCGTGGTGATATCAGCGATACATTAGAAGATTATATGGGTAAATATTTAAAATTAACTGGTGATCGCTTATATTTTTCAGAATCTGCAAAGCTAATAGTAAAGGCTATAGATGGTACAAATTATAAACCAACAGATGGATTAAAGAAAATTCTGGACTCAAAATCTGATATAAAAAAGAAACTTTTATATAAATCGCCGCGTGCAACAGAGCAGTTTGATTGGTTTATAGGGACTATGGAAGACCTGAATGCGTCTATGCCTAAAACATTTGCTGGCGCATTAAATAATGGCGGTAAGTTACAAGCTATAGTAGAAGAATTGATTTTGAAAGCTGTTCATGAAAATAAGATTGATGAAGCAAAAACAGCTATGGAGATTTTATCTATTGTAAAGTATAGCTATACTAATAGTAAAATTATGGAGGCCTTTAATAAATCAGATTTTACAATATTTTCTGATAAAGATTTATCTTTTAATAAAGGTGGCATAGAATTTGTAACAAAAGCATTTGATAAAGCTTTGAAAAAGTCTTTACAGGTTGTCGGTTATACTGCGACTGTTGCCATAAATGCTATTAAAATGTCTGGTAGTAAATTTGACGGTCATACCAAACGAATAGGGGGTGTTCGTTCTGCTTGGATTGATAAGAATGAGGCAGATAGAAGTGCTGCCGAACAGCGTAGGAATGTGGAAGGGGCTTTGGATGACAGGACAATAGCAAGCCAAGAAGGCGTTTTACGTGGGCTAGATTCTGCTGGGTTTAATGAAACGACAATGCCGCGCAGGAAAAGGCAGTTGCAGTTGGCACAGGATAGCGCAAAAACAGCCCATGATGATTATGTTCGTGCCAAAGAAAATTTTGAAAGTGCGGATAATATTGTTAATGCACGCCAGCAGGTTACGAACTTATTGAGACAGCGCCAGGCATTGGAACAAGAAATCAGTGATTTAGATAGAGATTTTGCTAATCCTGCTACTTATGCCGGGCTAACGTCAGAAGCAGCGTCTGCGAAAGCGCAAGATATTTTAACAAGAAAAAGAGAAAAAGAAGCGGAAAGAAAGCAGAAATATGAAGATGTGCGCGTATTAATAAGTAATTTACGTAGTGTATATACCCGTGATCAAATTCGGAACGCTGTTAGGGAAAGACCTGCACTGCTTAGTGCAATGCAGGCTGCTGAACGGCGTTATAATACAAGACAGGGGTATTCAGACTATATAGAGCAGCATATAAATGATTTTGATAACGCAACAAAAGCGTTGAATGAATCACGAGAACATAAGACCAAACTTGAAAACACAGTAAATAACTGGGACCAGGAACATTTAGACAGGTATAAAGAACTTGTTGTATTTTGGGATATGTTGGAAACAGGGCGTAATTTGCATCTTGGAAAATTCTATTCTTGGTCATTAGGTAGCGCAAAGAACAAACAACGGGAATTTGATAATATAAAACTAGCAATGTTTAATCAAAAGGTAGCAGATTATAACTTGGCAGCGTAGCAATATAGGCTAAAAATATGGCAGATTTTGTTATTCCGTATGCACTTGCTAGAACATGCATTGGCCATTAGATGGGTGGCGATATTATAGAAACACTCTAATAAATCGCCCTGTAAATGTCCGTTAAAAAAAGAAACCGCAGTTATCTGCGGTTTATCTTGGTGGGGACACAGGGACTCGAACCCTGGACCCAATGATTAAAAGTCATTTGCTCTACCAACTGAGCTATGTCCCCAAAACGGAACTGGAAGAAAGAACTTTTCTGTTCTTTTTCCAAAGTTCGGGCTCAATTCTGACATATAAAAAATAAAAAATCAAGAAAAAATACACTAGTTTTATATTTTTTCATGCTTTCATAGTTTTTGCCCAATCCTTTTATATTCAACGTTCGCCTTCTTACGCATCTTTGATTCTTCAAGAATATTTCTATAATCCAAAATAAGCGTTTTTTTATTAAACTCAACGTTTTCTAGTTCCTTAAAATCTGGCCATTCTGTAAGAATAACTATTATGTCCGCATCTTTTATGCAATCGGCAAATGTTTCTGTAAATATAACATTTTCTTTCAATTCTTTCTTGGAATTAGCCATCGCACGTGGATCGTAGACGTAAATAGGAGTATGGCAAATGTTTTTTATAATGTCGATTGCAGGACTGTATCTGATGTCATCCGTACCATTCTTAAACGCTAAACCAAGTACAGCAACGCGCGCATCCGAACCTATTTCAGATATATACTTATTTATACGATTAGCAATATTAAATCTGCGGTCGTGATTGCCTTTTATTGTGCTGGAAACCAATCCTAAGTTTACACCGTGTTGTTTTGCCATATATTCAAGCGCATTTGTGTCTTTCGGAAAACAACTGCCGCCATAGCCTATGCCCGCATTTAAGAACTTGCGACCAATTCTAGAATCTAAACCCATACCTGCCGCAACGTCGGCAACATCTGCATCAATTTGTTCACATAAGTCAGATATCTCATTTATAAAGTGAATCTTTGTTGCAAGAAATGCGTTCGAAGCGTATTTAATTAGTTCAGCAGAATGCCTGTTCGTGCGTATTATCTTTTCAGCGGGTATGTGCGGAGAATATAATGCTTTTATTTTATTATAAGCATCAACGTTGTCTGTGCCGATTATGATTCTATCTGGATTAAAGAAGTCTTGTAAAGCATATCCTTCACGTAAAAATTCTGGCATTGATACAACGGTTACATCTGTTCTGTTTATTATGCGTTCTATTTCATCATTCGTTCCAATCGGAACCGTAGATTTTGTTGCTACAATAGTACCGCTTTTTAAGTAGGGTTTTATGTCTTGCGTTGCTTGATAAATGTATTCTAAGTTCGCCGAACCATCATCTGACATAGGGGTACCAACGGCAAGAATGATTAGTTCCGCATCTTTTATAACCGACATATCACCGGTAAAAGTTAAATTTGATTTTATTTTTTCATATAATTCTTGCAATCCATCTTCGTATAAAGGAATTGTCCCAGATTGTAGAACTTTCAGTTTTTCGGGGTTATTATCTATACACACAACATCATTACCAAAACTTGCTAGACCGCATGCGGTTGGAAGCCCAACATAACCAGAACCAATTACTGCTATATGCATGATATATCCTTTTCTTTCTGTATAGGTTTTAATACATCTTTTTTATAATATTTTCAATATAATATTTTCTTGGCAAAGGGTTAAAAAGGATTTATGGTTTATATATGCTAAAATATATTGATGCACATTGTCATTTGCAAAATATTGAAGATATATCTGCCGAATTACCTAAGGCAATGTCGGCGGGCATTTACGGTTTTATTTGTAATGCAACAGAACCAAATGATTGGAATTCCGTTTTAAATTTGATACATAGATATGAAAATATTTATGGGTGCATAGGCGTACATCCGTGGCATGTAAATTTATTGTCAGATGGTTGGGAACTTAAAATGCATTCAATTTTGCGTCAGAATCCAGATTTAATGGTAGGTGAGATAGGTTTAGATAAACTGCATCCCAACATAGAGTTACAAGAGCAAGTTTTTATTAAGCAACTGGATATGGCTCATAAATTAAATCGTGTTGCTCATATTCATTGCGTGGGCTCTTGGGATATTATGCTACGTATATTAAAGTTGCACAAAGAACGTCTACCGAAGACTATGATTTTTCATAGTTTTACAGGTTCTGTCGAAATACAAAATCAATTATTGCGAGATTATAATGTGTTATTTTCGTTTTCATCTATGATTTTGGACGGGCGAAGAGCGCGCTTGGCAGAAACTGTTAAGTATTCGCCGATAGGGAAAATATTGGCAGAAAGTGATGATAAAAAACCTGAAATTATAATAGATATTATAAAGCGCATCGGAGAAATAAAAGGGATTGCGCCAGAAAAAATTACCGATAAAATTTATAAAAATACATTGGATATATTAAAAAATGGATAGATTAAACAGAACGCTTTTATTATTTGGCGATAAGGCCATTGAAAAACTTCGGGAATCAACGGTTATGGTCGTCGGTTGTGGTGCGGTTGGTTCGTTCGCGATTGAGGCTTTGGCGCGTGCAGGAATTGGTAATTTAATAATAATAGACTTTGATAAAATAGAAGAGTCAAATATCAATAGACAGATTTTCGCGTTAAATTCTACGCTCGGGCGCCTGAAAGTTAAGGCTGCTGCAGAACGTATTTCTGATATAAATCCAAATATACATACTGTCGCATTGAATTTGTTCTTTGACGAAAATGTGGAATTAGATTTTGTACCGGACTTTGTAATTGATGCAATTGATACGGTTCCATCAAAAGTGGCTTTATATAAATGGTGTACCGAACGCGATATTCCTTTTATATCCAGTATGGGGGCGGCCAGGAAAACAGATCCTACACAAATTAAAATTGCGAAAGTTTCTAAAACGTCGGTTTGTCCGTTGGCGGCAAAAATACGAAAATTAGTTCGTGAGAATAAATTGGCGGATTTTGATGTGGTGTATTCTACAGAAATACCAGACGAGAAGGTGTTGAAGGGGCGCGTGTTCGGTTCTGTTGTGACTGTAACTGGTACGTTCGGTTTGTTTATGGCTAACTATGCGATAAAAGAACTTATAAAATGATGATGTGGATTCGGCAATTCGTTACAGTGTATGTTTGTAAAATCCTTGGTTTTCTTGAATAAGAACCTTTTCCTAAACATTGTATTGCGATTGAAACGGGTTCATAAAGAGTTTATAATGGTTCTGTCTTGATAAAGACATAACAATCTTTAAAAGGAGAAAAAAGAGATGAGAGGATTGACAACATTTGTGTTGATTCCATTGACTATTATTGGGGCCTTGAACTGGGGTCTGATAGGTATCTTTGGTTTTGACTTGGTTGCATTTATTTTTGGACCAGCAACCATTGCCAGCAGTATCGTGTACAGCATAATTGGTATAGCGGCGCTGGTGTGGTTGATATGGTTAATAATAGATCGACCAGAACGTAATGAAGATCGTTAAATAAAATATTCTGAGTTTTCATGTCATGTGCCCTGTATGAATATTGCTTATCAGCATAAACGTACGGGGCGTTTTTTTAGCGTAGAAGATAAAAAAACGAAAAATATCTAAAAAATACAGACAATAAAATTGTTTATATTGATTATTATTAAAAAGTGTATTAAATATAAATATTACTGGATTTAAGAAATTTTTTGTTGCAAACTATTGACCGTCGGATTGTCCCTGGTCAAGAATCTTGAACAGTCTTGAAAACTCAGGAAATAGAATTTCCTGATTAAAGGAGCAATTATGAAAATAGCGTTTTGCATACCTGATATGATTATAGGGGGTGTGGAAACCGTTTTTATCAGAACATTGGACGGTATGCTGAAAAGTATTACCAGTTGTCCTGCGTATAAAGATATAGATGTCTGTATAATAACGCATGCCAGAATAACAGAACCGTTATATAAAGATTGGTTACAAAAGCATGGGGTAGAAGTTTTCGTTTGTTACCCGATGCAGAATTGGTTTGAAGGAATTGCCAAATACACTAACTTTTTCCCGTTAAAGCAGTTAAGAAAACTTACTTTTAGTCTTTATAAAAAGCTAAAGCGCCGAAATTTAAAGAATAAGTTTTCCGATATAGATTTATTCATAGACTATAAAAATTGCTCGTTTTTTAAAGAATTGAAATGTATTGATAAGCAGAAAATAGCTTGGGTACACGGTACTGTCGGATATTTGCATGATATAGGCGTTGATAAACATTTAGACTTTTATGATAAAATAGTTGGTCTGACAGACGATTTTGTCACGGATTTTAAGAATCTTTTCCCGTATTTATCGGATAGGGTTACGCGAATTTATAATCCGATAGAAAAAGAAGAAGTTGTTGACCTAGCCATTAAAGGCAATAGTATGCCTGGTGAATATTTCTGTCATGTATCTAGGTTGGAAAACGTGCAGAAAGATTTAAGAACTTTGATTTTGGCTTTTGAGCAATTTTATTTACATAACTCATGCCCTGACGTTAAATTAGTAATAATAGGGGGCGGACCAAAAGAGCGAGAGGTAAGAAAGTTTGTTTCGACGTTAAAATGTGCGGAAAATGTTGTTTTTACTGGGGTTTTGAAAAATCCGTTTGGGTATATGAAAAATGCATTAGCAAATATTTTATCTTCTAAAATTGAAGGATTGCCTACGGTACTATTAGAATCTATGGCATTAGAAACTTTATGTGTTTCTGCGGATTGTCAATATGGTCCTCGTGAAATACTGTTGAATGGGGAAGCTGGTATATTGTTTGATGTTGGGGACATAAATCAGTTATCTAACATAATGACGGATATTTATCAAAAACGTATTGATACGAATAAATTTGTGAAAAGGGCAACAGAATCATTGTCTCGGTTCTCTGCTCAGAAAGTAAACGAACAAATAATGGATTTATTATGAGTGTAAAGCGACTGTTTTTATTCGCTGCATATGATAAAGAAGGTATCATAGATGATACTTTGCTACATTACTTACGTTGTTTATCGGATTACGGCGATGTTGCGTTTGTAATGGATAATTTCGCCGAAAAATCCGAATTAAACAAATTAAAAGAAATTCCAAATATTTTATATTATTCGGCAGAACGTCACGGTGAGTACGATTTCGGGTCTTATAAACGTTGCTATCAATGGGCCAATAAAAAAAGATTATTAAATAAGTATGATTGGGTTTATTTGGTAAATGACAGCGTTTATGGCCCGTTGTTTGATATAAGAAGTGTGTTGGAAGACTTAGAATCAAGAGGCGTTGATTTAACTGGTATGATTGATTTTACCAATAAATTTACTCCTCGTCAGGTTCAATCTTGGTTTGTCGGATTAAGTAGGAAAGTTGCTGATTCTGAGTTTATAAAGAATTTTATGAATTCTGTAAGTGCGCAAACGGATAAACAATTGATTGTTTTGAAATATGAAGTTGGTTTGTCGCAAGAAGTATTACGTCATGGTTACAAAATGTCTACGTATATAAGCGGTGAAAAAGGTGAACCGCAACATCGTGTATATGATGAACCTTTGGAGATGCTAAAGCTTGGACTGCCATTCATAAAAAAACAAGGGTTAGTAAATTTACATGGAATGCAATATTTGTACCCGTATACTACAGAGGTTTTTGTAGATCAGATTTATCGTAATGCTGTTCGTACGGGTATCAGTCTGGTTCCGTTGGCTGTAACTCAATTTGAAAAACCTAAGTATGAAAAGTGGTATCGGTTGACTCTTTGGGGAATCCCCTTGCTGACAATTTACCGTCAACGGCACGATACTGGTGGTGTAACTTGTTACCGAGCATATTTGTTAGATTATGTTCCATTGATTAAGGTGTTTAGAAGGAAATAAGTTGGCTGGTAATATCAGATTTTCAGTAATAATGCCGACTTATAATCGCAAGCATTGCATTTGTGATGCGATTGATAGTGTTTTAAGTCAGACTTTCCAGGATTTTGAGCTTATAGTTGTGGATGATGGTTCTGATGACGGAACAGGTCGAATGATACAAAATTTATATCAGGACGAGTTAAAATCTAAAAAGTTAAGGTATGTAAACTTTGCGCAACATATGGGGGTGTGCTTCGCAAGAAATGAGGGGCTAAAGCAGGCAAAGTACGATTGGATTGCTTATTGCGATACCGATAATATATGGGATAAGAGTTTTTTATATGAATTTGCTGTGGGAATAAAAGAAAATCCTAATAAAAAATGTTTTTACGCCAAATTAAAAAAGAAAAGCACAGGTAAAATTTTTGGTGTGCCGGAATTTGATAGGAATAAGTTATTTTTAGGTAATTACATAGACTTAGGTGTGTTTGTGCATGAGCGGTCTTTATATTTGAAATACGGTGGTTTTGACGAAAATCTTAAAAGATTAGTAGATTTTGATTTAATTCTTACATATACGAAACATGAGCAACCGATTTTTATAGACAAATGCGTTTTACTTTATAATGATATGAATGACTTCCCAAGAATTTCTAGTGCGGAGGATTTTGATAAGGCTTCTAAAATTATAATGAAAAAACATCGTATACGAAAACAACATGGTAAAAAGGTAGGAAAAATGTCTTTGCTACGATTAAAAAAGCATTTAGGTTTAATAAGTGCTGAAGAATACGAAAGGTTTTATATAAGGGATTTAATAAAGTCTTCACAGTTGTTTGATGAAAAGTGGTATTTAACCAAGTATCCCGAAGTAGCACAAACAAAGAAAGATCCAATTGAGCATTATTTGGAACAGGGCTGGAAAGATGGTTATAACCCTTCTCAAAAATTTGATAATGATGCTTATTTACAATCTTATCCGGATGTTGCCGCCGCACAGACGTGTCCCTTATTACATTATATAAATCACGGTAGAAACGAGGGGCGGTATGTAAAAACGCTTTCCGGAGAGGAACTTTTATTCCCGAAAAAATACGGGACAAGTTTTATAGAAAAATTGAGTAATATTCTTGATTACCCGATAAAAGTAAGAGAAGATTACGAGAATTTAAAGTCCGAGATGAAAAGTATGCAAAAATAAAAACAAGCGGGTTTGTATCATGGCAAAGAAAAATAAAAAAAAGATATTATATAAATCTAATGTTTCCAAAAAGACGGCGGCGGTACAAAATATAATAAAAGTAAAAAATGCCGAAGGTGAAACCGATACTCAGGCTACGGTTATAGTTAAAAATAATATAAACTATACGCCTAAGGTTAGCGTGATAATTCCTGTATATAATGTTGCAGAATATTTGCCAGAATGCTTGGATAGCGTTATTAAACAAACCCTGAAAGAAATAGAAATTATTTGCGTAGATGACGGTAGTACGGATAATTCTGTAGAAATATTGAAAGAATATGCAAGTAAGGACAACAGAATTACTGTAATCGTTCAGAAAAATTTACATGCGGGTGTTGCACGCAATGCAGGTTTGGCGGTTGCCAAAGGTAAATATTTGTCTTTCTTGGATAGTGATGACTTTTTTGAACCCACATTACTAGAAGAGAACTATAAAATTGCCGAAAAAGAAAATGTTGATTTAGTATTTTATCAATACCATACCTATAACAATGATACAAAAGAGATAGAAAGAACAGGCGGAATTAATTTTGAGTGCCCTGTAAATGAAGAAGGGTATGGGGTTATATCTGTAAAAGATGTGACCGATAGAATATTTACCATATGTAATCCAATGCCGTGGAACAAGCTGATAAGAAAAGACTTGATAGATAAAAATCAAATACGTTTTCAATCTTTGACCGCGTCAAATGATGTTTATTTTTCTTTGGTTGCTTTGGCGTGTTCAGATAAAATAGCGCTATTTTATAAACCTTTTGTTTATTATCGCCATAATAGAAAAGATTCATTAAAGAACAATCGCGATAAAAATCCATTTAATTTTTATGAAGCGTATAAAGGGGTTTATCGTACTTTAAATAATAAAAATTTGTATGATGAATATAAAAGTTCTTTTTTAAGAACGTTGGTATCTTCTTCTTTCTGGACGATGGAACATACAGACGCTATGCGTACCACGGTTCGTAATTTTATAAAAGAAAGAATCGTTCCGGAATTTAACATAACTGGTTCTGATAAAGAGCAGCTGCCGAAGCATTTGATAGATAAATTAAATCGCCTAGAAGAACCAGAGGTTATAATATCTTTGACGTCTTTCCCGGCACGTATAGGTACTGTCAATCAAACGATTGAAAGTTTGTTGAATCAGACTATGAAAGCAGACAGGGTTATTTTATGGCTTGCGCCAGAACAATTTCCAAATAAAGAAGCAGATTTACCACAGGAATTATTAGATCTAAGGGAAAAGGGGTTAACGATAGATTGGTATCATGATATAAGGTCATATAAAAAATTGATACCTGCGTTAAAAAAGTACCCTGATGCTATAATTGTTACGGCAGATGACGATTTGATATTCAAGAATAACTGGTTATCGCTATTATATTCAGCATATTTGAAAGACAAAACTAAAATATGGAGTCACCGTATAACAAGACTATATAGAAGCAGCGGTAAAATGCATATTCTAGATAGATCGTTATACTTAAATGAAAATGGTGATTATAAGCAAGAATTAAAATTTGGTAACGCGTTTAATAAATTGACTGGTGGTGCAGGGTCTTTGTACCCGCCGAAGTCTTTGCATCCTGATGTTATGGATGAAGATGCGTTTATGAAATTGGCGCCGACAAGTGATGATATATGGTTTTGGATACAGGCAATTAGAAATGGTTTTAAGGTTGCGGTTGTAGACAATAACTTATATAAACTGCAATATGTACCAGGCAGCCAAGAAGAAAGTTTGTATAAAATAAATGATGCGGGTGGGCATAGCGTATTTTTTACCCATTTGAATAACATAATGGCAAATTATAAAGACGTTGAAAAAATATTTAACGAAGATCAAAAAGAAAATGAACAAGCATTAAAAGAAACGAAAAAAGCCCTTAGGAATAAGTATAAAGATCAATTATGTGATTGGTATAAACGGGTTACTGGGCATTATCTGAATTTGGATAATCCCAAACGTTTCAACGAAAAGATTCAGTGGTTAAAGTTATATGCTTCTACGCCGATAAAAACTAGATTGGCGGATAAGTTTTTGGTTCGTGATTGGGTAAAGGAAAAAATCGGGGAAGAATATTTAATCCCATTGTTGGGTGTTTATGATAAATTTGAAGATATTGATTTTTCAAAATTACCGGATAGGTTTGTTATAAAGTGTAATCATGGTTGTGCGTATAATATTATTGTAAAGGACAAATCACAATTAGATTTGGCAGAAGTAAAAGCAAAATTAGACAAATGGATGTCAGAGAATTTTGCGTTTAGATGGGGTTATGAGCTTCAATATCGTGATATTCCACCGAAAATTATTATTGAGAAATATATGGAGGATGAAAGCGGTGAATTACGCGATTACAAAATATCATGTTTTAACGGTCAACCAGAATTTATTTGGATAGACAGTGATAGATTTGTTGATCATAAAAGAAACTTATATGATATCAATTGGAATCAGTTAAATTGTAAGGTAAATTCAAGGTACAACACGTTTAAGTCACCAGAAAAGCCGAAATGTCTGGCAGAAATGATAGAGTTGGCGAAAGTTTTAAGTAAAGAATTTCAATATGTTCGCGTTGATTTTTATATTATAAACGGTAAACTTTACTTTGGTGAGATGACATTTACTTCTTCGTCTGGTACCGAAGATATAACGCCAAAATCTTTTGAGGCGGCTCTTGCGAGGAAAATAAAGTTACCGAAATTGGCGTATGATATTGATACAGGCGAATATTATAAATTACCGAAAAAGAGTAGATTAAAGTCATATTTATTATTCCCGTATTATTTATATAAATTAAAGGGTGCGAAAAAAGAATATAAAAACATCACAATTAAGAATATTGAAAAACAATTATTGGCAATTCGTTTGGATGTAAAGAATAACGGGGCTGAAAGTAATAATATTGATGTTGTTGCCCCAAATACTAGAATATCTAAGCCATTGTGGATGAAAAACGCACAGGGACAGGGTGCAGTACTTGAAAGTAATGAAACAGAACTGCACATAAATATAACAGCTGTTGGAGACGGCGTTTTACGACTGGCTTTTAAGGCGGCAGATAAAAGGTATGATGGGAAACGTCTTACTGTGTATGTTGATTATACTTCAATAAAAATAGACGGTAAAGAATTATTAAAAGAACCAATGGCCATTTGGCATGATATACCATTTGTTTATGAAATGCCTGTAAAAAATGGGCAAAAAGTAGATGTACTTATAAATGTACACCCTCATAAATATACAAGATCAGATTTACAGGATTTGATTTTAAAGTTAAATCCTAAATCTTCATACATTATAAAAAATATTTCTTCGTTACTTCCTAATATAAATTTGTCGGATACGGAAAAAATACATTTTACTGTGGTAAAAGAGCTACCTTCTATCGATGCAGATATATTTATTCCAATTGGTAATGCGTGTCGACCTGCGTATTGGTTACGAGAGAACGGTTTGCGTAAGGTTGCGTTACCTTTTGATTGGATGATGAGTTATCCATTAAACGTTGTTTCTCGGGCTTTTAATTATTCTGTTGAAGAGTGGTTTAAGGATAATTATGAAAAAAATTCTGAAAATACTAAATTTAGGGCGGTTACCGATGCAAATATGGGGATGATAAGTTTACACCATTTCCCTAAATCGGTTTCTGTTGAAGAATATTTACCGGAGTTTCGTAGCATTTTCGTTGAAAGACAACAAAGAATGTTAAATTTACTGCGAACAAAAAAAGCCGTGTGTTTCGTGGCCAATCGTTTGGAAGATGTGCCAGAAATTATAAATTTCTTAAAAATAGTTACACAAACGTTTCCAAATATTCATAATTTAACATTTATAAACGTAAGACATAGTGATACAGAAGATTCTATAAAATTATATAAGATATCCGATAATATAAAACTTTATGAAGTTACGGCTTATGACGTAAATTCTGCTGGTAGCGACCCTAATAAAAACGCTTTATTCTGGATAGGTAAGGAAGATTTATGGATAAGTATTTGTTCAAAATTGCACCTAAAGAATGAAGAAATACCAGAAAGTTACAAAAAAAAAATTAGTTTCTGCGGATTGAATTTTTATGTACATGATAAACATGCAGAACTAATGGGGGCTGTTCAGACTGTACGTAATGATGTGCGTGAAGAATTAAGAAAAGAAGTATCTAAAATAGAACATGTCGAAAAAAACTTGGTCGAAACGAAAAATGTGCTAGAAAATGTTTTGAAACAATATACCGCAAAATTATCTTCAGATATTGTATCGGCTAAAAATGATTTGAATAAAATTTTTACCGCGCAGGTCACTGAACTAAAAAATAATATATCGGTATTGCATAACGCTTTAATAAGCGATAATAAGAAGATATCAGAAAATATTATTGATATTTTGCGGCATAATATTGATGATTTGAGCGAAAGTTTTTCTCAATTATTAAAAAAAGAAGTATCAGAAGGAAATGCAGATATAAAAGTATCACTGCAGAATGAAATTAAAGACTCAAATGACGAATTAAAAGCATTGATGAAAGATAATGCGTCGGGGTTAGACAATCTTGTAATACAGCGTACGAAGCTGTCTACGGACGATTTAAGGAAAAGTTTAGAGGCATTGAAAATTTCTTTGACACAATTATTAAAGGAAAAAACACTCTGGTTGAATACAGATATGAATAAAGCCTTAAAAAAGAATAGTAAAGATATCAGTACAGATATAAATAGGGCGTTGAAGAATAATTCCTTAGAATTAAATGCTTATTTAACAAGAGCAAACAAAAAGACGCAGGAAGGTGTTATTAGTGCCTTAAATAAGCAAGTTGATGCGTTGAATGCAAATCTATCACAATTATTGCGGAGTGAGGTATTGGAATTAAATGCAGATATAAAATCTGTATTGAAAGATACTACTTCTGATGTAAAAGATAACTTAGCAAAAGCAATGAATGATTCATCGCAGAACGTAATTATTGCGTTAAGAAATGATGTGGATAATCTAAATAATCATTTACATGAAATGATACAAAGTACATCTTCTGATACAGAAAAAGAACTTAATACATCTATTTCACAAAACATTACGGTGTTAAAGTCAAATATAGATGCCTTGAATGAAAGTTTAGTTAGGGCTTTAGAAAGTAATCTTACTGATTTGAAACGTAATATATCTGATATAAATTTGCAATTTGATGTATTAAATTCAGAACAGGTTGATTTTAGAAAATTACAAAAAGAACAAATAAAAGAGTTATCTGAGAAATTAAATGCTATCGCGGGCTTGGCTGATGAGCTTGTACAAGAAAACATTCAAATGTCTGGTTCGGTTGACGCAGTTAACAATAATATTAAAGAAGAGTTTTTGAAAAAGACTTATGAATTAAGAACGATTATAGAGTATATGGATGTTGTTATAACTGATATTAAAGACAATATAACTAATAAAATTGATGACTTGCCAGAAAAAATAGAAAAAAAACAGAGAGTTATTGCGACAATTAACTCAGAACCATATTGGGCGAATATTTATCACGATACGATAATAAGCAGTTCATGGTTAAAAGACAAGGCGGTATCGCCTGGGCGTTGGGCTGTTTCTTATATAGTATTATATGTTTTATATAGAGTATTAAATGAGTTTAGACCCAAAAATATACTAGAATGTGGTTTAGGGCAATCTTCTAAATTAACCGCTCAATACGTTGAGGCAAATGGTGGGCAGCTTACCATTTGTGAAGATAGTAAGGATTGGGCGAGTTTCTTTAAGAAAAGTTTTCCTATTGCGGATAAATATATCCATTTGCTAGGACTAGAAATGGTAGAAGTGGTTAAACCATATGAATCTAGAACTTACGTTGGTTTTGATAACGTTATAAAAGGTAAAAAGTTTGATTTTATAATAGTTGACGGGCCATTAGGTAGTCCTCGTTACTCCAGACCGGAATTGTTGGATGTTGTTGACAATCTGGCCCAGTCTTTTGTTATAATGCTAGATGATGTGAACAGGGAAGGCGAACAAGATACGTGGAATTTGTTAAAGACAAAACTGGTTAAGAAAGGGATTATATTTAATGAAAAAATTTATACCAGTGATAAATCTGTAGGTTTGTTGTGTTCGCCAGACTTGAAATTTCTGACAAGTTTATAAAAGGATTTTTTATGGGTAAGCTTTATAAGTCTTATTTGATTATTGGTGGTTTACTTGCGGCCATATTGGTTGGGTGGGGAGTATATACTATTTCATATAATATTAAGCTTAAAAATGACATAGAAAATACAAGTGTTGATACAAAAACTTTCAAACCTTATATATTAGGTAATACGATTGATTTTTCTGAAACAGGTAATAGTTCTGACTTCGTAAAAACGTCTGATGGGTGGGGTGGGCAAGAACCAGAGCATAGGTGTGCGGTCGGTAACTCAACTGTTATGCGTTTATATATTCCAGATAGTGTTGGAAGTGACTTGCGCTTACGATTGGATGCGTTCGGGGTTTATCCACCGGATACGGCAACCTATCAAGAGTTTACAATATTTGCGAATGATGTAAAAATCGGAGTTTTGCGCGTTGGGCACGATGGACCTTTTAGTATAGATATCCCGAATGGAATAATAACGGATAATACATTGACTTTGCGTTTTGTTCCCGCTGGAACGTATAGTCCGCCGCCAGATACAAGAAAGTTGAGTATGGCGGTAAGAGAGATAAAAATAGACGGCGTTTTAGGGGCCCAGACAAAACGTAAAATAGGTAAATGGATAAAGGAAAATATCATGGGTGGTGGTGTAAAGCAGACTTATGATACAAATATATCAAAAGAAGAAAATTGGATGTAGTTTAGGTTTGCGTCATGTCAAAAGAAAATAATATTAGTAAGTTAGCAAGAATGGCGTTTGTAAATAACTACAAACGTATGTGGCCGTATGTGAAACCATATTGGCGCCAGGGGTTGTTGTCTATATTGCTGGCAATGCCGATTGGTGCGCTAGAGGGCGTTATTGCTATGTCTTTAAAGCCTTATATGGATTTAGTTATGATAGATAAATCTATGCAGGCGGCATGGTATATACCACTTGTTATAGTTTTGTTTACATCGTTACAGGGGCTTTTGACATATGCCGCGAATTACCTAAATACATGGGTAGGGGCAAAGATTACAAATCTGTTAAAGTTAGATTTGTATAAGAAAATGTTATGCTTTGAAACGAATTTCTTTAACCGCAGAAATTCTGGCGATATTTTGCAGATGTTTGATAAAAACGCTGACGCGGCGTGTTCTGGTTTGTTGACGAACCTGAAGAATTTTGTTCAGAAATTATTTACTGCGTTGTCTTTGATTTTCGTTCTTTTTTATAATTCTTGGCAGCTAGCCATAGTTTGTGTAACAATTCTTGTCGTTGCGTTCTTGCCTATGACAACGTTAAAAAAGAAAATACAATCAATTTATGATGGTACATTGGCGGGGGAGTCTGCTTTAATGACGGCATATAATGAAACGTATGCAGGGAATAAGACGATTACCGCGTATAACTTAGATACATATCAGCAGAATAAATTTAAAAATATTTTGGACGGTGTATTTAAGTTACAAATGAAAATGGTAAAACGTACCAGATGGTTGACGCCGGTTATGCACATAATATTATCTATTGGTATTGGTGCGGCAATATGGTTTGGTTCTTATTTGGTATTGAATAACATTATAACAAGTGGCGGTTTCGTATCGTTTTTGACGGCTTTGATAATGCTTTATAATCCAATGAAAAGTTTAGGGTCAAATTATAATTCTGTTTTGATGTCGTTTATGGCAATTGAACGCGTTTTTGATATTATGGACAGCGTTCCTGCAATTTCAGATAAACCAACTGCGATAGAAATGCCGGACACTCATAAGATAATAGAATTCAAAGACTTAAATTTTGAATATAATCGTGGAACGCCGATATTAAAGAATATAAATTTAACTGTAGAGCAGGGGCAAATTATCGCTTTGGTAGGTAATTCTGGTGGCGGTAAAACCACATTAGTAAATTTATTGCCGCGGTTTTACGACCCGACAGGGGGGGCGATTTTAATAGATGGTACAGATATTCGTGATTTTACCTTGAAGTCTTTACGTAAGAATATAGGCGTGGTATTCCAAGATAATTTCTTATTTGCAGGTACAATTCGTGAAAATATTATGTTGGGTAACGAAAACGCAACGGAAGAACAGTTAAATAACGCGATTAAGATGGCCTGCTTAGATGACTTCATTGGCAGTTTGAAAGCAGGTTTAGATACTCAAATTGGTGAACGTGGTATTTTACTATCTGGTGGGCAGAAGCAGCGCGTGGCGATTGCACGTGCCTTCTTGAAAAATTCTCCGATATTGATATTGGACGAAGCGACTTCGGCGCTTGATAATAAGTCCGAGGCCGTCGTTCAGCAAGCAATAGAAAACTTAATGAAAGACAAGACAGTGTTTGTTATAGCTCATAGATTGTCTACAATTAGAAATGCGTCTAAAATAGTCGTTGTAAACCACGGTGAAATCGTAGAGGCAGGAACGCACGAAGAACTGATGCAGCACGAATGCGGTGCATATAAAACATTGTATGATATGCAATTTAAGTGTAATACTAAATAGAAATAAGGGTTAAGTTTACGATATAAAAGGGGACTTTATGTATATGTTAAAACGTTGTGATGGGTGTGATGAAAAGTGTGGAATAAGTTTTCTGCCATTTAGTTTTTGTAGTACGGTCTTTTTCCCTATGATTGGAGATAAGGTTATCAGGAATTATATAGGTATAACGAATGAACGCTATCGTATTACAGGTCTTCCTGCGACAGGTACGGATATTAAACCATATGAAGTATGTTTAGGCAGATCACCTAAAGGAGAAATCCGTGTTTATTATGGCTCTGACTGGTCTGCTAAACTGGCTGGTGAAAAGATTGCTAGATTATGCGATAAGTATCATTCTGCCGATGCCAGTAAAATGCCGAAAGGTTTTTATCAAGGGGCTCTTATTAAAGGAAAAGCTCGTTAGTTATGTAAATAAAAACCGCTTTAATGGCGGTTTTTATTATCGTATGCGTTGTTGTAGGTAATACGGGATAAAGATATTTGTTCTTTGCTGATTATATCGAGCAGAAAATTGTTTGTTATTATGTAAGAAACCTTGACCGACTTTTATAGAATCTGGTAAACGTAAGTCTTTAATGTCTGTATTATAGTAAAGTCCCCAATCACCAAAACTTTGACATTTCGGAGAATATAATTCTCTTAATTTTTTTGCGCTATGTAAGGCTTCGTCGCCAAAACCAACTACTTCTGGAAGATATATTTTTCTAATCATCGTATCGTGATATAAAAACTGATGACCGACTTTTTCGCATTTTTGCATTTCAATCGTTGAAAGTACTTTATCGTCACGTAAGAAACAATCACCGACTTCTTTTACATTTGGTAAATTTATTTTTCTAAGAGTTTTATCACGTAATAAAAAGTTGGCACCAATGCTTGTTGGTTGGGTCAAGCTTAAATAACGTATTGTACCGTCTTTTATTTCTACTACTGGATAACCGTCGGCCAATATTGTATGACTTTTATTTGGATTGCGTTTTATTTGAATTGTCGTACCGGAAATTTCTTGATTAAAAATATCCGCAAAGCAATCATTTGAGGTAAGGTTTATACCGTTAAAGTCTTTTAATATTTGTTTCTGCTTAAAATCAAATATGAAATAATCCATTATTATCTGAGAACGTTTATCAATGCTATATATTTGGTCTCCATATGCAATAAAGTCTTTGCCGTAGTAAACGTTGTTTATCTCATAATTATATTTAAGAATTTTGTCTTTAATCAGGACATAGTTTTTTCCGAGAGGTTCTTGCTGGCTAGAAAAGTCTACATTGAAGTAGTTTTTTAATGCAGCAGATAAGCCGTATATTATATTATCCGGATTACTGTTGTATGTATTATCTGGATTATCTATGGAATGGTTATATCGATTTTTAATAGATATAACGCCGCCCTTTTTTAGTATTTGAATGGATATAACCGAAGTTCCGTATTCATCTTCTCTTTTAGGGTGCTTAAAGTTGGTACGGTTTAATTCGGCGGCGTTATGTTTAACTGCGTTTATAATATAGTATTTTTGATATCGTGTAGGGTCGTCGAAAGTACATAAACGTTCAGACGGTGTGAAATAAGGTTCTATACTATTTTGCTTTTCTAATGTATCCGCATATTGGGCATGATAACCGGCTTGATAAAGCAATTCAAAAGGGTCTCTTTTAATTCCATCGTCTTCGATATGTATTCCTTTTAAGGAAGATAGGTATTTAATGATAGGTTTTGGGTTTTTGTCGGCATATTTAAGAATTTCATCAATGTTTGGTATATCAAAAATGCCCCCGTCGAAGGAACGGATAGCTTTGGCGAAACGTTCACCATTTTGCTTTTTGATAATGTCAAACATAGACCGCTTTTTTAACATGTAAATAATATAGTACAAATAAATATATTGTCAAGTATATAGTCGTTTTATTGTGAATGTAGAGCAGGTTAGAGAGCAGACAATAAAAAATCCGCAGAAATCTGCGGAAATCTTTGGCTCGCCATTATTGACGAACTTCGAACCAATTCGTTTGATTATATAATTAATTTCACCCAACAATTAACCGACA